>NZ_QMDW01000025.1 GCF_003605635.1 Halonotius pteroides
TATGCGGTCGAACTGAACCGCCTCGTTGAGCTTGAGATGGAGGGCTCGCTCGGATGAGTGTTCAGGTTCCAACGACACTCTCCGAGGAGACGGTCGAAGAGATCTCCGCGGCACGCGACGAGCCAGACTGGCTCCTCGAACAGCGACTCGCCGCGCTTGCGGCACTCGACGAGCTTGACCTCCCGGATGTCATCCAGACACCCGGCCGTCGCTGGACTGATCTCGAATCACTGGACTTCGAGTCGCTTGTTGATCCCGACAACCAGTCGGATGCAACCGAGCGGAGCGACGTTGATGGCGCGACTGTCCTCTCGTTTGCGGATGCCCTTGCGGAACACGAGGAACTCGTCAAGGAGCACTTCGGATCAACCGTCGACCCCGAACGGAACTATCTCACCGCGCTGTCGGCCGCGCTGTTCACGACCGGTACTGTCGTCTACGTACCGGAGGGTGTCGACGCTGCAGACGTGACGATCCGCGCGGAGATGAACTCCCGATCGCTGTTCAGCCACACCTTAGTCATCACCGAGCAGTCGGCGTCGGCGACCATCCTCGAATCGATTGAGTCTGGTGATGAGACCGACGGCGACCGCTACTTCAGCAACACCGTCGAGGTCGTTGCCGGCGAGAACAGCTACGTGCAGTACGGCTCACTCCAGAACCTCGACGAGGGTACCTACCACGTAACCCGTAAACACGCCGAGACTGACACCTACGCCACCGCCGACTGGATCGAGGGCAACATCGGCTCACGACTCACCCGGTCGGATGTCGAAACTACCCTCGCTGGCGAGGCCTCCGAGAGCAAGATCGTTGGTGCGTTCTTCGGCCACGAGGATCAGCACCTCGATGTCAACGCTCGTGTCTGGCACGAAAACGAGAACACGACCGCCGACCTCGTCACCCGTGGCGTCCTCGACGACGTTGCGCGCTCGGTGTACGAGGGTGTACAGGATGTCGGCGACAGCGCGTGGAACACAAACTCCTATCAGCGGGAGAACACGCTCATGCTGTCCGACGAGTCCGAGGCTGACGCCTCGCCGAAGCTGATCATCAACAACCACGACACCGAGGCCAGCCACTCGGCAACCGTGGGACAGGTCGATGCGGAGGACATGCTGTATATGACCTCTCGGTCGATCGATCCGAACACGGCCCGCAACATGCTTGTTGAGGGCTTTTTCGTGCCGGTGTTCGAGGAGATCGATGTCGAGGAGTTCCGCGATGACCTCTCAGAGCTGATCATCGAACGGCTCGACTAACCATCACACCCAAGATTGCTGACCGCGCATCGACAGCGCGGTTTTGGGTAGCGTCATAACGCCCGTTTTGCGTGGCTGTTGGCGCTGAAAAAGGGAAAACGGTAAGTTTGCCCACTGGCCAGTAGTAGGTATGCGATTATCGGCTGTACGGGGCGACAATCAATGAGCTTACGACAGCGTGTCGATTCCGATCAGCAACTCGCACGACTGCTGCAGATCGGCATCGTGCTTGAGGAAGTGACCGAATCCCGTGCCAACAATCACCGTGAGTCGTTACCGGAGCCAGATGCGGCGTTGGAGTCGTTGCTGGCCGAGGCCGCCGAGCGATCCGCGGCCCGCCGTGACAGACTTACCACGCTTATCTCCGGCCTTGCAGCCGACAGCATCCCCTTCGATGAGATCAACGCGCTTGTCGATGCCAGCTATGGGCAGACAAAACCGGATGACTTCGATGGGGTGCTTTACGACCAACTCTGCAACGAAGAAACCGGCTACAAGTTCTACGAGGATATGATCGACGCGATCGAAGCCAGCGAGACCACATTCACCGTCGACAAAGCGCATTTGCTGTCGGTGCTTCGAGAGCTTCGAGATGCCGAACGCGACGCCGTCGAAACAATCACTACGGTTATGGAGCAACGCGAATGAGTCCCAAACAACTAGTTGTGACCGCCCCCACCGAACCGGAGCCCAACCGATGAATACGGCTGACCAATACCTCAAGGCGATCTACCTCATCCAACAGGAGGACAACAGCCCCGCCGCTACGGGTCGAGTCGCCGAGATGCTTGATGTCAGCCCCGCCAGTGCAAACGAGATGATCGGCAAACTCGAAGCGCGTGGCCTTGCCGAACACGAGAAGTACAAAGGCGTCTCCCTGACCGACGATGGGATCGTCCAAGCGCGTGACGCGCTGCAGACCTACTGCATCATCGAGCGGTTCCTGATCAACGTGCTTGATGTCGAGGATTTCCGTGAAGAGGCCCGCGAACTTGAACCGGTCATCGACGGCACCGTCGCCGAGCGACTGGACACGATTATCGACCGTCGATCCGAGTGTCCCGACTGCTTCGATCCGGAACGTGACGCCTGCGGCTGTCTTGACGTTGAACCGCTCGAAGAGGCTGCAGCCGACTGACACGCCTGTGTTGATTGCGGTATTTTGTTGTGAGCCACTGTTTTCCGTCCTGGCGCACTCGCTGTGAGTATGCCAACGATCGAAGAGACCTACATCGAGAACCGCCACCGAATCCAACCCAACCACACCAACAACTACGAGACCGCCCACGGTGGCAACGTCATGAAGTGGATGGATCAGACCGGCGCGCTGTCGGCGATGCGGTTTGCCGGTGAACCCTGTGTGACCGCCAGCATCAATCGGATGAACTTTGAGCGGCCGATCCCGCAGGGTGATACCGCCGTCATCGAGGCCTACGTGTTCGAGCATGGGAAGACGAGCGTGAAGGTTCGACTGCGGGCCTATCGGGAACAACCCCGTACCGGCGAGCGCGAACTGACGACCGCGAGCGTCTTTGTTTTTGTTGCAATCGATGAAAACGGGACACCGGCACCGGTGCCGGAGCTTCGGATCGAATCTGATCGTGATAAGGAGTTACAGGCGGCTGCCCACGAGTGGGCCAACAACAACTAATCCATGCGATCTCTGACGGTGACGGTCTCTCGGCAGTGCGGACACTCATAGACTTCACAGCTGGCTTTCTCGTGGATGACCCAGGAACCGGTTGTTGGGGCGTGATACTCACAACCCTGACAGAACAGGACAGTCTTCCGTAACACCGCTGACTGCTCCGTGGAGGGTGTTTGTTTCATACTCAACTAGACGCGTTCCACGTCTATAACCCTGTTTGCGATGATTGTTCAGGCGGTATTACAGGCTGAAACGCCTCCGGCGGCCGTCGTGATCGGCGGGTGGTCACCCCCTCGCTGCCGGTGATGCGACGACGCTACACAGCCGAGGTAGGTATAATATTTGAGCAGTCAAATACAGAGTGATGACAGAGTTCACCCTCTACGATCGACCAGACTGTCCGTACTCGAAACGTGTTCGTCGTGTGCTTGACGTGTTGTCCGTCGACTACGAGGAGATCATCGTTCCGGATGAGAAAGACGAGCGTGATGAGCTTGCATCCGTCACCGGACAACGCGGTATTCCCGCCCTTGTCGACGACGAGCTACCGGACGGCTACATCGCTGACAGCGGCGAGATCTCGGCGTATCTCAAAGACCACTACAACTGATCCTCTCGTCGCCACGAGAACTGGCCACCAACCGAGCGGAACCGGTAACCGTCCACCGTTCTAAATATCGGTATGTCGTGTTCGTTGCGAGAGCCTCCCACCGATAGCCATGTGTGGCCACGCTGCTCGGCCCCGCCGGGAGCATCGCTTCTGTCGCCGCCGGCCAGCGTCGGCGTTGGGCCGACGCAGACGGGGGCCCGATGAGTCAGTCGGGACGCGATCGGGCCGTCAATGTCACCGATGGCGCGCTGCTGAAGCCGTTGGTCATCCTTTCGGTGCCGATCGTGCTCACGAACCTCCTGCAGGTCGGCTACAATCTCGCGGATACCTTCTGGGTTGGCCGCCTCGGTCAGCCGGCGGTGTCGGCGCTGTCGTTCTCGTGGGCGATTGTCTTTCTCGTGATCAGCCTCTCGCTTGGTTTTTCGGTCGCGGGGACGGTGTTGGTCGCCCAAAACAAGGGTGCGGGTAACACCGATCGTGTTGGCCATGTCGCCGGCCAGACGATCTCGCTTGTTGTCGCCGTCTCGGTTCTCTTCTCGGTAGTTGGGTACGTTTTCGCACCCACGCTTCTGGGATTGGTCGGGGCGGTGGCGGGGACAACCGAGTACGTGATGGCCGTCGACTACACCCGGACGATGTTTCTCGGCATCCCGTTTGTCTTCAGCTTCTTCGTCTTCCAATCGCTGCTGCAGGGGTGGGGCGATACCCGCACACCGCTGTATCTGATGGCTCTCGGCGTCGGGCTCAACGTCATCGCCGACCCGTTTTTCATCCTCGGCTTTCAGGACAACGTTCTGTTTTCGTGGGTTGGGCTTGAATCGCTGGAGGCGACACTGTTTGAGCTGACCGGCTTCACCGGTTTTGGCGTCCAAGGGGCGGCTATCGCCACGATCCTCACCCGCGGGATCGGCGCGGCTATCGGGATCTGGCTGTTGCTCTCTGGGCGGGTCGGCATCGAACTCGTCCGTACTGACTTCCTCCCGGAGCGTGAGACGATCAGGAAGCTGTTTCGGATCGGCGTTCCGGCCAGCCTTGAGGTCAGCACGAAGGCTCTCAGCGTAACGATTCTCACCGCGTTGGTGGCGATCACAAGCGTCGAGGCTGTCGCCGCCTACGGCATTGGGACACGGGTCACCTCGATGGTTGTCCTGCCTGCCCTCGGCTTAGCCCGCGGCGTCGAAACGGTCGTCGGCCAGAACCTTGGGGCGAATCAGCGTGATCGCGCGGTCGAGGGGGTTCGGGCCGCTCTTGGCCTCGTTGTCGCCGCCTTTGCGGTTCTGAGTGTGGTGGTCTACGTCTTCGCTGGTGCTGTCATCGATATCTTTGTGACCGGCACCGGCTCGGTAGCGGTGATCGCTGTCGGGGCTGAGTATCTTCGGGTTGTCGGTGCCACCTACGTTTTTCTCGGCGGTTTCTACGTTATTCAGGGTGGTTTCCGTGGCAGCGGTCGCACCCGGCTGGCACTCCTGTTTGCGTTTCTCGGCTACATCGTGCTCCGGTCGCTGATCGCCTACGTCTTGGCGGTGCCGCTTGACTGGGGGGCGAGCGGGATCTGGTACGGCGAGGCTGGCTCAAATGTTCTTATGGCGGCGGCGGTTGGCGCGTACTTCCTGCGTGGCACCTGGACAAGTCGAGTTGTTGACGACGATGGGGCGGATGCGTCCGCGACAGCGTCGATGTCGCCGTCAGAATCGGTTTCTGACACCGACTGAAACTGTGGTCGTCGGGTAATAGAAGATTGCGATGGCGATCAGTAGATCAACTCATCGTTGTTGTCGATCATATACAGCGCGCGGGCGGCGATGTTAACCGTGTGATCGCCGACGCGCTCGAGATCTCGGATCGTCAACAGGAGCCGCGAGACATCCTCCATAAACGTCTCAATCTCCTCGTCGGCCATCTCCTCGCCTTCGATCAGCTCGCGGACGACGGTGTCGCTGGCGATCTCACACTCCGTGTCGAGTTCGTCGTCACGGTCGTTGACCGCATAACAGAGCTCCCGATCATCGTCGGCGTAGGCGGCCATTGAGTCCGCCAACATCTCTAAGGTCATTTCGCCGAGGCCCTGAATGTCGACACTCGGGAAGACATCGTTATCGGCGGCTTCAGCGTACTCCCCAAGGTTGGTCGCGAGGTCGGCGATGCGCTCGAGGTCGGTGATAATCTTAAACGAGGCGGCAATAAACCGAAGATCGCCAGCGACGGGCTGTTGGAGGGCGATCAGATCCGTACACTGCTGTTCGAGATCTAGGTACAGTTGGTTGATCTCGTCGTCGCCCTCGATCACGGTTCTGGCGAGCGCTTCGTCGTTTGTTTCCAGTGCGGTCAGCCCCATCTCCAGTCGCTCAGCGACGGTTTCGCTCATCGCGACCACATCCTCACGAAGTTCCGCGAGTTGTGATTGATACTCGTTGCGTGGCATACCAGCAAGGGTGGGTGCTGACGGGAAAGGATTTTCTCTCGGTTTCAGTACAGCAGCTCGTCGTTGCTGTCGATCATATACAGCGTCCTGGCGGCGATGTTGACCGCGTGGTCGCCGACGCGCTCGATATCGCGGACGGTGAGCAGTGCCCGTGTTGTCCTATCGACCGTGGCCGCCAGCTCTCGCTCGTCGTGGCTGTCAGCCGTCCGTTCGGCGATAAGCTCTCGAATGAGTCGTTTGTTCGCTGTCTCACAGTCCGCATCTAACCCGGTGTCGGTTTCGGCGACCGCCCGACAGGCGTCGCTGGTCTCGGTTTCGTATGCGTTGACGGCGTTTGCGACCATCTCCGCGGCGGTCATCCCAAGCGTTCGGATATCGATCGCGTTGTGAAGTTCGGTGGTACCATACTCCGTTCGGCCAGCGAGATTCACCGCGAGGTCGGCGATGCGTTCGAGGTCAGTGAGGATCTTGAATGAGGCGGTCACCAATCGGAGCTCGCTGGCAACGGGTTGTCGACGGGCGATCAGCGTTGTGCACTCCTGTTCAAGTGCAAGATACCGACTGTTGATCTCGTCGTCCTGTCGGATAATCTGGTCGGCTCGCCGGGTGTCGCCGGCTGTCATCGCGTCAACGGCGTCCTCGTATCGCTCCAGTACGGTTTCGGCCAGCAGGACAACGTCGGTGCGAAGGGTGGTGAGCCGTTCGTCGTACTGGTTCCGCGACATCGCGGGTTATCCAAACTTGCCGGTGATGTAGTCCTCGACGCGTTGGCTCTCTGGGTTTTCGAAGATCTTCTCGGTGTCGTCGTACTCGATGAGCTCCCCGCCGGTGAGGAAGACCGCGGTCTGATCGGAGATGCGGGCGGCCTGCTGCATGTTGTGGGTGACGATGACGACGGTGTACTCCTTGGCGAGTTCCTCGACGAGATCCTCGATCTTCGAGGTGGCGATCGGGTCAAGCGCGGAAGCCGGCTCGTCCATCAGGATCACGTCGGGGTCGACTGCCAGACAGCGGGCGATACAGAGCCGCTGTTGTTGCCCACCCGAGAGCCCGAGAGCGTTGTCATCGAGGCGGTCGTTGACCTCATCCCACAGGGCAGCCTGTTTGAGCGCGCGCTCGACAAGCTCGGCTTCGGCCTCGGTGTCGTCGCGGCCGAACAGCCGGGCGAGCAGCCCCTTCTCGATCTCCCCGTGTTTTCGTGGCCCATAGGAGATGTTCTCACGAATCGACTTCGGGAACGGGTTTGGTGACTGAAACACCATCCCGATCCGCTTGCGCAACTCAACGAGGTTGGCGTCCGGATGGTAGATCTCGGTGCCGCCGACCTCGACGGAGCCCTCGACGCGGGCGGCCTTGATCCGGTCGTTCATCCGGTTCAGACAGCGGAGGAACGTTGATTTCCCACAGCCGGAGGGGCCGATCAACGCTGTCACCGACTCCTCGGGGATATCCATCGATACGTCCTTCAGCGCGTGATCATCGCCGTACCACACGTTGATATCCTCCACCGAGAGCTTTGTTTCACCAGCTGCGCGGTACTCTGTCCACGCATCACGGGCTTGCTCGTCGCTTTCGCCCGCTGTCGTTGTTGTTGCTGTGCTCCCAGTGTCCGGCGTTATGTCTGTTTCACTCATAGTTTAGCTTTCTCCTGAAGTACGTTCGTGCGGTAATACCGATGGCATAGAACGTCAGGACGACCGAAAGGAGGATCGCCGCCGAGGCCCAGCCCATCTGTGGTGAGCCTGACACCCCAGCGGCGATCACGGCCCACACCTGCGTCGGCAGCGAGGCCGAGGCGGCGAGCAACTGATCGTTGATAATAAACGGGGGTTCGGCCACAAACTGGAATCCTTGCAGCACGTTCACCGATTCGGTAGCGTTCAGCGTCGAGCCCAACACGAGGATCAGCGGCGCGGTTTCGCCGGCGATCCGGCCGATCCCGAGGATCCCGCCGGTGATCACCCCTGGCATCGCTGCTGGCAGAACGACGCTTTTGATTGTTTCCCATTGGGAGACACCGAGGGCCGCACTCGCATCACGATACTCGTCGGGTACAGCCTTGATTGATTCTCGGCTAGTGATCAACACCAACGGCAACAACATAAATCCTAACACCAACATCCCGGCCAGCAGCGACTCATTCCCGCCGAGACGGGGGATGATGAACGCGGCTCCAAACAGCCCGAAGACAATACTCGGCGTGCTCCACAGCGCGTTCGTGGCGATCTCGACAACCGCGGTGAACCGACCCTGTTCGGCGTACTCCGTGAGGAACACCGCCGCGCCGATCCCCAGCGGGACGGCAAACAGCGTCGCGCCGATCACAAGCCAGACGGTGCCGACGACGGCCGGCATAATCCCACCGGGTTCCGCCCCAAGCGGGATATACGGCTGGAGGATCATCGGCCACGAGAGCGTCCCCTCGGTTGTCACCGACACGCCAAGCACCGTGAACCCGGAGCCGGTGGCGAGGACATGCAGACCAAGCAGGGCGATAAAGCCTGCCGCCCCGGTGAGCCCGAGGATCGTTTCCTCGCCGAGTAGCCGATCTTGGAGTGTTTCGGTTGTGGTACGCCGTGCGTACGCACTCACACCGGCTGCAAGCCCACACGCGAGGGTCGCGAACAGCGCGCCGACCGCGACGAGATCAACCCCGGCGATACCGGGTGTGTGCCCGGTGACTGGCTGGAGGAGGAGTGCCGCTGTCAACACGGCAAGCCCGCCGAAGACACCCAGCGTAAACAGTGGCGCGCTGGCCTGCGTTCGGTCGGCGATCGACCCGTTGGTGGTTGCGACGCCAGCAACAGGCAACGCGGCGAGGCCAACTGCGGCAAGCGTGCCGGCCGCGACAACGCCGACGCCGACGACCGATCCCAGCGGAACGCCAGCTGGCGTTGGCCCGACAAGGAGGACGCCCCCGATGAGTGCGGCCATCCCTGCGACAGCGACCGGAACGAGCTGTCGGACTGACTCGGCGCGGGGGAACGCAGCACCGACGTTGCGAAGCGACCCGTAGTTTCTGAACAGCGCGATCCACATGACCGACGCCACGACCGCGAGAATCACCGCACCGACCTCCGGGTTCGGGGTGATCGTGATCGCGGTCTCTCTCGGGATAAGATTCCGATTTTGGAGGATCTGGTAGTTGAAGCCGTATTCGATCGGATTGCCGGTGATGAGCACGGTGGTGATCACCGCCGCCACCGCTCCGAGGGTCGCAAGCGGGGCGATCTGGGTCACCAGCCGAACCGTCCGGTTCCACTCGCCGCCGCCGACCCGGCTGCGAGCAAACTCCGTAGCAAGCGCCAACAGCGGCACCAGCAGTACCAACAGGGTGAGCGCGCTCGTCGTTAAACCGCGTGTCGCGTAGGTGGCCCCGCGCGTTAGGACAAACAACACAATCGACACCATCGTTACGACCATCAGCAGGGCGTTGAGATTGATGATCAGAAACGCGCCGTACTCTCGGCCCGGCGCGCCAAACCCGGCTCGGCATTTGGCCGCTGCCCACGCGGAGATGAGTGCCCCAAATGCGGCAAACAGCGGGATGACCACGCCGCCGGTAAACCCGCCGTCGAGCGTTTCTGGGTTCCACTGCCAGCCGACCCCGATGGCCGCCGTTGCCACGACGACGCCGAGGGTGCCAACCACGAGCCCGACCGGGATCGTTGAGCCAAGATCCTCACGCGGGACGATGGTGAGCACCGCCAGCCCGACACCGACGACAATCGGAAACACCAGCCACGCGATCGAGTCAAAGCCGATTACCGTCCCGCCGAGGGCACCGCCGATCGCGGCCCCGATAACGGCGAAGGCCCCACCGGCGAGTAAGCCAGCACTGGCGTCGGGCTCGGTGTCGATAATATCCAGTCGTGAGCTGATGCCAGCCCCGCCGATAATGAGTGCTTGGCCGATGAGTACGAATCCAAGGAGGGTTGCCAACGTGACCGTTGTCAGATAGGCCACCGCTGTCAGGCCCCCGGTCGCGACGAGCAATCCGCCGGCGACGCCGCGGACGCGCTGTGAGGTGACTGAGACAACGTTTGCCCACGACGCGCCGGCTGTCAGACCGACGCCACCACTCACGGCCACAAAGAGTGTCAGAAAGTAGTTGCCGAGTGTCGCCCCGGCTGTGCCCAACGGGACGAGCTCGACGAGTGCCAGCAGGGTTGTCGCGAAGGCAACGATGCTGAGTGCGATCGCCCCGTCGACAAGGCGGTCGTAGCTGGTCGAGCCCTCGGTGACCAGTGCGGTGTCGTGTGCGTATGCCTCGCTCATGATTGCCCTTTGAGTTTCTGTTTCATCTGTCGTTCAATATACTGTGAGACGATGCTCATCCCGGCGACGATCACGAACAGCATCACGCCAGCGACGAACAAGACATCGAGTGTGCTCTCGGAGGCACTGCCGTAGTTGACCGCGATCAGACTCGTCAGCGTCGCGCTCGCATCGAAGACATCGAACAACGGGTCCGCAAAACCGACCCCGGCGGCCATGATCGCCGCGACCGCCATCGTCTCACCGATCGCCCGGCCCAAGCCAAGAATGACCGCCGCAGAGATGCCCGAAAACGCCGCGGGGATCGAGATGCTCTTCATCTTTTGCCATTCGGTCGCGCCCATCGCAACCGCCCCATCACCCATGGCATCCGGCACCGATGAAAGGGCATCCTCGCCGACCGAAACGATCGTCGGCAACGCCATAATCCCGACGACGATGCCGGCGATCAGGAAGCTCGCGCCGTCGTCGAGAAACGACCCCTGAATAAAGCTGTTGAGCACCGCAAACCCGATGAAGCCGTAGACGATCGAGGGGATCCCGGCCAACACCTCAACGCCGGGTTTGATGATCTCTCTGAGCCGATCGTCGGCAACCTCAGCGATAAACAGCGCGCCAAAGAGCCCAAGCGGGATGGCGACCGCGCCGGCGATGAACGTGACGATCACCGTCGCCCATATCGCGGGGATCAGCGAGTAGGCACCGCTGAGTGGGTTCCAGAACGTCTCAGCCGTCGGGAGCACGGCTTCGAGCCAGAAGAACCAGCGTGGTTCACCACTCTCAGCGGGGAGAAGTAGTAGGCCGCTTCCGTGCTCAGTGAACGCCGGCAGCGCGCTTACGAACAAGAAAACGGTGATAAGAAACACGGTGAGAACGGTCAGGACGGTCGCAAGCAGTGTCAGCAAGCGTGCGATCGCGCCTTGGTATGTGACCCACCCGATCGTGGTGATGATAACGAAGCCGGCTAACGCGGGGAGGGCAGCGGCTGGTGCAAACAGGAACGCACCGATCGTCGCCAGCAACATGCCTGCCGACGCACCAACCGCGAGCCGTGATCCTTCAGCTTCATCGGTTCCAAACAGTGTGTGTTGTACGTCAACCCAAACTTGGTGTAACATGCGGTTGGTAACGGAATAAACGGGTGTGGGGTGGTTTTTCCTTTTCGATTGTCTGAGGCGAATCGACGCTTCGAGGTGGGGGATTTATACCGGCGTCTGCTCCGGCAGCTTGTTGCGCTCTTCCTCACGCCGCGATTCGCTGAGTCGGAAGTAGTTGTTCGGCGCGACGAAGGTATCCTGCCCGAAGTCAGAGAGGATCATGTTGAGGACGGCAGCCTCTTTTTTCGAGGTGCCTTCCCATGTGTACATGTGGAGGTCGCGCGACAGTGGGTACTCGGTGGCATCCAGACCGTTTTCCGACGCCTGATACTCATAGGTCGTCCCTTGCCACTCTAAGGCGACCGGTGCAAGCCCGTCGGTGTCGATAAACGCCAACGCAAGGTAGCTGATCGCGTTGTCGGCTTCGGCGATCGCCGAGGCGAGGCGTTGGTTTTGGCCGTAGCGGTTGGCGACGGAGGTGTCCTCCTCGGGGTTGCCGAAGACGTTCGAGACGAAGGAGGTTCGGGTACCGGAGCCTTTCACGCGAGCGAGCACCTGTACCTCACGATCTGGAAGGTCGCTGTTGATCTCCTGCCAGTTGCTAATCTCGCCTTTGTAGAGATCCTTGAGCTGATCGCCGGTGATCTGTTCGAGCCCGGCGTCGGCGATCTCTTGGGAGACAACAAGCGGCTGGCCGTCGACACCGACAACGTGGTCGGCGAAGCTCTCGTATGAGTCTCGATCCGGGAGCTCGTCCTCAACGTTGCCTGAGGAGTTGCCGATGTCGTTTTTCCCGTCTCGAACCTTCTCGACACCGGTTCCGGAGTGTGAGAGGCCAACGGTAAACTGGAACGGGGAATCACCGTCGTCGCCCGCTTCGAACCCATAGAGGCCAGCCCAGTAGTCAGCGAGGTTTTTGTCGGTGTCAATGTCGTACTCGCCGTGTGGCCAGTATTCAGAATCGGATGCTGGCCGGTTGGCGTTCCAGTAGGAGGCGGCCGAGTTGGCGATCGGGTACACCGTCGAGGAGCCACCGGATTCGAGTGGACTCGTTGCCGCGCTTTCGCTGCCGCCATCGCCGCTTTCGGTGTCGCCACCGCTTTCATCGCCGCCGCTACTGTCGCTGCTTGTACTGCTGGAACAGCCGGCAACAGCAACTGTCCCGGCACCAGCGATCCCCGCGAGTGTTGCTCTCCGTGTGATTCGCCGTTTTTCTCCCGTCTGGTCAGATGCCATCACATATCCGTGGTGCAACCGACAATAAAAAGCGTGCTAATAGATCTATGCATTACTACTGTTTGGTATATAGTATATATACTTGTTCGCGTCCTACATATACGCACCCCCAATATCGGGTGTCAGCGGCAGGCTATCAACTAACTGTTGTTTATTTTACGTCAGTTTATCCCAAAATATAGCCGTTATATGCACTATTTTCATTACATACTGGAGATACCACTCGCGTGGCGCAGATATACTGGTTGCTTGATAGAAGTATATAATATATGTGTGTGGCTGTTTATCACTTGTATATATTACGTGTTGCAGAGACTATATCGGTGGTAACTGTGGTAGCAACGGTGATTTCCGGGGTACGTTGTGTGACAGAGATATAAATATATGAATGGATTTATTAGCCAGTTCTACACACCATGACATGAATATGGAGACGCGGAAAGTGCAGGTGACCGGCGGCTCGACATACACCGTCTCGATCCCAAAAACGTGGGCGAACGACAACGACGTGAGCGCGGGCAGCACCGTCGAGTTCTATCCCGAGGGTGACTCGCTGTTCATGACGCCGGTAGGTGGTGACGACCAAACAGAGGGAACATTGGACATCACTAATCTTGAAGACACCCAGTTGGTTCGGGCGGTGATGACGATGTACGTCAGCGGCTTCGACGTGATCGTTCTCGAAAGCGGTCGGATCACCAACGACCAACGTGGACTGATCCGCGAGGCAACCCAGAGCCTCGTCGGCCTTGAGGTGTTAGAGGAGACGAAAGACGAGATCGTTATCCGCGATCTGCTTGACTCCTCGGAGCTATCGATCCACAACGCCGTCACCCGGATGCGGCTGATCGCCGCCTCGATGCTGGAAGACGCGCTGCTCGCGCTCCGCGATCTTGATCGCGATCTCGCTCACGACGTGATCCAGCGCGACGACGACGTTGATCGCCTCTGGATGGTCGTCTCCCGCATCTTCCGGGCGACGCTCCGAACCCCCAAAGCCAGCGAGGAACTTGGCCTGCCGCGGGAGGTCTGTTTCGACTACCACTCAAGCGCCCGCCAACTCGAACGCATCGGCGACCACGCAACGAAGATCGCCCACCTCACCTTGGAGATCGACCAGGAGGTTCCCGAGGATGTCCTCGTTGCCATCGAGGGGCTCCACGAGGAGGTTGTCTCGGTGATCGACGGCGGCATGGACGCGTTGTTTACCGACGACAGCGAGGAGGCGACCCGGCTGGCCAACGACGTGCGCGAGCAGGTGCGTGAGATCGACCAGACGGCCCGCGGGATCGACGAGTTGCTGCGGGAGCTTGATCCTGCCCACGCCCAGCTGGTCGGGCTCATCGTTGATTCGGTCTCCCGAACCGCCGACTACGGCGGCAACATCGCCGAAACCGCCCTCCAGAAGGCCGCCCCGTCGCCGTAACTACTGATTGCTATATAGCTCACATACGAATCTTCATACCAGTTGGCTCCGATACGCTGGTATGTCTGAAACCGCCGCCGAGACATTGCAGTTCGGGTTTGTCTGTGTCCAAAACGCCGGCCGCAGTCAGATGTCAACCGCCTTCGCCGAGCGCGAAGTCGAGCGCCGTGGCCTCGATGACCGCATCGAGATCGTCACCGGTGGCACCCACCCGGCTGACCATGTCCACGAGGAGGTCGTCACCGTGATGGACGAAGTTGGAATCGATCTTTCCGATCGGACGCCGCAAGCGGTTTCGACCGAGACACTGAATGCGTGTGATGTTGTCGCCACAATGGGTTGTTCGACGCTCGAACTCGATGCCGACAGCGTCGAGGTGCGCGACTGGGCGCTTGACGACCCCGACGGGCAGGATCTCGATACTGTTCGGGAGATCCGCGACGACATCAAGAGGCGAGTAACCGCGCTGTTCGATGCGTTTGTCGGCGACGCGTAGCGACGATCAGTCGGCGTCGTCGGGCGGCGATTTTGGTGGGAGATAAAAGTACACCGAGTTGCCACTCTCGTTGGCTGGCTCAATCCGCAACTCGCCGCCAAGGGATTCCAGACACCATTTCATGACGAACAGCCCACAGCCGGAGCCATGGCGGGTTGGCGTCGTTTCCTGGTGGTCGTCCAGCGCGTCGAGCTCCATCGGCGGGATCGGTGGCCCTTCGTCGTCGATCCGGATCTCAACCCGGCCGGTGTTGGGTGACGCATCGATCTCGACGGTGACCGTTGGCGCCTCACAGCCGGCATGTGCGACGGCATTCTCTACGGCGTGACGAAGCGCGTGATCAAAGCTCTCGTTGATATCGACCCACAGCGGCGTTGTTTCGGTCACATCAATGTTTGCCGCGGGATAGGCCGCCTGAACCTCAGCGGTGACATCGCGTACTGCCGCTCCTACCGATCGTCGTGTTCTGGCGGCGGCATCGCTCGTAATCGTCGCCTCGATCTGTTTCATCGATTCGGTGACCCGAGAGAGGGTTCGGGCTGCGGTGCTGATCTTGTCGGCACAGGTCGCCGCCGGCGTTGTCGCCGCCGGATCGGTCAGTTCGTCGGCAAAGCCGGCGATCACGCTGATCTCGTTGCGGAGATTGTGCCGAAACACACGCTGCAGCAAACTGATCCGCCGGTCGTTGTGTTTGTGGTCGGTGATATCGCTCACCTCCGCAAGGACGTACTGCTGATCGTTCTGTGGATGTGCGGTGAGGGTCATCTCGACCCACCGAAGCTGTCCGGTCTTCCGTTTGATCCGCCATTCAAACGTCTGTGGTGAGCCGTTTGCGGCCGACCGGATCCGACGCACAACACCGTACCGGCTCTCACCGTATGTGTTAGCACTCAGCGCGTTGAGTTTCAGCTCTTGGAGTTCAGCCGTTGGATACCCATACAACTCCGTTGCCCGTTCGTTGGCGTCGACGATCCGGCCCGTGTTTGGGTCGTGTAATGCGACTGCACTCCGAAGATCGTTGAACGCTGACGGGAGCTGTGGCGTCGAGCTGTCAACCGGGGAACACCCCTTAGACATGGCAGTGTACTATACACGACGCTGGCGCATAAGCGTAAGTATGGGGCCTATTGAGGCCTCTATAGCCATGGTCGCCCAGGTGTGGCCGATACTCCGAATCAAGCGTCCAGAATGCTCTGCAGTATGTCACCAATAAGTGTGGGGCCGTCGTCGTATCAATGACAGCGCGGTTTGCGGCAATACACTCTCAGAGCGGCTCGGCCGGTGGCTCCGCTGCTCTGACAGCGACCGCCCGCCATGTGTTGCCGCGCCCAGGGGCCTGCCGAAGCGAGACGGCGGTTTCCTCGCCGACGGTCAATGCGGCGAGCTGCCGGGCGACACACCGGTTGGTGGCACCGACGACCTGGTAGGTTTTGCCACGCGAGGACTGCAGCGTCATCGCCCCGTATGCGTTGTACTCGGCGACAACCGTACACTGCTCGTGCCGCTCGGCGATCTGTGCGCTCATACACCAGTCATTGCTGGACGACTGTGTAAAACCGACTATGAGGGCTCTATAGGTCTCTCCGAACTATTGACCCGAGTTGGTGCCGTGGGCTGTCTGATCGGCGGCAGCCTGCCAACAGTACGCACAGATCGCATCCGGTGGGTCGCCATCGAACAGCGCCCGATCAATCTCGTGGTCGGCAGCAAACTCCGAAAACGGCACCCGCGTGTCGTGTTTTCGCCGATCCCCACGCGAACACAGCTTCGTGCCGGGCAATCCCGGCCGAACTGACCAGCGGGTGCTGGCGGCGTCGGTTGTCGGTCGCATATCGATGACGTGGCCGACGCGACCGGCCCCGTGTTCGATCATGAACCGCTCGGTGTCGGCGTCGGACTCGCCGTCTTGGGTTGCCGTCCGATAGGCCTGCTCCATCAGCAGCGACTGGGTATCCCGCACCGGTTCGCCCTCGTTCGGCGAGACCTGCTGGTAGCTGCCGTCGGCCTGCAGCAGCCATCGCCGCCGATTGTCCGACAACATCGTCTCAAGCATGAACCGGAGCTGCCCACGAAGCCGGTCGTCGGTCACCGGCGTGACCGCTTCGACCCGGTTGTCGAGGTTACGCGTCATCCAGTCGGCACTGCCGAGATACCATTCGGGGTCGCCACCGTTTTCGAAATAGAAGATCCGGGAGTGTTCAAGAAACCGTCCCACAACCGAGTGGACGGTGATCGTTTCGCTGATCCCGTCGATCCCCGGTCGCAGCCGGCAGATATCGCGAACAATCAGGTCGATGTCGACGCCGGCCATCCCGGCCCGATACAGCTCGGCGACGATATCCGGATCCTCCAACCCGTTGACCTTGGCGACGATCTGACCGCCCTCGCCGGCCTCGGCCAACGCCCGCTCCCGACGAATCAGCTCGGTGAACTCCGTCCGCATCGTCACCGGCGCGACCAGCAGCTTTTTGAACTCCTCATCGAGTGTCGGCCCGGTAAAGAAGTTAAACAGCTTCACAAGGTCGTGGCCGATCTCCGGGTCGGCGGTCATCATCCCGAGATCGACATACCCCTTGGCGGTCTCGGAGTTGTAGTTGCCGGTGCCGATGTGTGAGTAGGTGCGGACGCCGTCGGCTTCCTCGCGGACGACAAGGGCAGTTTTGGTGTGGGTTTTGAGCCCAAGGCTGCCGTAGGCGACGTGAATCCCCTCCTCTTCGAGACGGCGCACCCACTCTAAGTTGTTCTGCTCGTCGAATCTGGCTTTCAATTCAACCATGACCGCAACCTCCTTGCCGTTTTCGGCGGCTTCGATCAGGCTCTGGATCACCTTCGAGTCACTGGCGGTTCGATAGATCGCGACCTTGATCGCCAGCACATCCGGGTCGCTGGCGGCCGTCTCAAGAAAGCGCTGAACGGTGTCCTCGAAGGAGTGATATGGGTGATGGACGAGGATATCGTCGTCTTTGATCGCCGAAAAGATCGCTGTTGCGTTGTCGGCCGTATTCATCGGCTCGTCGGTGCCAAGCCGTGGGTGGGGCTGTGGCGACCACGTCGGCAGCTTGAGATCCGGTCGGTCGATGTCGACAAGGGTAAAGAAATCCTCGTAATCGATCGGCCCGCTTCGGTAGTAGATCGCCTCGCGGTCGATATCCAGCTGCTCGGCCAGCAGCTCGAGGCTTCGTGCCGGGATATCGTCGGTCACCTCAAGCCGGACGACGTTCGCGAACCGTCGTTTTTCGACAACGTCTTCGATCACCTCGATCAGATCCTCGGCGACCTCCTCGTTGCGGCCGACCTCGGCGTTGCGCGTCAGCCGGAACGTCGACACATCGATGATCTCGACGTTCGGCAACAGGAGATCAAGGTTGGCCTCCATCACGTCCTCCAACAGCACATACTCGTGGGTGTCGTCCGGACTGTCGAGTTCGATCAACCGCGGGTGATTTTCCGGCACCTTGATCCGGGTGAACTGCGGGTCGGCCTCGTCGTCGCGCCGGGTCAACACCGCAAGCGACAACGAGAGATTTGAGATGAACGGAAACGGATGGGCCGGATCGAACGTCAACGGCGTCAGCGTCGGCAACACTGTTTCACGGAACTCCTCGCGAAGCGATGCCTGTGTCTCCGCTGGCAAGCTCTCGTAGTCGCGAACCCGCACGCCCGCCTCGGCGAGTGCCGGTTCGATCTCGGTTTCCCACGCCCGCGTCTGGCGATCAAACAGCGGTCGGACAGTTTCAAGCACCTCGCTCCACTGCTCGGCTGGCGTTCGCCCGTCGACTGTTGGGTCGGTGACACCGGCCTCGATCTGCTGTTTCAGCCCGCCAACACGTTTCATAAAGAACTCGTCGATATTTTTCGTAACGTAGGCGAGAAATCGGAGTCGCTCCAGCGGCGGGTTCCGGTCGTCTTCGGCCTCATGTAGCACCCGCTCTTGGAAGGCGAGCTCCGAGAGCTCGCGGTTTAGATAGTACTCGTGTGCGGAGAGATCGACTTGTTCCTCCGGTGTGGGCAGCTCGTCGCCTGCTGGCACCGATGCCGTCGCTGCCTCCCCGCTTTGGCTCTCAGCGGCCGGTGTCGTCGGCTCGGCGGCCGGGGTGTCACCGTCCTGTGTCGATGACTCATCGGTCGGGGGCTCCGACCCGGACTCGTCGGTCATCGGTGCCGCCCATCGGCGCGCTGTCGGCGTGATTGTCGGCCTATCGCTGACACACATTGAATTTAGAGTTTGGCGTTTTAACCCTTTGGAAGGGCTAAAAACAACAGCTTGAGTATTTATCGACTATATATTTTAGCGCTCTATATAGGTTTGTGTGGGTCTGTTCATCTGGAACGCTGCACACGCTGTCCCGCCGCCGACCGGAGGGTTGCACCCGAAACGTGCGGGTTCAACAGCGGCTTGTGGCCCGCCGTCTCGGCTGGCCGCCGTCACGAGTACTATATAGGGCTGTAGAGGACTCTTACCAGTGCTTACATGTGTCTACGGCTTTCTGTTGGTATATGGCTCGCTCCGTGGCGTTCGATGTCCAACACAGACACGTCGATCCGGCTGCGTGGGACGATATCTACATTGTCGGCGACCCACACGGGTGCCGTGCGGCCGTCGAAACACTCTGCGATCGACTGTCGCTCACCGACTCGGATCTCCTCATCTTTGTTGGCGATCTGGTTCGCAAGGGCCCAGACACAAAGGGGGTCGTCGATCTCGTTCGATCGGCACCAAACATGCTGACGGTTCGCGGCAACAACGAGGAGAAACTCCTTCGCGGCGAGAAGACCGTCGATGCGCTCACCGAGGCTGACCTCGATTGGATCGCCGACCAACCGGCGGTCATCTCGCTGCCGGAGACGCTGATCACCCACGCCGGGGTTGACCCGCGCAAGCCACGAGCCGATCACACAGTCGACGACCTCCAGAACGTCCGATCGATGGTACCCGACGCCAGCTACCAGCCGCCGTTTTGGTTCGACCGATACGGTGGCCCCGAACGCGTTTTCTTCGGCCACACGGTGCTTTCGGCACCGATCGTCCGCGAGTACGCGGTCGGCCTTGATACCGGATGTGTGTACGGCAATGAGTTGACAGCCTACGATTGGCGGGCTGACGAACTCAGTACTGTCGCCGCCGATGAGACCCACGAAGCCCGACCAGCCGAGAAGTTCATCAGCCCCTCGGTTAATCCACCACAGTAACAACAGTACCTCTGGGCTCTCACCGCACTCGTTTTTCAATTAACCGCAAGGTGGAGTCCCCTTCCTCAAGGAGCGACCGAAGGGGAGCGAGTAGGGAGGGGAGGAGCCGACTAACCGTAAAATATAAATACTGTTTGTGCTTTATTGAATATATGGCGTCGGACGACGAGTACCACCGTCGCACGCTCATTACTCGACTTGAGCTTCGGTCAGCCGAGGATGAGCAACTGCTCCTCGATACCATTGACGAGTGGCGCGACGGCTGCAATACCGGCAGCGACCTCGCATGGGAAACCTGCCACACTAAGTCCGATGTCAGAAATCACGCCAAAGACACGATCAAACAACAAACCGAGCTGGGCGACCAACACGCCACGCTCGCCTGCCATGAAGTCGCAGGTGCGATTAAATCCTGTATTGAACGTCGAAAACAGGATAAGAAGGCCACACGACCGCAGTTCACCAGCCGGTCGATGGTCTTCGACCGGCGAACACTCACCGTCTTTCCCGACCAAGAGAAGATCACGCTCACGACGCTAGGCGACCACTCCAGAGTCCACGCGAATCTCGAACTTCCGGAGAACCCGGATGGCTACCAGTACGACTACCTCACCGATGATGAGTGGGAGTACACTGAGTCCACGCTGCATTATCGGGATGGCGAGTGGTACATCCACCTCGGGTATCGAATGCCAAAACAAGACGCTGATGAGTCAACGACGCAGTACGGAGCGGTACTGGGTGTTGACTTCGGCGTTAACCAGATCGCCGTCACTAGCACGGCGCGGTTCTTCGATGCCGGGGAACTGAACCACTATCGCCGGGAGTGTGAGCGTATCCGTGGTGAACTCCAAGAGACAGGCACGCAGTCAGCCCACCGGACAATTGAGCAACTGTCAGGACGTGAAGATCGGTACGTGAAGCACGTCCTGCATAGTGTAGCGAACGGGATCGTGGACGAAGCTCTTGAGCATGACTGCGCTGGGATCATCTTGGAAGACTTGAGCGACATCCGTGAGGACTTACCGTTCGCCCAATGGCACTCGGAGTGGGCGTTCCGAAATCTCAAAGATTTCGTTGAGTACAAAGCCGAGTACGAGGGGTTGTTTGTGGATACACTCGACCCACGAAACACATCGAAACGGTGTAATGAGTGCGGGTTCGTCCATGACAACAATCGTCACAGCGGCGATTTCGAGTGCCGCCGCTGCGGAAAGCAGAATCACGCAGATTACAACGCGGCGAAGAACGTGGCTGAATTGTATCTCCTCCGGGGTCATCAGCCGCCTCGTGGGAGGAGCGTCAGTCAATACGCTCTGAAGTCAGGATCGCGGACGCCGAGTTGAGGATACACCTCACACCAGCTTGTCGCTGGGTAGAGGCCGAGATCACTGACAAGCCCCACCCTCAACGAGCGAACCCTACTGGGTGAGCGAAGTAGGGTGGGGTCGTTGACATCGACAACACGGTTCTAGCCGCAATCCTCGCGTATCATACCGACCACCGCAGGTCTCCGTGCTGTTCTTGTATCGACCCATGTGCTATAGTCTCATCCGAAACCCAAACGGGAGGCTTTCGGGTGGAGATCACTCAACAGGGATGACGCCACGCCGCCACAACAGATAGGCGACCACACCAGCAACTGCGGTCACGGTTACAAGAAAGACCGCGATCTCAAGTAGCCCTGCACCGCCGAGCGTCCCTCTCGGTAACATTGTGTGTCGGCGTTGTGTTCCCCACAGCAAAAGCGGTCGGATTCTCCGAGCCTCGCCTACAGACGGCCGACCGCTATTGACACATACTATCGCCGGTGCTGAACCGTTCGTCTATGATCGTTCTCACGGTGTCGTATTCGCCGCGTGGTGATACACAAACGTCCGGAGTAGTTTGCCAGCCAGTGCGGCGGCCTGCCCATCATCGCGGTCGTTGACCTCAACGACATCGAAGCCCGCAGCGGCCGGCGCGACCGCGCTGACAAGCCGCTGTAGCTGTTGGGGCGTCAGCCCGCCGGGCTCCATCGTCCCTGTTCCCGGGGCGAAGCCCGGATCGGCGGCGTCGATGTCAACGCTCAGATACACCACCTCGTCGTCGAACGCCGGTGGGTCTGCCAGCCAGTCGTCGACAGCGCCGGGTTCGACGACGGTGACATCGGCCTCGGCGGCGCGTTCCCACTCGGCTTCCGACCCGGTGCGTGCACCGATGATGATCGCTTTCTCTGCTGTGTCCAGCGTGTGGTTCGTCACACACGCGTGGCTCCATTCGGTGCCATCGTACGCTTCCCGGAGATCGAGATGAGCGTCAAGACAGACGAAGACATCTGGATCGACCGCCTCGACAGCTGGGACGGTCACCGTGTGTTCGCCGCCGAGAACGAGCGGGATGGCGTCGTCCCAAACGATATCGCGGAGCTGGCCGCCAAGGTAGTCGATATATTCCGCTACATCATCCCATGCACGCACGTCACCGGCGTCGTGGACGCCGAGCTCAGTGAAATGCTGTGCTGTCTGATAATCGTAATCGTCGAAGGAACGAGCGAATCGCCGGATTTCATCGGGCCCGAATCGGGTGCCCGGTTGGAACGTGGTCGTCGCATCCAGCGGCGCGCCGACGACCACATAGGAAGCAGCTTCGCGGTCGGCGGTCGCGCCCGGGAACATCACACGACCTTTCGCTGGCCCTCGTATTCGAGGTACTCGATGTCTTGGTCGCTTTCGAAGGATTCGCCTTCGGGAATCCGCATGGTAAACGTCTCGTAGGTGTCGAGATCCATCACTTGGGCGTCATCGCCGGTCACCGAGACGACCTGACCCTGTTTTCGCTCGATGATCGGCACCCAGACCTTCGCGTCGACCGGCTGGCTGAAGCTCCGTTTTCGCTCGTCGAAGACGCCTTTCCCTTCGACGCGGGCCTTCGCACTCCCGTGTTTGCCCGGTTTGGCCGTGCTGTAGTGGTTGATCGTACACGGCGCGTCATCCATCATCACGTAGCTGCCCTCTTGGAGATCACGAACCTGCTTCTGCTCTCGTGGCATGTCCTGTTGTTTTCGAGGAGCCAGTATAAACGGTTTGGAACGCGCCGGTTGGGTCGATCAGCACCCTTTTTTCACCCGCCCGGCGACCCTACAGCATGCCCCCTGCTGATCGCTCCGATCCAGCCCCCGAGACCGACACGTTCCCCTCTGCTGTCGATGACGCGCTTGCTGCGGCCGCCGCGGCGATTGCACAGTGCGAGGCGGTTGTCTATCCAACTGAAACCGTCTACGGACTGGGAGCCGACGCAACCGATGCCGACGCAGTCAGGCAGGTTTTTGAGATCAAGGGCCGGCCCCGCTCGAAGCCACTGTCGGTCGGCTTTGCTGACCGCGAGATGCTCACGCAGTATCTCACGCTGACCGACCGCGAGGCGGCGTTTTGCGACCGCTTTCTGCCGGGGCCGGTGACTCTGCTTGTCGCTCGCGACGGTGTGTTTCCCGACAGCTTAGTCGACGGCGGCGATACCGTCGGCGTTCGGCTCTCTGACAACGCTGTTGCCCGCGAGTTGGCCCGTCGTGCTGGCCCGATTACCGCCACCAGCGCGAACGAAAGCGGCTCGCCGAGCGTTCGCCGTGTCGACGCCCTCGACGCGACGATCATCGACGCTGTCGGTGCCGTCGTCGACACCGGCGAGACGCCGGGCGGCGAGAGTACCGTTGTCGACGTCGCAACCGGCGAGATCCATCGTCGCGGCCCGCTTGCCGGAGAGATCGAGGCATGGCTCGCCGACCACTAATCACCTTCCAACCCGAGCAGCGATTTTAGCGACCGGGTCGATACGCCACACTCCGTTCGGTACTCACAGGATTCACATCTGCTGTCGTTGACGCGTGGCGGCGGCCCATCCATCGCCTGAACCGTTCGCAACACCTGCCGGTAGGTCGCTGTGCGCCGCGTCGTCAGCGGCACGTCTCGGACAACGCCGACAGCCGGATACTCGATAAGCGTCCGTGGGATCTCCTCGTTTCGTTCCCAGGCGAGGGCTTTGGCGGCGGCGACCGCCCGAACGGTCTGGGGGTTCCAGACGCCGTTATCGGGCGGTTCACCCGGCGAGATCAGTGTCGGCGTCGGTGGCTCGCCGGGAATGATCTTGTGGAGTATCCCAGCACAGTCCTTCCCCTCGACATAGTAGTCGGTCTCGGCAGGTTCACAGAGCCCTTCCCATATCGGTCGCGTCGACAGCGACGCAAGCGCCTCGCGGTAGGCCGCCGGCGACCGCTTGATCGGCACCGCCGCCAATGTCTCGTCGTCGGCTTCTCGGAGCTCACGGTAGCGAAAGGCGAGCTGTTGTGTGTTTTCGACCGACGCTGGCGGCCCCTCGTCGTCGTGTTTGCGGGCGTAGTAGAGCTGGCGGGGACAGTACGCCGCCCGGCTTAGCTCGCTGAACGTCGGCATAGCTCCGGATGGCCGCGGCTTGGTATTTGAACCCTCGGGGCGCAACCGCCGTTCCGACGAACGGTGCAGCTCAGAACGAGACGTCAGTTTCCATGTCCTCAGTTGCCTCCTGAAGCCCGTCTTCGTGAGCATCGGCGGCGAGACGATTCGTGAGATCGGCGTCGGTCAGCAGCTCGGCAAACTCATCGCGGAAGCGGCTGTTGGCTCGTGTCGATCGCTGGTCGGCAGCTGCCACCTCGCTATACTGCTGTGCGGTCTCGACGGAGACAGCAAGCTGTTCAGCGCGGTCTTCCAGCGACATGTCCTCCGCCAGCAGCTGACGCAGTCGGTTGAACTCGAAGGGGGCCTCTCGCTCGGCATCCCGAACAAGATGGAGATCGAGCCGGGCCTGTCGCACGCTCGCCGGCTCACAGTCCAGTGTCGCCGCGATCGACTCGTCGTCTTCGTCGTTGTGGAAGCCACGCAGCACCGCAATCAGGTCGTCGGCCTCCAGCGATGTCTGAAAGTCGTACTGGTCGCGCATTCGATCGATGAGCGTCCGGAGTCGATCGCCGACATCCGTCTCGTCGTCGGTTAGCGACCCCGGCGACTCCGATTGGGTTTCGGTGACGGTCTCCGAGTCGGTTGTCTCCATGAAGATGTCTCGGAGCTCTTCGGTCTTTTCGTCCATGGATCGAACCCCAGCGGGTGCGGATATAAAACCCTGTCTCCGTGATGTGGCCGTGCTTCGTAAACCAACAGATTAAATCAGGTTGACAACGGCGGATCCAGTATGGCACGTGAAGAGACGGCGTCGATCGATCTTGTTGACGCCGAGACGGTCAGGCAATTAAGCGCGGCCGTCATGCTCGCCGCCCTGACGGCGGTACTCGCACAGTTTTCGATCGATCTTCCGGGTGGCGTTCCCTTTTCCTTTCAGCCGTTTGGGGTCTTCGTTGCCGGACTCCTGTTGGGCCCGGTGTGGGGGGGCTTCTCGATCAGCCTCTATGTTATCGTCGGGCTGGCTGGCGCGCCGGTGTACTCGAATGCGGCCGCCGGCCTTGGCTATGTGCTCGGCCCGACCGGTGGGTTCCTCGCCGGCTTTGTGGTCGCCGTTGTTGTCATCGGTGCTGTCGCCCACCGGTCGCTGACGCCGACCCCGATCAGTTCACTCTCGGTGATCCCGACGGCGATCGCGTTGCTTGCCGGCCTCGTCGTCATCTACCTGATCGGGTTGCCGTGGCTTGCGACCGTTAACGGGTGGACGCTCACCCGGGCGGCGTCGTTCATGGCGCCTTTTGTTGTCGGCGATCTGCTCAAAACGGCGATGACGACCGGGGTCGTTGCTGGCGGCACCGGGCTCCTGGCCGACCGACGATGATCACCGTCGACGGCCTCACACACGCATTCGGCGCGACGACCGCCGTCGACGACGTGTCGTTGATGATCGATGACGGCGAGTGGGTCGTCCTCGCCGGCCCAAACGGCAGCGGCAAAACGACGCTTGTCCGGCATTTTACCGCCCTGCTTGAACCCGATGCCGGGATGGTTCGGGTCAACGGAACACCTGCGGCCAACGACCCGGTGGCTGCCCGCACCAGCGTCGGTATGGTGTTTCAGTCGCCGCGAGAGGGGTTTGTTGGCGCAACCGTCGGCGCGGACGTGGCCTTCGGCCCTGAAAATCTTGGGCTCGATCACGACGAGATCGACCGCCGTGTCGATGACGCGCTTGCGGCCGTTAATCTGGACGGCCGTCGCGACGAGCGGATCGACGCGCTGTCAGGTGGCGAGCAGGCCCGGGTCGCCATCGCTGCCGCGGTGGCGATGGAGCCGGATCATCTCGTGCTCGATGAGCCGTTTACCGGCCTCGATTGGCCGGCCCAGCGGTCGGTGTTGGAACACCTCGACGACCGGTACGCGGCGGGCATGAGCATCATCGTCGTCAGCCACGATCTCCGCGATCTCTTTGACCGGGCTGATCGCGTGATCGGGCTGGAGGCTGGCTCGGTTCGCTTTGATTTATCGCCGGATGCGGCCCGCGACCGCCTTCCAGAGATCGACGTGCGACCGCCGAGTTAGCGATGCTCACCTACACGCCCGGCTCGACGCTTGCCCACCGGCTTGATCCACGGACGAAACTGGCTTTTCAGTTTGCGTTCGCGCTTGTGGCGTTCACAGCGTCGACCGCGCCACAACTGTTCGGCGTGCTCGTCGTCGGGCTTGGCTCCCTCCGACTTGCTTCGGTGTCGATTCGGGCGGTGTTGCGTGCGTACCGGGTTGTTATCCTCATCTTGGTACTTGGGCCGGTGGTTGCTGCGGTGACACCCGGCCCGCCGTGGCTCCGGCTTGCGCCCGCACTCATCTCGTTGCGTTCGGTCGCGCGGATTATCCCGATCCTGTTTGTGAGCGCGGCCTTCATTCACTCCACGCCGATCCGCGAGACGCGGGCGGCGATCCAGCGGACGATCCCCGGCCGGCCGGGCCAACTGCTCGGCGTTGGTGTTGGGCTCACCTTCCGCTATGTGCCGGTGTTGCGTGCGGATCTCCGGACGGTGCGGGATGCGATCCGGGCCCGCAACGGCGACACCCGCTCGCTGTGGGAACGCAGCCAGCGACTCACGGTGCTGCTGGTTGATCGCGCGCTTCGCCGCTCCGATCAGCTGGCTGTCGCCCTGCAGGCGCACTGTTTCGCGTGGAATCCGACGCTGCCACGACTCCAGTTCAGCCGACTCGATATCCCGGTGTGGCTCCTGTCGGTCGGCTTCGTCGCGGTTGCTGTTGTCGATCTGCTCGGTCTCTAACGCAAAAACGGGGGACAGGGATCGATCGACTACTTCCGGCTGCCATCGACATCAATCGCATCGACCGGACAGATATCAACACAGAGCATACAGTCGATACACTGGGATTCCCGTGTCGGTTCAACCTTCTCCTCGCTTTTCGGGTGGCCGGGGGTGTCGACCCAGGTGAACACGTCGACCGGGCAGTTTTCGAGACACGCGCCGTCGGCGACACAGATGTCGTAGTCGACGGCGACGTGGGTGCCGTGGATGCCCAACTGCTCGGGTTCGTCGACGGGGCCCCAGACGGTCACCCCGTTTTCCTCGCCGACGCGGTCGCGGTTCTGATCAAAGTTCGGATCGATCGCCATTACCAACGCTGGGCGTGTCAGTCACTTAAGCCCGCCGTCAGGCCGTGGCCTCAGCGTGGCGGCTCTCGGTTGTGACCGCACGAACGTACTGCGTAAAGTTCTCAAAGAGCCCTTTGGCCTCGCAGGCCGCCTCGTAGTTGTCGGAGGTAATCGACTCCAAAACGGCGTCGACCTGGGCGTCGCCGACCCGCTCGCGTTTGTCCTCGGCGATCTCGTGGGCGGTCTGCATGTCATACTCGGGGTGGAACTGCACGCCCCACGCGTGGCCCTTTCGGAAGGCATGGACACCGTGGTCGTTGCGTGCCAGCAGCTCCGCCCCCGGTGGGAGATCGACGACGGTGTCGCCGTGGCTGGTAAAGACGGTAAATCGCTCGCCGATCCCTGCAAACAGTTCGTCATCGCCGACGCGTTCGATCTCGTTGTACCCCAACTCGAAGTCGTCCATGCCGGCGACCCGGCCGCCCAACGCCTCCGCAAGTGCTTGGTGGCCGTAACAGACGCCCAATGCTGGCAGACCACCATCGACCGCTGTCGCAATGAACTCGATCAGCGGATCGATCCACGTCTCATCCCAGTAGACCGAGGCCCGTGAGCCGGTGATGACGATCGCATCGTAGCCGGCTGTCGAAGCCGGGAGCTCGCCGCTGGCGGCGTCGAACTCGACGAGATCGGCGTCGAGCTCCCGACGGAAGTTGCGGATATTGTTGTCGTCGTTGTTGGCTGCCTCCAGCAGCGCGATCCGGGGCCTTCTCATTGCCAGCCCTTCGGTCGCCCGACAACAAGTGCCTTGCGTCGCCCGCGAGGGCTGCCGCTCCCTCGGAGCCGGTCAAGCGCGCTCGATCACGCGGCTCCACCGACGTGCAGCCGTGAACCGCCAAGATCAGCGATCGGCGACTGACTCGATAAACCCAAGCAGGAGATCGTTGAGCGCGGCCGACCGCTCGATCGTCACGAGGTGGCTCGCCTCCGGATACGAGGTGAACTCTCCGTTTGGTAACTCCTCGGCCAGCCGCCGGCTCGCCTCGGGGTCGACAACCGGATCAGCGCCGCCGAAAACGACCCGAACTGGGAGTGTCAGCTCATACAGCGGCTCGGGATCGAATCCGTCCAGTGCGGCCAGTTGCGCCTCTCTGGCGGCCGGTGTTGCGTCCTCCTCGCCGCGCCACTCGACGATCCGTTCGACCGGCGCGTCCTCGCGCTCACAAAACGCCGCCGACAGCAGGCTCGTCGTCGACGCCCGCAGGGCCGACTTGTCGGTCGGATCGGGACTGAGCGGCTCAGGATCGAATGTTTCACCGCTTGGTGGCGTTCCAATCACCGTGAGGCTCTCCGCGCGATTTGTCCGCCGGGCGGCCGCTAATGCGACCGCGCCGCCCAGCCCACAGCCGACGAGATGGGCTGTTCGGATATTGCAGTCGGCCAAGACGGCTTCGAGATCACCAACGAGGTCGGCCATCGCGTAAGGGCCATCGGGGGCGTCCGAGCGGCTTGCCCCGCGGGTGTCGATGACGACGACCCGGCAGGGGCCGGCGAGCGCGCCGTACTGCCAGCTCCACCCCCAGGCGCCGAAGCCGAGGTCGCCGAGGAAGACAACCGCTGGCGCGTCGGGGTTCTCGCCGGCTTGTGTGTAGTGGATCGCACCGTCGTCGCCCTCAGCGTATGGCATATCCGGAGGCTGGTCGGCCAGCTATGAAAAGGGCGCGACTCCCGAGTTGGGCGTGGGACTCCCCGGCACCGATCGGCTGTGAGCGAACGTTTAATCCCCGTCTGTCGCCTACCAGTTGACAGTAATGGATCCGTTTGCGGTGCTCGGTGTTGACCGCGATGCTGACGACGAGACAATCAAGCGGGCCTACCGCCGTCGGGCAAAGGAAACCCACCCCGACCGCGGCGGCAGCGATGCTGAGTTCAAACGGGTCAAAGACGCCTACGAGGCGATTCAGGCTGGCGAAGTCGATGACGACACCGAGGCCTTCGTCGACGATCTCGGCGCGGACGCCGGCGACCCAGCGACCGGTGACCCGGTGACACAGCCCGAACCGGATCCCGATACCGAGGTCACCTATCTCAACTACGCGGTACTCGCCGACCACGGCTGGTCGCTCGATGACGACGATCTCTTCGAGAAAGCTGCGGCCGCCGATCTCGACGAGGTCGATTACGGTCAGTTCACCGTCGAAGACGAGCAGAGCCTGCTCGACGCCGCTGAGGCCAGCGGTCACGCCTGGCCGTTTGCCTGCCGCGGCGGTGCCTGTGCAAACTGCGCGGTCGCTGTTACTGATGGCGAACTCTCCCAGCTCGTCGATCACATTCTGCCCGACGAGCTCACCGATGAGGGAATCCGGCTCTCCTGTAACGGCAAACCCGAAAGCGACTCCTTGGAGGTCGTCTACAACCTCGAACAGCGGGATGATCTCGCCGATCTCAAACTCCCGGCCGATCGGTTCAACAAGGCCCGCGCCGACGACTAAATTCGCTTCTTGCTGCGTTGGTAAAGCTTCCTGAGCTGTCAGCTGATCAGACGGCCTTGTAGGTGTTTGTCCACCGTGCCAGTAGGAGTGCTGTTGCAGGCAGGAACACGAACGCGGTTACAAGCGCGAACGTCATCGCGAGGGCAACGGCGATCCCGAAGTTGGCGAGCACCGGGAACTGTGAGATGCCGAGCGCGCCGAAGCCAAACAGCGTGGTCGCACCCGAGCCGATAACCGGCCGTGATTTCTGTACCATCGCCTCCCACATCGCCTCTGCCGGGGTGGAATCATGGACGTATAGCTCCTCTTTGAACCGTTGGTGAACGTGGATCCCGTATGTGATCCCGGCTCCCAGCGCGATCGACCCTGTCGCCACGGTCAAGGGGTTCCATGGGATGCCAAGCGCGTACATTGCCATCGAGATCAACATCACCGCACTGACCGCGACACTCACGATGAGCAACACCGCCTCACGAGCCGACCGGAGTGCCATCATCAGAAACAGCGTTGCTATCCCGAAGCTCAACACCGTCATCGGGTCGCGCCCGGAGGTGACGTTCTCGATGACGTTTCGGTTGACAACTGGCTTCCCGGTTACGGCTGTCCGTTCGGTTGAGAGATGACGATCCGCGATCGCCTCCGTATCGTCGATCAGATACCGAACCTCCTTGCCCTCGATATCAGCGACGAACAACTGAATCAAAACCCGGTTCGGCGTCGCTGCCCGCGAGCCGATCGGCATCAGCGCTGATTCGGCCTGCCTGTCGACGATCGTCTGCAGGGTCTCACGATCACGTGGGATACTCCCGTGTGTCATCTCGACGGCCGTGGCGGGGCTCATCGCGGCGTTGACATCCTCATGGTCTTCGATCGCGGACTCAAACTCTGCGGCCCGTTGGAACGTGGTTGGTGAGTAGGTGTCCTGTCCCTCGACAACGAGATACATGACGTTCGGGCTTTCAGCGGTCTCTTCGAGGGAGGTCAGATCATCACGCTCCTCGATATCCGGCCAGTAGTCAAGCATCTCCTGGGTCGTTGAAACATCGTGGTACACCGTTGCCCCACCGCCGATCGACGCAACCAACAGCAACACCACGAGCACCGGTGAGGCGGCGATCCCGTCGGCGAGATAGCCCACCACCCGCTCAAACAGCGGCTGCTCGGCGGTGGACTGCGATCCGCCGTCAGTCGCTGTCGATGCTCCGCTGTTCGACTGGTCTGTCGCCTGCTTTTCAGCCGGATACTCGTCGGTATCGAAGTGGACAAGCAAGGCGATAAGCAGTGTCAACGAGAGGCCCGTCGCCGCAATGACACCGAACGCCGCAGTCGCGCCCAACTGTCGGGTTGGTGGCACCGCAGAGACAAGCAACGCGCCGAGCCCGATCGAGGTTGTTGCCATGGCCAACAGCAGCGTGTTGCCTGTTACCCGCGCGGCGGCAGCAGCGGCCTCAACAGGCTGGCGGCCTGCCTCTCGTTCCTCGATGTATCGCGTCTGCAACTGGAGACTGAAGTCGATCCCAAGCCCCAGTGCGATCGGCAACACACCGAGCATGATCGCATTGAAGTTGAAGCCGACAACTCCCATCATGCCCAACATATAGACGAGTGCGACAAGGGCCGTTCCAACCGGCAGGAACACCTTCCAGGTATGTCGTAACCGACCGCGCATCACGAGGAAAACGACGGTAAAGATAATCCCAAAGGCGACCGCAAACAGTTGGATCATCTCCGGCAACATTAGCCCGAACGCCGCGTTCTCGAAGACCGGCGCGCCGGTGACAGTGACATCCACGTGTGGCGGAATCTGCACATCGTCCGTCTTATCGTTCACCGTGTCGGTGAGGAATCCCGCTGCTGTCCCCGGGAGGAAGCCGAAGTACTGATTATTTGCGTCAGGGACATCAGCCTCACCGTACGTCGCAACCAACAGTGCCGTTTCATCATCGGGGTTGACGTTGTTGACCAACGCTTCAGCACTCGTCCCCATCGATTCGACGCGGTCGATTGATCGCCGAACCCCCGTTTCTGTGTTTGGAATGGTGCCGCCATTCCCCCGTCGCACCACATCTGCGAGACTGGTAACGCTCGAGAACCTTCCGGAGTCGGCATAGCTCTGATCGAGTCGATTGATCGTGCGTATGGTCTCTGGACTGTACAGGTGATCCGTTTCGACCATGACAAAGACGTTGTTGCCAACGTCGAAGCTGTCATCGGCTTTCACCTCCTGCCAGTTTTGATTCGTCTGTGAGTCGTCATCGATGTACAGCTCCATTCCCAGGCTCATCTGGACGGACGCCCCGGCCACAACGAGCGACAGCAGTGCGACGACAGCAACAGCACTAAATACTGTTCGGCGGTTCGTTGCGGCAAACCGGCCGAGTCGTTCGAGCCCGTCACGAAGTGGCTGCGATGGATCGCTCATAGATTACCGATCGCGTATGGCTGGGGGTGAGTCACCAGTATCGACTATTTCGACAGCGTGGGACACAGTGGTTAGCTCCATGGGAGGATCTCCGGTCGCTGCCGGGCGTACACTGCTGTTCCTGCGAGTAGTAGTCCACCCCCCGCAAAGGGAATGATCGAGAGCAGTTGGACGCCATCGTCGGCTGTCACATCAACCGGCAGCTGATATGTTTCGGACATCCGCGAGATGCCCCGTTCGTCCTCGTAGCTGAAGTCGAGATCTGCGGCGTACGTTTTCGGGTTGGCATCGGTCGTTGCGGACAGCCCAAACGTTACCGTCGCAGATTCACCGGGGTCAAGTGACTCGATATAGCCATCGTCATCATCGCTATCGAGCGGGGCACTCGTGCCCAAACTCGCTTGGATATCGGTGAGTCGCTGGTCGCGGTTGTTGGTTACTGTGACTGCCACCAGCCGAGCGGAACCGACTGCGACTGTGGAATTTTTGACACCGACGTTGAAATCGTTACGCTGTGAGCCAACTCTGGCTCCGACTGAGAGATCCTCATCTCGGCCATCGATCCCCTGTTTGTCGGTATATGTGGCATGCCCGTTGAGGTTGTATAATCTCGCTGGAGCACCCGATCCAACCCTAACCTCGTAGGTAACCTCTGTCGTCTCACCCGGTTTGAGTGAATCGATGCGTGAAACAGCCCCTGTCCCACTCCCGAATCTAATTTCCGGGCTCTGTGAGGAGAGTGACACAGCGACATCCTCCGCGGCTTTACCTCCCGTATTCTCCACAGTTACCGGGAAGAGACCTGTTTCGTCGGCTCGCAGCTGCGTATCATCAGCCCGTGTTAGTTCAAACTGCGGGTCGTCGCTGATCTCAAAGGTGACTGTTTCAGTTCGTGTCTCAGTCGCCTCCTGTTCGGTGAACTCTCCCATCGTGCTTGTATAGGAGAATTCCATGTCAACAGTGGCTTTATACCGTCCTGGTTCTGCATTTTCAGGCACGTCGATCTCAAATCGTGCCGACCCAGGCCTGGCTTCACTCACCGATCCGATAGAGTGCTCGGGTGTTTCAACTGTCACTGGTGTGCCGCCAGCATCAAGTTCGACAACAACATTTCGAGCTGTGGTAACCCGCTCACGGTTCGCCGGCGCACCAGTGTTTATTTGTGCATTATTAGCAACTTGTACCGAGAGCGTCGTCGTTGTTCCGGGTTCTAACGTTGGTTCCGGCACGTATGCGTTTACATCTGGATCGCCGCTCGGAACAAGCGCGGTGCCGACTCCGGCGGTACTTCCGATGATAAGCAGCATTGATAGTATCGTGATTGCAACAATTCGGCCGACTCGTGATCGGTTGTGGTATTCCATAGTATAGGAACTTGCACACAATACTATCCGCACAGTATTAAATCTGCCGCACTGCGTAATCGAAGAGACCATATGCACTCTATGGACATATCAACCGTTTGAGCACGTGAGAATACCCCATACAACAGCTCATGACTCACACCGAACAAATGCAACCCGTGCTCTTCACACCTGTATCGAATGTATAGTATTGTTCAGTACAAACATATTGGACTCACCTACCAGTAAATGTGGTCGCCTTGCGGTCGACTGGACGGTGAGCGCTGTCAAGACAGCCTGCTGTCCGCTACGGCATCCGGCTCCATCTTGGATCACTGTGTCAGTTCGACTCCGCGACCACTCAAACGTTCAATACGCCGCGCAGGATTTCGGGCGCGTCCTCAAGTGCGTCCTCAAGCGCCTCAACATCCGGGCCGCCACCCTGGGCGAAATCCGGCGGGCCGCCACCACCGCCGCCGACCCGGCCCGCGAGTTCGCCGACGATCTCGCCGGCGTTGATACCGGCGTCGTCAGGGACGCCAACGACGAACTGCGCGCTGTCGCCCGCACCGCTGCCGAGGACGGCGACAGAGCCCTCCTCAACGAGGGCGTTGGCGGTCGCCCGGAGCTCATCGATATCGCTGTCGAGTCGCTGGACGACAACGGACTGGCCGTCGATCTCAACCTCGTCGGCTCCGGCGGTTGCCCGTACCTCCGCGAGTTCGTCTTTGAGCCGGTCGAGTTCCTTGCCGCGCTGCTTCCACTCGGTAAAAAACCGCTCTGCGGTCTCGGGGACATCATCAGGGTTGACATCCAACACGTCGGCCGCCTCGTAAAGGGCGTCCTCGGTGGCCTGGGTTGCCTCGATGGCGGCCTCACCGGCGGCGAAGGTGATCCGCTCGATCCCATCCTGTACCGGCTCCGTCGAGAGAATCTTGATCGCGCCGATCTCGCCGGTGCGGCTAACGTGGGTGCCACCGCAGGCCTGTGTGTCGTCGCCGACGTGGATGAGCCGGATGTTGGTTCCCGGCGGGATCCCACCCTGATAGAGGTCGAAGCCGTACTCGGCCTCGGCGTCGTTACGATGGGGCCACTCCTGGCTGACCGAGTGGTTTGCCCGCACCATCTCGTTGGCAACGCGTTCGATCTGCTTGATCTCTTCGCGGGCTAACCGATCGTAGTGTCGCACATCAAGACGGGCGGAGTCAGTGCGTTTCTGGGCTCCGGCCTGCCGGATGTGGTCGCCGACGACCTGTCGGGTTGCGTGGCCGATAATATGAGTTGCGGTGTGGTGGGCCATGAGCTGCCGGCGGCGGTCGGCGTCGATCTGTCCGCGGACGAACTCGCCTTTGCCGGGGTCGCTGTCGGTGCGATGGAGCACCACGTCGTCGACGAGCTGGACATCGGTGACCTCCGCGATCGTCTCATCGCTGGCAAGCGTCCCGTGGTCGGCGGGCTGGCCACCGCCCTCGGGGTAGAACATCGTCTGATCGAGGACGACATCGTACCCCTCCCCGGCCTCAAAGACGTCGATGACGACGGCCTCGAACTCGGTGCGCTCCTGGTTGTCGTAGTAGAGCTTCTCTGTTTCGGGGAGGTCGGCAAACCGCTCGTCGCGGTCGGCGTCGTCGCCCTCGTCGCCGGCGTCGTCGTGGCGGGCGGCCACAAGCGAGTAGAAGTCGTCGGGCACCTCGACGGTGGCGTCGGTGTCGGCGGCGATCTCGGCGACCATATCCGGCTGAATCCCGTGGGAGTCATACAGCTCAAGCAGCTGTTCAGTCGGGATCGGCTCGTCGCTGTCGGCGTACTCGGTGGCGAGCTGTTCGACCTTGCGACCGCCGCGCTCCAGCGTTTCGCGGTATTTCGCCTCCTCGGTGCGGACGATCTCCCGGATCGTATCTCGGTTTTCATAGCCCAGTCGCTCGGCCTGCATGTCGACGAGTTCGTCGAGCGGGGCGTCGATCCCGACGTTGTCGACGAGGCGTTTGGTGCGGCGCAACACCATCCGTGCGAGGTAGCCGGTGCCGACGTTCGAGGGAACGATCTCGTCGCCGAACATATACGCGAGGGCCCGACAGTGGTCGGCGATGGCGTAGATATCCTCCAGTGGCTCCATCAGCGCGGTGAGTCGGTCGACATCGACATCAAGACGGTCGGCGATCTCCCGGCGGGCGGTCGCCATATCCTCGGCCTCGTCGATATCCATCCGGCCGGCGAGCTTGGCGGTGCGGCCGATCAGTTCGCTTTCCTCGTCGGTGTGGTCGATCCCGGCGTGCTCCTTGAGCACCGAGATCATCTCGGGGTAGACCGCCTCGTAGACGGTTGGCGTTCCCTGGCTCATCCACGTCCAGCGTTCGAGCCCGTAGCCGGTGTCGACGACGTAGGTGTCCATGAAGGAGTAGGTGTTGCCGTCCTTCATCTCGTAGTCGCCGTCGGGATCCTGCTCCATACACATGAAGACCAGCGTCGCCAGCTCCGCGCCTTTGTAGATGACCTCGATGGCCGGGCCGGCGTTGCCGCCACCGACCCACGGATCCTCAATGTAGGTGATTTCGTCAAGATCGGCACCAAGCGACTCAAAGAGGCCGTCACAGAATTCGACGGTTTCGTCCTTCCAGTAAACTTCGCCCTCGTAGGCGTACTCCTCGTCGGCGTCCTCTCGGACGTTGAACGCATGGTGGCCCATCATCTCGAAGGCCATTGTGTGCCGCCCAGTCTTGCCGACGTTGTCGATATCCTGCATTCGGATACAGGGCTGGCTGATGCAGAGCGGGTTGGCCGGCGGCGGCGTCTGCCCGCTGGTGACCAGCGGCTGGAAATCGTAGATCGACGCCTGCGTTAGCAGCACGTCGTCGCGCCAGCGGTTGGCGGCGACCGGGTAGGGTGCGATGCGCTCGTGGCCGTTGTCCTCGAAATACGAGAGGAAGGCCTCTCGCATCTCCTCAAGACTGTGTGGCTCTGCGAAGCTTTCCTCGCCGATAAATCGGTAATCCTCACACGGTGGCTCCCCGCAGCGTTCTCGATCGTGGTCGCGTGTCCAGAAGAACGCCCCACAGGAGGGACACTCCTTCCGGACGAAATCTTCCGCCGCAAAATAATCGAGACGGTACTCCGCTTCGAGATCACTCATTACGCCTGTGTTGGCCTACGATTCGCTAAAAGCATTCCGACGACGGCTGAGAAATGGCGGTTATCAGTTAGCTGTCTGGCAGGTCTACAACCCGATCTGCTGCCTCGGCGTCTCGCTGTCTTCGGTCTTGAATCGCTGCGCGCATCGCTTCGGCTTCCTCGTCTGTGAGTATCCCTGCCAGTTCGCACAGCGACCGCTTCGTGTCAACTTGCTGTGTCGGCTCAGCGTTCGGTTCGTCGCTCATTGTTTTGACTACTGTCCTCGATTGATTAATTCGTATTGGCTCTACTGAAGTATTCAAATAAGAGACATATTTTAGTGGCTGTGCTGAATATAATGTGTTTACCTGTCACTTGTTAACTGAAAGATCCAACTCAACCTCAAACTTGACCGGAGAACTACTGATATCTCCTACACTTGGATTCACACTAAATTCGATTGGATTCGATGCTACTGGATCGGGCACCGATTCGAGTCCAGTTATGCTGACAATATTAACACTGTTGACCTCAACGTTGTTCGGCATCGCTATATCAAACTCATCTCTCCCACCGTCGGCACTGAGATTTTTCACAGCAAACGTGAGTGTGTGTTCACCCCCACTCGGATGAGGGATGTCTCCTGGTTCGATATTTACACTGTTGTTTGGAAGAGTAACTGTGCTACTCTCGGTTGTTTCTATTTGGCCAACCATACTGGAGTGGACAGTGCAGATGTATGAATTGATTCTATCTGCTAACTCATCAGTGAGAGTAAATGAAAGGGTATTACCAGAGTCGTTCCAGTTGACATCGCCGTCATTCTCAAATTCACCAGTCTGATTTCTTCCTTGCGATAACAATTTGTTCTGGTCTCCGTCACGAAATGCCAGTGGATGGATATTCCACCCCTCATTGCTGATAGTGTACCGAACGCCTGTTTCGAGGGTAATTGTTGGATTATCTCCTCCTGATGTCTCTACGTATTCCTCATTTGTAGAGAGGACTTCCCAAGCGTTGGCTCCAACATTATTCATCGTAAACGTGGATTGTTCAGAACTGGTGGAACCGTCAGCGGTTACACTCACAGTGTCAGTGAGGTCATACGCCCTGTGATTAGCATCACCAGCTTGTAGACGAACAGTGTGCTTCCCGGGATCAAGATCCAATTCGGCTGTCGTCTGCCCCCCACCATAGTGGTAGTATCCGTTTTCTTCGTTATTTGGAATTACTTCTCCGGCCGGTAGCGGTTGCTGATCCACGAGAATGTGGAAATGCCCTGCCCCGTCACTCACGCCACTACTTGCGGGTTCTATTGTAAAGTCAGTCGCCTCCATTT
>NZ_QMDW01000026.1 GCF_003605635.1 Halonotius pteroides
TGGCGCGAGCAGTTCGCGCCACGGCCTCTTCTGGGAGGGCTGTTCGAAGTGACTGGGTGATTCGGTAGATACACCGATCCATGTCTCGTTGAAGCAGAAGGTGCAACAGACATCTGTCGTCTCAGAAATACCGTATTTTACCGTAATGTTACGGTAAGCTGCTTAGGCGATAACGGGTGGCCCCACACAGGGATATTTAGCTGGAAAACTGCGAAGCTCGCGGCCGCGCCGATGCCTGCGAGTGCTATCTGATGGGTCTCAATACCTCCCTTCCGAATTCGGTAAATGATGGTACTGATGAGTCCAAGCCCAAGTAGCGTCCAAACTATCACTGCCCACAGTGGAAACGACCCTTCGCCGAGGTGAATGTGTGCCATACGTGGTTGGCAATACTGGCTAATATTATAATAAACTTGCTGTACCAAAAGCTGAAAAATAATAATAAAAGCTATCTTTGCAATTTTGCTTGATACAAGAGGCTGTCAATACCCAAATCAATGTTGTTCAATTTCAGTGCTCACAACATCAATAGCTGTGGCTGTGTATTCAACTGAAATCGATTCATCTACACCCTGCACAGTGCCAATAAACTGCAAAACATCACTATATTCAGCCTCGATAACAAACGTCTCGACACAGCCCTCCCTGTCTTCAAGACAGATATGAGAATTTGATCTGATCGATGTTTCATATTCGTGACGTATATCCATCATTCTACCTTCGATATCCGGTTCGTTGTAGCCGAACATCGCCGCCACTGTCGCTAATACTAACCGATCTTCGTCATCAGAATGTTGATATTCCTCCAGTAGCGACTGGCAAGCCTCTCGGATGACCTCACTTCGTCCTGTGTAGCCATGTTCTTCTGCAAACGTGTCGAGATCGTCTCGAAGTCGCTCTGTCATCGAGGAGCTTACTATCGGCATATATTAAAATAAGACTCAAAGATAATAGATACAGTGGTTTATACAAACAGAATTAATATAAAATACTAAAATAGAATTAAATATTGTTTTAGCTATTTTTCGGGGATCGATTAAACAAACTGGCCTAAGTAAATAGCCGAGTAAAACAAACGTTATTTTCTAGTTAACTGAATTTTAAATTCAGATCAGTTTATATCCGCGAGTGGCCCAAAATCGTCTACCGGTAGCACTGAGTAGTCGATAGTAAGCGTATCTTTTGTTGCCCGTATCTTTCCGACAAAGGTCGAAATTTGTTCAAGCGACCCTTCTAGCACGAACAATTCCATGCAGTGATGTCCCCCAACGTGACTGTGAAAGTTAGACGCAACAATTTCTTCATGCTTGTGGCGGAGATGCATCATTTTTTCTTCGACGGTCGTTGTTTCGTAGTCGAAAAGTACGGTGATAACCCCCATTAGATCCCTGTCTTCTAGCCTTTCATCCTCAAACTCCCCCAGCAGATTGCGACCGGCTTCACGGAGGACTTCGCTTCGCCCGGTATAGCCGTGATCGTCGGCAAATTGGTCAATTCGATCAAGTAATTCTTCTGGCATTGAGATACTCACTACACTCATATATGAAATGAGTCGCAGCGAAATATTAAAAATTATTATATCGTTCATCTAGTGTAGGTTAGAGATACTTATTTGTTTTCTAAACAGTGCGACTATTGCTGTGCTGTGACGGGCAGTAACTCGTCCCATGGAGTTAGTTTTCCAGTCGAAGTCGGCGAACGAGTGTGTATAATGCCAGACAGCCACTACCTCATCGACATCAAAGGTGAGCACACAATCAGTTAATTCGATTGATATAATTCTCTCCTTGATCCCTGTGTCATGGAGGCTCATCTACCAATGGTTTATCAAATTCTGGGATAGCCAGCACGATCAGATATGTTGACCGGGTCGGGTGCATTCTATTTTTCATTTGTTAGATCCTTCTATCCTGTAGTTGATAAATAGCCGAATCACCGATACGGAGTACGCACTTTGCAAATGGTTTTTGTCGTTCATCGGCTATTCGGGCTATGAGAAACAGACGACAGTTTATTACTGCAGCAACAACGGTTAATTTACTCTCAATCGCTGGATGTGCTCAAAACGAAGGGGTTGGCAGACAGGCACCTGATCCAGTTGATTTGTCAGGGGAAAAGACAGACTTCCAAGGGGGTATGGTAATAGGTGATCATGGTGGCCCTAACGGACAGATCTTCTATGAAGAAACCGAGCCGAAACCGCGACAAGGTGCCGGTGTAGAGGGAAATTCACCTGATAACCTTGCGTGGTTTCATACGCTTGTTTACGGGTTGTTCCCCTACCACTTTGAGATGCGTAACAGCGGTGCCCAAGCAGCTGGTATTTATGTGACAGATTATTCAATAGTAGACTGGGAGCTATCGTCTGATACTATGATCATGCCTGCCCCAACAAGTCCAGAAACGTTCGCCGATGCAACGGAACTTATATATGTTGTCGATAGTGACGCGAGAGGAGGGATGGGTAGTGCTCTTCTCCCGTTTTCTAACAGTAACGATGCAGCGCGATTTATTAGCGAATACAATGGCCGTACGATTAATTACGATGAGATCGACAGAACGCTTATTTCCGGGATTAGGCGATGATAAAAATCATATGCTGAATTCAATTAAATATCTTACACTGACAAATTGATCACCAGCTATTCATCGATACAATGTGTGTATTTCTACTCAGTATGATTGTAGTTGACGTGCAAAAACACACACATAATTTCGAAAAACAGTACTACCCACAGTGAAAAGAGATCAAGACATGCGCTGAATATGCGCGTTACATCTTGCACGGATCAAGAAAAATAACAATTATCGTATGATGAAACTCGCCTTCCACAGCTACCGTCTCCTCAGTCTTCGACCGCACTCGCCGCCCGAATGATTGTCTCCTCGCCGAACTTCGGGCCGATGAGCTGGCAGCCGACCGGCAGGCCGTCCACGTCGCCGGCGGGCACCGAGATCGCCGGCAGATTGGCGAGATTGACGGGGACGGTGTTGGCGTCCATCAGATAGAGCTGGAGCGGATCGTCGAGGCTCTCGCCGAGTTTCGGCGGGACGACGGGCATCGTCGGCGACGCCAGCACGTCCACGTCCTCGAAGGCGGCGTCGAAGTCCTGTTTCACCCACGCTCGGGCGTCTTGGGCCTTCTTGTAGTACTTGTCGTGATAGCCCGCAGAAAGCGCGTAGGTGCCGAGCAGGATCCGGCGTTTGACCTCCGGGCCGAAGCCCGCCTCGCGGACGGCGGCGAACTGCTCGTTCCAGTTGCCCGCGCTGTCGGTGTCAGGGCCGTAGCGAACGCCGTCGAAGCGCGCAAGATTTGAGGAGGCCTCCGACATGGCGATCACGTAGTAGGCCTGCACCGCGTGCTCCAGCGACTCCAGCGAAACCTCGGTGATCTCCGCGCCCTGTGCTTCGAGGTCGTCCAACGAGGCCTCGAAGGTCTTGACCACGTCATCGTCCGCGCCGTCGATCAGATCGGTGATGACGCCGACTGTGAGGCCCTCAACGTCGCCGTCAGCGGCGGCCGCATAGTCGGAGTCGGCACCGCCGTCGTTGGTTGTCGCGTCGTTTGGGTCGGAACCGGAAATCACGTCGAGCAGCAGGGCGGCGTCCTCGACCGTATTCGCCAGCGGGCCGACCTGTTCGAGGCTGTTGGCGTAGGCGACGATCCCGTATCGGGAGACCAGCCCGTAGGTCGGTTTAATACCGACGACGCCACAGAAGGCGGCGGGGTTACGCACCGAGCCGCCGGTGTCGCTGCCGAGTGCGAGGTCGGCCTCGCCGCCGGCAACCGCTGCGGCTGAGCCACCTGAGGAGCCGCCGGGGACGCGACCCGGCGCGGCGGGGTTTTCGGTCGCGCCGAACGCCGAGGTTTCGGTGGTGCCGCCCATGGCAAACTCATCCATGTTGGCCTTGCCGACCATGGTTGCGCCAGCATCGAGTACGCGATCGACGACGGTCGCGTTGTACGGCGGGACGTAGTCGTCAAGCATGGCCGAACCGCAGGTTGTCCGGACGCCGTCGGTCGACATGTTATCCTTGATGGCGATCGTGCGGCCGGCCAGCGGGCCGTCGGAGTCGCCCTCGATTGTCGCCTCGGTGACGAAGGCGTTGTAGGCGTCTTCGGCGGCAGCCTGATCGCTGCTCATGAGACGCTCGGCCCCTTGAAGAAGCCATCCTCGGTTTCAGGGGCGTTCTGGAGGGCCTCGTCCTGCGACAGGCCGCCTTCGACCTCGTCGGCCCGCATCACGTTGACCAACTCGGGGTCGCTGTCGACCTCGGGCACCTCATCCAGTGCGTCGAAATACGAGAGGATGTCGGCGAACTGCTCGGTGAACTCGTCGCGCTCCGCGTCGGCGAGATCAACCCGTGCGAGGTCGGCAACATGTTGTACCTCGTCGGGATCAACGGACGAATCGCTCATATGCGTCCCGAATCACGGCCTGAGAGTAAGGGTTTCGTTTCCAACATCGACCGGCTGCCATCCTGCTTGATCCGCTTGGCAACGCACTTGATCGGCCCGCTATCGTTCCCAACGAAGCAACGGAGTACCGGGTGGCTACGCGCATCAATTCGTATTAGATTCATAATCATTCTTTACCCGGTTTCGTCCGGTAGTTTTCGGCATATATACTAATGAAATTATAGGGTATTATTAAGTTGTTTCAGCCCGTGTATACTGATGCACAAAACGGGTGTGATACCGCGATCTCTCACACCGTTTCATCCATATCATGAGCGACAACGTTCGTACGTTTACCGACGAGCACACCCGGAGCCATAACCGGTCTCCCCAGCAGACGGAGTCGACCGACACCGACGAGACGCTCCGCTGCCCGGAGTGCGACGGCCAACTGGCAACCGACACCGAGCACGGCGAAACAGTCTGTCGTGACTGCGGACTCGTCGTCGAGGAAGACGAGATCGACCACGGCCCCGAGTGGCGTGCCTTCGACAGCAACGAGAAGGATCAGAAATCCCGTGTCGGCGCGCCGACAACGAAGATGATGCACGACAAGGGGCTCTCAACCAACATCGGCTGGCAGGATAAAGACGCCTACGGCAAGTCGCTGTCCTCGCGGCAACGCCAGAAGATGCAGCGGCTCCGCACCTGGAACGAGCGGTTCCGCACCCGCGACAGCAAGGAACGCAACCTGAAACAAGCCCTCGGCGAGATTGACCGCATGGCAAGTGCGCTTGGCCTGCCGGATGCCGTTCGGGAAACCGCCTCGGTCATCTATCGTCGCGCTCTCGATGAGGATCTGTTGCCCGGTCGATCCATCGAGGGTGTTTCGACGGCGGCGCTCTATGCGGCGGCTCGACAGGCTGGCACCCCGCGTAGCCTTGATGAGCTCACGGCTGTCTCCAGAGTCGACAAAGACGAGATCGCCCGCACCTACCGATACGTCGCCCGCGAGCTCAACCTCGAAATCAAGCCGGCCGATCCTGAGCAGTACGTCCCGCGGTTCGCCTCGGATCTGACGCTCTCAGATGAGGCCGAGCGTCGGGCCCGTGAACTGTTGTCGACGGCGAAAGCACAGGGTGTCCACAGCGGTAAATCCCCGGTCGGTCTCGCTGCGGCGGCGATCTATGCCGCCTCGCTGCTGACCAACCAGAAGGTCACCCAAAATCAGGTCAGCGAGGTCGCCAACATCTCCGAGGTCACGATCCGCAATCGTTACCACGAACTGCTTGAGGCCGACGAACAGCAGTCTGTCGCCTGACGACCTTCGTTTCTTTCGCAACCGCAAAACCGTCGGCCCGCAAGCAACAGCCATGGAGACGACACGCCATTTCACCGCGACGGTCTACATCGTCAACGACGGCGCGACCGCACTGCATCGGCATGCTGGTCTGGAGATCCGTATCCCGCCCGGCGGCCACGTTGATCGCGACGAATGCCCCCACGAGGCGGGTCGCCGTGAAGTCCGCGAGGAAACCGGTCTTGATCCAACCCTCCACCGCGAAACCGCCGAACTGACCCCACCGGCTGGCGAGGTGTTGCCACAGCCGGCGCATATGCTGCTGTACGATATTAACACCCAGCCTGACGGGACGGTCGGCCACCAGCATATCGATCACATCTACTTTGCGGCCGTTGAGAGCCGTGAGATCGAACCTGAAGCGGGCGAAGCCCCCGCAGACCGCTGGGCGTGGTATACGCCGACAGCGCTCCACAACAGCGATCTCGATCCCGACACGATTGCTATCGGCTGTGAAGCCATCGAAACTATCGACAACACTGCGTAGCCGCCACAATGGTCGTGTTGGTCTTTGTCTACGGCACGCTCACCAACGATGAGCAGGTTGCGTCGCTGCTTGACAGCTATCGGTTTGTCGGTTCCGCTACCTGTATGGGCCTCCGTCGTCTCGATGGCCGATATCCGACGCTCGTCCCGGGTGACTCGGTCACCGGTCGACTGCTTGAAACCGATGAGATCGAGCGGCTCGATCTATACGAGGGCGTCGACCGCGGGCTCTACCACCGGGTATCGGTCTCACTTGCGCCGTCGCTCGCGGCGACGGTGTCGACATCGACGGCGAGCGTTTATATCGGCGATCCGGCCGCGCTTGGCCTCGGCTCACCTGATCAGTACTGGCCCGGCACCGCCGCGTTTCCATCGCGGATCGAACGCTGTCTCTCAGCGACTCACATTGAATTTGTCAATAAAAATAATAAGTTTGAACCGAGACCGACAGCTGTCTGACAGACATCAGCAGTCGCCGCCTGTGTGCGGTTTTCACTTTCACTACGCATGCCGGATCTTTATATACTTCCGGGCCAAACACTCAGTTGCGCGTCACACGCGTACATTCCCTATCCCGTTTTTATACTCGTGAGTGATAACGACACGCTGCCAGCGACGACAATCGATCCGGCTCCTTTCTTTGAACCGCTATCACTAACACCGAAACCGATTAGCGCACGTCCCCACCAACGAGAGATATGCTCTCGCTTGCGGCAATACGTGCGGCCCGCGATCGCATCGCCGATGTGGCCCGCGTGACGCCGGTTCGCTACTCACACACCTTCTCGGAGCGAACCGGCGCGTCGGTCTCTCTCAAGCTAGAAAACGTCCAGCGGACGGGCGCGTTCAAGATCCGGGGCGCGCTCAACCGGATTGCGACGCTCTCTGATGCCGAACAGGCCGCCGGCGTCGTCACCGCCAGCGCGGGCAATCACGCCCAAGGCGTCGCCCTGGCAGCGACCCGTGCTGGTGTCGATGTGACGATCGTCATGCCGGAACACGCGCCGATCTCGAAGGTCAAAGCAACGCGTGGATATGGTGCCCGTGTCGTCCTCGACGGTGCTGACTACGCCGAGGCTCAAGCCCGCGCCCACGAGATCGAACACGAGGCGGGCCGCACCTACGTTCACGCCTTCGACGACGAGATGGTAATGGCCGGCCAAGGGACGATCGGCCTCGAAATCCTCGAACAGCAGCCTGACGTCGAAACCGTTGTCGTCCCCATCGGCGGTGGCGGCCTCATTTCCGGGATCGCCACCGCGATCACGAGCCAGCAGCCGGACGTCCGCGTTATCGGCGTCCAAGCTGAGGGTGCCTCCAGCGTTATCGACTCCCTTGAGGCCGGTGAGATCAAATCCCGGGACAGCGTCGACACCGTCGCCGACGGGATCGCCACCCGCTCGGTTGGCGAGCAACCCTTCGAGATCATCCAAGAGCGTGTCGACGAGGTGGTGACTGTCTCCGACGAGGAGATTGCCCTTGCGCTGACGCTGCTGCTTGAACGGAGCAAAACCGTCGTCGAGGGCGCGGGTGCGGTCGCGCTGTCGGCGCTGCTTGAGGGTCGCTTTGCATATGAGGAAGACGAGGTAATCGTCCCCGCACTGTGTGGCGGCAACATCGATATGAACGTGTTGACAACGGTGATCCTGCGGGGGATGATCCAAATGGGGCGGTATCTGAAGATCCGCACCGTCCTCCCGGATCGCCCCGGCGCACTGGAGTCGTTGATCGAGATCATCGCCGACAAAGGTGCTAATATCTACGAGATCCACCACGAACGCACCTCCCGGGAGGTCGGCATGAGCGACACCTCCGTCGAACTCGAACTCGAAACCCACGGGCCTGACCATGCCGCCGATCTGCTGGCGACACTTCGTGATGCGGGCTACACCGTTGACGTACGGAAGTGAGGGGGCGGATTTATTCGCCTCGATCACCCACCCGAAGCCATGAAACGAACCATCAGCACCGACGACGCCCCCGAAGCCGTGGGTGCCTACAGCCAAGCGACGACCGACGGCTCGACGCTCTACACCGCTGGTCAGATCCCCCTCACGCCCGACGGCGACCTCCACGCCGACGCCGACATCGCCACCCAGACCGAACTCGCCCTCGACAACGTCATGGCGATCCTCGCGGCTGAGGATCTCGCCGCCGAGCATATCCTCAAAACGACGGTCTTTCTGGCCGATATCGACGACTTCGGCGCAATGAACGAGACATACGAGACGTACTTCGCTGCCGCCCCGCCGGCTCGCAGCGCGGTCGAGGCAGGCGCGCTCCCGAAGGGTGTCGGCGTCGAGATCGAGGCCGTGGCGACGTATCCGGAGGCGTGAGCCCACGTCGCACATCGAGCCTGTTGTGGGGGCTCGTCGGCGCGCTGTTGTTTCTTGTCCTCGCCGTGGGCTACCGTCTTGCCGGCGGTTCGCTGCCGATCGGCGTCGGCGGACTCGCCGGGCTCGGCCTTGCTGTCGGTGGCGTCGTCGCCGTTGCCGCGGCGATCATCGAACCACGGCTGGCCGGGAAGGGAAGGACTTAAAATCGCCACCGCGATAGGGACAGACGGGCCAGGATGGCCGAGTGGTAAGGCGCACGCCTGGAAAGCGTGTTCCCTTTGGGATCCGGGGTTCAAATCCCTGTCCTGGCGTTTCTGACGGGTCAGCACCCACCAGCGGCGCGTTTTATCGCGCCGTGACCACCGCTGATCCGGAAACGCTGACTGACAGGATTTGAGCAGCGAGCGACCGTAGGGAGTGAGTGAGTTCAAATCCCTGTCCTGGCGTTTCTGACGGGTCAGCACCCACCAGCGGCGCGTTTTATCGCGCCGTGACCACCGCTGATCCGGAATCGCCGACTGACAGGAGTTGAACACGGAACGAAGTGAGCGGAGCGGCTGCGTTCACATCCTTATGCTGGCATTTTTCGGACAACAACCGTTTTAGCTCTCGTCGAGCACGTCCAGTACCTCGGCCCGTGTCTCACAGGCCAGCGCGTCGGCAGCGAGGTCGTTGGCGGCGTCGGTCGCGGCTTGCTGTACCTGCTGTTTCACCGCCGGCACCGTCACCGCACTCATACTGAGTTCATCGAGGCCGAGGCCGACAAGTAACTCCGTGAGGTCGGGGTCGCCGGCCATCTCGCCGCACATGCCGACCCAGGCGTCGTTGCCGTCGGCCGCCGAGACCGTCCGGTCGATGGCGCGCAACACCGCCGGATACAGCGGGTCGTGGTAGTCGGCGACGGCGTCATTCTCGCGGTCGACGGCGATCACGTACTGTGTGAGGTCGTTGGTGCCGATACTGAGGAAGTCGAGTCGCGCAGCCAAGCTGTCGGCAAGAAACGCGGCCGCCGGCGTTTCGATCATCACGCCGAGTTCCGGCATCGCGTAGTCGACGCCCTCGCCGTCAAGCTCGGCGGCGACCGATTCGACGCGTTCGATGGCGGCTTCGACCTCCTCGATCTGTGTCGCCATCGGGAACATCACCGCGAGGTCGTCGCCATGCTCGCTGGCCGCCGCCCGCAGCAACGCACGCAACTGTGTCTCGAAGAGATCGCTGTGGGCTTCCAACGAGAGCCGAATCCCGCGTTGCCCAAGGAAGGGGTTTGTTTCCTCTGGAAGGTCGAGATACGACACGTCCTTGTCGCCGCCGATATCCAGCGTTCGAACGACGATCCGATCGTCCGGGAACGCTTCCAGCACGGTCGTGATCGCGTCGTACTGTTCGGCCTCATCGGGTGGCCGCTCACGATCCAAAAACAGAAATTCGCTACGAAAGAGGCCGATCCCGTCGGCACCGCGGGCGACGGCCGGATCGAGTTCCGCCCTGCCGCCGATGTTGGCGGCGACCTCGATCTGCTTCCCGTCATCGGTCGACACCGTCTCCTCGACGACCGGGGCGTCAACGCCGCCGGCGGCCGCCCGCTCGTCTTCGTCGGGATCGACAACCACGCTACCGCTCTCGCCGTCGACAAGCACGTCCGCGCCTGCTTCGATCTCGGTCAGCTCCTCGCCGACGCCGACGACCGCTGGGATCGCCAGCGAGCGGGCGATAATCGCGGCATGAGAGGTGCGCCCGCCGGTGACGGTGGCGATGCCGGCGACCGACTCGGGATCGAGCGTTGCGGTATCACTCGGGGTGAGGCGCTCGGCTAGCAGGATCGTGCCGGCTGGCAACGCCGAGAGATCGACGGTCTCGACGTCCAACAGTGTCCGGAGGAGTCGATTCCGGATATCACGCAGATCGCCGGCACGCTCGGCCATCCGGCCGTCCATCCCCTCGAACTGAGCGATCGCCTCCCCAAACCGATCGTCGACGGCGTGTTCGGCCGGTGTGCCCTCGCCGATCGCGCCTTCGATGTCGTCGACGAGTTGGGGATCATCGAGAAACTGGAGGTGGGCCTCGAAGACGGCGGCTTCGTCCTCGCCGACGCGCTCGGCGGCCTGCTGGCGGGCCTGTTCGATCTGCTGGCGGGCGGTCGCTTGGGCGTCCTCGAAGCGGGCCTGTTCGGCGTCGCTGTCGACCGCGCTTGGGTCGGGTTGCTCAGGCAGCGTCAGATCACCGGGTCGGTACCAGCGGGCGGTGCCGACACCGGATAGCGGTGTGCTCCCGATGCCGCTGCGCTTCATTCGCTGTCTTCCTCCTCGTCTTCGACCGGCGTTGTCAACAGCGCTTCGAGTTCGTCGAGCGCAGCCTCAGCGTCGTCGCCGTCGGCGGTGATCCGCACCGACTCGCCGTGTTCGATGCTCAGCCCGGTCACCGCGAGCATGCTGTTTGCACCCACGGCGTCGCCGCCGCCGGCCCGGCCGACTGTGATTTCACTATCGAATCGATTTGCCGCCTGGACAAGTTGTGAGGCCGGCCGTGCGTGCAATCCGGCGTCCGGAACCACCTCGACGATTCGTTCCATCATGCCCTGATTTAGCTGGTAGGCTCTTACAATGTTTGCCGCCGTGGTGACAGGTTTCCCGTCGGCGGGGTGTTATTCCACGGCCGCCCGCACCACGTCGGCGAGATCGGTCGCCAGTTCCTCGGCGCGGTCGGCGGTTGTCGCCTCGGCGACGATCCGGATCTTCGGCTCGGTGCCGCTGGGTCGCACCAATACCCACGAGTTGCCGTACTCGAGGCGGTAGCCGTCGAGCGTTGAGATCTCGGCGTCGGCGGCATGAACGTACTCCTCGGCGGCCGACAGCATCGTCCGGCGTTCGGCCTCGCTGCCGTAGGCGAGATTAACCCGTGTGCTGTGGTAGTCCTGATACGGGGCGACGACCTCGCTGGCCGGCGTGTCGGCGATCAGTTCGAGGAACTTCGCGCCGATATACGGGCCGTCACGGACGAGGCGGTGATTCGGGAAGAAGACGCCGCCGTTGCCCTCGCCGGCGATGGGAACGGTCTCACCGGCCGTCCACAGCTCCTTGATCCGGGTGATGATGTGTGTCGCGCCGATCGGTGTGAGCGCCAACTCGGCGTCGACGCGCTCACAGACATCGACCAACCGCTGGGAGACGTTGACCGCGGCGACGGTGTGGTCGCCGGCCGATAGCTCGCGTGCAGCTAGGGCAGCCAGTGAGGCGTCGCCGTCGATGAACCGACCCTGTTCGTCGAAAAACACCGAGCGGTCGGCATCGCCGTCGTGGGCGATCCCAACATCGGCGTCGGCGGCCTCGACGAGCCGACCGAGGTCATCGAGATTTTCCGGGACTGGCTCGGGCATCCGGCCGGGGAACCGCCCGTCGAGTTGGGCGTTGACGGTGACAACCTCACACCCTAATTCGCGGTAAAATTCCGGGCTGACTACACCGCCGGCACCGTGGCCGGGGTCGAGCGCGACTGTGAGGTCGGCGTCGGCGATGCGCTCGGTGTCGATGGCGTCGAGCAGCGACTGTTGATAGGTGGCGTTGGCGGTGTCGACCTCGCGGCTCTCGCCGACGAGCTCCCACGGCACAAGATCAAACTCCTCGCCGAGGGCGTGGGCTTCGATCCGTTCTAAGCGGTCGATCGAGAGCTCGATCCCGTCGGCACCGATGAGCTTGATGCCGTTGTACTCCGGCGGATTGTGCGAGGCCGTCAGCATCACCCCCGGGATCGCTTCCTGTTCGCAGTACCGCCCGATCGCCGGCGTTGGCGTTAGCCCGAGGCGGTCGACATCGAGGCCGACACCGGCCAGCCCCGAGGCGGTGGCATCGGCGAACATCTGTCCGGTCAGGCGGGTGTCGGTGGCGACGGCGGCGCGGTCGGCCTCCCAGACCGTCCCGGCGGCTTGGGCAACCTGCAGCACGAACTCGGGGGTGAGTTCGGTGCCGGCGATCCCGCGGGCTCCACTGGAGCCGAACACTTCCATACCTACGCCTCAAGCGGGCGGGTAAAATCGGTTGCGGCCTGCCGCTGTCAGCCTGCCACGCCAGCCGGTGCGTCTACACTCGTCAGTCGCTTTGGATCCGCGGGGCGAGCATGTAGGTAACTTGGCCGAGGGCTTCGGCAAACTCATAGTGGAGTTTGACGGGGAACTCCTCGCCGAGCTCGGTCGTGACCTCGGCTGCCTTCGGGATCGCCTTGTTCATATCCTTCAGATAGTCGAGTGAGAACAGGGAGTCGGCCGCGCCGGCGGTGAGATCGATCAGATCGTCGCTGTCGAGTTTGAGATCCACGTCGTCGGTGTCGCCCTCGGCTTCGATATAAAACGCTTCATCGTCGGGATCGACGCGAAGCGCGATGTGGTCGCTGACCATATCGGCGGCGGTGATCCCGCGGCTGAGTTGGCTGCCCTCCAAGACGATCTCCGCCGAGAGATCGAGATCCGGGATGTCGGGTTCCTGACGGATCGAATCGGGGTCGATCAGCGCAAGGGTATACGAGAGGCCGTCGATCTGGATGTGGAGCTTGCGGGTTTCTTCGTCGAGTTCGAGATGAATGAGGTCGCCGCTGTTTGCCATCCCGGCGATATCTTCGAGTCGACCGAGGTTGACGCCGATGACGCCGCCGTCGGCCTCGTAGGACTCAAAGGCGGCTGCCGCCAGCGAGAGGTCGACCATCCCGACGTTGGCAGGGTCGACGGCGCGGATGGCGAACTCCGCTTCGTTCAGCCGGATCTTACACTCGTCAACCAACACGCTCACCGAGTCAAGCGCGTCCTTGAGCGTGTCAGCACTCACGATGGCCTTGAACATGCTGCGGGGTACGAAAGCCCGGATAAAAAGACACCCGGTTTACACACCGTTTCGCCGACATCAGGCTGTTTGTAGGTTCTATGGCAAATTACATCAATGAGGAGTGTCTACTAGTAGACGGAGACACCAAGTCTCCATGGTATACAGGCCAGTGGAACATCCGAGAGGATGATAGAATCAGCGGCCTGAACCCCAAAAAAAGGAGACCAGTCGACAGCGAGTCACTCGCCGTCGACAGCCGACGTAACAGCGATCATCAGCACGACGGTTCCGACCGGCCTACCAAACAGGACGAGAACTGTCCCGCAGATGATCGCTGCAATTTGCGGTTTTTCGGAGATGCTACTCACCTCCCAGGTCAGCTTGTTTTGTGACGCGACCCAACGTCATTATTTTGCAGCGAAGCGTCAATAAAAAGACACCCGGTTTACACACCGGGCCACCGCAGTCGGCAGGCGGTGAAAACCTACACTAACGGTTCGACGAGGTCGACGCCCTCGCCTAAGAGCGTCTGGAGTCGTTCGTCGCTGCCAGCCTCGCCGTAGACCCGCAGCTTCGGCTCGGTTCCGCTCGGCCGGATCAGCAGCCACGAGCCGTCCTCAAGGAGGAGTTTGAAGCCGTCGAGGGTGACGGTGTTGGCAACGGCTGAGCCGGCGACCGACTCGGGGATGTGGTCTTCGAGGTCGTTGAGGACGCGTTCCTTCTCGCTGTCGGGGCAGTCGACACTGACCTTGCTGGCGTGAATCTCGCCGTGTTCGTCGAGCAGGGCGTCGACGCGGTCGTCAAGCGGTTTGGCGGCGGTGACCGCGCCGGCCAGCAGCGCCATCAGGACGCCGTCTTTCTCGCGGATGTGGCCGCGGATCGAGAAGCCGCCCGACTCCTCGCCGCCGATCAGCGCGTCTGAGTCACCCATCGCTTTGCCGACCCATTTGAATCCGACCGGTACCTCGACGACCTCCTCGCCGTTGGCCTCGGCGACACGATCGATGAGGAAGGTCGTCGACACCGAGCGGACGGCGGGGCCGGAATCCGATTCGAGGAGGTAGTCGTAGACCGCGGCGAAAAACAGATTCTCGTCGAGATAGCCACGCTCAGGGGTGGTGATCGCGATGCGGTCGGCGTCGCCGTCGTTGGCGATCCCAAGATCGGCGTCGTGCTCCTCGACCGCCTCGGCCAGCGACCGGAGGTTCTCGGGGCTGGGTTCGGGTTCATCGCCGCCGAAGTCGGGATCCTGGGTGCAGCGGCGGGTGATGACCTCCGCGCCCGCCGACTCAAGGAGGGCGTCGGTGACGCCGCGGCCGCTGCCGTGGAGGGCGTCGTAGACGATGGTGAGATCCGAGAGATCCGCGCCGACGAGATCGCTCGCGTGGTCGGCGTGGTCAGCGATAGGGTCGATCTCGGTGATCTCGCCGTGTTCCGCCTCAGGGAGGAGGTCGGGTTCGGCGAGGTTGTCGACGATCCTCTCGGTGCGTTCGGGGAGGGCGGGTGCGCCGTCTTCGGGAATGAACTTGACGCCGTTGTACTCCGGTGGATTGTGCGAGGCCGTGACCATCAGCGCACACGAGAGCCCGCGGTTGACGATCGCGTAGGCGATCACCGGTGTCGGGCAGTCGCGTTCCGGCAGCAGCACGTCGAAACCGTGGCCAGCTATGATCTCAGCGAGGCTCTCGGCAAAGCCCGGCGAGGTTTCGCGGGCATCGTAGCCGATGATGACGGGATCGGTGTACCCCTCCTCCTCAAGATAGGTTGCGACCGCTTCGCCAACGATCCGGACACGGTCGTCGGTGAAGACATCGAGGGTAGCACGCCACCCATCAGTGCCGAAGGCAATCTTGTCCATACCATAGCTGCTGTGTGGATCGTCAAAAAGATAGGAGGTCACCAGCGTCCAACCACCGGCTGTATCGACATAGGTTCAACCGATCAGTGTGCGACGACAGCAGTGATCAGTGTGCGACGACAGCAGTGACCGGTGGTGTTGTGCATTCGCCCGTCGACAACACACCGATATCGCCGTGAGCACTGTCGTTTTCCCTGTCCACCCCCTTCTGCTGGTGTGGACTTCACAGATACTGTTTCGACCCGGCGATCAGTGCACGAATACAGTGATGAGTCGATCGAACAGCCAACACTCGATGCCATCTTCGAAGCGACAACGCTTGCGCCCTCCGGATACAACCTCCAGCCGTGGGAGTTCCTCGCGTTGCGCGATACTGAAACGAAAGAACGACTCAAAGCCGTTGCGAACGGCCAAGACCACGTTGTTGACGCTGACACAGCCGTTGTGGTACTCGGCAACACCGACCCGATGGCACATGCTGAGGCCGTTTTCGACGACTGGCTTGCGAAGGACTACATCCCGAATGCGGACGTACGAGACGCGCTGTTAGACAATGTCGAAGCGATGGCTGGGATGTCTGCACCTGACCGTCAGACATGGACAACCCGGTCAACCTCGTTGGCGGCGATGACGCTCATGTATGCGGCGTGGACACACGGTGTTGCCAGCTGTCCGATGGAAGGATTCGACGCCGATGCCCTCGTTGAGGAGTTTGATATCCCTGACGGCTACGAGCCGGTCATGCTCATCACCCTCGGCTATCCCGCTGAGCCGACGGCTGACATCGATAACGAACGGAAGGGACGCCGCCCGATCGATGCGGTCGTCCACTACGAGACGTTCGACCCGAGTGCGGAGACAACGCTCGAAACACCGGATCTCGACTCCTAAACACTGATCTCGTCCGGCGTCAGTAGCCGCTTTTCTTGTCGATCGAATGCGACGATGCTGGCGGCAATACTCTCACGGTCTTTGGTTGTCAGTTGTTCGATCAGGGTGACTCCTGTCCCACAGAAAATACCACCCCGGAGCTCGAACGGGAAGCGTTGGGTAACTTCCCCTACCTGTTCCGGGTAGTAGTCACACAGTCACCTTCAGTCACGAAAGGCGACTACCAACAGATTACGATGAGAGGCTGAAATAACCATCGACGAGATATTAAAAAAGATAACTACAGAAAACCGGCAATAGCATCACAATATACTTCGGTGCTGCCTGCTGAATCGATGCTTCCTATTATTCTACTATAATTATCTTGTTTGAAAATCGCTGCCACAATTTTATATTCGTCTTCGGAGTTCGTCCCGATATCGCCGACCCTGTTCCGGGTGGGCGACGTCACACTATGTTCAACGCAGCGAACCGAGGTCAGGTGGGGATCGGCACGCTCATCGTGTTCATCGCGATGGTGTTAGTCGCGGCGATCGCCGCGGGCGTGTTGATCAACACGGCCGGCCTCCTCCAATCACAGGCACAGCAAACCGGTGAAGAAACGACGGCCGAGGTCAGCGATGTCGTTCAGGTCGGTGAGGTAATCGGGCTTGAGACAAACGCAAACAACACGATCGATACGCTCAATGCGAGCGTTCGACTCGCCGCCGGCTCCGACCCGATCAACCTCAGCAAGGTGTCGTACACCATCGAAACCGACGGCGAAGCGACCGTGGTCAACGGTGCAAATACGAGTGCCGGCACCGCCAGCGATGGGATCGAATTGTATCCAAAACAGGGGCTCGAAGACGGCACCGATATCATATCCGACCAAAACGATCTCATGGTGGTCGAGTTTTCCTTGACGGATATCAGTGGTGTGTCGCCACTCAACGAGTCAGAATCGATCACCTTCATCTCGCAAGCCCCGGCGGGTGGAAGCACCTACAAGCAGCTACAGGCCCCCCGCCGAATCGAGAACAACAGCGCGTACATCCTCTAAGCTGCCGGCTGGCTTCAACGACCCCTTTTGAGCATCCGCCTCATCGCAGTCTGACATACTCAGTCGTCACCCCCACAACCACTCTCCCATCTCTACAGAGGCGGGTTGTGCTACCGCTTTCTGTGTTTGATACGTTATTTGCCCCAGAACGGATCGCGCTTTCGTCGCTTGTTCAGATACCCTGACAACGCCTCCAGCTCGTCGGCCGGGATCTCGTCGTTGAGCTCCTGTTCGAGGATCTTGGCGTGTTTCTCGGGGAGTTCGATCCAGAGCTCGTCGCCCTCCTCGATCTGGCGGCCAACGGTCGGCCCGTCGATGGCGACGCTGACGCGCTCGCCGGCGCGGGCTTCCTCAACGTCGTCACCCTGTGCTTGAATCCCCGACAGCTCGCCGACCCGATCCGGCTCGTTGTTGTCGAATTTGGCGACGTTCGTGTTGTTGTTGATCGTCCCCGACATGATCTCAACGCCGACGACCGCGGGGTCGGACTGCCGGAAGGTGTGATCGTCGAGGATCTGAAACCGGGCGGGGCGGACGATCTTATCGAGGATCGTCTCCTGTTGGGCCCGCTGCATCTCCGCGACGTGTTCCTCGTAGTCCTCGACGAGCTGGTAGATCACGTCGTCGGCGAACAGCGTCACCTCGCTTTGTTCGAGTTCGCGCTCGGCATCCGGTAGCACCTCAACGTTGAACCCGAGAATCACCGTATGCTCGGGCTCTCTGGCTGTGCCGGCGACCGCGATATCCCGTGGGGCCACGTCGCCGACCTCCGCCCGGAGGATCGGCACCTCGGCCTCCTGTAAGGCGTTGGCCATCGCTTCGAGACTGCCGAGGGTGTCGGCTTTGACGACGACGCCCTCCTCTTCGGTGTCGACCTCGATCTCAGCGAGTTCGGCTTCGACTTCCGCGATCACATCGTCAACATCGCGGTCGCGGACGACCCGAACCGGCGCGCCAGCCATCGCCTCATCCAGATCGGGGGCGGCGATCTTGACACCCGCGGCGGCGGCGACGGCGTCGACGCGTTCGAAGCGGTTTTCGACCCGGATCTCGGCGTTGGGCTGCGGCTGGAGCAACGCCCGGATCTCGGTGACGATCGGGTCGTTGACCCCACCAACGACGATCTGGTCGCCCTCGTTGATCGTCCCGTCGTAGACAACGACATCCAGCGTCGCGCCGAACCCCTGTTGATCTTTGACCTCCAAGACTGTCCCCTCGCCGGGGCCGGCCACATCGATCTCCATCTCGGCTTTCATAAACCGCTGGGAGAGGCCCATCAACACCGCGAGGATGTCGGGGACGCCCTCGCCGGTCAGCGCGGAACAGGGGACGACGCCGATGTTTTTCTGGAAGTTCTGGACCCGCCAGTAGAGATCCGCCGAAAAGCCATCGTCCGACAGCTGGCCGATAATCTCATAGAGGTTTTCGTCGAGTCGCTGCCGGGCGGTATCGCTTTGGGCGTCGTAACTTGGCTTGATCGGGGCGTTCTCGTTTGGATTCCAACCTGGTGTCGTGTCGGCTTTGTTGGCGGCGACGACAAAGGGCGTGCCGGTGCGCTGGAGGATGTCGAGAGCTTCCTCAGTTTGTGGCTGGAAGCCATCGTTGACGTCGACAACGAGGATCGCGAGATCGGCGAGCGCGCCGCCTCGTGAGCGCAGCGTTGAAAACGAGTGGTGGCCGGGCGTATCGATAAACAGCAGCCCCGGCAGGTCGAAGTCCTCGACTGTGACAAGATCGCCAGCCATGTCGGCGATCGTTTCGAGTGGAACGGCCGTCGCGCCGATATGCTGGGTGATCGCGCCGGCCTCGCCCTCGCTGACCGCTGAGCCGCGGATCTTATCCAGCAGGCTGGTTTTGCCGTGATCGACGTGGCCGAGGACAGCAACGATCGGGGTTCGCAGTGAGGTATCGTGATCTGACATGCAGAGAACTCCGGCAACCGCGTTACCGGTGGAAACAGGCCATCGGAGTTAAGCCTTTCAAATTTCCTTGTCGCCACTGCTGGCGTCTCCCCGTGCGGTCGTCCTGCCTGTTCCACAGCTATATTCACCTGCGTCGGTAACCTGCGGGTATGACAGACACCATCCTCATTCCGTTCGAACTCCCGGATCACAAGGCATTATCGCCGGTGTTAGTCAACGATCTTGCATCGTTGGATGTCGTTGTGCTCGGCCATTTTGCGGTTCCCGAACAGACACCGGTTGAAGCCGCCCGCGAGCAGTTCGAAGCCGAGGCCCAGACAACACTGGACGAGATCGCCGACCAGTTCCGCGACGTGGGGGCGACAGCTCGAACCCGACTTGTCTTTGGGAAACAACGGGCCGCGACCATCGACCGGGTGATGATCGAAGAAGACTGCACAGCGGAGCTCAATCCCGCTTCAACCGACGGGATTGACCGTATTCTGGTTCCGATTCCAGCGGCCGACAACGTCGATCGTCTTCCGAGGTTTGTCGATATCCTGTGTGAGGATTCAACTCGTGAGATCACCCTGTTTCACGTCGCCGAGGGCGAGGAATCACGCGACCACGCCGAGGAAATCGTCACCGAAACCCGCGAGGAAATGCTTGAGGCTGGCTTCGATGCCGACGCCGTTGATACACTCGTAGTCGAGGGCGATAGTCACGACAGCGAGATCCTCACTGTCGCCGCCGACTACGACGCGGTCGTCATGTACGAGGCCCAGTCAGGGCTCAGCGACCACATCTTCGGTAGCCTGCCGGATCGCATCGGCGACGAAACCGGCGACCCCGTGATCGTTGTTCGACGCGATTACGATCCGTCGGCGACCGATTAATCGCTCTCCGGTTCGGGTGTCTCCTTTCGACGTCGTCGCTGGAGGTACTGACTGGCTGCTCCGACGCGGTCGGTTCGCGAGCGGCCGTACAACAGGTAGATGACCGCTCCACCGATGATGATCCCGCCGGCCCCGAGCAGCGGCACCAGCCCCATCTGTGTCAACAGGGCCATACACCCGAGAAAGCCAAACACCTGCACATACGGGTACCCTGGCGCGGTAAACGCCGGCTCATAGCTTGTCGGATTCCCGACCCGAAACGCGATCAGCGCGAGGTTCAAAAACGAAAAGACGAGAATCTGAAACGCGCTGGCGAGCTTTGCCAACTCGATCACCGGCACGAAGGCGATCAACAGCAACAGGACGGCCCCGGTCAGCAACACCGCATTCCGCGGGGTTTTGAACCGCCGATCGATCCGTCTGAGAATCGGTGGCAACAGCTGATCTCGGCTCATCGCCAGCGGAAACCGCGAGGATGAAAGCACGCCGGCGTTTGCCATACTGGTCAGCGCGACGACCGCGATCACCGAGATAACGACGACCCCGGCCCCACCGAACAGCATCGCCGCCCCGTCTGCCATCGGTGTCAGCGATGCGGTTCCATCCGGGCCACCCGTTTTCAACACCGACGGATCGGCGAGTCCGACCACCGCACCGACGACGCCGATATAGATAACGGCCATAATCCCCAGTGAGCCAAGCATCGCCCGCGGGAGATTTTTGCCGGGCTCTTTGACCTCCTCTGCCACACTGGCGATCTTGGTCACGCCGGCATAGGAGACAAACACGAAGGCCGCGGCGGTCACGATCCCGGTGTTGCCGTCTGTTCGAAGCGGCGTAAACCGGCTCGTCTCGGCAAACAGCCCCGCGTTGATCGTGAAGGCGGTGATACCAACGATGACCAGGCTGACGATGATCGCCTGCACCTGCCCGCTGAGCTTCGTGCCCGAGATGTTGAGCACGACGACCAACGTCCCGAGAGCGAGGGCGACGATAACGATCTGGCCCTGTGAGATCGGCACAAGCAACAGCAGATACGCGCCGAGGCCGACAAGGGCAAAGGAGCTTTTGAATATCAGCGAGAACCACGCGCCGATGCCGGCGATCGTTCCGAACAACGGCCCCATAGCGCGATCAATGTAGAGATACGTTCCGCCGGACTCCGGCATCGCGGTCGCCATCTCGGCTTTCGACAGTGCGGCGGGCAAGACGATAATCGCCGCAAGGAGATACGCCACCACTACCGCGGGGCCGGCTTTTTTGTAGCCAAGGGCTGGAAGGACGAAGATCCCACTGCCGATCATCGCACCCATGCTGATCATCATCGTCGAGTACAGCCCAAGACTTCGTTCGAGATCGCCTGACCCCATTTCATACTACTGCGGCAGCAACACCCAAAAGCCTCCCCCCGAATCATCGGGTATCAACACGTTTCGGCGATCAGACTGTGCGCCGCCCCTCATCGCTGACGGCTGTCGGACGCGCCCGTGGCGTTTATATGAGTCCGCCCGCCTACCTCAGGCATGGTTGACATACTCGCGGAAAACCTCTCGGGCAAAGCCGTGATGGGCGCCGACGGGACGGAACTCGGCGACCTCTACAACATTACAATGGATCTCAAAACCGGTCGGCTCCACGACCTGCTTGTCACCCCCAACGAGGGGATCTCGGCGGCGGCCGCCGATTTCCCGGCCAACGAGGACGGCCGCCTCGAAATCCCAGCCGGTGCCGTTGATGCGGTCAAAGACTACATCGTTGTTTCTCGGTAACTATATGCAGATTCTCGACACGTCGGCATTTATCAACGAGTATCACACCGATGAGGACACCGCCTCGGTTCCACAAGTCCACGAGGAGTTGGAGGGCGAACACGCCTTCCGTTTCGACGCCGAGGAAGGCGCGGGGATGCACATTCACATCCCCTCCGAGGAGACGGTTGCAAAGATCAACCGCGCGGCAACCGAAACCGGCGATGCCGACGAACTCAGCGACACCGATATGGTGCTTATCGCCGCCGCCTTCGAACTTGACGGGACATTAGTCACCGACGATTACGCGATGCAGAACGTCGCCGATCGGCTCAACGTCGCCGTCAACGTGATCGCCCAGGAGGGGATCACCGAACAGCGGGAGTGGCAGTTCCAGTGTCAGGGCTGTGGCCGCACCTACGACGACAATCTCGATCGCTGTCGGATCTGCGGCAGCGACCTTGCCCGCAAAAACCCGAGTTAAGCTGTCGGTATCGCCTGTCTCAGACAACGCCAACCTCGCCCAGATAGAGCCACGCAAAGATGACGGCGTTGTTGACGCCGTGGATGACCGCCGGCACGACGATATTGTCGGTGCGCTCATAGAGATAGCCCAACAGCACGCCGAGCAGCGTTGCGGTGACAATGTAGGCAGCGATCCCGGCGGCACCGCCGGAGACAGAGGCGTGACTCAGCCCAAAGAGTACCGTTGCCGCAAGAATTGACGGCCAGACCCCCCACGTTTCCCGCAGCCGTCCCTGGACAACACCGCGAAACAGCAGTTCCTCGGCTGGCCCAACAACAAGTAGCGAAAAGACAACCATCGTCAGCAGGTAGGCTGGCTCACCGGCACCGACAGTCACGGCGGCGTTGTCGCCGAGGCTCACGTCAACGGCGGCGAACAGTCGGGTGATCCCGTTGTTCGCACCGACGAGGACGACGATCCCGGCGACGATGAGGCCGAGCCCCCGGCGGCTAGGCGTCGCCCACGGGATCAACGGGTCGTCTCTGACAGCAAGGGCGTACCAGCCGGCAACCACCAGAAAGCCGGCGTACTGAAGCGCGAACTGCGAAAGATACTCCTCGGTGCTGCCGGGGGTGACGATCCCGGCGTCGATCAGTGGTGGGTTCACCGCGGCGAGCACGACGCTGGCAAACAGATACGCCCCAAAGACGATCAGGAGCGTTTCGCCGAGGGCCTTCGCCCGCGGCTCCCAGCCGACGGTATCGGTCGCCATTATCGGTTGGCTACGCCGCCGCCCCTGTTATGGACACCGATTTGGGTGCTCACTCGATCTCGAAGGTGCGCTTGTCAGCGACCGCCTCGGCTTCCGCGAAGTCGCCACCGCCGAGCAGCCCGCGGGCGGCCTTCTTCCCCCATTCGACAGCGGGTTGGGTGAACGTTGACAGCCCGGCGAGTTCGCCGTAGATCACGGTTGCGGCCTCCATCGCGTACAACAACTCGCCGATATTCTCGGCGTCGACGGTGTCGATCTCGATGCGGACGTTGGGCCGCCCCTCGGCGGCGAGGCTGGCTTCGGTCGCCTCGAACTCCGCATCCAGTAGGTCGCCAAGCCCGGAGCCGCCGAGATAGAATAATCCTTCGAGATCGGTTTCGGGGATGTCGATGTCCTCGCGTTCGCGCGGTCGGACGAGCGTCACAAGCTTATCGCGGGGGCCGGCCCGATAGAGCTGGAGTTGGGAGTGTTGGTCGGTCGCGCCGAGTGCGCGGGCCGGCGTCTGGCCGACCTGTTCTTTCCCCAAGCTCTCGGCCCACAGTTGGGCGAACCACTCGGCGAAGTATTCCAGTGATTCCGCATACGGCATCATCGCGTTGGTCAGCGCGCCACGCTCGGCGAGGCCGTAACAGACCGCGCCGTAGGCGTAGGCCGGCGACTCATACAGCGACCCCGAAAGGTCGTTCATCGCGGTTTGGGCACCGGCGACGACGCCCTCGATATCGAGGCCCTGCAGCGCGGCACAGGCCAGCCCAACCGTCGAGATGGCCGAAAAGCGACCCGGCACGCCTTCCGGGACGTTCAGCGACTGGAGATCGTGTGTATCGGCGAGATCTCGGAGATTGCCGTCGTCGCCAGTCGTGACAAAGGTTTGTTCGGTCCAGTCGACGCCGGCATCGGCCATCGCTTCGCGGACGACAAGAAAGTTCGAGAGCGTTTCAGCGGTCGTCCCCGACCGCGAAACGACGTTGACGACGGTGTCGTCGAGCGGCAGCGAATCGAGGAGTTCGGCGGTGTCCTCGGGGTCGACGTTGTCAAGGAAGTGCGCCTCAACGTCGGTCTGATCCGCGAGGGCAGCGGAGATGGTCGCCGCACCGAGCGCGCTACCGCCGATGCCGACCGTCAGCACGGCCTCGGGGGTGCCGAACGGCTCAACCGCCGCGCGGATTGCGTCGGTGTCGACCGTCTTGGGGAGGTTGAGCGCGGCGTAGCCGTGTTCGTTGTCCGCGCGGCCCTGCTCGATGCGCTCATGAGCGATCCCGACTCGCTCATCGAGGTGATCAAGGGTGTCTTCGGTGAGACCGGGACTGCCGCCGAGTGCATTACCGATATCCAGATACATACCTGTGGTCGCGTCCGGTGGCGGTAAAGTCGTTGTTGTGACTATTTTTGTGTGAAGCCGCACCGAAGTGGGAGTATCCGATGGCTCGATCCGCACCGCGGACAGCCCGACACAATCGACCCAACCCGGTCGGGGCAGCGATTGGGAGCAAAGTGTTTTGTGTGCGACACGCGTCTCACAAAGTATGAGCACCGACACCGATCGCTCCGAGAACGAGGCCGAAACGACCAAAATCGATGTGCGCGTGCCGACTGAGTTGGTTGAGCAGATCGACGATGAGTACCACCAACGCGGCTACACCTCTCGCTCGGAGGCGATCCGTGATGCGTTGCGGGCATGGGTCGATCCACCAGTTCGGCTCTCCGACGAGGCGTTGGATGATCTTGCCACCAGTCGTAAGCAGCGTGAGGAGGGCGACACGGTTCCGCTCGACGACGTGATGGAGAAATACGGGGTCGAGAAGTAGATGCCCACGGTCGAGATCACGCCACAGGCCGACGACCAGCTCGCTGATCTCGACACCGAACCACGCGAACGAATCCTGCAGAAGCTCGCCGAAGCCGAGGACTGGCCTGACCACCGGCTCAAATCGCTATCGAACTATCCGTACTACACACTCCGCGCTGGCGATTACCGAGCGATCATTACGTGGGATCGAAACGGAGATCGGCTGATCGTCGAAGCGGTCGGCCATCGTCGCTACGTCTACGATCGGCACCTTCCACCGTGACAGCGGCAGGTGGATCGCCGGCGACACCAATCTCTTTGCCCACTCACAGTGAGTCCAACCCATGCCCGACCACGTCGACCTCACCCAGCCCATCGAGGATGGGATGCAGACCTATCCTGGTGATCCAGCGGTCAGCGTGACCGACCACGCGACCCACGCCGCCGACGGCTACCATGTTGAATCCCTCTCATGTGGCAGTCACACCGGCACCCACATCGACGCGCCGCGACACACCGAACCCAACGGCGACCCGCTGTCGGCGTTCTCACTCGACCGATTCGCTTTCGATGCCGTTCGGGTCGATTGCCGGGACTGTGAGCCCCGCGAGGCAATCACCCCGAAGCGACTTCCCGCAGGCGACGTGCTGACCGACGCTGACATGGTTGTCTGCTGGACTGGCTGGGATGATCACTGGGACACCGACCGCTATCTCGACCACCCTTACATTGCACCCGAAACGGCGGCCCGCTGTGCCGACCACGGGCTGGCGGTCGGCGTCGACGCGCTCAGCCCCGATCCGACGCCGAGGGCGCGGGCCGGCGACGACGAGCCGACCGATGTTGCGGCCCACCACGCGCTGCTCGGCGAGAACTGCGTGATCGTTGAGAACCTGACCAACCTCGGTGGCGTCGACGACCGCTTCGAGCTCCGGGCGTACCCGCTTGCCCTCGGCGGCGACGGCGCGCCGGTGCGAGCGGTCGGCTGCGAGCAGTGAAGGGTTTATTATCAGCCCCCCCAAAGCCGACGATATGTCGCAGGCCACCAAGGTTGTGCTCGGCACCGTGCTGCTGTCGGCCGTCTTTTCGGTCGGAATTATCCTCTCGTACGTCTTCGCCTAATGTTCTCCGAACGATCACTCCCACCGCTGTTGTCGACCGTCCGCCAGCAACACGCCCCCGAGGCGATCGTGCTGGATGTTCAAACTGACTTTGAGACGCTGCCGCCGGCGGTCGCCGAGGATCTTGGTTTGCTGGCCGACCGCCTCGATCCGGCCAGCTACCCCGCCGACTGGCTGCCCGACAGTGCCCCAACCGTCCTTGAGGAGTACGCCGGTGATACCTTTACCATCGGCACCCCTGATGACGGAACCGTCGTCTGGACGACCCAGACTGAGCCGCCAACGGTGCTCTGCAAACAGCGCGCCGAGAACACCCCCGATGAGTTTCTCAACTTCCTTATCGCCGAAGCCTTGGTTCAGCTTGACTGCGATGTGCCCGAACACTTCCTGTCCTTCTTCGGCGAGCAGTATCCCAATCTTGACGCCGCGGTCGGGCTCAACGGGGCCGATGTCTATCAGGTCGCCGCCGCCCTATTTGAGGGCTGGGTTGGCCTCCAGACCCGCGAGGTGTTCGCCGCGTGGGCTGACGACGACGAACTCGCGCCGCTTTATGAGGCGTGGGTCGATGCTGGGAGCCGACTTGAACCGCGGCTCGATGATCTCTCGCGGGCGGTCGCCCGCAACGAGATGACGTTCCCCGAAGCGACCGAGTACGCCTGTGCGGCGATCAAACACGACCTCGACATTCCGACGCCGTTCAGCGCGCTTGATACCACGGCCTCCCGCGACCACGGGGCGGCCTACGCTATCGAGTGGGCCGAGAAGACATTTGCCGAGCTCCGTGAGTAGCCGCCAGGGCCGACTCAAACCGCCGTTTCAGCTTTAGGAACCTATTCATCTGTTGGCCGCCTCAGAGCTGCCATGCAACGACGTGACTTTATTATCGGTACGGCAGCAGCCGGCGCGGCCGGCCTTTCGGGCTGTCTCGGCACCGCACAACAAGCAACCGATACCGCCGCTGGTGGCGGTGATAGTGGTCGGACAGTCACCGTTACCGGCTCAGCTGAGATGCAGGCCGCCCCCGACCGTGCGGTCATCGACGCCAGCGTTGAGGCCACCGGCGACAGCGCGGCCGCCGTCCGCGACGCGCTGTCAACACGCTCCGACAGCCTGCGACAGGCCCTCCGCGATGCTGGCTTATCCGACGATCAACTCACAACTGGGCGGTTTGCGATCCACCCACAGTACGACCGCCGCGAACCGGGTGCGGAGCCCGAGCAGACCGGCTACGAGGGCACCCACACGACCACCATCGAGGTCGACGATGTCGATACCACCGGCGACGTGATCGATACTGCCATCGATGGCGGGGCCGACTCGATCGGCCGCATCGAGTATACGCTTTCGGCGTCGACCCGCGAATCCTTGCGGGAGGATGCCCTCAAAGCGGCTGTCGATACCGCCCGTGACGAGGCGGATGTCCTCGCCGCCCGCGTCGACTCACGTGTGGTGTCGGTACAGCGGCTCAACGCCGCCGGTGGCGGGCTCTCGCCGACCTACGAACGCTACGACGTCGCCGAAGCGGCTTCTGTGGGCTCGACGGAGCTCCAGCCTGATGATGTCACTGTCAGTGCATCCGTTGAGGCAACCTACCGAATCGGGTGATCGGCGGCCGGTTAAAATTCGGCAGTGACGCTGCCGTCGTCGTCGAGATCGATGACACCGTCGAAGCGCTCGCGGAACCGATCTATCGTCGCCTCGTCGTGTACCTCCTTTGAGAGGTGGAAGAGGCCAACGGCGTCGTGGTCGGCCAGCAGCCCACACAGGTTTTCGGTTGCATCGACGACGCCGTCCTCGTCGGCGTAGTAGATCATCTCGGTGATGGAGTCGACGCTGAGCCGAACCTTTCCGTCGTGGCTGGTGAGGAACGCCTCAACCTTGGCGACGATCCCGTCGAGGTCGTCGGGGGCGGAGACGTAGTGGACATCGTCGGTGCCGCGCCGGGAGTAGCCGCGCTCGACCGACAGCGTATCGAGGATGACCGCGCTGTCCTCGTCGACATCGTAGTGTTCAAGCTTCTGTTCGACCTCCCGAGCGGTCGTCCGCGTTGAGACGACGAGGAAGTGGTCGGTGTCGGTTTTGAAAAAGTCGGTGTCGATGCGGTCGGTTTCGCCGATCGAGGGATGCAGCAGGAGGACGCCTGTTCCACCCGCGATCGTCTCCGGCGCGTTCTCAACGGCTAGCGTGTAGTCCATACCAGCCCCACCGGCTCAGTGACCTTAATGATGTATGGATTCGGGCTCACGGCCTCACAGTCGTTCCGCGATCGTCGCTGCTGTTTTTTCGCCGACGCCGTCGACGGCCTGCAGATCGGCTTGTGAGGCATCCCGCACGTTGTCGACGCTGCCAAATCGGCGGAGTAGCCGCTTTCGGGTTTCTGGGCCGACGCCGGGAACCCCATCAAGTGCGGTCGACACGTCATCCCGAAGCTGCTGGTGGTACTGAACGGCGAACCGATGGGCCTCATCGCGGACGCGCTGACAGACATGGAGGTGGTCGGCGTCGTTCGGCCAGTCGAAGACGCGATCCGGCGTGACCACCAACTCCTCGTCTTTTGCAAGGGCGACGACCGGCACGTCCCACCCCGTCTTGTCGAGGGCATCCATCGCGGCCCCAAGTTGGCCTTCGCCGCCGTCAACAAGCAGGAGGTCAGGATCGGATCGGTCGTCACGATCCTCCACGGCGCGGTTCGCTCGCCACTCGATCAACTCCCGCATGTTGGCGTAGTCATCGTTGCGGTCGGTGAGCCGCTTCCGGCGGTAGTCGCCGGTCTCCGCGCTGCCGTCGACAAAACAGACGTTGCTACCGACGACCGCCTTCCCCTGGCTGTGGCTTACATCGAACCCCTCGATCCGGCCCGGGCGGTCGATCCCAAGCGCCTCGCCGAGGGCCGCCAGCGGGTCGCCATCGACCGGCCCTTGTCTGGCGTTTTTCAGCGCAAGCTCGACGAGGGTTGCCTCCCGGCCGGCTCCCGGCACCCGAACTGCAACGCCCTCGCTCTCCAGCCACTCGATCACGTCATTATCGCCCGGGCGTTCGGAGAGCAAGATCGCATCCGGCAGTTGGCGTTCGGCGTAATACTGCGGGAGAAACGCCGCCAACAACGCAGCCACACGGTCGCCGCCGTCGGCTTCGTCGGGAGCATCAAGGCTGTGCCGTGAGCGATCGACGAGCTGGCCGCCCTCGCTGCGAAGCCGGGCGACGGTCGCCTGGTCGCCGTCGACAGCGACGCCAAGCACGTCCGCGACCGCCTCGCTGCCACCCCCCTCAGCCGCATCGCCGCTGGCAACCGCGCGCTCGCTGTCATCATGAATCGTCTCGACGGTATCGAGTTGATCGCGGAGGTTGGCGGCCCGCTCAAAGGCCTGTTCCTGAGCGGCGGTCTCCATCTCCTGGCGGAGAGGATCGGCCAACACGCCGGTTTCGCCCTCGAAAAACCGGATCGCCGACTCCACGTTCTCGCGGTAGTGCTCGGCGTCGATCTCACCGGTACAGGGGGCCGAACACAACCCCATCTCGTAATCGAGGCAGGGTCGCTCCCGGTTCTCGTATTTGTGTTCTGAACAGCCACGCAGCCCGTAGACCGACCGGATCGCCTTGACCACGGTTTCGACCCGGCCCTTGTCTGTGAAGGGGCCGAAGACGGTTGCGGCGTCGTTGGGGTCGCGGGTGCTCTCGATGCGTGGGATCTCGTGGTCGGTGAACTGCACCAACGGATAGGATTTGTCGTCCTTCAGGCGGACGTTGTACCGCGGTTGATGCCGCTTGATCAGGTTGGCTTCCAACAGGAGGGCCTGGGTCTCGGTGTCGGTAACGGCGACCTCAATTGCTGCTGCTCGGGTGACCATCTGTGCGATGCGGTCGCTGCGTGGGTCGGTGTAGGAACGCACCCGAGAGCGAAGATCGACCGCCTTGCCGACGTACAACACCCGATCGCCGGCCTGAAACTGATAGACGCCGGGCTCGGTCGGCAGCTCGCCGGCGCGTTCCCGAAGCGTTCTACCATCCATCATCGACACTACCGGTGGCACACAATTGAACGTAACGTGATCGCGGCACTGACCGAGTCGTGTCGGATCGACAGCCACATGTTGTTCCTTCGATATCTCTTGATATGACCCGGCTCTGGCTGGTCGAACGTGAGTACGACGATCGCAACCTGATCTCTTTCGTGTATGCGACGACTGACGGCACCCAACAGCTTCGCAAGGAGCTGTCGGCAACGCTCCTCCAACAGCGCAGCGAGCCGATTACCGCCGCCATCGAAGCCGACGCGGATGATCTTACCCCGGTTGATCCCGACGAGCAACCTCGGTACGCGACGGAAGCCCAATCGGTCGCCGAGAGCCACGATCCGGACGATCCGATCTGAGGCTGGTGTGACCGCTATTACAAGCGGGCTCGTCGTCGCACGCCAGCCTTCATCCCGTCTCGCGGTCTTTTTGTCCGTCGCTGACAACGCCCTCACAACACCGATGGAATACGAGCAAACCCTCCGGCGACTGTTGGCCAACGGGCGGGCGGATATCGGACGGATCGTGCTGTCGACCCCGGCGATGCTCTTCTTTCTCCTTTCGCCGCGTGCCGGCTTCGAGGATGAACCCGTATCGAAGCTCTATGCGGCCGGAATCTCTGTGTATGCGTTGTTGGTGGTAGTGCTGTTTGTGCTGCTTGGGGCGCTGTTCTAAACCGTTTGTTGCGGACGGTTTGCTTCGCGGTAGTGCCACAGGACACCCCCGCTTGGGAGCCCCCAGCCGAACGCTTAATCTCGTTCGCCCCCAACAATATCTATGAGTATTCGCCCCCCAGGCCCACAGGGCGTCCCGCTGTTCGGCAACGGTCAACAGTTCGCCGATGATCCCTTCCAGTTCATGACAGCCTGCGCCGATGCCTACGGCGATGTCGTCGCCTTCGACCTCGGCCCGATCCCGCTGTATATGCTGACGAACCCACAGGACATCAAACGGGTGCTTGTCTCCGAACCCGATCGGTTCCCGAAACTGGATCTCGGCGACGACGCGATCTACGAGCTGCTGGGTGATGGGCTGCTGCTGAGCGAGGGTGAGACGTGGCAACAGCAACGGCAGCTGGCAAACCCCGCCTTCCACGGTCGTCGCATCCGGACGCTCGGCGATATGATGGTCGAGCACACCGAGTCAACGGTCGGCGACTGGGCCGACGGCGACCGCCTCGATATCCAAATCGAGATGGCCCGGCTCACCGTGCGGATCATCGTCACCGCGATGTTGGGCACCGATATCAGCGACGAGCGGATTCGGACGATCCAGGAGAATCTCGAACCGCTGGGTGCGCGTTTCGAGCCCGACCCGTTCCGCCGGCTAATCCCTGATTGGGCCCCGACCGCCGAAAACCGCGAGTTTCGGGCGGCCATCGATGATCTTGAATCGGTGATCGACGACATCGTCGCCGACCGCCGTCGGCGCGGCTACGAAGCCGGCGCGGAGACCCCTGTCGACACCGACACTGATGAGCCGATGGATCTGCTGTCGTTGTTGCTCCGGGCGAAAGATCGCGGCGAACAGACCGACCGACAGATCCGCGATGAGATGATGACGATGCTGTTGGCCGGTCACGACACGACCGCGCTCATGTTGACCTACACCTGGTATCTGCTCTCCCAGCATCCTGAAGTTGAGCGTCGTCTCCATGCCGAACTTGATTCCGTCCTCGATGGGTCGACGCCGACGGCAGCCGACGCCCGACAGCTGGAGTACACCGAACAGGTGCTCAACGAGGCGATGCGGCTGTATCCGCCGGTGTACACGCTGTTCCGCGAGGCAGCAACCGATGTCAAGATCGGCGGCTACCGCATCCCGGCCGGCAGCGGGCTTATGTTGCCGCAGTGGGTCGTTCACCGGTCGCCGCGGTGGTATGACAACCCTGATCAGTTCAACCCTGATCGCTTCAACTCGGAGCGTGTCGCTGACCGCCCGCGGTTTTCGTTCTTCCCGTTCGGCGGCGGCCCCCGACACTGTATCGGCAAGCAGTTCTCGATGCTCGAAGCGAAGCTGATCTTGGCCACCGTCGCCCAAGAGTACCGACTTGACTACCTCGGCGACGCCCTTGAGCTTCGAGGGTCGCTGACGATGCACCCGAGAGAGCCGATGGCGATGCGGCTGGAATCACGGTAGCACCAACGCGGTCACGCGGGCAGCCCGAACCGCGCCGCCGGCGTGCGGTGTCTCGAATCCCAGATCACGAGCTCCGAGACCGTCCAGACGACCGGTTCGACCGCCTGGTTTTGCAACTGCTCTGTGACCGCTGTTGCCGCCGCCGATCCGCCGCGGGCCAGCGTCACGTGTGGTGTGTAGTCGTCGCCTTCGAGCCCGTCGATCGCCCCAAACGTATCGGTGAATGCCCGATGAATCCGGTGGAGGCCAGGGCTCTCGATGGTGAGATACACCACCGGGCCATCGCCACGCACCGGCTCATCGAAGCTGTCGATCCCGGCGACCTTCGCCTCGACGGCCGGCAACCCGCTGATAACCGGGCGGAGCCGCTCCTGCAGCGTCGCCAACTGATGCTCCGGGTGGCCGTTTGCCAACTCGTCGTCCGGAAATCGCTTGACTACAAGTGTGTGGTCGCTCCGAACCCGCTCGAAATCGAGCAGCTGCGGCTGGAGATCGCTTGTGAGCCGCTTGACGGCCCCCGGAACAGGGACGTTGAGGCTGAACACACAGGTGTTCGGTTCTGTGAGCCCAAAAGCACTCCTTTCGGCTCGATCCCATCGATACCGTCGCCAGCGGGGGATAGGCGTAAGTGTCGCCGCCGTCTTATTCCGTTATGTCCTCCCGCTCTACATTCGATGAGCTCGCCACCCTCAGCGACGACATCCCCGACAGTGTCTGGCGAACGGTGGCCGCCGCTGGGGCTGCCGTCGTCGGGCTACTTGCCTTCGCCAGTCTCGATCCGATCGTTGCCGTCGGCGCGCTTGCCCTCTTTGTTCTCGCGGCCACGCTTGTCAGTGCGGTCGAGATCGTCGATGCCTACGAGAAACGCGCGCTGACGGTCTTCGGCGAATACCGCAGCCTGCTCGAACCGGGGCTGCACCTCGTGCCGCCGTTTGTCTCTCGTACCTACGGCTTCGATGTCCGTACCCGCGTCATCGACGTTGCTCCACAGGAGGCGATCACCCGCGATAACTCGCCGGTCACCGCCGACGCCGTCGTCTACTACCGGATCGTCGACGCGAAGAAGGCCTTTCTGGAGGTCGATAACTACGAAACCGCGATCTCGAATCTCGCCCAGACAACACTCCGGGCCGTGATCGGCGATCTCGAACTCGATGACACGCTCTCCCGACGCGATGAGATCAACAGCCGCATTCGCCGTGATCTTGATGAGCCGACCGACGAGTGGGGGATCAGCGTTGAAGCCGTCGAGGTGCGGGAGGTCAGCCCCGCTACCGGCGTCAAAAACGCGATGGAAGAACAGAGCTCCGCCGAGCGCCGCCGCCGTGCGATGATCCTCGAAGCACAGGGTGAACGCCGCAGCGCGGTCGAAACCGCTGAGGGTGACAAGCAGGCCGACATCATCCGATCACAGGGTGACAAACAGAGCCAAATCCTTGAGGCGCAGGGTGACGCCGTCTCGACGGTGCTTCGCGCGAAATCCGCCGAGTCGATGGGCGAACGCGCGATCATCGAACGCGGCATGGAGAGCCTCGAACGCATCGGCCAAGGTGACTCCTCGACGTTTATTATTCCGCAGGAACTCACCTCGCTGGTCGGTCGCTACGGCGGCCATCTCAGCGGCAGCGACAGCCAGCCGGCGGCCGCCGCACTCGAAAGCCGGGAGTTTGACGAGGAAACGCGGTCACTTCTCGGTCTCGACAACATCGACGAACTGTTGGCGAATCTCACGGAGATCGACCACTCGAATATCGACGCTGAGGTCGATGACAGCGATGAGGAACGTGATCTCGAACCCGATGTCGAGATGGGATGACTACTCTGCGTTGTCCCAGTATTCGCGCCACTCACGAAGCGGGACGCGCACTTCGCCGAGGCTGACGGTTACGTCGCCGTCAAACTTCCAGCGAGCGGTGTCAGCATCGGGGCTCATCCACATCGGGATGTCGAGGGTTACGTTGTCAAGTTCGCATTCGAGTGCTTCTTCGTTTCCGGCGAGTTCGCCGGTGAGGTGATCGATCAGATCGAGCCAGTTGTCGGCTGTCGGCGGCGGGTCGATCTCATCGAACTGTGGGCTGGCGTCGGCCGACGATGAGTCCATATCTACCTTCTCGCGGTGCACAGTCAAAGGCGTTTCCGCGGTTCCCGGTGGGTGATCACGGGTTGTCTCAGGCCCTGGGCCCCGTTTCGGGTGTCACAACTCTCACCCCGTCTGTCTACCATCTCATCGATGGCTGTCGAAACCGCCTGTTCAGTCCTTGTTGGTGCAAATCGACAACACCCCAATCAGGCCTCTAATGGGTGAGCACTTGCCGCGGAGGCGATCTACTGCATAGTGCCTTTTCGTGTGGTTTCTCGACTGATTGAGTTTAAGAACAAATATAAAAATCTCTTCTACAAAACAAAAAGAACAAGAAAGATAGCCGGATTTGGCTCGAAAAACCTAATCAAAGCACTCAAATTAGTCTTTTTATTACGGTGATGCGGATGATATAGTGCAAATAGAAAAACAAATCATAATTTATTTTGCTCTCAAATAATGAGCGTACATTGGACAGCAGACAAAAATCACATGACCCACCCAGACTCGGTAAGCCGATTTGAGAACCTGTTCGAACTTATCGGTGATCCAGTCGTTGAATTTGAACTCATCGATACAAAGCCGATCGTTCGCACAGTGAATCCTGCCTTCGGTGAGGTGTTTGGATATGATTCAGACAGCATGCTGGGCGAATCACTCAACGAATTCATCGTCCCACCGGAAGCAGATACCGAAGCCACCCGATTTGATCAACGCACGGCTGACGGGAAGTACAACTCCGGTGTTGTCACCCGTCTCACGGCTGACGGCCCACGAGACTTTCTCTACCGCGGGATCCCATACGAACAAGACGGTCGGGAGTTTGGATTTGCCATCTACACCGACATCACCGAACGTAACAAACGAAAGCAGCAACTCCAACAGCAAAAACAACGACTCGAACAGTTCGCTGCGGTCATCTCGCACGATATCCGGAACCCGCTGAATGTTGCCAAGGGGCGCGCCGAGATGCTTGATCAAGAGCACGCGGAGGTAATTACAACAAATCTCAGTCGAATTGACGATATCATCGATGACGTGCTAACCGTCGTTTGGACAGGGCAACCGGTCGATGGGGTGGAAGATGTCACCGTCTCAGCGATCGCCGATCAGTGTTGGCGGCACGTTGAAACCAACACGGCCACACTCACGACCGCGGATGAGGCTATCATACAGGCCGACCCTGATCGGTTCAAGCAACTGTTAGAGAACCTTTTTCGAAACGCAGTTGAACACGGTGGAGAGGATGTAACAGTAACCGTCGGAACAGTGGCCTCAGGCGGCCTCTTTATCGCCGATGATGGCACCGGAATTCCGCCTGAAGACCGCGAGGAGGTGTTTAACCGGGGCTACTCAACTGCGACTGATGGGACTGGCCTCGGATTATCGATCGTCCAAGGGATCTGTGACGCCCACGGCTGGAACGTGGCAGTAACCACCAGCAAAGCGGGCGGAGCGCGGTTTGAGATAACAGATATCCGTACTGTCACTCCAGACTGACAACCGGTAGTTGTTTGCTTAGCCCTGTCGTTCAGGAAGAGGGCTACTCATCCTGTTGTCGTGCCCGGGGGAGTGCGATCTCAATCACCGTCCGTTCGAGACTGTTTTCTCTGACTGAGAGTCGCCCACCATGCGCTTCGATAATCGTCTGTACCTCCCAGAGGCCAATCCCCTCACCATGTTCTAACGGATCAGGATCATACCCACCGACGATCGGTTCGATCTCGATATCCGGGATCGGTTGTCCGGTATCGGTAACCCGAATCAATGCCTGTTCGCACCCGTTATCGCCTAAGCAGCTTACCGTAAAATTACGGTAAGATACGGTATTTC
>NZ_QMDW01000027.1 GCF_003605635.1 Halonotius pteroides
CTAACGAGGGATATTTGGAGGCACATTACGCTCGGCGGGCGAGCGCGGTGGCACCGCTGCCCGACGAGGAGGGACGCAAACCCGGTGACCAGCAATCCTGGACATCTGAACAACGCCACAAGCTTACCAGATATGTCGACGAGCGAGTCCAGGATACACTCAAGACGTACACGACACTCTCTGATGACGTCGATACCCTGGATAGGCAACGTGTGCGTTACGAGGCTCTGAAGGCGGCTCGTGACCGTGCCCTTGTGTTTGTGCTCGCGTACACGGCTGTCCGGGTTGGTGAATTGCTCCGAGACCCGAACGATCCACGTAGGCGCGGAATTCAGTGGGGCGAGCTATCGGTTGAGGATAGAGGTATGGATGTCTTCAGGAAAAAACAGCAATGGGATGTAGCACTCACTTTCGAGACCCAGATCAGTCAAGAGCATGATTTCTGTCACACAGGGTTCTAGTGATTAGCAGTTAGTCAAAATAATATCAGTATTAGAATATTTGTTGCTCTCTGCTTGAGACAACAATATTTTCATTTAGATATGAGCATAAATTATCTGAATTCCGAAAAAGAGGTCGTTTGAAGCACTTACTGTGCTTCATCGACCCCGTAAACTTCTACACTCAGATCAAGCAGTTCGAGTACTCTTCTCGGAACTTCAACATTCTCAGGAAGCACACGCTTGCCATCAACACGGCTGACAAGCATATTCTCGAAGCGTTGGAGAACACGCCGTCCGGTGGGCCGATACGTACTCGGCCCACCGGACAGCTCCATCGGCTCATCTGCATCCATCAGCGCAAGTCGTGCACGCCGCTCAATCAACGAATACACCAATAACGCCATGATCAGCACATATCCTAACGCTTCGAGTCGTTGGTGATCTTTCAGATAGACAGCTCCAACTCGCTTTGGGTCTTTCACCACCGGGAAAGATTGTTCAACGGTAATCTGCTGCTTATACTCCTTGAGAACACGTTTTGGCGGCCATTCTTCCGCATCTTCGATACTCGTGACCAGCACGTAACAACTCTCTCGCTGCTTGTAGGTGGTTATCGCCGCCGCGTCCCGTTGGACGCTGGCGGCGATCTTGTACACCGTTTCGTAGGGCTCCCAGTCCTTTGGAGGCCGTCCTGGCTTGTCACGGCTCTTCTTCTGCTCAGTTTCAACGACCTCTGCCTCGACCTCAAAGCATTCTTCCTGATGATCGTTGAGCCATGTCTTGAGTTCCTGCTTCGCATCTCGTTCGCACGCGAAGACGCGGGTCGAGAGTTCCTCGACCGCGTCTTCCAGGTCTTCTTCAGTAGTGTCCAGCTCCTTATCGATCCGCTTCTCGCTTCGCCCGTCTATTGTCGATGGTTTCACCACCACACACCGCAGTTGCTGTCCAGAGATCGTCTGTGTGTAGGATTGGATGTCGTGTGAGACAGCGTCCTCGCGGGCAGCAACTGACCCAATATCCTCCCAGTTATCATCTTCCCACGCGCGGTCGATGAGCTCATCGACCGCTGCGTAGTTACCGGGTAAGCGCGAAATAAGCGGGAGATTTTGACAACTTGCCCGGGCAAGATTCTCACCGGTGACGGCTTTGCTGTCTGCGACATAGACAATCGATTCGTCAGTGGGTAAGCACTGACGAATCTCCGAGATGAGTTCTTTGTTCCAGGTCGTATCTGCGCCGTTTCCATCGAAAATGTCCCCAGTGACGGGAATACCGCGGCTGTTAACACCGAGACCAATGTTGAACTGCTTGAGCTGTCGATCTCCATCGCGGCTGTAGCCTTTGGCGATGTTGAGGTCATCTTGCTGTCCGTCTTGTTCATACTCTCCATGGACTGACTTGGAGGTGGTATCGGCGTGGACAACGCCGATGTCCACGCCTTCAGTGGTGACCGCATTTGCTATCACAGAGTTGAGAACATTGCGTGGTTCTGCGTCTGCGATCTTATCTAAGGCCCAGCCAAACCGCTGATCATAGAGGTCTTCTGTAGTGATATCGTCCCCAAAGAGATTTTGCGGATCTTTGTTTTCAAAGAATTCAGAGAGCCGATACATCGGCTCTCCTTCGGTCAAGAAGTTCATCACAAGTCCAGCCGTGAGTGACCCAGGCGAGATCTCGGCTTGTGTCTCGTCCCAATCAACAATCTCATCGATCACTTCGACCAACCCAACCTCTTCACAGACGGCGTTAATCACGGGCAAGGGGCCAGGAGCGAAGTTCTCTAATCTAGTCACTGATGTTCAGTAGGTCAACGTGAACTTAGAAATTCACGGTCACGTCGAAAAAAGCAGCAGCTGACAAACTCGGGTCTCGAAAGTGAGGTAGCAAGCCTCCCCGATCCAGTGATTACCCCACTTCGGAGCTATCGAACACTGCTTAACCCACCAACAGAACGGTGGCCGGTGTTTCCAACGTTCGATCAGCGGACACTCGCGGCACTTGTGAAGGGTCAATTGGACAAGCCAAAGACACACGATCAGCAGCGTGAAGAGTATGCCCGTGATTTCTTACTGGCCCTCGACAAGGATATTTGCCCGTCGTCGATCACAACGGATGGAGCCCGGTCGATACTCCGGCGACTCTCGAACGCAGCGGAAATTGAAATCGAACATCCGAAACACGATTATCTGGCCCCACACGGGGGGCGGCGTGGAATGGGAGAAATTCTCGTCAGGAGCTTCGGATACACGGTTGCCGCCCGGTATCTCGATAACTCGGAGAAGATGGTTCGCAAGCGGTATTCGCACATCGAGGCTGATGAATTGGGAGATCTCGCGACCGAAGCAATTGCCGAGGTAGATTCTATTTGATATAGTGGAGGGTGCAACTGGTTGCTGGCCAATGGGGCCGTGTCGGTTGGTTCAACCTGATTAGCGCGATAATCACGACCAGATGGTTCGTCCGTAACACGACTTGTCGCTCGGGTGGATGAGGCCACACGGATTCTTCAACCCCACGAGGGTTCGTCTGAAACATACATCTTCGTCAGTGGGATTCGTGACGGTAATCGCTTCAACCCCACGAGGGTTCGTCTGAAACCCCGATACCCTCCGTTGAGTCGGCGATCTCATTCCGCTTCAACCCCACGAGGGTTCGTCTGAAACACATGATCGATGTCTTGCCCACTCGCCAAACGGTTGCTTCAACCCCACGAGGGTTCGTCTGAAACCATTGGAAGCGCGGTATCCTTCCATGCCAAGCAGCGGGCTTCAACCCCACGAGGGTTCGTCTGAAACTCATTGGGGATATGGCTGTTCAGTAGCTCACATTGCTTCAACCCCACGAGGGTTCGTCTGAAACCGCTCTGTACGGCCTCTCATGTCGGTTGTTTCGACAGCTTCAACCCCACGAGGGTTCGTCTGAAACTCCGCGTGTTCCGGGGTGGCGACGATGAGTAGTTGCGCTTCAACCCCACGAGGGTTCGTCTGAAACCGCTGCGGAGTGTGATATCAAAAAGATTGTCGTCGCTTCAACCCCACGAGGGTTCGTCTGAAACTAAGAACGCCGACTTTGATGATGGCCCATTCGGTGAGCTTCAACCCCACGAGGGTTCGTCTGAAACGATCTTTCATAACTTCTATTCGTGATTTTTGTGTTGGCTTCAACCCCACGAGGGTTCGTCTGAAACCAGATCATCGCTGGGCTTGAGCCCGATCAAGCCGAGGCTTCAACCCCACGAGGGTTCGTCTGAAACGTATCAGCGACAAGGGTTGCTGTTGCGTTGTCTGTGCTTCAACCCCACGAGGGTTCGTCTGAAACACAATGTCGTGGTGTGTATCGTAAATAATGTTGTTGCTTCAACCCCACGAGGGTTCGTCTGAAACTCGGCCAACCAGAGGCAGTTGAGTCATACGATACGAATGAGGGCTTCAACCCCACGAGGGTTCGTCTGAAACCCCAAGCAACCGCCACAAGTGGTTTCGCGGCAGTTGGCTTCAACCCCACGAGGGTTCGTCTGAAACACACATAGCCTATACGCCCGTACTACACACACGCGCTTCAACCCCACGAGGGTTCGTCTGAAACACTGATTCGCCTGCGTTGATTGAATCAATAGTCGGTGCTTCAACCCCACGAGGGTTCGTCTGAAACCCGATGGGGCCTACAATCTAAGCGATATGGTCTAATGCTTCAACCCCACGAGGGTTCGTCTGAAACCATCAACATCCCTGACGGCGTGGCTGAACAGTGGGCTTCAACCCCACGAGGGTTCGTCTGAAACGGGCGACGCGATGGTCGCCAACCACGTCCCGCAAGCTTCAATCCCACGAGGGTTCGTCTGAAACGCCACTGTTCATGCCGACGATCAACAACCACGCACCGCTTCAACCCCACGAGGGTTCGTCTGAAACTGGTTTTCTATCGCTTGCAGCCATTGCACGCCCTCAGCTTCAACCCCACGAGGGTTCGTCTGAAACTGGTTTTCTCAATATAGGTTGTCTCCCTTTCTGGGGCTTCAACCCCACGAGGGTTCGTCTGAAACTCACCGTCGAACCAACAGCGTCGGCGCGGCGGCGTGCTTCAACCCCACGAGGGTTCGTCTGAAACTCTCGCCGTTCAACTCTTGGTAGGCGTCAAAGAGGCTTCAACCCCACGAGGGTTCGTCTGAAACTCTCAACGTCACGGAACAGATAGATACCGATGTTGGCTTCAACCCCACGAGGGTTCGTCTGAAACCGACAACAATTCCTGACTTCACATTCCCACCCGCAGCTTCAACCCCACGAGGGTTCGTCTGAAACGTGAAGCATGAACGAGATAGGACATACACGCAGTACGCTTCAACCCCACGAGGGTTCGTCTGAAACTTGAGTGAGCTGGTGTCGGGCGGGCTTTCGTAGCGGCTTCAACCCCACGAGGGTTCGTCTGAAACCCGCGTTGGTCTTCAAGTTCCGAGGCGAGCGCGCTTCAACCCCACGAGGGTTCGTCTGAAACGATCGGTGTTGGCCCTGAGAGTCGACACATCGCGGCTTCAACCCCACGAGGGTTCGTCTGAAACTCGAGAGTATGAGTGCGAGCCCGCTCAACAGGCCAAGCTTCAACCCCACGAGGGTTCGTCTGAAACCCTGAATCGAAACTCAGGAATGTCAGCAAGACCCCGCTTCAACCCCACGAGGGTTCGTCTGAAACGCTATAGATTCAATTCAAAAGCCAACGTAAACCATGCTTCAACCCCACGAGGGTTCGTCTGAAACCAGTCACTCTGCAATGCAATGTTAAAAACGCAGATTGCTTCAACCCCACGAGGGTTCGTCTGAAACTATCTGCACGGCCAGACCCTTGGGGTGACACCCTCGCTTCAACCCCACGAGGGTTCGTCTGAAACCACCGCTGCGATCAACAGCAAAGTCGTCTGCGTTGCTTCAACCCCACGAGGGTTCGTCTGAAACCCTCACCGACTGGACACATGTCGACAATACAATCCCGCTTCAACCCCACGAGGGTTCGTCTGAAACCAACTGCAGTTGGTCAAGGCACTCATTGAGTTGCCGGCTTCAACCCCACGAGGGTTCGTCTGAAACACAACTTTGAAGCCGCGAAAAAATCGTTCAAGGAGCTTCAACCCCACGAGGGTTCGTCTGAAACCTCGCTGTCGCCACGCGGGATCTTGAGCCGATGGCGGCTTCAACCCCACGAGGGTTCGTCTGAAACGCGAGCTTGTCCGTCTGCTCTTCAGTCAGCGTGTGGCTTCAACCCCACGAGGGTTCGTCTGAAACCACAGCAAGTCGCACGTGGCGATCTCGTTGAGGAAGCTTCAACCCCACGAGGGTTCGTCTGAAACGATGACGCTCCGGTGCCGATCACGTGGCGCAAGCAGGCTTCAACCCCACGAGGGTTCGTCTGAAACCGGCCGCCGCTCTTTTCTGTCGGCTGTTCTCCAACAGCTTCAACCCCACGAGGGTTCGTCTGAAACGATCGTCGATGAGCGGCAACCGCGACGAACTCCCCGCTTCAACCCCACGAGGGTTCGTCTGAAACCCGTCGTTGTCAACAATCGGCATCAGTGCCGCCGGCTTCAACCCCACGAGGGTTCGTCTGAAACGTATGCTGCAGGCATCATTACGTGCGTTTGATCAAGGCTTCAACCCCACGAGGGTTCGTCTGAAACCAGCGGATCAGACAGGCCGCCAGAGAGCAAATAAACGCTTCAACCCCACGAGGGTTCGTCTGAAACTCGGAGCCCTCGAAACCACGCCCTCAGCCTTCCAAGCTTCAACCCCACGAGGGTTCGTCTGAAACATCCAACGGGACGATGTTGACGCCAGCGTTGATCCCGCTTCAACCCCACGAGGGTTCGTCTGAAACTCTCAGGGTTGACGTTGGCAGCCACGTCGTCAGCCTGCTTCAACCCCACGAGGGTTCGTCTGAAACGCGATAGTCGACGTGGACAATTCGGTACAATCGCCAGCTTCAACCCCACGAGGGTTCGTCTGAAACCGGAGGTCTGGGGGACATCGGCGTCGAGATTGCCCGCTTCAACCCCACGAGGGTTCGTCTGAAACTCGGGGCTGTCGATCCCCGCGACGTGACGGTTGAGAGCTTCAACCCCACGAGGGTTCGTCTGAAACACCGTTGTCGGTGACAGAGACCGTCTGTTCGGTCAGGCTTCAACCCCACGAGGGTTCGTCTGAAACACCTGATTTTCCACAACCTCACCTACGGCATACGGGCTTCAACCCCACGAGGGTTCGTCTGAAACCATGCCCGAAATACGGGACATAGGCGTCCTAACGGCCGGTTCCAATAAAGTCCTTCCGTCAACCGTCAATAACCCGCGTACCCCCGGGGGGTTGACGGAAACGACTACAGGAACCGCTGATCCTCAGTCGGATCATCGCCGTAGACCGTCCGATTGAGGAGAGTATCCGAAGATAGCTCGTAGATGATCGTCGACTCCCCGGGCTTCAACAGATCATCAATCTCGTTTTTCAACTGGGTGAGGTCGCCTTCCGATATCTCGCCTTCAAGAACCGAGTTCTGGACGTGAGTCAGATACCGTCGCCCAATCTTGAGTGCTCTCTGCGTGCGTTCAGCTTCCAAATCGTAGACCATTACCACGTACATCTCACCACCACCGCTGGAACGGATCGTACTGCTCGCCAGTGAGCAGGTGTTTCTTGAGCTTGTACGCTTCGAGCCGCATTAGGTACTGATAGCTGACCTTGCGGTTCAACTTCGGATGTTCAACCGTCTGTTCCAGCATCTCCTCGAACTCCTTCGTGTACGTCTTTCGACCCGATTCGTTCAACAGACATGAACCGAGTTCTGCCTCGAAATCGTCGTCCGAAATCTGGTTTCGGTTTATTAGCCGGAACAGGACACGGTCGGCGAGAACAGGTTTGAACAGATCGGCGAGATCAAGCGACAGCGAGTAGCGTCGCTCGCCCGGCTCGTGGAGGTAGCTGATTCCTTGTTACGTCTTGGTATGGTGTTGTCTCGGCGTTATAGTTCGGTATCAAGGACGGCATCGTCGAGGGCAATTCCTTTTCCAGTGTTGATCGCATACTTGTCGTCGTCTTCATCGATATCTGCGATTCTGAGATCCGCTGAAAGCTCCGTATCCGAGACTGGCACCGATACCAAACATGATTGAAGCTGTTGAAACATGGAACTCGCTTCCTGCCAGTGATTTTCATCTTTCGCCTGTTGATAGTTCTTGTACAGTTCTCGTTCGGAATCAGTGATCAACACCAATACATCGATAGTGGTGTACTCCTCGTCGATCAGTGAGGCAGTCCGTAGTTTATTTCCCTCGCCGTTGTTGTATGCAGTCACCAGCTCATCAGTCCGGTCACCGGTCTGAAGTTGGCCGTGCAGTTGATCATAATATCGCTCAATGCCATCAGAGATTACCGCTGACTCAGGCAGCGTAGTCCCGCGGTTAGTAACCAACTCATTAAGCACAATTTGTGTTGGCCGAAGCAACGATGCATCGCCATAGATCAACGAACTCGGGATATACTCTTGTTGGGGTGGACTATCCAACCGCCAGATCGTCACTGGGCGAGTGGGCCCACCAAAGGAGCGATTACATCGCCCTGCCGCTTGGACGATCGCTGGCAAGGGCGCAAAGTCACGATACAGTCGATCAAAGCTAATATCAACGCCAGCTTCGATCAACTGCGTCGAGATAGTCACCGTAGGCGTCCCGTCAAAGGGGGTCGTCGTGTCTGGATCAGTAATTAACCCAATTGCGTCGATCAAGAGCTGTCGATCAACCGGGCGTAGTCGAGTCGTCAACGTCGCTGTCAGCAATTCGGCCCCATCGCTACGGTCAGCTAAGTACTGAAGATAGTCATCTGCAGATTGTGCGTCTGGATCTCGATTCCGATGATACGATAGCAGCTGATCACCTAACGCAACTGAGTCTGCTGAGGATGCTGCTGCAGACATTGTTACCGCACAATCGACCGTATTGACGATCGACAATGTGTTCGAGGAGCCAGTTGTCTCACCAACAAGCTCCTCAGCAGCGGTCGCCAGTGGAAGCGGCCCGCCTTCACGTTCAAAGTATGCCTGCATGCTCTCATGGAGATCAAAGGTCACTCGGGGATTGTCAGCTAACACCGACCGACAGGCTTCGCCCAACCCAACCAACGGCGTTGGCGTAGGCGTCTCATCCAACTGGTCTACGAACCGTGGTTGGGTCGCTGTCATCAGAATAACTGTGGCATCGTACAGCTCAACACACGTCGATATGAGGTGGCCGATGAGGCCCCACCACTCATGCGGTGCCGCCTGCGGTTCGTCAATGATGATGACACTGTCGTGGAGAGCAGGCAGCTTTATTGACTGAACATTCCCGGGGCCAGCAAGGGTTTCGAAAAGTTGTGTGAAAGTCGTCAGTACCAACCCTGATCGCCATGCTTCAGCATGTAACGTTTCTCGGCCTGTGCTGTACCCCTCAGTGTGTAAGTCACTATCAGCAGTCCGTGTATCAGCTAGATGGTGATGTTTGGTATAGGGCTTTGAATGCGGTTTCAGTCCGAAGATAGATTGAATCTCACTGTCGACCTGATCAATAATCGATGTATATGGAAGGCTGTAGATCACCCGACTGTCTCGATTGGCCGCCCTAGTGAGGGCTGCCCGGAGGCCAGTGTATGTCTTCCCAAACCCAGTCGGTAACGTGATCTCGAAGACATTTGTCTGGGGATTGGCTTCGATTGTTGATGTGGCCCGGCCGTTGGCGGCCGTCTGAATTGCAGCCACCCGCTGTCGGATGGTTGCTGAGGCATCCGGAAGCTCAGCATCGGGGTGTCGACGATACCAGCGTGCTGGCTCGCCGTTGGGAAGCCGTGTCGAAGACAATCGATCAACTCGTTGGGTGAGCAACGAGGGATCAGGGCGAACGGTGGTTGTGAGCTCTGTCACGTTATCGGCGGTCGTCAGTCTACTGGCATCGCTCTTATCCGCAGCTACGAGCGTCGACCACAGATTCAGGCTGTACGCGTAGAAGTCATCGTTCCCGACAGTGCCGATGAGGTCACTGATTGCTCGCTGATAGTCGTCTGCTGAAAGCCCACGGATATCATCCCAGCTGAGGGCTCCCTCGGTTGTCGTCGTGATGATCTCGTCGGCAGCGTCAGCGGCCTGATCATCGATCGCCTGGAGTTGGTCATCACATCGATCTAATCGCTGTTGAATGTACTCGTCTGAGCGTGTGTATTCAGTCAGTGCTGGCTGAATATTCGGCAGTACGGAGTGGTGTTTTGCAACGGCGATGAACCCTGCTGCTGCGGTGGCATCACTACAGCCCAAAGCGTTGAGAATAGGGAGAGTGATCAGCGCACTCACCTCGCCGTGGTAGGTGTGTTTTGGACTGGGGGCCGCTGTGCGATCACCGGTCGCTACATACTCTTGGAACCACGGTGTGAGTTTTCCAAAATCGTGACTCCATGCGACGGCCCTTGCAACTGTCGACCACACCTCACCAAACGGCGTGTCTCCACGATCGGTGCTCAACGCGGCGGCTGCAGCTGCGACCCCACGACAGTGCGCATCAAGCGACTGGGTGGGGCGTGCATCGAAGGCTGCTAGGGCCCGCTGTGTCATCGGAAGCAAACGGTTCGATCACCGACTGTTGCCACCGCTGCATCGGGAGCACTCAGTGTTTCGCCGGCCGGGGCATACGCATACGAGGCGAATCCGGTGGTTTTCCGGCCGTGATCGTCAGCTTCCATGAACGCTGGTGATCGTTCCATTTGGAGTGGTGTCCCGGGTGTGGGTACCACATGAGCCTCGGGAACTGTCGATGAGATTGCTTCGGTGTCGCCGCCCTCACTGACCGTCGTTCGCTCCACATCTTCGATTGAGGCCAGACATTCAGTCTTCCCCAGTGAGGGAGTATAGACAGCCCGTCCAGACTCAAGATAGTCGGTCAACCGATCGAAGGTTTCGGTGTCATCCAAGATCAGATCGATCCGATAGGACGCATCAACAACATACTCGAAGGTGCGACGTTTGCGCTCTGCAGCGATTGTTTTGGGATCGATGACTGTCTTGCCTGAGATGCCCTCTGCTGATTTGATGTCGCCACTGGTCGTCGGGAGAGTCAACATCGGGATTGCCTGAGTGGTAAGCGAACACGCTGGTGAGATCGCCATCGCTGAGGCCTCCCGACTGAAGGTGTCATAGTAGGAGTCTCGAGGCTCACCGAGGATCGCCGCCAGCAATCCGGCAACGGTGGTTCGCGGGATCACCCGATAGGTGAGCTTCTCGGTTGTGGCATCGATCCGTCTGAAATGGGCAAACGGGCCACTAACCGTAAAGGAGAGACACTCCCGGCCAGTGACATCCAGTGAGGTACTCATGCGTATGGATCGTGTTCGGTGACGGTATCGGCACCAACGGCGGCTTCCAGTGCCTCCACCAGTACGTCTGGGCCGCCCGTTTCGTCGCCGGCTTCAACGGTTAGATGTCGGTCGGTAGTGAGATGCACCGTCTCGATGTGATCGCTGTACGCTTCGAGATCGGCCAGCAACCCATCGATGTTCAGGGTGACATCTGTGATATTGCGCAACTCGGTGTCGGGTACATCGCCAGTCAGCTCCAGTCCATCATCGAGCGTGCCGATGTGGAATTCGTCGGTCGTATACTCAACACGGAGGTACAGTCGCGGTTGATGGCCCATCTTTGAGCGTGTCAGCGTCTGGTTTTTAACGGCCCGCCAGAGGGCGGTATCCAGCCGATCAACATCCGTCTCGCTAAGCAGTGTATCCTCCGCGGCGACCTCGTTGACAACACCATGGAATGGGATCAATGCATACTGAAGTCGGTTGTCGGTCGCAAACGTTCCCTGTTCATTTTCCTCACTACTGGAGACAACCGTCGAGAGCTGTTTTGATTCGCTCTTCTGGACAACCGTATTCAGACTCCGAGCATGGCTGAACTGTACCGGGCCGATAAACTGGCCAGGGAAGCCCTCGCCAATCTGATCTTGGAACTCACTGCTGAACGAACATGTGGCACCGAAGTACCGAACATCGGTCGCATGCTGCAGGAAGCTGACGGCGGCTTCGTTGCCACCCATTTCTTCAAGTTCATCTTCCTCAAGCCCAGTGACCCGGGTAAACAGTTCATCACGGCCCGGAACATCCTCAATCGTGCTTTTCGAGGGGTTTTTGACGTAGATTCCGAAGTCATCGTCGTCGAGTTGGTCGCGAAGATACCGCTTGAGACGGACATCGGTCACCACGGCGGCGCCGGTTGTCTCATCAATACGAGGCTTATCGTTGGCAGACAGAGGATTCCCGTTGGGATTGGTATCTTCGGCATCATACAGGAAGACGATCTCTGAGCGGTTGTCTACAACATCGGTACCATCAGGGTGGGCGGCGGTAGTGTCTGTCATTGGCTTAGTTGGCGTCGGGGGCTGCAGCTTGTTCGTCGTCCTGTTCGTCAAGATTCGTATCGCTGAGGCCATAGGCAATACCTAAACTGTAGAGCCACTGCAGTTCGGCTTCGGTCAGTGACCACTCATCTGGATTGGCCGACAGCATGAGATCCGGCAGCCGATCGGTGTATCGGCTGTTGGTTCGATACGATCGGCTCTTGTCGGCCTCAGCATACGAGTTGTTCATCTGGAGTACCTCCTTGGTGACTTCCGTGATGGTCTGCTTGGTCAGGTAATCAACAGGGTACCGTCGCACCAAGGTTGAGCTAACCCCCTCGAAATCTTGGTAGGCAGTGATGCGGCCGACCAAGCCCCCAAGGAGGAAGATCGCTCGTTCAGGGTCAGCTTCTATGGCGGCATGGGAATCCAGGAACTGTTCAAGTCTGTCGTCGCGTGAATCGTACTCGGTGTCCATAGGGTTGGTGTCGAATGAAAGCGTCTGTGCTGTATCAATGAGCCCAGCGTCGGTGAGGGCCCGAAGTTGTGCATACTGTTCGACGACACTGCGTTTTGGAAACGCGATATACCCATCGTCGGAATCGAATTGCTGTCGTTGCTCCTGTATCAACTGATGGATATATCGCTCAAGCAATGACGTAGCTGCCAACTTCCCGCCGGTGACCAGCGTTTTCACCGGTTGGAAGCGGCTGTCGTCGGCCGCTCCTGCCCCAGGTGTATCCGAGGCATTACGGCTGCTGCGAGTTGGTTCGGTTGTGCGTCGGAAATAGCCACCATAGAGGATGTACCGATGGAGGTTCAATTCCCTGCCCAACAGAGGGCTGGCATCCGGAGTTGGGTTGTCATGGAAGATGCCATCGCCGCAAAATGGTGCTGTGTCGGTAGCCCGACTGTGAGCATTCGTCAGTGCCATCGCGCGTGAAACGCCATCCAACGAATCGAAAAATACGCGATCTGGGTTGCCAGTCACTTGATAGACGACAGCCACACGAACATTTGAATACTCCAAGTCGGTGCCTGAATCAAACGACAGGGCATCTGGGAGTGATTCCTCATCGGACATCTCACCACGAATCTCATCGAAGATATCCGAGACTGTGGCATCGAAGGTGCCGTCTTCACCGGTGTCTGCCCCTTGCAACGCCTTGTAAACCTCCGAATAGAAGGCCTCGAAGGTCTCAGGGTCGAGATCGGACTGACGGGTGGTGAGATACGGCAGGACATACAGCCGACGACTGTTGCCAAGCCCTCGGAAGAAGTCATCAAACACTGAACCGGCGACCGAAACCGCCGCGGCCACATCGAACGACAGTGGTCGGTTGCGCCACGCGGATTCACCTTCGGTGTCGAGATCGGCGAAGTGTTCGCGCTGCTTCTTTCCGAACATTCCGAAGAGACCGGGGGAGCCACCAGTGACGGGTTCGGTTTCATCGCTGACGTAGCCGGTGGATTCGCCGCGGGCATCCTCAACTGAGATGCTGGTGAGGCGATCGGCCTTTTTTGCCCGCATTACGTCATTGAAGATCGGAACTTCAGCGGGGAACTTGTAGGAGTCTTCACCCGGAAGTTTCACTCGGACGGTGATCAAGGCCTCCAACTCATCCTCTTCGCTGTCGACCAACGACAAGAACGAGTCGGCCAGCTGCTCCATCGTGTTGTCGTCATCTCCCAGAGCAGCCATCGCCTCAAGAATGGCTGCATCCTCGGGTGCAGCGGCTTCTTTGACCGTCTCGGCGTACTCACTTTGGGCCCATCCAGTGAATCGATCTTGGATGTTGTTGGTGCCCCACGCATCATCGCGAAGCCCGGCCAGATGGTGGGCGTCGGCTCCCTTGTGGGTGGTAATCGAGTAATCCGTCATTGAGCTTGTTTTGCCCTCGGGATAGGCGTGGCCGACGCGATAGCGATCACTCTCGGTGAGCGTTGTGATCTCGACGGGGCCATCTGTTGTCTCAGCGGTTCCCAGAGTGGGATTTTCCGGATCCGACAGGTCGGCATACACCGTGATCAAGCTGTCTGGCTCACCGAAGAGACCGCTTTTTGCGCGTGGGGTGAGATATGCAAGATGTTCGGGTGCGAGATCCCAATCAAGGGCCTCGGAGGTGGCAGCATCGTACCAATCGAACAGTGAATACTGCCAGGCAATCTCATAGAGTGAGGCCGGAATTCGATCTTGGAAGCGATCGACGGCCGTGCTGGCTGGTGTGTTACTAGACATTGGTGATGTTGAGAAAGCCCAGCCCGAGGCCATTTCGTTCGCCGATGCCGGTATCCAACGCCAAGTTGAGGTGGCGACGGTGGTCGTCATCCCGCACCTGATACTCGAATCGCCACTTGCTCAGGACATAGGTCATCTCTTGGCCAGTGGTGACCGTCACCGGGATGGCGAAGGTTTTGATCAGCTCGTAGCTATCGAATAGCTCGTAGTCGGTGTCACTGGGCCCCGGGAGGTAGTCCGGACAGAAGCGATTGTGCTTCTGATCGAGATTGTTCTCAACTTGGGTGATGAACGGTTCCATCGTATGTTCTGGTTGCCAGAAAATAGCTTCATCACCGTCTGGTTTGATCCCATAATCATCAGCTTTCCATTGGGGGATACGGACTAATACACCGGTGCCGCTCTCGATGGTGCCTTCGGTACCGGGCTCGCCGACATCGGGTTCGAGTGAACTCACGTCGTCGACGTGGAACGGCATTTCGCCGATATTCAGCTCTCGGTCATCCAGCAAGTCTGCGGCAACGTTAGCCAGCAGCTCCTCGTCCGGTGAGCTAACTAACAGCTTTCGGTCGTCGCCGGCCTCCATGTCGTGTGGTGGGAACGGGTTCGAATACGCGAAGCCGGGGGGCTCGCCGTTGTCGTGGCGGTCGTCGTATGGTGTGTCTTCGAGTGCGTTCCAGATCCGACCTCGGAGTTTGTGGTGGTAGTCGTTCTGGTAGGCGGCGTCCGATCGGGCGGACAAATGGACCATTACACGCACTTGGATGACTCACCTCTGTAGCGGGGAAGCATACAGTCTGTCATACAAAGAACTAGTACTAAAAATGATGTCACGCCGAGTGAAAGTAAAATAATTTATTCCGGTTTCTTAAACATGAACATAACCAGATGTACTAACGCAATCTAGTTATATTATTAATGAGTTTCAGATCATAATCCTGTGAGTCTTTAACGACTTGTGTATCAAATCGCTAACGCAAACAAACCCAAACCGCTGAAACCGGCGGATTCCACCGTTTTATCGATGCCAGCGAGATTGGAACCAACGAACCGCTATCGGTTTGTTATGATAACCAGCTATGTTTACACGATCACCATTCAATTTCTATCTGAATTATGATAAAAATCATTCAGATACACTGAATACACCGGAAAACTGTATATTCCCGGGAAATTGAGTAGCAACATGCACGATGAAACAGACCTCGGTGAAGTCTGTCCCGAATGTGGAACACACCACCGCGTTATTGAGTCGATACCTGCCCAGCCACTCACTCAATCGCTCGTAGAAGAGCTTCGAGAAAGCACCAACTTCACTTTCGTCCGAGGGACGAATTGGATAAGCGCGGAAGACCTCGGCCTGAGCACTGATCAAGAAGTGACTGAAGACCTTATCATCGGAACGCAAACAAAGGCACTCTATCTCCAGCTCTACGAACCAGGATGGGTCGTCGAAATTGAGGAGAAGCCCTTCGAAGACGAGGATGAAACCGTCGAGGATGTTGCCCAAGAGATATTGCTGTTTGTCAGTCACGACCGAGAAGAACTGCTGTTTGAGATGCTTGAAATAATTAGCACAGAACTTGATCCCACATACGATTGCCCAGAATGCGACTACCTCGAAACCGGTGGAAGCACATTGGCTCGAAACTTCCTTTTCCATCTCACTGAAAGCCACAACTACACCGGTGAAAAGGCCCTTTCAGTTCTTGAAGAGTGCACGCTTGATTCCGGATGAATCACTCTATGACTCCGCTTGGTAAGGTTCCTCAGATTGTATATTTTTCGTGAACTTTGGATTCTCTGTGTAGAATCCTAAGTTGGGGACGGATTAGCAAGGTTTCTTTATATATTACCGGACGCCCGGTACCGGTGGCTTGTAGTTTCCAAAGTTGAGTGGATGCCGAGTGCCCTCAATAGCCGACTGCGGACAACTCTGTGCCATGAGCACGGCCTACGTATCGAAACAACACCCCGTGTGCCGAGTGAAACACACCAGCCTGCAAGTGTATTTGCTCTCCGGACATGGTGGGGTGTCTCCAGCACATCGCAAGCAGACACACCACATTTCCGCTGTAATCCAGTGCTCAACAGACTCGCTGCCGGGAATTACGAATCACCGCTCGTATCCGTCACTTCGAGCTGTTCGTCGGCCGCTGACTCTTGGGCTTCCTCGTCTGCTTCGTCGCTGGCGGCGTCGTCAGCCGTACTCTCAACTGGCTCTTCCGATTCCTCGTCACTGGAGGCGGCGGCTGAGGCCGACTGCACATCGACCGAATACCCAGCGAGGGCCTCACGCAACTCTTCGCTGGCCGATGCAATCGCTTCGAGTGTGGCTACCGTCTCCTCCAGCTCACTGATCGTTGTTTCTGTCTCCGTAGCATACTCCGAATCGAAGGCATCCGCACGCTGGCCAAGCAGGAACGTCTTCTTCACGTCTGCAACAGCCGCCTCAGCCGTGTCAGGATCTATCGTCTCCTCAACCAACTCCAAGGCAGCGACGACTGTCTCGGCATCGTGCTCGACGATGTCAGCGTGACTCGGCAACGCTGTAGTGGCCGCTGTCAACGACTCCTCAATCTCTGACTGGATGTCTGCAGTCGCTTCCGTGAACAGCTCCTCATCATCAAAGCTCGCCTGTGACATACAGACGGCCACGGGAGGCGACCGAAAGAGGGTGTCGAAGGTGAAAGTATAGGATGATCCTGTGAGTCAGTCCCACCATGCCCAGCTTTGCTATTCAGACGTACACTACGTACGAGGAATTTGCAGCAGACTGGTCAGCCCCTGACAAAGAGACACGGATGACGTGGCACTACTCGAACAGATCGACGATGACGAAGTGCTGGTTGAGCTGCCTCAGTGGCTTGCAGACGAAAACGTCGGCTACACACAGGGCTCAGTGCCCACAGCTTTCGTTGGCCGGATCGCTACTGAATCCAATGAAGCAATTCAACTCGCCGACTCCGCCGCTGCCAGATCAATCCGAAAGCTCGCTCATCGGATTTCCCAATTAGAACAGAGCGATTCCGACGAGCAAGACGACTGGTTAGACGACCGGCTTACTGAACACCGCGAGGAGTTCAACCAACGCAATGACGCTGTCTCACTGAACGATGAATGGCTCCCCAAATCAGCTATTGTCCAAGTCCTCAAGCGACAGGAGTGATCTCTCACAGTGCGAGGCTACACCCCACCATGACGAGTGAAAACAACCCGTTATTTTCTGCCAGATTCTAATGGTGTGTGATCCGTCATGCAAGATGCACAGCGCGTATGCAGCATCTGTATTCTTCGTGAGGAGGTGGGCAACCCTCAAGACTGAAAAAGAGGAGACAAATGCTGATCAGCGACAACAACTATATTTCCTGAAATTTTGAGATTTCACCCCTCATTCGGGGACAATTCAACTGGGACTCTTAGTACAAAATCAACTGTCGCTTCCGGTTCATCAGGGTCGATCTCCAATTTTATTGGCCCTCCGCTGTTCGTAACGTCAACTTTGTATGGGGTGCCAATCGCCCGTGGCTCGCCAACGTTCTCGACAGAAACACCTTCCGGCATGGTTATTGTGATATTGTCTGATTTCCCGTCTGCACTAATCTGTGAAAGAGTGACTACCAATTCCTGTTCATTTGATTCGCTAATATCCTCAGGAATAACGCATGAATTTGAAATTTGCACTGTTCCGCTTGTCGTCGCCGATGAAAGCGTTGTCAGCGAGGAGTCAGTATAGTACGGATACATTGTGACATTGTACCCTCCAATTGCGCCTCCTGATCCGCAGAAGGTTCCGCTGGGGCCATCAGCTGCTCCCCAATAGTTGCGAGAAGCGTTGATCATTTGCTTTGCATCCCATGCATCAAGCGTCCCTTCACTCCCACCAGTCAATATAGACTCATGAATTTGCCAACTCCCTTCAGAATCAATCACATCAATCGACTTGTCCCCCATATTTCTGAACTCTGAGTCATGAACGGTGGCGTTACCAGTCGCGTTTGAGGCATCTATTCCGTCTCCGTCAGTATCTCTTACCGTGAGATTACTTACCACAAACTTCCCATCAGATTTTTCTGCGTTAATTCCATTATCAGCAGTTCGGACACTCGTATTTCGAATTATTGCTTTACCCGAAAAACCGTCATCAATTTCAACTGCATCATCGGACGTATTTCGAAGAATAACCGATTCTATCCTCCAATTCCCATTTGTTTCTGCGAGATCAATTCCTATATCCGGATTAATAATTGTCGTATTTTGTATGACTGCTTCGCCAGATGCTTTTCGAGCATTAACTCCAGTCTCTCTACTTTCCATCCCTGGATTCTCGATAATCGTGTCTTTTATTTTCCATTCTCCAGTGGCTTCGTAGGCATTAATACCTCCTTGTTTCAAATATGATGATTTTATTATCCAGTCAGCGTTTGATCTGAAAAACCTAATTCCGGGACTTAGATTTGTGATTTGCACCGATCTTATAACCGGATTTCCACCGGTTTCAGTAGCAATTATTCCTGCTCCGCTATCATCTGATAGTGCCTTTATTTGTGTATTAACAATGGCTGGGCTGCCAGTACTATCATACATATCAATACCAACATCGTTCGTCTCAATCGTTGTATTGGCTACACGCCAGTCTCCGGTTGATCCATAGTTTAGAATACCACGTTCAACCTTTCTGATAGTTACATTACGAATTTCCAAATCGTTGTCTGAAAACTCATTATCGATGCCAAACTGCCAACCGGTTATGTGAACTCCAACTATTTCGGGCTCCGCATCATCAGAAATGCTGATCCCTGTAGAGTCGGTTATTTCTGATTGATTTGAAATATCGACAATTCCATCTGTGAAAATTACTACATTTTTGTCGATATTTATTGATTCTCTATACGTGCCTGATTGGATTTTGATACGATCAGAGTCACTTGCGCTGTCTATTGCGTTTTGAATTGAACTGTGATCACCAGTCCCATCAGTGGCAACAACGATGTCTGCTGACTGTGCCGCTGCACTTCCAGTCATGGCTATTGAGAGTCCTACCAGAACAAGCACAGCCGTGGATATCCACGAATACGTCTGGTCATTCATATTATGCTCCACCATATTTGAATGAATTTATATTATTACGGGTGATACCACTGCAAGCCGTGACACCAATATGTTGGTACCGTTTCCAACTTCGCACGCGTGACATTGAGTCATTATGCCTGTTGGATTGTAATAAAACTGTGTGTGCCACTGGCTTGGTGCACTCATACATGCTATCTAACGGATTTCAATTGGAATCGACTGCTGAATCCGACCTCTCTATCTCGTATGGTGTTCGTATCAAAAGATAGCACGGATGAACAGCCTTCGTATTATTCAACAGGACGAGTTCCAGTCGCCAGAGTAGCAAATCTACTAGCTCAGAACCTCAAACGATTATATATGGGCGGTAGAATTCTATGATGGAATGACTGACCTCATTGTCAAATCAGGCGTGAAAGAAGCACTGGCAGATCACCCGGTTTCAGCTGATTTCTACGAAGCTGTCAACGACGAAGTCGGTGAACTGCTCACTGATGCTGCCGAACGAGCCGAGGCAAACGACCGGAAGACTGTCGAACCCCGAGATCTGTAGGTCGGCAACGAATATCGGGATTCAGTTCTCAAAACGATAGTGGCGGATCGGCTGCCCATTATTTGTTAGCAGTTTCTACTAACTACCGGTCGGCCAAATCGCCACACCATCTATATGTATCGGTGCCACCGGTGGAGTGAGCCACGAATAGCTGAAATGGTGGTGTGTTGGCGTAACCGAGTTATTGGATAACTCGACTACTGAACCCGCGCAACCGCTCTATATCGGGGGTGATTTGGAGGAAATCAGTGCTTCTATAAGCGGATACTCAGAACAATTCGATTATATTTCGGATTAAAAACGACGGGAGACTCACACCAAATGCCTGCTCGATCCATTCGATGGGGAGGCTTCTAACTCGAAGCTGCCGCGTGAGATATCGATTGAAAACGCAAAATTTCGATACAGTTGATTCTAATGGCCAACCTCATAGTGCTCATGGATACCAATTCGTAGTGCAGCCCAGGATGCACCGCCACTGCTACTCATTGACGACACCCTCGTAATCCCAGACGAGACCACCCCCATCACGATGAACCTCGTATCGGTACGGCCCATGCGGGCATGTTGAGCACGATTCCTTGCCACAGGGCACTTTCTTGATGACTGTTGTCGTCTCACCCGTGTCATCAACTGTTTCAAGACGTTCTTCTTCGGCAACCTCGATCTCATCTGCCGAGAGATCAGATCGATACTCGAGCAACTCGTTAATCCACCCTTGCAGCTCTCGGAGAGTACCGTCGTTCTGTTTGGGAACACCTTCGGCGAGGTACTTTGGCAGACCCTCAGGCGGTTGAGGCTGTTCTGCTGGCATTCTTACCAAACAAAACGAGGAGATATAAGATTAAAGTTTGGTAAGATTCTAAATTCTAGTGAGGTGTAGGGAGGTTCTTTGCGTTCACGTGTGAGAGTCAACAGCATAAGATGGATCGAGCTAGCCAAGAAGTGGATTTCTGGATGGGAAGATTTTGTCGTCGAGATCTGCCAGTCAACCTTAGATCCGTATGAATGTTTTATTATGATTCTCGTGGAATATCTGAACACCCCCGTGTCCGCAGAGTCTGCAGAGTGGATAACTTATAAAACACACACCCCCCACCATGTCCGCAGAGTAGCGAGAAATAACAGGGGTTGATAGGATAAACACCGTTAAGAGAGTCTAAAAGGACGTTTTTTGAGGGAATACACGAAATATATCAGGCAGCGCAAAATGAATTCGCGTGACAAAGAAGTGTTCTAACATTTTCTTTATTTTATTTACCCACTACGGGTTTGGTTATTGAGTATTGGTAATAAAGATACCGGCTAGATTAGGCGTGATTCTAAGCAATAACTTTGTCAGGATCTATCGGCCTCTCAAATAGCCATGAGCGTCTGTACAACCGAAAGCCTAGGTGGATTATCTTGAGATACAGCGGACGTAGTGGGGGGTGTGTGTTTTAAGCCAGATTTCTTCTCCAGACACAGAAGACACTCCGGACGCAGGGGTTTTAAGTACCAACCGTGTTAGTAGTTCTCTATGCCCTCTAAATATGCAGGCCAATCGACCATCTTCGATGACGAAGAAGTCTTGTCTGAAGATTGGACTCCGGACGATTTGCCTGAAAGGGATGACGAGATCAACCAGCTTGAATCAGCTTTTGCTCCAGCAACACGGGGTGCTGGAGCCGACAACGTTTTTCTCTACGGTAAGGCTGGACAGGGAAAAACTGCGGCTGCACAAGTTGAGTTATCCGAACTTGAGTATCACGCAGAAAATGAATCCGATATCCTCGATCTCACTACGCTATTCGTCTCATGCGAAGATTTGACTACCTCATTTCAGGTTGTTAATCAAATCGTCTATCAGCTCACTGGTGAACGGATGAATGGACTTAGTACGTCAGAGGCATTTGACCGAATGTTTGAGGAATTTAACAAAATAGGTGGGACTATTATTTTGGTTTTAGACGAAATTGATAATATTGGAACAGATGACAAAATTCTTTATTCTATTCCCCGTGCAAGATCAAAAGGGTATGTTAACGAGGATGTCTACCCGAGCATTGTAGGTATCTCAAATAACCTCAAGTGGCGAGATAACCTCTCACCTAAAGTCAAAGACTCCTTGTACGATGAAAGTGTCCATTTTGTTCCGTATGATGCTAAACAACTTGGAGAAATTCTTGAACGTCGTGCAGAAAAAGCGTTCATTGATGAGGATGTGCTAGGGAATGATGTCATACCAATAGCATCTGCTTTTGCTGCACAAGACAAAGGTTCGGCACGACAGGCTATCGGGTACCTACGCAAGGCTGCAAAGCTTGCTTCCTCCAAGGGTGATGAAACGGTTACTGAATCTCATGTTAGGGAAGCTGAGGCATTGATTGAGAAAGAGCGAGTTGAGGAGGGTATGCGAGGTCTCACAACTCAAGGTCATCTTGCCCTTGCTGCGACAACCGCACTAGAATTATCAAACGACACTCCAGCTAGAACCAAAATCATCTATGGTATTTATAAAACTATGGCGAAAAAAATTGATGTCAATATTCTCGCTATGCGACGAATGAGAGATCAACTTCATGATCTCGATATGCAAGGTATCATGATTCGATCTGAATTTAACGATGGATCTCAAGGCGGTCACTATTATAAATACGAACTCGGTATTGAGACCGAAGCAGCCGTTAGCGTGCTATCAAATATTTCGCGTCTTGATGAAATTGACCTCAATAGTATCGAGAGCGCACACCGGTGACGTTTCGATGCCCGAACGACGACTGTTAGTATCAAACTGACGTGAACGGAACGATAACCATTGCAGACTGTTACCATAGTGGAGAGAGCACTACCCAAGCGATTGCGCTTCTGCTCAAGAGACTATGTCGATGCCTCGACTATGGATGAGTTTCTTTGACTGGAACAAGATAACCAAACCAATGCTAGACGGCGAAACATTGTTTTTCGAAATCGCTAGTTCATACAACAAGAATCGACGGTTTGATCCTTCCAATCACTTCTGACGAGATTCGGAGAGAAGCTGCTCGTAACTCTCGACAGAAAACGCCTGGATACAAAGCCATTTTCTAAAAACGGAAACAGATACGAAAACGCAAACGCAAACGAGTACGCAAACGCAAACTAGTAGTCGTTTTCGACTCTTTGAACCCGTGCCCGCTTTTCAGCTTCGGCGAGCTCTGGTGTTACGTCCTGAATGCTATATCGAACTAATAACCGCAGTAACTCACTGCGGTCGCCTTTTGAATCCTTGTCAGACCCTAACTCGGAACGTAGGGTTTCGACCGTTGACTGAAGCCGTTCAGGATTCTGTTTTAATGCTTGGAAGAGTGCGGCTGTGCGCTCATCACGAAATGCAATGGTTTTTGACACATCTCCGGACTCGATACGACCCATCGCCTCTGCGAGGTCGTCAACAAAATGCTCGGTGGCTTTTGCTTCCTCATCGAGAGAACTGCCGCGATCATCTTTCATACTATCAGGAACTTGTATATCGTCGCTCATCGTTTACCTCCAATACGATCAACTAGTTCACGGGCGTTGGCGAGGTAGGCTTCCTTTGCACGGCTGGCTGTAGCCGAGGGCTCTTCGAGCTCGAAAATAGTCTTTCCTGCTTCAGTTGCGTTTCTGATGTCTTGTGATTTTGCCACCGGGTTAGGTGCCATTGCACCGTTGAACTCCTCTTGATAGCGGTTCATATAATCATCAGCGAGAGTGGTTCCTCGCTCGAATTTATTTGGTATTACCATGGTAAGTTCTGCATCGATATCCCAGTTTGAACGATATTTATCGATATCCTCAGCTAATTGCTTAAGCTGACCAAACTCGTAACTCCCCATCTCTACAGGTGCGATTATGTTTTCAGCTGCCCACACTCCATTGTATGGTACAATCCTAGACAATCCCGGTAGATCGATTAGGATAAAATCATATCGGCCTTCGAGATATTCGTCAACAAATGCTTTTAGCCGACCGTAGCGATCCTCTCGATCCTCAACATTGTTCAGTTCACCATCGACGCTATCGAGTCCTGGATGTGCCGGGATCAGATCCATGCCCTCGTTTGTCTCGTAGATTAAACGATCAAGGATGGCATCAGCACCGTTCATCTTCACGAGTTTTCCAAAGTCGTCGTCGAATACCGATGAGAGGTTAGGGAAATCCTCGTCATTCTCGATTGCCTTCTGTTGTGGTTCGTAGAGACCGAACTGTTTGGCGAGATCCGACTGTTTCCCTGCTAAGTCAATCAAGATTCCTTCATGACCTAATTCAGTGAGTGCTCGCCCAAGATGAGCTGTAGTAGTTGTCTTTCCGGTTCCACCTTTGTCGAGGAATACTGCTGCACGTATTGTCATATATACGTATGCGTTTCCGCAAACGCATATATTTACGGGTGGTAAACCGCTTTGGAGTCAAACATCGTGGGATCAGCGTGTGATACTACGACTGGCAAGGTGAACCTCCTCGGGGTAACCCGAGGCACTCGGTCTACTCCGCCTGTAAAAGTGAGAATTAGTGTAATGTGGTAGCCTCTACAGGCTCCGACAATCAGCCGGCCAATCCAAGATCGTCAATCCGTTCGGTCATCTTCTCGACGCCTACAGTGGCGTCTTCTGGCGTTTTGCCACCGGTAATCACGATTTTTCCACTCCCGAAGAGTAGAATGACGACTTCAGGATCATCCATTCTATAGACGAGCCCTGGGAACTGCTCTGGTTCGTACTCGACATCTTCGAGTCCAAGTCCAATTGCAAGCGCGTTGAGATTGAGGCTGTAACCGAGGTCTGCACTGGAGACGATATTTTGGACGGTGACTTCAGGATCGTCACCGACTGGAATACCCAGCCCCTGTAATTTTTCGAAGACAATATCCAGTGCGCCGTGCACCTCATCGGTACTCGATGCACCGGTACAGACGATCTTCCCGGAGCGAAAGATCAGTGCGGCGGCCTTCGGGTCATGCGTCCGGTAGACTAGTCCGGGGAAGTTATCAGGGTTAAAATCGGCTCCTGGGATGTCGGTCGCAAGTGCTTCGAGATCAAGTTCCTGGCCGATCCCTGTGGAGGCAACGACGTTCTGGATTTCAATTGTTTCTGTCGGCTTGACCATGTGTTAGTAGTACAATCGGAGATACAGCGGACTGATATAAAAGTGGTATATAAGAATATATAAAGGCAGCTCGGATATCCGAGTGTGTACACTAAATTATAGTATTCCCAGAGTGCAGCAGCATAGCTGTGGTCAGCATGCCACTGCACACCCCACATACCAAGTGTAAAAACCCTGATTTCGACCATATAAAGCGAATATACGCCGTTAGTGGTTTGATCGCTGGTTGATTGATTCATTTGTGTTGTGACCCAGCAGCGACAAGTACGTCCCCGCTGTAGGCCGAACTGAATGCGTCTCTCGTTCGACGACGGCACTCTCTTGATTGAGGATGCTCCCGATACTGTCCCTCACGCTGAATGGGACGACCGTGTTGAGGAGTATCGGGCCCAAGCCCAGCACTATCGAGAGATCTACGAGTGGGCCACCGGTGACGGCCAAGCCACGCTTCGGGAATCGCCGGCGAGTTCAGCGGGATTCGAGGACGCTGCTCGTTCGTTTTCTGAATTCGACCTCACGCCATCGGTCGCTATTGAACCACGAGACTACCAACAGGAGGCACTGACTGCGTGGCGAGAAAATAGCCGCCGTGGAAGTGTCGTCCTCCCGACTGGCAGTGGTAAAACGTTCCTTGCTGTCCAAGCCATCGCCGACGCCGGTGTTAGTACGCTTGTTGTCGTCCCGACGATTGATCTCATGAACCAGTGGCACGCCACCCTCACCAACGCCTTTGGCGAGCAACTGCCAAATGGCGTCGGCGTTCTCGGTGGTGGCAGCCACAACGTGACCGAAGTCACAGTCACGACGTACGACTCTGCCTACCGGTACATCAACGAGTACGGTGATCGATTCGGCCTGCTTGTCGTCGATGAGGTTCACCACCTTCCGGCACCCACCTACCAGCAGATCCCCGAGATGACGATAGCACCGTATCGACTCGGGCTTACGGCTACCTACGAGCGAGCAGACGAGAAACACGAAGTCCTTGAAGATCTTCTCGGATCGGTCGTCTATCAGGAGGCCGTCGATGAGTTGACCGGCGAGTATCTCAGCGAGTACGAAACGATCCACCTACAGGTTGAACTCACTTCCGACGAACGGGAGACCTACGACGAAGAGTACCAGATTTACCGCGATTATATCGATACTCACGATATCGAGCTCTGGAAGGAAAACGGCTACCAGGAGTTCCTCAAACGCACCTCGTATGATTCGCAGGGGCGGCGGGCTCTCATCGCTAAACAACGAGCAGAACGCATTGCTCGAACCGCCGAAAAGAAACTCGATACACTCGATAACCTCCTGAAACGCCACTACGACGACCGGACGATCATCTTTACCGCCAACAACGAGTTCGCCTACGAGATCTCGCAAGAATTCATTGTTCCTTGCATCACTCATCAGACAGCCACTGACGAACGAACAGAAATCTTGGAACGATTCCGCACTGGTGAATACTCAATGCTGGCGACCTCCCAAGTTCTCGATGAAGGGATCGATGTCCCAGCTGCCAACGTCGGGATTATCCTTTCGGGGAGTGCGTCCAAACGGCAGTACGCCCAACGACTCGGCCGAATCCTCCGCCCGACTGAAGACAACCAACCTGCTCGGCTCTATGAGATCATCACTGAAGATACGATGGAGACCTACGTGTCAGATCGCCGCCGACAGGGGGTGGCCTGATGCTGACTGCCGACCTCGCTCGCTCCCGGACGGACGGCGACACGGTCACGCCATTGTTCGTTGATCCGGACGATGACCGATATCAACAGACAGCAACCGAACTCATCGAAATTTTCACCGAGCATCTGGGCGAGCCGAAAGGCGAGGTAGAGGCGACGATTGACGAGCTAACCATCGCCGATACGGACTACAAAATTGTCCAAGGGCTAGCGAAACTCCTGCAAGACGAGTGTGAGTTCGAAGTCGTTGCCCCGGTTGATCCACAGGAAATCCGTCGGCGACTGTTCGAGAAGGCCAACGACTCGTATCCGGTCGTCCGCCAACCGACACTCGGGGATGATACTCAACCGCTGGATATCTATAGCAACATCGCTGACCGACTCGGCATCTCACTTGAGGAGTGCTACAAGGGAATGTATGCGGATCTCGACGAGAACAAGCGACTCGTCCGCTTCGGGAATCAGGCCATCGAGGGTCACGATGGTGAGGTGACGACGAGTACCACACAGCTCACCGGTGACAGTGCGGAATCGTATGCCGATGATACGATCACTGTTGAGTGGCTACTCACCCGCTACAATCTGGCGTTAGCGCAGGCTGTTCTCTATGATGCCACAGAGATGCGGATTCGCGTGTGGGATTCCTTCTCGACGGTGTTCAGCTACGTCAAGCTCTTCGGGTTGATGCATCGGATCTATCCAATCGACAACGCCGGAAGCAGGGTTGAGAGTACGGACGTAGCCGATGGATACGAGGCTGTGCTTGATGGTGCTGCCTCACTGTTTTCGAAATCGCGGAAGTACGGCATTCGGATGGCGAATTTCCTGCCAGCTCTCCCGTTGTGTACGCGCTGGGAGATGGAAGCCGAGATTCTTGATGAGACAACCGGGACAACGGATCACCGCCGAACGCTTGCGTTGGATCACACTGACGGCCTCTCTTCACACTATTCGGCACAGAGCGACTTTGACAGCGATGTCGAACGAACCCTCGCTGACAAGTGGGAGCGGGCGAATACTGAATGGGAGCTCGTACGTGAGGATGATGTGCTCGATCTCGGTGCAGAGGTGATGTTACCCGATTTTGCAATTGAGCACCCTGATGGTCGGCGTGTAATCCTCGAAATCGTTGGCTTCTGGACGCCAGAGTATCTCTCCGAGAAATTGACGAAGATCAGGGAAGCAGACGCAGCAAATCTCGTAGTTGCGGTTTCAGAACGGCTCGACTGCTCGGCAGACGATTTCGAAGGGATGGACGACCGGGTGCTGTGGTTCAAATCTGGGATTCATGTGTATGACCTCGTGGAGTTGGCTGATGAGTATGCCTTGCCGACAAATACCTGAGATTCACAACTCAGTGGTTAGATTATTTCTTGGTTAGGAGACCTCTATCGACAGATTTAGTGAAATTCGGATCTATGTCATTGTGTGAGCGTTGCTGAACCTCCCGTTGAGCTATCCGAATCCCAACACCGTGGACTGGAACTGATCGAGGAGACTGGCGGTCTCCACCAAAGTGAGCTCTGGAAAGAACTGGATGTCTCTTCGCGCACGGGGAGCCGCATCGTTGATCGGCTGTTAGAAGCCGAGTTGATTGAGCGTACGGAAACGATGTACAATGGCAGGAAGACATACTACCTGACACCGACTGGTGCAGATCTCGATTACCGCTTGTTGATGGCTGGTGATATGCTCTCACCGCTTATTGGTGAGGATGATGTCGATTCGCAAAGCGATGTGTTCACTCAGTGGGTGATGAATCTCCAGTATGAGCAAGAGTAACTCTGATCGGTTGGTGCCTTCTGATAGGTACGCTAGGATTCGAACCCAGGGCCTTCCGGACGCCTTACCAGCGTTTCAGTCAGTGGCCGTGCCGCGCGGACTCACGGCCCTGCTGGTGAGACGCGCTCCGGTTGTTCTGCCGGACTGAACTACGCACCCGCTGAATAGCTTCTCTGTTCCGGTGGCAAAACAAGTGGTGATCTGCACAAGCAACACCTCACAGAGCTAGTTTTCCCGTCTCGTATCATCGTGTTCAGTTTCGCTGCGGGTGGATGAGTATTTTGTAGATACAATTTGTATGACTAGCTGGAACTTGGCAGGTCGTCACACGCTCCAAGTTCCTCTTCGCGTATGACCAAACACGATCAGTCGGTTGGTGTTTGTCCGTTCTGTGGTTCGGTACTCACAACTGGGTCAGTGTTGATCAGATACGAGTCTGATGGTGAGCAGCGTGTTTTTGCTCGGTGTTCGGAATGCCGCGAACCAGTCCATCCTGAGTGAATCCACCGGTGGACAAGCCGACTGTAGTCGTTGAGGAACTCTGAGTGAGCGACGATCAACTAGCGGTTTATCGAAAGGAGTGGGAGAGTGAAAGTGGGGCCGTAAGTCTCCCTACAAGTTGTGGATGAGTAGCACCAGTAGGGTGGTTATGGATCTGGCTGTTGGATCGGAATCAGCCACTGGCTATCTTCGCTGCTCAGAATAAGTACTTTCTGTCGGTGACAGTGGTGGGTACTTCTAAAGCGATGAAAGCAGCAGGTATATCGAGTAACGCTGGTTCAAATTCTTACCTAACGACCTGGCGTTTACCGGTTCTCTGTTTGGTAAGATAACCGACTCAGCTCAGTGTGTAGATACCGGATCTCAATCACTGATGAGGCACTATTGTAAAATATGTTTGATTACATACAATTGCAGGCAGTTGTATGCGATGCAACGAACAGAGAGTGAATACAGTAAAGATCATCAGCATCGTTGCCTTGCATCTAAGAGTGCCAATAACGGCATTCAAGTAGTTGTAGCCCCTGTATATGGTAAAATGAATAAGCCAGAGATAGCAGGTATCCAGGGGGCAGTGCTGCATGAGTGGTAAGGCAGACCGCACTGAGACGAGGGTGATAAATCAGACAGAAAATAAAATATCTGATACGACTGGTAAGTTCACTATAGCTGTCAAAAACGGCACACAGGTTGATCAAGTTTCATGGCTGGAAGGCCGAATTATTTTATCTGATCAGCGGCTGATCCTCCTCGGCGATAGTGGACAGCTCGCTATTGATTTCTCAGATATCACTGGACTTTCAGGGCAGAAGCAACCTAATCAATCGTTAGCTGCACTCTCAGATTATATGCGAGTCGAGTTAGGAAGCGACGTTGTTATTATCGTCCCAGAAGCGTACGAGTCGTTCAGGGAACGGTTCTATACGGCCACACTTGAGGGAGAAACGGTCAGATGTAAGCATCCAGCGGTCAGCGGCGGTGTGGTACAGACGGCGAGTTGGGAAACAGCCAGATTAGGGATTAACCCGAATCATGTCGTGGTAACCCTAAATGACGGTACACAGGCGACTTTGGAGTTTGAAGAACTATCTGACACAACTGTGACCAAGCAAACAATTAACGGAGCAGAACGAACTGTTATTCGTGCCTCACATCTGTCTGATGAAACCATGGTAGAGACCCACATTGCGGTTCCACAGCGAGCTCGTGTGTTCGCTCAATCGCTATTCAAGCAGGCAGAACGGCGCAGTCAGACAGATATTGAACTGACACGAACTGAGCAGGAGGTGCTGTTGGCACTACATACCGGAGTCCGACCGTTTGATATTCCATCGTTCGTCGGGAGCGACGTGACGACGATTGAAGAGACATTTGACCAACTTATTGAATACGGTATTATAGATCGGGTACGGATGAGACAAGAGGTTGAATTGAACGCCAGCGGTCGTAACATTGCTGCCAACGCGCTTGATGACTGATGACGGTGAGACACCAGCATCGTCGTAAACCGAGAAATTGTGTTCTATCGCCGTCATATTGTGGTTGAAACTTAGTGTTGCAGTCCTGCAATTTACTATCACAAATACCTAAATCAACTGTTGAACTCAGTCATACTCACAGAGGTGGTATATTATAATTTGCCTCTCAGTCGTGTTGTGGTCTGTGGTGTCATTCAAAGACATCTGCAAAGGCGACATTCTGTTTTGCAGTCTCAATCCGAACGGTTGCCCGGCCGCAAACCTTCGTGTCCGGAGCGATGATAACATAGCCTTGACCAATCCGGGCAGTCCCGCCATCTTTGTTCCCGATGCTATTGATCTTGACTTCAGGTGTCTCGCCGGCATCGACAGGCGGTTGCTGATCGCTCTCTGATTCAGGCGTCGGTTCTGTTGGTTGATCAGCTGGGGAGTCAGATATCACTACTTCTGGGTTTAATCTCGTTCCCACCGTCTCAAATACAAATTATCATAAATTTATATCAAGCGTACGCTGTCGTGCGTTTTACTCACTTTCTTGATTGTCCAGACGGTGGTGCAGAGGTCGTGCGAGCTTAGCGTTGGTCAGTTTTTTTCCTCCAATTACGAGATCCGTCGCATAATCGATTGCATGGCCCATTGAATCCACTTCGTGTTTGATCATTACCGTGGATAGCTTCGCTGCCGTCTCGGTACTAATCGTCACTATTGTGTAGCCATCTGGAGGCATATTCGGTAGAGGGCGTTGGGTTACTGTAAGATTACCGTAATACTGCTGAGGAAGGCACTGCTAGATTGAGCCCTCCTGGTTGAGTGCTTCTACCGGCGGTTGGTTGTCGGGGGATTAGTGATTGCGGTGGTGATTATAGTGGGCTGTATAGGCAGTCAGCCAGTGCTCAGCACTGTACTGACTGTCGTTCCATATTTCACAGGATCGATTAATCCGCATCGTGAACGTCTAAAACAGCCTTTCAACAATGTTTCGTCAGGGTAATTGAGGTCACCACTGAGGTCTGTTCGAATGTTACCAGCCGGTCGTAGTCCTGAGCTGTGATTTCACTAGCGTGGGGGCCGTCTCGTGCTCGTACGTCATAGCGTACGACTGGTAATTATTCATCCGCATGCTTTTTCGTGTAGTCAGCAGGGTTACTCACTTTCGTGTATTCGATAGCCTCTTTGCGTCTATCATCTGCGGTTTTCGTCTTGATTTGATCTCGAATATAATCGATTCGCTGCATCACCCGCGAATTGATCTCATGTGTTTCAACGAACTCGTCAAGCTGGTCAAGGACAACTGTATCAGTGCATTTCGCAAGCTTTGAGACGGTCATTTTGGCTGTAGTTTCATCATCATCCCCGATTGCTGCAATCAATTTGTCCAGACTCTCGATGTGAACTGATGGATCGATGAGCTGACAGAGCACCCAGATTGCATTCCGTCGAATTTGTGGAGTTGGTGAATCCACAACAGCAGCCAACTTATTGATCGTATCTTGATCGGCAACCTGCTGTAGATGTGTTCCAACAGTTATCCTAACAGCATGACTATTTGCTGAGTCGGCGTGAGCAATTAGCTCAACTGCTGACTGTATTGCTAAGTCCTTGAGTTGGCTCTCGGGATCAGCAATCTCATTAAGCAATATCCCGAAAACAGACAATGAGCCAGTTTTTCCGAGCTCTGAGACAATCGCTCGGCGTAAGCGAAGATCGTCTTCTTTACACAGGGCCATGACTCCCCCGATAGCGTCAGGGGTTCCAATTTGCACAAGACAGCGAGCAGCGGCCGTTTTGACATCTCGATCCGTCGTCTGGAGACAATTTCTGGCAACAGCAACGCACCGTGGGTCGCCAATACGACCACACTCTTTCAACGCCCGAATTTGAATGCGCTTGTCACTATCCTGACAGGCGATAATAAGCTTTGAGACAACTTGTGGGGTGCCGATTTGACCGAGTCCAGTGACAGCTACCAACCGAAGTTCAACATGTCTACTATCAAACCATTCTACATACACTAATGGAGAAGGTGAGTCCGTCGGCGTTGGATACTCTCCTGATTCAATCTTAGATACAAGCCTATCGACTGCATTATCCTCAACATAAATTAGCACTTCTATGATATCTGCACGGACAGAATCAGTCGTTTCTGTCAAAGCAGCATGATATAATTCATCAACAACTGAGTCAGTCTCTTGATCAACAAGTGACTCAAGCGACTGCGTCAACAAATCAGCAGCCTTTCTCCGGACAGCAAGTGGTTCGTTACTGCCCAGATAGGTTACTAACCGATCATATTGTCCACTAGTAGCTATCGAGTAAAGAAATCTGGTCTCAGTTGATTGCCCATCGCTTGCCATTATGTTCACTAATTAATTTTTATTTGGTGATTCCTTACTGTGAGTCTTCAAATTCGATTTGATTCAGTATATTATTCAACTAACCGTGTGTATAGTTTGAATGTTTTGCAACTAATTAGACACTAGTACATAATTGCATAGAATTATGTTAGATAATTATAAAATATGGATGTAGCCAGACGAGAGCGGTGGCGAATGTATCGTTATAGGGACTAACCACTGAAATCACAAGAATTTACTTACTTTAGAGGAATAACTAACCATGAGTATCGGAATAATTGATAAAATAACAAAAGCCACAGGAGCCCAACAAGTAAGCAAAGAATTCGTTTATAATGACATTAAGCGAGTGTGTTTCGATGCAGATACTGATTATACGTCTATTGTTGAAGCTACGGCAGAAATTAATGATGAGGTAGCTGATCGTGTAGTAGTATGGGGATGTGGAGTATCAGAAGAGGGTTATCCGCGGGTTGCTATCCAGCGATTTGAATCGATCGATCCCGATGATATTGATGGCATAGATACGTTTGACTCTGATTCAAGTTCATCTGGTGGTGCGGCCGTAAAACGATCTTTTAGCACCCAGACAGATGGGAATTAGGTTCGCTGAATAGGTTGGAATATTTTATTGCGATATTGACAAACAGTTGTCTTGATCCAGACTTTATTCATCGATGATCTCGACATCGGTAATTTCAAATCGGGCTCCACCGTCAGAGCCTTCAGTAATACGAACTTCCCAGTCGTGAGCGGTTACGACCTCTTTGGCGATTGCTAACCCGAATCCGGTTCCATCTTTCCTACCCGAGTACCCAGATTCCCAAACGTCCTGCCGCTTGTCTCGCGGGATGCCGGGGCCATCATCTTCGATATAAAATCCTCCGGATATGCACCCCACTCTGACTGTAACATCTTTGCGTCCATGTTCAACGGCATTGTAGAATAGATTCTCTAACAGCTGGTGGAGACGGCTTCTATCAGCCTGTATTATAGAGTTGAGATCTACCCTTATTTCTGCATCTGCTGTTTCAACGGTATCCCAGCAGGCCTGGGCAGTGTCATGAATCGCAACCGGTTCTGTCTCGCAGATTGTTTGGCCTGCTCGTGCAAGGTCAAGCATATCTTCGATCAGCTCAAGACTCCGGTCAACCGCCTTTGTTGCGGCGTCAAGATGTTCGGTTTCACATGTCTTCTGAGCAAGGCTGATTCGACCCTGCGCGACATTCAACGGGTTACGGAGGTCGTGGGAAACAATGCTGGCGAACCGATCAAGCCGATCTCGTTCTTGTTCTAAAGACTGCTGGTATGACTTGGATTCATGAATGTCGATATGAATCCCCACCGCTCGAACTGGATCACCCTTTTCGTTACGTTGGAAGATTTTCCCTACATCACGAATCCACTTCCAGTCTCCATCAGCAGTTTCCATTCGATGTTCAGTGGTATAAAAATCGGTTTTGCCAGCGATATGGTCATTGAGTGCCGCCTCAGCAGCATCGATATCGTCGGGATGGACACGACTTTTCCACGCCTGCAGATGTGGTTCGATTTCATCAAGCGAGTGGCCGAGCATTGCTGCCCACTCCTCGTTGAATTCGACATGGTCAGTTTGCATATCCCAATCCCATACACCGAGTTTGCCCCCTTTTACGGCCAGTTCGAACCTATTTTTGAGTTCCTGAATTTCTTCTTTGCGCTGTTTACGTTTGGTGATGTCAATCCCTGAGGAGAGAATGCCGGTTGTATTTCCTTCTTCGCTCTTGTGGCGTAGATTGTTGGTGAGTTAGAGCACAGTTTCAAGAATTGTCTC
>NZ_QMDW01000028.1 GCF_003605635.1 Halonotius pteroides
TAGAGTACCTGACGACGCTGGCGTCGTCAGCGTACGACCCAATCGATGTGATCAATATCTACACGCTCAGAACGGTCGTTGAGATCCTGTTTCGTGAGCTAAAACAGTATCTGAACATCGAGAATTTTCACTCTCAAACGCTGAACGGCGTGTTATTTGAGCTATTTGCAGCGATGATAGGGATGGTACTCATCGAGTGGCTCCGGCAACGCCACCCGATGCGGGGTGGCGTGCCGGATGCGATTACAGCTGTTCGGGACGGTTGGAACGAGACACTTCGATCAGTCGGCTAATCTCCGTGTCTCTGTCCAGTTCGCCGCCGCCATGAGCGGCGGCTCTCTCCAGTAGTCGGAGACCCATTCGAATCACTGTCGAGACGGTCACTGAACTAATCTCTCACGTCGGATTGACTGGCTTGTGACTGCTTGTGATCTACCAACAGAGTTCCCAACAGTATCTCGCTGTCAACACCTACGCAGTGGCTTTATCAATTCGAAACGGGACAGTAAATTATCTCTTTAGAATGAGAAATATACTTTCGCCCCGAAATGGTCAATAAGCTGATTGGAACCGGAGTGCTAACTAATATTTCAGCACAAGATCCAATTCGATTCACCTGGGAAATCAGGATTTCGGCAGGTGTATCAAACTATCTATGAAAAACCTTCCAAGCGGAGTCTCAAAGGTGGTTTCAAAAACCTTTTTACGTATAAAAACTCTTCTCGAATAGGGTATGAAAAAGAACTGTGTTTTTCTCACTATCGATAGTCTTCGTGCGGATCATGCGACAGAACTTTACGGTCTCATGCCAGAGGTAAATGAGTATGCTAACGACGGTGTTCGGTTGACACACGCGTATTCGAACGGGTATTCGACACCGGTCTCCTTTCCTACGATTCTTACTGGGACGTATGCGAACCACTACGGCGGCTACGGCTACATGTCCGATGAGCGGCCATTCCTCGCCTCAAAATTCAACGCGGCCGGCTACGAGACTGCTGGCTTCCATACGAACCCCCACCTACGGGACGACAAAAACTACGATGTCGGCTTCGAGAAGTACAACGATGTCGACGACGAGGCTGGCGAGCTCTCACGGGTGCGGTATCTCATCACGCAGAACCTAGACAGCGATTCGACGCTGTATAAATATCTCAAGCGCGCCTACCATTTTCTCAGAACCACCTCGGGAAGCACCGACTACACCGAGGCACCGAAGCTCAATCAGAAAGCACTCAGATGGCTTGACGAGGAGTACGACGACGACAGCCCGTTTTTCCTCTGGACACATTATATGGATGTTCATTATCCGTTCTATCCTCCTGACAAGTTTCTCGATCAGGTCACTGACAGATCTATCTCGACGAACCGGGCAATCTCGGTCAACGGGAAGATGCACGAAGAAGACGAAGAGTTGTCCGAAGCCGATGCCGCCGACCTCCAGTCGCTCTACCGTGGTGACATCCGCTATCTCGATCACCATATCGGGGAGTTCATCGACGCGCTCAAGAAACGAGGCCTGTTCAAGGACACGATTTTCATTATCACCTCGGATCACGGTGAGCTGTTCGGCGAACACGACCTGTTTGGCCACCCACCATCAGGATACGAAGAGAGCTTCCACGTCCCACTGTTCTGTTTCGGGTCCGGAATTCCAGAGGGAACGCGGGTCAACGAGCTTGCCTCGCTCGTCGATCTCCCCCCGACTATCGCTGAGCTGTTTAATCTGGACAACGACTCACGGTGGGAAGGAACAAGTCTCGTCCCAGATCTCCACCAACAGCCACGAGACGAGAGCCGAACGATGTTTCTGGGTGATAAAAACGTCCTTACCTACCAGACCGAGGAGTGGCGGCTTGTTTGGTGGCGAACGAAAGAGAACCCACAACAGGCGGACAAAGAGTGGGAGCTCTTTCAGCTGCCGGAGTGTGAACGCGTTCCACTAACCGAACAGGAGGAGATCGTCAATCGATTCCGCGAGGAGCTACACACCTATATAGATCGAATAGAGGATGAAAATGAACTTGCCGAGCCGACTGTCGACGACGCAACAGAAGACAGACTCGAAGCCCTTGGTTACAACTAACGGTATCAAGCAAGCAGTTGCTCGTAGAGATCAACAATCTGTGGAGCAACCACCGACGGAGCGTAGTTATCGAAAACCTGCTTTTTATTCCGTTCACCGATATCAGCAGAATTCTTTTCGACACGTTTGATGGCTGCTGCCAATGCCTCTGGATCTCCTGGGGTACAGAGTAGTTCTTTGTCTTGGATCACTTCCGGCGGGCCACCAATATCTGTGCAAACGACTGGAAGTCCGGCCTGCATTGCTTCAAACATGGTCCTGTTGAGTGGTTCTGGCCAGATACCAGGATGAACAAACACGTCGGCATCAGCGTACGCCTGGCCGACTTGCTCGTAGGGAATCTGTCCACTGAACGTCGTTCGGTCAGCAACGCCACAGCGCTCGGCCAGTGCCCGAAGATCGTCCATGCGGTCTCCGTCACCGACAATTCGAAGTCGGTACTGGTCGGACAGTAGCGACACCGCCTCGATGAGGTACCGCACCCCTTTGTTCTCGGTTAGCGAACCAACATACAGAAGCTGGATCCCCTCGGCCACGCCACCCTCTGGAACCGAAAAGTCGGGATCGATCATGTTCGGAATGTGTTCGATACGGTCAGCATCGAATCCGTTATTGGTGTAGATGTTGCGGATGGCCTCGCTCAGTGCGATAAATGCATCCATCTGCATCATCGACAGTCGCATGAGATGTCCGGTAGTCGGGAGTCCAATACGTTCGTAGAGCCATTCGAGTCCATCGGCGGACGTATTCGTTACTGAGCTAGGGAAAAATTGATACGAATTCAGCGTCCCTACCGAGGGGACACCCTCTCGGGTCGAAAGGTAGCCGACGACCGGGTGAAGCTCCATATTATAGGCGTGAATGACGTCAAACTCGGCGAGTCGACCACGGAGTTTCCGGGCGACAGAGAGGTTCTGCAGTTCGGTAACGAACGGTGAGACGCGGCCGAGACGTTGAACGGTAACGTCGTTCTGCACGGTCGTCTCGGTTCCGTCGAATGCAAACACAGTTACGCTGTCGATACGCTCCTGTGTCAGCAACTGCGTCGAAAGTAGTTTCGTACTTTGCTCGCCACCGCCACTCGATACAGGTGGGTAGCGAGGTGTGACGATAGCAACAGCAGTCACGACTGGAGCCACCCGTCGATTGATGGTTCGACCGGGTCAGCACCCGGTTTCCGGAGGACAACCTTCATAGCCAACACAAGGTCACCGATCATATGGCCGAGTTTGAGTTTGATTCGTTCGGAGGGAACGGGCTGAAGAAGTTTCGAATAAAAAAAATCTTGTGAAACATGCTGGAATTCGAAATCAGCGTAATAGTCGTAGTCTGACGCCTCCGTATAGTAGTCGAACGTACCTTCTGTAAAGAACGATCGGTGAGTTGGGTCACCGTATGCACCGTGGGCATTATAGTATGGGACATAAATATAGACAATGCCACCGGGACGAAGCACTCGATGAATCTCTCGGAGTACGCCGGTCGTATCCCGGCTGTGTTCGATGACGTTATCGAGCAAGATCTCCGAACAGACGTTGTCCGGGAACGGAAGCGAATGCATATCCCCAAGCACAGTCACCTGGTCAGTAGAGTCGATATCGAGCCGCACATCACCCCACTCGGTCTCTCCTGCCCCGATATTCAACCGGATGTCACCCTCGTTTCTCCGGGAATATTCCATATCGATAATGATCAAGCAGCCGTAATGGAATTGTCGGTTCGAGGGGAGAGTAGCTCGGATTCAAAAAAGACTAATTCCATGCCACTACCGTATGAGTACAGTGAGCCAAAACGTAATTGTAGTTGTCGTCGATGCACTTCGGGCCGACCGAGTCGGTGCGATAAATAGAGAGAGGGATCTCACTCCAAATATCGACCGATTAGCTCGGAATAATGGGGTCATCTTCAAAAACGCCTTCGCCTGTACCAATGCCACAGATCCATCGATAACGACGATTCACTCAGGGTACGATCCGTCTTCTACTGTGATCCATCACGGCCCATATGTAAGGGATGAAGAAAAGCAGCGTGCTGAGGCGATGACATCGGTTCCCGAACAACTTCAGGACGCAGATATCCACACTATTGCGACTGGCCGTCCGCTCAGTCGGTGGCACAAGGCAGGATTTGATCAGTACCCTGAACCGACATTTGGCCGCAACCGGCGCCGAGCAATCGGTGAACGCCTCGAAACACTGCATCCCCGACTGCGATCTCTGGCTGGCTGGCTGTACGAACGTGTCTCCGAAACCACGACATCAAACGAGACGGGTGATGAGATTGACAACTTGCTCGGCCGACTCGATGATGGGCGGCAGTTCTACGGGTTCGTTCATCTCATGGATACCCATGCACCATATGAACCCAACGAACAACTCGTCGATGAACTTCTCGACCGGCGAGAGTACCCACAGGACGATCTCTCCGAGTTCTTTGCCGCTCATCAAGAAAACGATCATGTTCGGGAGTTCATCAAAGAACATACCTCTTCCGCAGATTACGAGTACGGTGTCGGACGATTGATCGCCAGATACGATGCAACAGTTATCGAGGCCGACCGGAAGATTGGACGCCTTATTGATGGGCTGCGCGAGCGTGGACGTTACGAAGAGACAACAATAATCGTCACGAGTGACCACGGAGAATCCCTCGACGAACACGGGATCTTTTTCGACCATCACGGCCTTTACGACGAGTCTATTCACGTTCCACTTGTTATTTCGGGTCCGGAGACTCAGACAGCACGCCGAGAGGAGTTCGTACAACTGTACGATCTTGCGCCGACAGTTCTCCAACTATTCGATCTCACGGCTGACAATAAAATAGTGGGCAGGCCGCTACAGCCTCTCATCACTGATGGGGATAGCTGGACCGACCGTGAATACATTGTGGCCCGCGAAGCACACACCCAGAGTCGGATCAGTATCCGTACATCATCGTGGAAATATATCAACCATATTGAAGACACAGTGTTAGAGCGTGAGCGGGGTGACTCTTTACACTGTGGCTACTGCAACTGTTTTCATGGAGCCGAAACAGAATTATACGATCTCAATGAAGATCCTGACGAGAAAGAGAATATAGTCGAAAACTATCCCGACATCGTAACCGAACTGGAAGCAAAACTCGATACCTACGAAGGGTCGCTAAATTATCCAGATAGCACTACCGAAACTAAGGTGACATACGACAACGAGTCGGAAGTCATGGAACGACTCGAAGATCTCGGCTATCGGTAGGAAAGTCACGTTCAAACCAACATACTAAATAAGCGGTATACAGACGTGTTTTTTAATGAAGTACGATTTCTGTCTTGTCGCATCGTGGAGTGAACAGAGCCAAAAACAGCTTGTGCTCTGGGGAAGAGAGCTCGAAAACAGAGGATATACTGTTGCTATTGTTTCACCATCACCGTCTAAATTACTGTCTGAGAGTGAGCTCCATACCTTTGTTCTTAGAGATTTCCGAGACAACAGCAACGAATTCTCATCAGTGGAAGCGGTTGAGTCCCGGTATGGGATACCAAGTGTTGATCACCTCACATTTACCGAACGCCAATTTTATCAGCTGTCGAGATCTGAAGCCCTCTCCCGAACTGTCAATATTGCCAACGCGTACCACGATTTGTTTACCGAGCATTCATTCAGGTATACATTCCAAGGTCGTGGACCCGAGATACACAAACTCCTTGCGAACTACATTACGGAACACGAGAACGGGCTCCCTATCTGGGTCGAATTTTCACCCTTCGACGATACCTACGCCCTGACAACGTCGCTCGACGGGAGATGGGATAACTATCAGACGATACCATACGAGAAAATTCCCGACGCTGAACGAGACGCAACCCACCAACATATTAAACAGTTCCGTGAAGAGCGGCGGTTCTATGCGAAAAATGACGATACTGACGACAGCAGAACGACGGAATCAGTCATCAGCAAAGCAGTAGCGTCCGTCAAAAACACTATTGGAAGAACACGACCGGGTCGGCTCCGAGATCAGATCACACAGGAAGCACGTCTGAAGTTCAATCGGCGGGTCAGTGACTATCTGTTACCCACAGTCGAGAAATCACGCCAGCTCTGTCACGATATCAAGTACGTATTTTTCCCACTGCAGTATCCAATCGAATCACGGTTGACTGTCTTCTCCCCACAGTTCTACGATCAACTGTATCTCGTCGAGTACCTCGGACGAATTCTTCCGTCGTCGACGCAGCTCTTTGTCAAGGGACACCCACACCATCCTGGACATCCTGCACCCGAACGCATACGACGAGTGGCGAAAAACGATCAGATAACGTTTCTTCATTATAACATGCACGCTCACGAGACTATCGAGCATGCAGAGGCAGTCGTGGTGGTAAACAATACGATCGGTTACGAATCTATCTACTACCAGAAGCCACTGCTCGCTCTCGGGAACCCCACTTATGCAGAAACACCTGCAGTGACACAGGTACCGTCCCTTGCGGATCTGCCAGAAATTTTGAGCGAGAAGATATCAACAACAGTCAAAGAAGAGACGACAATTGAAAGCATTTATTCACTCCAAGAAACGAGCTGGGATGGAAATACGGCAGAGTATAGTTCCGAAAACGTTCAGACAGTGGTGGACTCAATCGTTAACTTTCTGAACGAGTAGACACCAGAACACGGTTATTTGATTGTCCATCCACCATCTACTATGAGGTTTTGGCCAGTTATGTACCGTGACGAGTCAGAAGATAAAAACACCACAGCTCCCTTCAAATCAGCGGGCTCCGCCATCCTGGACAGTGGTGTCTTCGATTCGTACTGGTCGACGAACGTGGCATCCTGATCGTCGAACACGCCGCCTGGACTCAGTACGTTCGCTCTGATACCGTCCTCACCCAGGTACGAGGCCAGATATCTGGTGAAATTGATTATCCCGCCCTTGATCGCGGAGTACTCGACCGGGCTCGTCATCTCCGTCCCGGCATACACATCGAAATCAGGGGCCTGAGACCCGTAGATCGAGCCCAGATTGATTATACTACCCCCATGTTCCTGTCCTTGCATGATGGCAGCTGCTTTTTTACACGTCAGATAGTAGCTGTTCAGATTCAAGAGGATGTTTTCTTGCCAGTCGGAGAGAGACACGTCCTCGTACTGTTGTCCGTAGTTTTGGTTTCGGGGATACGCCGAGTTGACCAAGATATCGACGGAGCCGAAGCGCTCGACGACCTCCTCGAACAGCGCCTCGACCTCGGATTCCGAGTTAATATCGACCATCTTCACGACGACGGTGCCATCGATCGAGTTGGCGACCTCAGTCGCCGCCTCGGAGTCGATATCGACGAGAACGACGGTCGCGCCGTGGGTTGCCAGCGCGCCACAGAGCGAGCTCCCAATGAGTCCGGCGCCACCTGTGACGACAGCGACCTTCCCCGAGAGATCGAACAGACCACTCATACATACTCCGACTCGTTCTCGAACAGGAACTCGACGAATGCCAGGTCGATCGGTCGATCAATATCGACCGACCGCTCGGGAGGCATGACCGAAATCCGGGTTCGCTCTTGGTGGATGCTATCTGTGCCCTGGAGATGGCCCTGTTCCCAGATGTAGACGGATGCATTCATCGCGTACACGTCAGGCGCATCCTGGCGACGAACGATCTCCGATTGGGCCTGTTTAGACAGCGAAGCACAGCCGTCCTGATCCAGCTCGACCATATTGAAATACGGGTTTTTGTCGGCTTCAGTGACAGTATACACGTTGTGGGAATCCGAGTTCTGCAGAACCTGAAAACAGTTTTTGATGTCTTCTATCTTCCGGAGCGGAGCCGTCGCATCGAGATCGACAATGTAGTCGTAGTCGGTGTCCGTCTCTTCGGTCATATACTGGTGAACGTGCTGAATGACAGGGAGTTTGGCAGCGGAGTCGGAGGCCAGCTGCTCCGGCCGTAAAAACGGCACCTCGGCGCCGTACTGTTCTGCTACCTCGGCGATTTCGGTGCTATCAGTGGAGACAACCACATCGGTGCTACGGTTCCAGTCGAGCGCATGCTCGATAGTATGAGCGATCAGAGGTTTGCCGGCGACAGTCCGGATGTTCTTGTTCGGTACGCCTTTCGAGCCACCGCGTGCACAGATCGTACACAGTACTAAATCGTTACTCATGATCTGATTTGATCCCGAGAGCGATTTCCAACACAGTCATTCCCTGTTCGACATCGTTGTCGCAGGGCTCGCCGTTTCTGACGTGGGTGAGAAAGTGCGAGAGCTGTGATCGGAAGAGGTCGTTTCGCTCGAACTCGAATTCTTTTTTGATCGTCTGCTGGTTCGTTTCCACAGTTACGATCCCAGCAAGGAGGTCACCAGTAATAATACCATCAGAACCGACGATCTCGATCGTCCGACGTGGCTCCGGCCGATAGTAATCCAGATGAATCTGACCGACAACATCCGAATTCATGCGCAAAACAGCCTCTGTGAGATCCTCGGATTCGATTTCCAACTCGCTGAGCTGGCCGACCCACGACCTGGTATCCACAACGTCGCCGAACAGCCAGTACGCGTAGTCGATCTCGTGAATCAGGTCAAGAACGACGCCACCGCCCATCTCCGGATCAGCACTGTAAGAGTCCCGGTAATCCTGGTCGGGTCGCCAGTCCGGAAGATACGATCCCGAGAACACTCGATAGTTGTATACCGTGCCGATGAGCTCGTTTTCCAGTTGGGTTTTGATATATGTCAACACCGGATGGAACCGAAACACACAGGCGATATACGTAATCAAGTCGTTGGCGTCTGCGATCCGATAGAGCTGTTCTGTCCCCTCCAACGAGTCTGAGAGCGGTTTTTCGATAAACAGGTGACAGCCATGTTCGGCGGCCGTGATCGCTGTCTCGACGTGGAGTGATGTCGGATTGGTTATGAATGCAACATCCGGATCCACAGACAAAGCCTCGTCCAACTCGTCATGTTGGATGACGCCCGGAAACGCATCCGGGTCAGCCGTTCGACTTCGGTAGGCATGAACATCGACCGAAGAGTATAATTCCTGTAGTACAGATAGGTGACGGCTGCCGATCGAACCCAATCCGAAAAACAGGGCTGTATCCATATCGGTGTGAATGAAAGACAGCCATAGATATGTTACGAACCACAAACACAAGAGTTAGTCCACCTGGCATGCAGGAATGACACAATGGAGAGAAAAATCGTCGTTCTTACAGGAACGAGAGCCGAGTATGGACTCCTCAGATCGTCGATGGAGGCAATCAAGGCTCACGACGAGCTTTCGTTGTCCGTTGTCGCGACCGGAATGCATCTTTCTTCCCAGTATGGAACCACTGTCGACGAGATTCGCGACGATGGATTTAGCGTCGACCGTGAAGTCCTGATGCTTCTCGAGGGGGATACTGGCACGGCAATGGCGAAATCACTGGGGATGGGAACCACAAGCCTCGCCGACGCGTTTGCGAGTCTCGATCCAGATATCGTCCTGCTGTTAGGCGATCGCGACGAAGCGCTGGCCGGAGCGTTGGCAGCTGCTCACATGAATATACCAGTTGCCCACATCCACGGCGGAGACTCGATGCACGGCGCAATCATCGATGACAGCATTCGGCACGCGATTACCAAGTTCGCTCACATTCATTTCCCGGCCTCAGAACTGAGTGCCAGCCGTATCCGGAAACTCGGCGAGGAGCCCGAGCGGATTACCGTCTGTGGTGCCCCAGGGATCGATGACATCCTGTCGAACGATTTCGTTACACCCGAAACGGTTCGTGAGCAGTACGATCTCGACCAGCGTAAGCCACTGATCGTAATGTTGCAGCATCCGGTCACGACACAACCGGAGCAAGCAGGCCAGCAGGCCAAACAGACACTGGATGCGATCGACTCGTTCGACGCCCAAGTGGTGATTATTTATCCGAACTCGGATGCGGGCAGTGACCGGATTGTAGAGGAGATCGAATCAAGGGAGTTCGGATCGAACGTACGTACCTTCAGGAGCCTCCCACGAGGCGAGTATCTCGGCTTACTGGCGGGCGCTGACGTGATGGTCGGCAACTCCTCAAGCGGTATCCTCGAAGCGCCGTCGTTTGGTTTGCCCGCCGTCGATATCGGTCCTCGACAGGAGGGACGTGAGCGCGGTAATAATACGATCTCGATCCCACACGATACGGACGCGATCACAGACGCTATCGAGCGGTCACTCACCGACGAAGCGTTCAAAAAACGGGCAGCTGACGGGGATAATCCATACGACTACGGCGGAGCTGGAACGCGAATCAGCGAGCAACTCGCCGCAATGCATATAACTGACGACCTGCTACGGAAGCGGCTCACATACTAGCGGTCACAACACATTTTCGTCCCCGTACGAAACCAAGACCATGCAGGTCGTTTTCGTGACACACAACGAACTGGGGGTAGCGTGTTTGGAGGAGCTCAGCGAGCTTGGTGCAGAGATCAAACACGTGTTTACCCGGCCCAGACGGGAGGATATCTCTGACCAGGCAGATATCGGGGCGTTCGCAGACACCAACGACGTTCCACTTTCCAGAGTCAGTTCGGTCAACACGCCAGCAGTAAAATCGACGATCCAGGACTGTGACCCGGATATACTCTTTATCATCGGCTGGTCACAGCTGGTCGACTCAGAGGTATTGGAGATCCCAAACGTAGCCGCTCTTGGGATGCATCCAGCACCGCTTCCGAGAGGCCGAGGGCGGGCACCACTGGCGTGGTCACTTATTAAGGGACTCGATGAAACTGCGCTGTCGTTTTTTCATCTGGTCGAGGAGGCCGACGCAGGCGACATCGTCGGACAACAACCCCTGCCGATTGAGATACAGGATGACGCACAATCAATGTACGACAAGATGGTCGAGGCAGGGCGAACGCTTATTCAGAGACATTACACTGAACTCGAGTCCGGGACGGTTCCGAGACAGCAACAAGACCACTCAGCGGCAACGTGGTGGCCGAAGCGGGAGCCACATCACGGGCGCATCGACTGGACACGGGCTCCGAAGGAGGTATACAACTGGATTCGAGGCCAGACCCGGCCGTACCCTGGTTCCTATTCGTATTTAGACGGTGATAAAATCACGATCTGGAAGGCCGAGCCACCGGCCTCAGAGACGGAGTTTGTCACCCCCGGAGAAATTGCGTACCGCGATGGAGATCGACTCGGAGTCGGTGCCTGGGAAGGAATTATCGAGCTCACGGAGGTTCAGGTCGGTGATGATTCACCAGTGAGTGCCGGGGAGCTGGTTTCGTCCTACCGGTATCAAATCGGCGATCAGTTCCAAAACGCGAGAGATCCGCTCGTATGACCGGGAGTACAAACTCAGATCGAAGTATTTTGTAGCTATGCTGACTTTGATCGAACATGGACATCGTATTTCTTGGCATAAACGACGCAGGCCGTGAGATCTATGACTGGCTGTGCAGTCGAGACGAGGTTACCGTACGTGCGTTAGTGACGACAAAACAGCAGCTAGAGCTGATCGAATCGATTCAGCCGGATGTCGTCGTCGCTGTCGGGTATCAGCACATCGTTCCGGAGGACATTCTGAAAATCCCGGATGAGGGCTGCATCAATGTCCATCCAGGATATCTTCCTCACGGACGTGGGTTCAACCCGAACGTCTGGAGCATCATCGAGGATCTCCCTGCGGGGGCAACAGTACACTACATGCATGATGGCATCGATACGGGGGATATAATCGCACGTGAGCGCGTGGAGAAATCAGTGGCTGATACGGGGAGATCGCTATACCAACGGATCGAACGGGCCTGCGTCGAACTGTTCAAACAGACGTGGCCGTCGATAGAGTCATCTACAATCGAGGCGGTTCCACAGACGGAGAGCGACGCAACGTATCACCAGAAGTCAGATTTTGTCGATCTGTGTCGGATCGATCCAGAACAAACGTATGAGGCAAAAGAACTCATAGACATTCTCCGTGCATTAACCTTCCCTCCGTTCGATAACGCGTATCTCGAGGTTGATGGCGAAAAGCATTATATCGAAATCGAGGTCACGCCAGTTTCGGAGCGTGAGCAAACCGAGCGTGTCGGAACCATCGATTCGTACTAACGGTACGCGCGGAGTATATCAAACGCTTCTGCCGCGGTCACACCACTTGCTGCGCCACGCGTAGTGGCAATAGCATGCAACGCGTCCGGAGATCGAGGATGAGGCAACTCACGGATCTCAGTTTTATACTCCGCAAACGCCGTGATTTTGCGATCCACGTACTCCGAGATATCCACAAAAAGTGATGGGGTGAAGCCGTCAGTATTCGCCGCGAAATCTGTTGAAGAGGGGGTTTCGTAGGCTACAACCGCAGAGATACCGGAACCGGGTCTGGCTGCGACAAGCGTCGAATCGTGCACAGCAACGTGATCCTGGTTAACCTCACGCCGGGAATGGGTATACACGATATCAGGCTCGACCTCCGCACAAACGGTCTCGATAGCATCATTTACATCCACATGAGCGACGGTATCGAGCCGCATATCGGGTAACTCTCCGAAATGAACGCCGGTGGCACCCAGAACGTCTGCACATGCACGCGTGTGATCCTGTTTTTCTTCGATGAGATCGGTATCGCTATACTGGTGGGTTGTACCTTCAGTGACAATTAACACATGCACTTCATCTCCGCATGCCGCATGCTTAGCCATTGTACCACCGGCGCCGAGGACCTCGTCATCAGGATGTGCGCCGATGACCAAGACCGTATTCGATCCATCGAATATCATCGATCTGCGTCACTCTCCACAACACGCATCGGAACGTGACGGTTGGTAAGTGGGTTCCCTTGCTGGACAGCGGCTACGGTTTCAGTTCCGAGCAGGTCTTTATAAAAAACTGGAGAAATTCCGGTTGCCGGTCGGAGAATATCAATATGGTTCTCGTTCAGGCGTGTACCTGCAGGAATGTCAACTGATGCGTGGAGGCTTTTGCGGATCGTGGAGCTGTTATCGAGTTCGATGTTGGTTGGTTGCTTCTCGGCGTCGCCCCTCAGCCGAGACGCAATACGAGTCATCTCCACGGCTCGATCCAGCTCGGCTGGTTCAAGTGATGCCTCGTGATCAGGGCCAGGCAGCGTCGAATCAAGCGTGAAATGTTTCTCGACGACAGTCGCTCCGGCCGCAACCGCAAGTGCAGGTGTTTCAGGCAACGTCGTGTGATCAGAGTAGCCGACAGGCGTATCTAACTCGTCTATCATCGTCTCCATCGCACGGAGGTTTACCTTATCAACCGAACATGGATACGCGGAGGTACAGTGAAGGAAGACAACGGAGGCATCCGGAGCGACCGAACGAATCGCATCATGAGCTGCATGAACCTCATCCATCGTTCCCATCCCTGTGCTGACAATCATCGGCAAATCAAGTCCAGCTACGTGTTCGAGCAGCGGATGGTTGTCGAGTTCGCCAGATCCTAATTTTATCGCGGGCACGCCGAGATCGGCCAACATGTCCGCACTCTCAGGGTCAAACGGTGTCGACAGAAACGTGATGTTACGGTCATCACAGTACGCCATAAGCCTCTTGTGGGCCGAACGGTCGAGTTCATACCGTTTCAGCATCTCGTACTGTGATCCTTCACCAGTTGTTTCAGTCTGATACTCGGCCTTCACGGCATCCTTTGTAACAAGTCGGTCAGCGCTGAATGTCTGAAATTTGACTGCGTCTGCGCCACTCTCTACGGCTACATCTATAAGCTCCTCGGCAGTCTCAATGCCCCCGTTGTGGTTCACACCAGCCTCCGCGATAAAATACACGCTATCAGCGGCGAGTGTAACTCCGTCTAGTTCCATAGCTACCCTTCCTCGACTGGTCACATTGTATCTTTCCCTTACTATCCACTCGGTCACGATTCGTTAACATTTGTTCGGCAGGGACGACGCTGAAAGGCGACCAAGCACCTACATATTCCATGTTGCCATTGAGTAGACCGTGACTGAGTGGATACCACCCCTCGAATAACCCGATCAATAGTTCAAAAGGATTAGTACCACCCAATACTCTGTCTACATTCATGGATACAATTAATGGCAAACAAGTCCTCGTCACTGGGGGGGCTGGATCGATTGGATCACAGATCACTAAACGTGCACTGGATTTGGGTGCTGATACGATCCGGGTTCTGGAAAACAATGAGGCAGAGCTCTTCGAGCTACAACGGGAGATTGACGACACAAATAGGCTCCGAACGCTACTCGGCGATATCCGTGACCGTGACCGGCTTCGGCTTGCACTCGAAGGCATCGATATCGTCTTTCACGCAGCTGCACTGAAACACGTCGAACTCAACGAGTACAATCCGTTCGAAGCTGTCCAGACGAACGTTCAGGGCACTCAAAATCTCGTTCGAGCGGCACTCGAGGAAGAAGTAGAATCGTTCATCGCGGTCAGCACTGATAAAGCATCGAACCCGACTTCGGTAATGGGTGCAACGAAACTCCTCTCAGAACGTCTCGTGATCGCCGCAAATGCGTACAAAGGTCAGCGGAAGACGGAGTTCAGCTGTGTTCGATTCGGTAACGTCCTCGGATCGAGTGGCTCGGTTGTCCCTCTGTTTTACCAGCAGATCAAATCTGGTGGCCCAGTTACAGTCACAGACCCAGAGATGACACGGTTCCTGATGCCGATTGAAGAGGCAGTCGACCTCGTATTCAGTGCAAACGAACGAATGGGTGGTGGCGAAGTGTTCGTTCTCAAAATGCCGACCTTCGATGTTGGAACACTCGCTGAAACAATGATCAACGCCTATGGTTCTGCTGTCGGCAATCAACCAGACACGATCGAGACAGAGATCATTGGCCCCCGTCCAGGCGAGCGAATACACGAAAAGCTCATCTCGGAGGACGAACTCCAGAACACCGTCGAGCAGTCGGATATGTTTATCATCTACCCAGAGATTGACCTCGACAGCTACCAGCGACGTGAGGAAACGATTTCATTAACAAGCGAATACACCTCTGCAAACGAAGAGCCAATGTCATCAGATGAACTGCTTGATATGATCGAACGCGCTAACGTGTTGCCAATAGAGGCACATCGATGACAGAGGCGATACCACTGTTCGAAATCCCATGGGACGAGACCGATATCAGCAACGCAGTCGAATCAATCTCTCGGGGGGGCTACTGGGCAAAAGGGCCGTTCGTCGATGAGTTCGAGGCAGGACTTGAATCCTATTTCGGTATCGATTATGCTGTTTCGACGAACTCCGGGACGACCGCACTCGTCGCAACGCTCGAAGCCTGTGGTGTCGGCCCCGGTGACGAGGTTATCGTCCCATCGTTCACATTCATTGCGACAGCAAACGTCGTCAGACTCGTCGGTGCCGAGCCCGTGTTTGCGGATATCGAACAGGATACGTTTGGGCTCAGCCCACAATCTGTAGCCGCGAACGTTACTGACGACACCGCAGCGATTATTCCGGTCCACGTGTACGGAACGCCCTGTCGGATTCACGAACTGCGTACCATCGCCGACGAGAACGACCTCTGGCTCGTCGAAGACACCGCCGAAGCATTCGGTGCGACTGCAGACGGGGATCTGGCCGGAACAGTCGGCGATATCGCCGCACTGAGTTTCTGTCAGAACAAGATTCTCCCGACTGGTGAGGGCGGTGCAGTCATCACTGATGACCCAACACTCGCAAAGGCTGCGAGTCAGTTCACTAACCACGGTCGAGTTGAGGGAGACTACTTCGGGTCAGTCGACAGTGGAACATACGAATCAGTCGGCTCTAACTATCGAATGTCAGATATGGTTGCCGCAGTCGGTGCTGCACAGCTTTCGAAAGTCGACGACCTCATCGACTCACGGAGAACAGTCGCAGCACCATACCACGAGGGGTTCTCGACTATCGACGGAATCGAGACACACCAACCACTCGAGGGTAACGACCACGTCTATCAGCTGTACAGTATTCTTTTCGAGAACGAATCGGTTCGGTCACGGGTGATTGAGGCGTTGGGAGACCAGGAGATTAGCTGTAAAGTGTACTGGGATCCACCGGTTCACGACACAGAGATCTACGCCTCCGATGGAGACGACCATCTCCCACAGACAGACAGCGTGAGTAGTCGAGTGCTCTCTCTACCAATGTATCCGACACTACCGCTTGCAGATGTCGACCGAGTCGTGAACGTTGTTTCTAAGGCAGTCAGTGATACTGTAAACTGATTGCAGCGGCCGGTGAGTTGCGCGATCCCTCGCGCTGCAATGGTTCATCAGACTGAATATTCACGCTGGCCGAGAACCTTAACGACGATGTCGAGTTCATCGAGGCATCGGTGCTCAACGAGGAGTATCCCGACGGCATCGACGTGCTGTTTCATCTGGCGGCGCTCTCCTCGCGGAACATGCACGAGAACGACCCCCAGCGTGGCTGTCGGGTCAACGTCGAAGGATTCGTCAATGCTGTCGAGCAGGTTCGTAAACAGGGCTGTGAAACCGTCGTCTACGCCTCGACGTCCTCAATCTAAGGGAGTCGAACCGAGCCCTCCCCCGAGAGCATGTCGGTGAGCGCCCAGACCGCCTACGAGGCCTCGAAACTCGCCCGGGAACGCTACGCGGAGTACTACGCCAATCATCACGGGATGGCGATGGCGGGACTCCGATTCTTCTCCGTCTACCAGGGGTTCGGCGGCAACGAGAAACACAAAGGCGAGTACGCCAACACGGTCGCGCAGTTCGCCGACGCAATCGCCAATGGAGAGGCTCCGAAACTGTTCGGCGATGGCACCCAGACCCGGGATTTCACCCACGTCGACGATGTCGCTTGGGCCTGCGAACTTGCCGCCGACCACAAACTCACCGGCGTCTACAACGTTGGCACCGAGAAGGCCTACACATTCAACGAGATGGTCGAACTGATCAACGACGCACTCGGAACCGAGATCGACCCCGAGTATATCGAGTGTCCATTCGACAACTACGTCCACGACACGATGGCCGACGTGACGAAGTTCCGTGAGGCCACCGGCTGGGAGCCGAAGATCGAGTTCGCCGATGGTATCAAGCAGGTGTGTGAACCGTATCTGAACGAATCGGTAGAGATCTAAGAGACGCCAGAACAGAGAATTGAACATGCCGACGAGCTACGACTCCCGGACGAGAGGATCGTACCACTCGTAGTTCTCGCGGTACCAGTCGATGAACTCGCTGACACCCTCACGGATATCCAGTGTCGGCTCGTAGCCGATCAGCTCGCGTGCTTTCGAGATATCCGCGTGGGTGTGTTCCGCATCGCTCGGGTGCCGGCTATCGAAGCTGATCTCCAGAGAGGGATCGATCGCGTCCCGAACCTTCTCCGCAAGTGTGATGATCTCGATGTTGTCGGTCGAGCCGATGTTCATCACCTCGCCGTCGGCACTGTCGTCGGACAAGAGGCGGCTGTTGGCGTCGACGATGTCCCCGATGTAAGTGAAGTCACGTGTCTGCTCGCCGCTGCCGTAGACGACAGGCGATTCGCCGTGCAGACACCGCGAGACAAAGTTCGTGATCGCCATATTCGGACGCATTCGCGGCCCGTAGACCGTGAAATAGCGGAGCGAGACGGTCGGAAGCCCGTATACCTCGTTGTACACTCTGGCGTACTGTTCGGCCGCGAGCTTCGAGGCACCGTACGGTGAGATGGGCGTCGTCAGATGATCCTCATCATAGGGCAGATATCTTGGCTTGCCGTAGACGCTTGACGAGGATGCGTTAACGACACGCTTGATATCCGCGTCTCTGGCCGCGTCCAAGACGTTGAGCATCCCCTCAACGTTGTACTGGTTGACTTTCTGTGGCTCGTCGACGCTTGTCCGAACCCCGGCCTGTGAGGCCTGATGGTAGACAATCGAGGTCTCTCCGACGAGGTCGGCAACAAGGTCGGCATCAGTCGTCGAACCTTCGACCAGCCTGTAGTTTCCGCCGCCTGATTCGGCTGCGGCCCGCCCGACCTCGACGTTGTGACGTTTGATGCCGAGATCGTAGTACGGCTCAAAATTATCCAATACGACGACATCGTGGCCAGCCTCCGCGAACGACTCCGCGAGATGGCCACCGATGAAACCCGCACCGCCCGTAACGAGGATGTTCATACAACAGGGTATCAAAGCCGTCTCAAATGTGTTGTGGAGTTGTCTCCTGGAGCTACTGTCAAACTTCTATAATTTAGAACCAGCCAGACAGCTGATACCCTCCAGTAGTCGGCAGTGGCTGGTTCCGAACAAGAATAAATAGCAGTCAGACAGTCGGATCGTCTTCAGAACCCAACATCCAGATGAAGCAAATGTTAAGGCCAAACAGACAAACACTACTACATGTCAACGTTTTCCGCCCAAGCAGACAGCCGACCCTCCTCAGCAGTCGTGTTGGCCGCTGGGGAGGGAATTAGGCTTCGACCGCTCACGGCAAACCGGCCGAAACCAATGCTGCCGGCCGGCACCCGACCGATTCTCGAACACGTGCTCAACGCACTGATCGATGCGGGCATCAACAACATCCATCTCGTCGTCGGCTACCAAGCCAACCGTGTCCGCTCGCATTTTGGGGCGACGTATCGCGATGTGCCACTCACGTATCACACCCAAACGAATCAACTCGGCAGCGGCCACGCGCTACTGCAGGCACGCGAGGGTTCAACCGACTCCTTTCTACTGGTCAACGGCGATCAAATAATCGATTCCCGCATCGTTGAGGCCGTGCGAACGACCCATACCGATGCCGCGGCCGCATTGGCAGTCGTCGAAGGGCCACAAGCGGCCGACTACGGCGCAGTCACACTCGACGGCAGCGAGATCACGACGCTCTCCGAACAGCCAACAAGCGGGGGGTTTAGACTGTTCAACGCCGGCGTGTATGCGTTCACACCAGAGATTTTCGAAACGCTGGAGACCATCTCGGTCGACCGTGGTGAACTCCCGATCACGGACGCGCTGCAGGCACTAATCGACGACAAGAACCACACTGTGGCCGGCGTCCGGACGGATCACTTCTGGATGGACGCGACTCACGCGTGGGACCTCCTGTCGCTATCCCGCGCACTGCTCCGCCGCGGCTGGGTCGATCCACCCGCTATCGACGGTGGCGACTGCTACGTCGATGAGACAGCCAAGGTCCACCCGGATGCCACACTCGTCGGCCCAGTCGTCGTCGACAGCGACGCTGTCATCGAAGCCGGTGCGGTCGTCGGGCCCTACGCCGCCATCGGTGCGAGCGCGACCGTCGGTGCCGGAGCGGTCCTCCGCGATGTCGTCATCGACACCGATACGTCCGTCGGCCCAAACACGACTGCGAGCGAGCTCGTCGCCGGACAGGGCTGTGCAATCGGCGGCGCGTTCACAGCCGCGGGCGGGCCGGCCGATGTCGTTCTTGAGGAGCAGGTATACCCCGATGTCGATCTCGGTGGTGTTCTCTCCGACCGCGTCGAGGTCGGCGGTGCCGCAACACTCGAACCGGGAGCGTTAGTCGGTCCCGACGCAGTCCTCGGTGACGGCGTCGTCGTCAGTGGGCAGGTCGACGCCGGCAGCGAGGTGGTGCGCTGATGTGTGGGATCGTCGGCTGCATCGGCCGCGGTGACGACACCGTCAACGTGTTGATCGACGGCCTGCGAAGCCTCGAATACCGCGGCTACGATTCCGCGGGGATTGCCCTCGGCCCCACACTCACCGTCCTGCGGAAAGCCGGCGAACTCGACGCGCTCGCGGAGGTCGTCGACGCGAACGAACCGACCGGCACCTACGGCATCGGCCACACCCGCTGGAGTACCCACGGCCCACCGAACGACCGCAACGCCCACCCACATACTGACGAAAACGGCCGGGTCGCCGTCGTCCACAACGGGATCATCGAGAACTACGCCGAGATCAAGTCAGAACTCGAAGCCGAAGGCGTCACGTTCAGCAGCGATACCGATACCGAAGTTGTCCCGCATCTCATCGCCCGCGAGCTGGCCGACGGCGTCGACGCCGAAACCGCCTTTCACCAGGCAGTTGACCGACTCGACGGCAGCTATGCTATCGCCGCGATCATCGACAGCACCGAAACGATCTTCGCCGCCCGCCAAGGCTCACCGCTCGTCATCGGCGTCGGCGACAACTGTACGTACCTCGCCAGCGACGTGCCGGCGTTCATCGAACACACACGCGACGTGATCTTTCTGGAAGACGGCCAGCGGGTCCGTGCCGATGCCGAGGGCTACACCGTCCTCGACGACAACCGAGAGCCAGTCGAGGTCGATATCGAGACGGTCTCGTATACGGCCGAGGAGACCGGCAAAAGCGGCTACGACCACTACATGCTCAAAGAGATCCACGAGCAGCCGACCGCGCTCAGGCAGTGTTTCTCCGGCCGGGCCGACGCGCTGGACGGGACGATCACCTTAGAGGAAGTCGGCGAGATACCACAGCCGGACGCAGTGCAGTTCGTCGCCTGCGGAACCTCTTATCACGCTGCCCTCTACGGCGCGGCGACCCTCCGGGAGATGGGTATCCCGGCAGAAGCGTATCTCGCCAGCGAGTACGCGCTGTCGCCACCGCCGCTCAGTCTCGGCACGCTCGTCGTCGGCATCACCCAAAGCGGCGAAACCGCCGACACGCTTGCCGCGCTTCGGGACGCCAAGAGCCGCGGCGTCACCACGCTCGCACTGACCAACACGGTCAACTCGACAGCAGCCCGCGAGTGTGATCACGCGGTCTACATCCGCGCCGGCCCGGAGATCGGCGTGGCAGCGACGAAGACGTTTTCCTCACAGTTGGTCGGCTGTAACCTGCTTGCCGAGGAGTTAGTCGAGGGGCAGCTTGACCTCCGACCACTCATTGAGTCGCTCCGCAACCTCCCGGACGATGTCCAGTCGATTCTCGATAGCTCGGCAGCTGAAGCGATTGTCGAGGAGTACGGCGATAGCGACGCCTACTTTTTCATCGGTCGGGGGAAGAACGTCGCGGTCGCCCTCGAAGGTGCGCTCAAATGCAAGGAGATCAGCTACGAACACGCCGAGGGGTTCCCGGCGGGTGAACTCAAACACGGGCCACTTGCGCTCGTGACGCCAGATACACCGGTGTTTGCGGTCGTCACCGGCGACGACAAGCGCGCCCAGAAGACGCTTGGTAATATCAAGGAAGTCCAAGCCCGCGGCGCGCCGGTCATCGCGGTCACCGACGGCGAGTCGGATGCGGCCGAGATTGCTGACGAGACGCTGGAGATTCCGGAGACGACAGAGCGGGCGGCACCCGTCCTTGCCAACGTCCAACTGCAGTTATTCTCCTATCATCTTGCGGACGCGCTGGGTCGTCCCATCGACAAACCTCGAAATCTCGCGAAAAGCGTCACTGTCGAATAATACGAACCAGAATCAAGGGCGATATCACGGCGGATTTTCGGCTGTGTTCGCATCGCTGAATGAGTGCTCTTCATATATCGTTCGCCAGAGTTTGTGGACGGCCCGAGCGACAATATCAATACGGTTCTCGTCGATACACGACGGTTCAACGTCGGTTGGAGTACTTGCAGCAGCTGGCGGCGGATGGAAATAAAACTCGGCAGGGGGAGAAAAGTACTCGTGTGGATGTCGATCCCAGCGAAGATCGACTCCAGAACTGTCAGTGTAGTGAACGTTGTAGTCGTCCGTCGTACTCCATCTCACATCGATGCGGGCTGTTTCGGCTGGGCCAACACCATCGGAGAGATGGAGCGCAAGCGTCTGGGGATTAAGCGCATCATCAAGTTCACCGCATGCGAGCGGTTCCTGTGTTTCAAATATCTCGCGGAATCGTCGCAGTGCCTTCCCATCAGGTGCGCCACGAAGGGCGTGGGATTCCGTCCGTGGATCCGTCATCCTGCATGCGGTTGTTCGACGGCATGTTCGGCTTGTGAAATAGCGAGTGCAGCCTTGGCGAACCGCAGATTTCGAGCGGTTCCACGCCACTCAAACAGTAGTTCCTTGTCAACTGATGTGTCCTGTAACGCGGCGTCCTCCGGAGAGTCCACACCAGTTTGTTCCCGATATTTTTTAATCTCAGCTTCCATTTCCGTGATGCGGTCAACAAGCTCCGGTTTTGATATGCTGTCGTTGATTCGAGCCGCTTCCTCAAGCACAAGCGATGTCGATGACCGTTTATACAATGTTGCTTGCCGATCCGAATCCGACGTTTCCGTTACAAACCCCTCACGACTCAGTTCAGCAAGATGTTTGCGAGCGGTTTTTGACGTTGTTTCCGCCTGTTCTGCGATCTCATCAGCGGATGCTGCGTCGTACGTACGCTCGATAACGCTATGGATGCGTTCCCGTGGTGTCGTCTCCTCGACCCAGTCGGAGACTGCCTCCCTGAGAACCTCTTCTGTCATTGCCATATCTACGACGATGGTGAGTATAATACTTTTGGAAGGAATAAACTATTTTGATATCGTTCTCGGAGGAACCGGGTTGTTGATGAAATCCAACAGTTGTAGCTCGAAAACGGTGCAGAAACTACTCAATCGTCAGCCGAGACAGATTGATCAGAGTTGGTTGCGTCTTGCAGTCGTTCTTCGGCCTCATCTCGATCTTCTGGATACCCAACGTCGATCCGCCAGCCTTCGAGTTCGATAGCGTCAATGGTGCGGCCGCTCCGAATGAGCAGGTCGATAGCCTCACTGATCTCGTACTCGCCGCGGTTCGACGGCTGGACGAGATGACAGGCGTGGAAGATCTCCGGCGTAAAGGTATAGAACCCGGTCATCACGAGGTTCGACGGCGGATCCTCGGGTTTCTCGATGACATCGGTGATCTCGCCGTATTTGTTTGTGTCACAGACGCCGTACCGGCTAGCCTCCTCCCACGGTACTTCCTCAACCAGGAACGCCGCATCGGCCCGATCCTCGCGCTGGCGACGAACAACATCCTCAAGATTCGCGTGGAAGATGTTGTCCCCGAGCATGAGCATGAAGTCGTCGTCGATGTGTTCCTCGACGGAGAGCAGCGCATGAGCCAACCCGTTTTGTTCGCGCTGGTGGGTGTATGTGATCGGCACGCCCTCGTACTCGTCGCCGTAGTGGTCGATAATGCGCTCTTTGAGATAGCCGACAACGACAACGAGTTCGTCAGCACCTAGCTCGACGAGCTGGTCGATACAGTGCGTCAGGATGGGTTGGCCGTCGACTTCGACCATCCCTTTGGGTTTGTCTTCGGTAAGCGGTCGAAGCCGTGTTCCCTCGCCGGCTGCCAGTACGACTGCTTTCATTGTGTCCTATCAGAAACCGTGCATCTGTATATCCCTTTTTATCACAGAGGATACACGATCGCCACGACAACAAGCAGTTCGGCGGTAGAGCTGTAAGAACCAAAGGTTGACTACGGCCGGCGTACAGGTCTCCGCTAATGCGAATCAGTATTATCGGCAGCGGCTACGTCGGTACGACAATCGCCGCGTGTTTCGCCGACTTGGGCCACGAAGTCGTCAACGTCGATATCGACGAAGAAATCGTCGCAGCAATCAACAGCGGTGAGTCGCCGATCCACGAGCCGGGCCTCGACGAGTTGATCGCCACCCACGGCGGCGACACGCTCACTGCGACAACCGATTACGACGACCTGCTCGACACCGAAATCACGTTCCTCGCGCTGCCGACACCCTCCCGCGAGGACGGCAGCATCGACACCTCGATCATCGAAGCCGCCGCCGAGAGCCTTGGGGAAACGCTACGGGACAAGGACGGCGACCATGTCGTCGTCACGAAAAGCACCGTTATTCCGACAACGACCACGGAAACACTGGCACCGATCCTCGAAACCACATCGGGGAAAACATTCGGCGACGATCTGCACGTCGCAATGAATCCCGAGTTCCTCCGCGAGGGAACGGCCGTCGAGGACTTCCTCGATCCGGACAAGGTCGTCATCGGCACCGAGAGCGACACGGCACGCGAGACACTCCATGCAGTCTTCGAGCCGCTCGTCAAGGAAACCAGCGCGCCGGTCGTCGAGACCGGCATCGAGGAAGCCGAAATGATCAAATACGCCAACAACGGCTTTCTCGCAGCGAAGGTCAGCCTCATCAACGATATCGGGAACATCTGCAAGGAATACGGCGTCGACGCCTACGAGGTCGCCGACGCCATCGGACTTGACGACCGAATCAGCGAGCGGTTTCTCCGGAGCGGGCTCGGCTGGGGCGGCAGTTGTCTGACCGGCGAGCAAGACATCCTCATCCGCGATGGCGGCAAGACACGGCTGCTGTCGCTGACGACATTTTTTGAGGAATACGTAACCGATGATACTGTCGCTGACGTGTCTGTCCTCAGTCGAGCATCCGACGGAACCTTCGAATTCAAACCGGTTACGGCAGCGACGCGGCGGCCGTACGACGGCCGGCTGCATACGATCCACACCCGGATGAATAAATCAGTCACCGTTACACACGACCACCCGATGTTGACGCTCGATAGCGGCGATATGACGGTGAAAACGGCCAAAACCGTCGACGAGACAGATCGACTCCCGGTTGTGAGTGATGTTCCGACCGATCCAGTTGGAACGTTCGACCTACTTGAGTTAATCGCCGACTCCCCACAGTTCGATAACGACAGCGTCTATCTCAAACCCACTGTTGATCTAGACGATCACAAAGACGAACTCCGCACCCACCTCACCGACTACAACGAGCAATTTGACTACGACCGGGTTCGCGAATTTGGCCGGAAGAACTACCTCTCACTTGATGCATTTCTCGCCGCCGAAGACGTGCTCTCATTGACCAGAACCGACGTAGGACTGTATACAACGGTCGGCGGCGGCCAAACGTACATCCCAGCGATCATCGATGCGGACGCAGACTTCTGGCGGTTCATCGGCTACTACCTCAGTGAAGGCCACATCAACGACGACACCTCCGGTCACGGGTCGACAACGCGCCGCCGTGTCTGCCTGAATTTCCATCCAACTGACGAGCAAGCCTACGTCGACGATGTCGAATCGTATCTCGACGAACTCGGCATCCGGTATCGAACCGACACCCAAGAGACATCGACGCAAATCGAAGTATCAAGTCGCGTCTTTGCAGCGTTCATTGAGTGGCTTGGTTGCGGTACAGGCTCATACACGGCCACGATTCCGGGGACAGCGTATCAGGAACCGGAAGAAAACCGCCTCGCGCTACTCGCGGGGCTGTTCCGCGGTGACGGCCACATTGAGTTCACGAACCACTCGAATGCAGTTGTCTATGATTACGGCTCGGTCAGCAAGGATCTCATCGACGGGATGCAGTTCGTACTGCACAGTCTCGGGATCGTTCCAAGCTACAAAACCTCCCAGTCGGAAAAATCAACGCGGCCAGCACACTTCCTCCGGGTGAGTTCAAGTGAACAGATCGCCGCACTGAAACAATTGTTCCTGCCTGAAGACCGCGAGCGAATCGAACAACGGCTCGACAGCTACGACCGGACGGTTTCGCCAACCGGCCACACCGCTGATGGCGGGCAGGCGACGGTTCCAGTTCGTGACATCGAGATCACAGAGGAACCAGTCGATGTCTACTCTATCGAGGTGAAAGACAACCACACGTTTGTCACAACCGACGGACTCGTCGTCCACAACTGCTTCCCGAAAGACACCGCCGCAATCAGGGCTGCAGCCCGCGATCAGGGATACGAACCGAGCATGCTCGACGCCGCCACCGAGATCAACGACCGACAGCCAGTCCGTTTGCTCTCGTTACTCGACAGTCATGCCGATGTTGCCGACAAACGCGTCGCCGTCCTCGGGTTATCGTTCAAACCTGGTACCGACGACATTCGGAACTCCAGATCGATTCCCGTTATCGAGGGACTCGAAGATCGTGGAGCCGAGGTCGTCGCCTACGATCCGGTCGCAACGGAGAACATGCGCGAACGGTTTCCAGACATCGAGTACGCCGACTCACCGGCAGCCGCACTCGCTGACGCGTCGGCCGCACTCGTTGTCACCGACTGGCCGGAGATCGCTGACCTTGACGAGGAGTTCGACACAATGGCGACACCGGTCGTCATCGATGGCCGGCACGCGATCGACCGCCGCGACGGGATCGTGTATGAAGGATTGACTTGGTAGGGGGCGAACAGGGCGATCTCTCCTGATGTTGGGAGCAGCGAAAAAACATCTTTTTCGAGAACCGTAGTGTCCGGACACTCAGATCAACTCTAGCAGTGTTTCTTCTTCCGCTCCAACGAACGGCAAATCAGGGGATTCAATTCCGCGTGGCCACCGCCATGTATGGTGGTTGGTCTTTGTAATCATGCCAGACGATCCTTCTGGATTATTGTCTTTTTTCTCTATATGCTGCCACAGTGCACGTGAGGCTTCTTTCTTCCCAGGTGTTTTTCGTGTTGTCTGTGGATCGTACAGTTCTGCAAGTAGTACATCGAGTACATTATCTCTCAATAGTTCAGCCCCTTCTACCCTGATAAGTTTTTGTTTAGCAAATTGCTTGAATGCGGCCTCATATCGTTTACGAACACCATCTTCATCGCTGTAGTCCCATCCTGGTTTGTATTCATTAACTTCCAACGGTGAAAGTTCTCTATTCCCCTGTTGGTAACGAACGGAAGTATTGGTGAGATATGAGAGTTTTGTCGGAACAAAGGGCGGATGGATCCGTGTTCTATCAGCTGGAACTGAGTCCCCAGATGAGATAATATCAGTAGCATACTCAAATTCGGCAACTGATTTGTCAACTGGGCCCTTGGCAATCACCTGGTCAGTGTGGTCATCGGGGCTAACAGCGGCAGTGACTTCATTTGAGACTGTGTCACTATCGACACGTAGCTCTAGTCGCCGGGTGGGCTCTGTATTCCCTGGTTCAGTGACAAGATGCCATCGCGAGGCGTTCTGGGTTGCATCCCTCGGCAATAGTGGTTTGCTGCCATCCGAGAGTGTCAACGCGGTCGATTGGGTATACAGCTGGGCTCCACGGTCGGTATTTGAACTGACTGGATGCCTGAGGATATTGACAAGCGTTCGGGCAGCAGAGAGATCCTTAACGATAAAGTATACAGGAATATCATAATATTCAGCTCGTGCTGCGTTGGTCAAAATATTAGCTGGCCGGCTTGTCCCTGTTCGTTCGACCTCGGCGAAATACGTTCTATCATCTTTTTGTAAGATAAGATCAGGTACAGAGCCTTGCGTGTCAGTATCTGGACGAGCGATATCGAACCCGTGATCTCGATAATACTCCGCGACAAACGCTTCATCAAACTGGTGTTCAGCTGACCCCTGGGTAGCGAATGTGGTATCCCCACGCTCGGTAGAAGTTGGTGTTGAGGTAGATGATAATTCCCCTTCAGGTAGCTTCTCAGGACGAGAGATTAGTGCTGGTGGAGAGGCATAGACAATTCTCTCCCATGGAGTATGTGTGATTGATTCGGGGACAAGTTTGAGGAATGCATTCAACGAACCGCTACTGATAGGCAATTTCGTGTAGTAGTCACGATATCTATATAATGTTTCAAGCTTTTGATTGGTAGCATGGTATCCGGCATAGAGTTTGTGACACTCTGTTTTGCCTTTGAGAATCTCACGGGCTTTTTGAATTGTAGCCTCTCCTCGCTCAGATTTCTTTTCAAGTGTAGCATTAGGGCCTTTGCCCTCAATTTTAAAAAAATCATGCGCATCAAGATCAAAATTCGTAGTTGGATAGCAGGTTACTAATCGCCAGACAGCGAAGGGCCACATTTTATTTGTCAGATATCATAGCTGGCCGAATGTAATATAGTATTACCAAT
>NZ_QMDW01000029.1 GCF_003605635.1 Halonotius pteroides
ACTCGTGGCGGTCGTGTTTGAACCAGGTTTGTGAGACTATCCGAACATCTGACTCTAGTCCGTCGAGCGAGCTTCGCTCGTACAGCGGCGTCGCATCGTATACTGGCCAATCAGCGTGTGGTCGGTGGGCAATCCGTCGAAAGACACTCCGGCGAGACTCACGAGTCGGTGCCACGACGAGACGCTGAACATGACTCGCTCAAAAACACCGCTCTCTCGAGGAGCCATACTGGTCGATCGATTCTCCCTCGGTATTCACAATCGTTGGTTCTGTATCACGTAGTTCGTCGTCAAGGACTTGTTTCAGGATAGCGTAGAAGCGCCACTCGTCACCGTAGTCGTAGAGGTAACAGATGCGGTCGTACTTTTCGAGGCTCAACTGTCGAGCCATCTCACCAAGCGTCACCTCGCCAGCATTCTCCAGTCGCTCAGTTCGAAGTGCTGGACCACCACTCGATTGCTCGTATTCCTGTGGGCACTGATACTTGAGTTCGCTATCCCAGTACTCCTCGTCGTTCCCCATGAACCAGAGATGGGTCTGGTCGAGACCGACTGCAGGATTGATCGCTGACTGGAATTCAGCAATCCTTCTGTCAGCACCGACGACGATGTCCCGCCACAGCGATGTCGGATCGGGAGCGAATTTGACCTGGAAGCGATACGCGGTCATCCTTGCCTCTCCATTCCCGTGCGAAAAAGCCTGAAATCATCGATTCTCAATACCCGTGATGGATGGGTCCACACAGTGTATCAATCATCGATACGCTTCGATATCTCGATAGGGCACGTAGTAGCCGATCTCATCAATCCACGTCGAGAGCCATCCGTCAGCAGTCTGTTCAGTAATCTTCCCAGCATCGATCGCGGCGAGGAGCACGCCGACCGACCCGACAACGGTCACGCCCTGTTCTTTCGCAAATGATCGGGTATCGCCATCGTCGGTCAGCAATCGACCGTCGTGTGCGTCCGCGAGGGCGAACGCCTGTGCTTCACCGGGATCGAGATGGTTACTGACAACAGCCTCTCTGTTTCCGACTGTGCCCGAAATCGTCGCGACTGGAATCCCGTCGTCAAGTGTATCGAGTGCTGTCTGGAGATACGAATGATCAGCAACGCCGTGTTCGAGTTCCTCGCGAACGACCGGCACTGTACAGATCCCAGAGAGTCCTGCAACCACCCACAGCTGGTCGATATACGCAAAATTCGAGAGGACAGTCGTGTTCAGGACGCTCGGATTCGCCAGAATATCACCGCCTGTCATTCCGCAGGCGACGCATCGTCGTCTGAGTCCTCACCATCAAATTCGAGTTCGCTTGCTGCCCCCACCTCGTAGGCTGCGTCGTCTTCGTCGACGAGTCCGAGCCGGAGTTCGACGCCGTGCTCACGGAGGAGATCACGCATGGTCCAGCGGTCGACATCAGCAAGTCGCGCAGCATCACCGAGTGTGATTCGTTCACGTTCGTAGAGCGCAACCGCGGCCGCAATGCGCTCGTTTTCGTGGTCTTCGAAGTATTCACGGACGAACTCGCGCAACGCATCGCTCTTGCCTCCGAACACACCAGCCTCGACAGCACCCTCGATGAGTAGATCGAGGTCGTCAGGATAGGAGCCGGTGATTCGGGCCATTTGTCTATCCGAGTCTACGTTTTCATACTATTTATGAACTACGCCAGAGTGGCGTATCGATCGAGAAGAGTAGTCTCAACTACTGCTGTCGGGTGTTCACGGTCGAGCGCGAGTGCGAGTGAAGTGTCGGTGGTGACGGCATTCAGGTCCCGGCAGCCGAAGCTGTTGCTGGGAAACGATGGCGTGATGAGACGCATCTCTTCTGGCCACTGTTGGAACGACGCCCCGACTTCGTCTCGCTCGAGGATGGCGTAGGAGTCGAGACCAAGATCCGCGAGGACGGCCCCAACACCGACGCCAGCGGCACCTGCGCCGACAATTGCGACGTCGAGCGACTCGTGTTTTTGGGCTTCTTCGGGTGTCACTGTTAACAATATAGGGTAGTAGATAGCTAATTATAAATAATATACGATCTATACTTAATAACAGATGAGTCGAGAGACGATTCCCGTCACCGTGCTGAGCGGCAACCTCGGCGCGGGCAAGACGACCGTGCTGAACAACCTCCTGAACACGCGAACCGACTTGGACGTCGCGGTCCTCGTCAACGACATGGGCGAAGTGAACGTCGACGCCGAGCGCGTCGCCGAACACTCGGACATCTCGGAAGACGACGAGGATCTGATCGAGCTCTCGAACGGCTGCATCTGCTGTGAGCTACGCGGTGACCTGTTGGATGCACTGGCGAAGCTCGCACAAGCCCGCGAGTTCGACTATCTGATCATCGAGTCGACGGGCGTCGCCGAACCGTTGCCCGTCGCCCAGACGCTCACCATGGGATTCGATCAGGGTGACCTCGATCCCACGGAGTTCTACGAGGAGACCGGTATCGAGGTGATGGATTACTACGAGCTCGACACCACGGTCACTGTCGTCGACGCCCATCAGTTCTGGACGACGTTCGATTCGAAGGAATCGCTGATGGACGGGGACACCGAGAAAGACCTTGGAAGCCTCTTGGTCGAACAGATCAAGTTCTGTGACGTCCTCCTGTTGAACAAGTGCGACCTCGTGGACGAGGAGACGCTCGACGAGATCGAAGAGATGATCGAGGTGCTGCAACCGCGCGCGGAGATCATCCGGACGGAACACGGTACGGTCGATCCCGAGGCAATCGTCGATACCGGTCGATTCGACTTCGAAGAAGCGAGTCAGTCCGCGGGCTGGATGCAGGAACTTCAGGAACCGCACGAGTCCGCCGAGGAGGAACACGGTGTCACCTCGTTCGTCTTCGAATCGAGGCGGCCGTTCCATCCCGAACGGTTCGTCGAGTTGCTTGACGAGTTCCCGACGAACGTCGTCCGGTCGAAGGGCCACTTCTGGCTCGCGGGGGGGTCGGAGTTCGGCCTGGGGATCGACATTGCAGGACAGTCGATCCGACTCGAACCTGCGGGCCGCTGGATCGCAGCGCTGCCCGAAGACGAACAGGCACAGTACTTCGAGGCGTATCCAGATCTCGAAGCAAACTGGCATCCCGAGTACGGCGACCGCTCCTCCCGGCTCGTCCTCATCGGTACCGAGATGAACCACGACGAACTCCGTGAGGACCTGCAGACAGCGACATTGACCGACGAAGAGATGGGCGACGACTGGGACACCTTCGAGGACCGCTTCCCGGAGTTCGACCTCGAACCAGCGGACGAACAGACAGAAGCGACAGAAGCTCAGGACGCGGAAGAAGTGGGGTTGGCCGATTGAAAATGCCGAGCAAACGAACCCAATTTCAGCAAGTTGTGGAAAAGTCTGCCTCCCATGAGGCGCGCCAAGAGGCGGTCCGTGAACTGGGGCGGATGGGTGCCATCGAACAGCTCCGCACCCTCACGCAGACCAACGGGATCGACGGTCCCCTCCGACGAGCCGCGGTTTCGGAACTCGAAGAACTCGGCGCGACGGAGGCGCTCGAAACGATTGCCGAGAGTCGGGCGGTCGACCCCGCCATCAGAGAGCAAGCCCAGCGATGAGTTCTGAATCGAAATCCCCCTCGGCAGCGACTCCGATTAATGATCGAACGCTCCCTGCGGATCGTCAGCGGATCGGATTCGTCGGGCCCGAAGGTGCTGGTAAAACGACCGTCGCCACGATGGTAGCGGATCGACTCTCCGACCGAACCGACGTCGCAACCGTCGGAGAAGCCGCAACGTTTTTTGAACAGCCATCGGCCTCTCCCGAAAACATCGGACCGCTAGGCGTCCACTGGACGGTCGTCGATCACTCCCCGGGAACGGATTCTCTCGAAACTGCAGGTGACACACTCGACACTGTCTTCGTCGTCGTGACGCCCGAGATGCTAGATCGTGTGGCTGCCTACGAGTGCGTCATAGACCAGCTCGACGCCGACGTGTTTCTCGTCGTCAATCGCTTTGAGGAGCGCCACCGTGGCAGACTCAGGGATTTCGACGGACCCGAACTCGCGGAGTACTTCTACGAAGACAGTTCCGTCGCAGCGGCAGTGTCCGATGGGACGGTCCCAAAGTTAGAAGAGCGGACGATGGAGGCGATGCTGTTGGAGTCGCTCCAGGCCGAACGGCTTGACATCGCCGAGGCGATGGCGGCCCTCGAACGTGGACGCCGATCGATCGTCAACGTCGAGGTTGAGAGTGACGCCTCGGCGCTAGCAGTAGCTCGATCGTTCCGAGAAAACGGCTACGCGACAGACTTCTTCCGGTGTAACTGCCGCTGTCACGACGGGCACGTTCTCGCCCGCACACGAACACCTTTCGAGTCAGAATAAATACCACAAGTCGACATCCATACACTCACTCACTGATATACCACGTCGAGTGATCTGGCAGGTCGTTAGTTATCATGGTGAGCAGATTAATACTGCGTAGCAATTTCACCGGCCCAATTTTTAATAACTCTTTTAATGTGTCGGAGCCTGAGTTGTTAACGTAATGGCGTACACCTGCTCCAGCTGCGATGCACAGTTCCAGAGCGCTGCCGGCGTGACCCAGCACGTCGCGCTCCACCACAACACGTGTGCCGAGTGCGACGAACAGTTCGACGAGACCGACGCGCTGCGCAACCATATCCACGAGAACCACTGAGAAGACAGGTCGGTAGGATTTCGCTCAGAATCCTCGTTTTCTCGTCAGAGCCAGTCGTCGTCACTTGAGGACGTAGTCCCAAACCGCTAGTCTGCTGCCGTTGCAGCGTCGGTCACCGACTGGAACTTCAAGTCAGGACTCCCCTCTGAGAGCCGACGATGGTCTCTCTGAAACAGTCCCAGCTCGTGACGTGAGCAGCCGTTCTGCGACTCGACGAGCGCCGACGATGTTCCGGGCGAAGGGACCGACGCTAGGTTCTGCGAGCGCTCCAGAAACGTACACCGACGAACGGGTACCATCGGTCCCTCGCCACGCGAGCGTCTCATCGTCGAGGAGGGGAAATCCCTCTGCACCACGTTCGAGTGACAAGGAGTCAGCGACCGAGTCGACCAATGGGTGCTCCGGGACCGGATCGAGTCCGGTCGCGAGGACGACCTGCGCATTCGCTGCCGTCGTGCCGTCGTCGAACCGCACGAGCAAGCCGTCGTCTGTGGCGTATGCACACGTGATCTCGCCGCGGCGGACTTCGAGCTCGTCACAGTCGCGAGCCTCGTCCAGTCGACGCTCGACGTACGGCGGGATCGTCGCGTCGTTGCGGGCGGCTCGAATTCGATCAAGACGGGCCTCCGACCCCGGCGGGAGCGTGTGAACCTCTTGTTCGATGTGTCGCCAGTTGATCCAGTACGGGTCAGCTTCGCTCAGTTCGATCTCGAGGTCGTGACGCGAACAGAGTGTCACGTCCGTGTGTTCCGAGAGGCTGCAGGCAAGTTGCGCAGCGGTGATACCGCCCCCAACGACGAACGTGGGCCCCGCAAAATTCGCTGCTGTCGTCGGGTCGAACTCGTCGTCCCAGACGTGAACGAGCGGGGCGTCGTCCGGGAGTGACGCCCCCCACGTCGGGACCGTCCGCGGGCCACCGAGCCCGATGGCCAGCACGACACGGCGAGCTTCGAGCATCCCCGCCTCCGTCTGCACGTCGAGTCGGTCACCGGATCCAGTTCTGGTAACTCCAGTCACCTTCGACTGAACGTGACACTCGTCGATGTCACGCCGGTCAATGACGTTTCGGGCGTGGTCGAGGAAGAGGTCGAGCGTCGGTCGGTTCGGATAGTTCTCCGTCGAGACGAGTTCGTCCTCCCGACCCGCGCATTCCGCGAACGATTCGAGCGAGAACGGCTCTGTGTCGATGTGATGGACGAATGTCGACCGGAGCGTTCGCATTCCGCACTGACGAGCCTTCGTCGCGAACGACGCGAGTAACTGCTCGCGAGGGTCGACGAGACAGAGGTCCTGGTGAGCGTGTCCGCCCTCCGTGAGGAGATAGTTCGCCAGGCAAGTCCCATGGATACCACCACCGATAATCACGTACTCGTAGGACTGTGGCCCGCTTGACGTGTGGGCGGCGTCCGGTCCATCAGGGGTCATTCTCGCTCGCCTCCGTCGGCTTCAAGTCCGTCTCGGGGCTGTCTGGTCCGTAGGCTGCGGAGCCGTTGCACGGTCGGGAGACGGTGCGCCAGTTTCTGGACACCGAGGACGGCGACGTACACGGCAATCGCCGCAACGACGATCGAGCCACCGGCCGCGATCCCATAGACGTACGATAGTGTGACCCCGGCTATGGCCGCGAACTCAGCAGCGAGGATCGCTAGGGAGATGGATTGCTTGAAACTCCCGGCGACTTTCGCCGCGGCGGCGACCGGAACGACGAGCATCGCGGCGACCAGGATGACGCCCATGATCTGCATCGCGCTGACGACGACCAGTGCCGTGAGCACGACCATGAGGCGTTTGTAGAGGCGGACGTTCAGTCGGGCCGCCTGTGCGGCGGTGGCGTCGAACGTGACATACAGCAGCGGCCGGTACGTCAGCGTGACGAGGCCGCCGACGATGAGACTCATCAGGACGAGGATACCGACGTTCGCCGTCGAGACGGTCGCGAGACTCCCGAAGAGGTAGGCGTCGATACCGACCGCGATGCCGCCGTCGGTCGCGGTGATGAGGATACTCCCGACGGCGAACCCGCCCGTAAGCACCATCGCTAGCGACGTGTCGGTGTACGCGCCGGCGTGTTCGACGAGTAACTCGACGAGCAGCGCGGTAACGATCGCAACGACGAACGCAGTCAGCAGTGGCGACAACGAAAGGGAGAGGGCCGAATTGAGGAACAGACCGACGGCGACGCCGGCGAAGGCGGTGTGGGCGAGCGTATCACTGAGCATCGACATCTCCCGATGGACGAGGAAGGTTCCAACCAGTGGGCCGATGACGGCGATACAGACCGCGGCGAGGTACGCCCGCTGCATGAACGGGTAGGCAAGCATCGGCGCCCCGAGAACCTCCGCCAGGAGGTCCATAGTGGGGCCAACCACGGTGTCGAGAAACCACTCGATAGGGCCCGTGAGGCCGAACCATAGGGCAGGCAGTTCGGCGAGTAGCGTTCCGGCGAGGCGTTGGTATGTGAGAAACATGATTAGTGGTCGTGTTGGAGGACGTGCTGGTCGGCCCCGTACGCTTGCGCGAGGGCATCCGTCTCGACGAATTCGTCGGGATTGCCGTCGAAGTACAGCTGGCGGTTGATACAGGCGATGTCCGTCGCGTAGGTGGTGACGACGCCGATGTCGTGCTCGATGAGGATGACGGTCAGCCCGGTCGCATTCAGGTCGTGCAGGAGGCTGTAGAACTCCTCTCTGGACTCGGCATCGACGCCGACCGTCGGTTCGTCGAGCGCAAGCAGGTCGGCCTCCGAGGCGAGCGCACGGGCGATGAAGACTCGTTGTCGTTGGCCACCGGACAGTCGGCCGACCCGCCGAGAAGCGAGATCAGTAATGCCGACCTCTTCCAGCGCCCCCTCGACCGCTCGCCGGTCCGCCGCCGAGAACCGACCGAAGAGCCGCCGCGGGTACCGCCCCATCTCGACCACTTCTTGAACCGTGATCGGCATGTTGCGCGCCGCCTTCGTCGCGTTCTGTGCGACGTATCCGATTCGCTCGCCGGCGTCAAACTCGTGGGCGGGCTCGCCGAACAGCGAAACCGTGCCCTCGTCCGGTCGACGAAGTCCGAGCATCAGATCGAGCAGCGTGCTCTTGCCGCTCCCGTTCGGCCCGACCAACCCGAGGAAGGACCCGGGTTCGACGTCGATCGACACGGATTCGAGAACCGGGATATCTCCGTAGCCGAACGTGACGTCGTCGACGCTGATGAGTGGCTCCGCCGACCGATCCGTCTCCGTCGTTGCTGTCGTCATCGGTAGTGGGCGAGGTCGACGAACGAATCCCCGTACGCCGTGATCCAGGTCGTCGTCCGATACGGAACGGCCACGTCCGGCGGATAGATCGTACAGACGGGCCGCTCCGTCGCGTCGGTGACCAGTGCCATCAATCCCGAGCGGGGGTCTTCGGATGGACCGGGTTCGGCATTCCCGTCCCACTCCGGTTCCGTGTCGCCAGACGTGGTGTCGCTCATTCTGCGTCGAGCGCCTGCTTCAGCGTCTCCAGATTGATGTTCTCCATGACCTCGACGTAGCCCCAGTCCTGGTCGGCCCACTCCTGTGTCTGGCCAGGGATAGCGGTCAGCGGGAGGACCTCGGTGGCGTCGGTCTCGGCGACGAGCTGGTTCGCCGCCTCCTGGGATTCCAGCGGGTCGGAACAGACGTACTGGAGGTCGTGTTCGGCGATGATCTCCTGTGCGCGCTCGATGTCCCGTGGTGTGGGTTGGTCGTCCGGGGAGAGTCCCGTCAGCGTCTCCACCTCGAAACCGTAGCGCTGGCTGAGATACTGGTATGCGTTGTGGCCGGCGACGAAGATGACGTCCTTCGATGCGCTCTCGAGAGTCGACTGGAAGGAGCTATCGAGCTCGTCAAGGCGGGATCGATACGACTCGGCGTTGTCGGCGTAGGCACCGGCGTTGTCGCCGTCGATGTCCACGAACCCGCTCCGGATGTTACTCACGGCCTGCTTCGCCCGCATCGGGTCCAGCCAGAAGTGCGGGTCCTCACCGCTGTGGTCGTGGCCGTCGCCGCCTTCGCTCTCCTGGGTTCCCGTTTCGTGTTCTTCCTCGTGGTCGTGCTCACCCTCGTGTTCGCTTTCGTGTTCACTCTCGTGTTCTTCCTCGTGGTCGTGGCTGCCAGCGCTCTCGGTCAGTTCGGGGTCGACCATCGATCCACTCTCGTCGGTGAGCGCCGCGTCGAACTCCGAGGGAACGTGCTGGCTGAACAGGACGTAGTGGCCCGACGACGGGATATCGAGCGTGTACGTCGACTCGCCCGAGTCGGCGAACTGGAGATGGTAGAGACTCTCCAAGGAGGGAGTGAGCGTGCCGCCGGTCTGGACCTCCGAGTGGGCGTCGTGGTCCGACTCGTAGAGCGTGTGAGCCGTCTCTTCGACGTGCTGGATGCCGTGGTCTCCGCTTTCGTCGGTTTCGAGGACAGCCAGTTGCATTTCGGGGTCCGGCCCCGGTTGGAACGTGTACGTGTACGAGCCCGCGTCCAGGTGATAGAGACCGGCCCATTCCCAGGGCGTCTCACCACCGTGTTCGCCTTCGGATTCGTGTTCCCCGTCGTGGCTCTCTTCGTGCTCGGTCCCGTGGTCGTGACCTCCTTCGAGGCGGTCGATGCTGGAGCCTGCCGCGAGGAGGGAAACGTCAGCGTCGTCGTCCCGGAGGGTCGTCACGATGTCGTCCGCCCACGGCTGGAACCCGTCCATCCCGTAAATGAACAGGTCGGATTCGCGAATCGTCCCCTGAATCTGTGGCCCCGGTTCCCAGCCGTGGCCGTGCTGACCGACCGGGACGAGCGTTTCTGCGGTCGCGGTGTTGCCCGCAACCTGACTGGCCCAGTCCCCGAATATGAAGAACGAAGACTGGGCTTCCGGTCCGGCGTTCTCTGTCGCTGTCGAGCCGTCACTTTCCGCCGCACCGGAGTCGTCGTTGCTCGACGTACAGCCCGCGAGTGAGCCGATAGTTACCGTACCGAGTCCAGCTGCGAGGAGTCGTCGTCGGGTGTATCGAGGCATCTGTTGTTAACAGTGGCAGACTAGATAATAAGTGCTATGATTTAGAGATACTAAATTAGCAAGGATTCACTAAATAGGTACTCTCTTTACTAACTTGCGCTGAGATAACTAATGTGGCCCCTAGAATTGCTAATCGTTGCTACCTCAGATCCCGTATTACACAAGCCAGAGAAGCATGCTAACAGGCATTTTGTAGCTGTGGCGCTCGGGTGCGATTGTAATGTGCCACTGTTTCAGCGACCTGACCGAGATGAGTGACGAAGAGCGAGCGGCGGTTCTCGAAGAACATTCGACGGGGAACTCCGTGCGGAGTACTCCACCGAAGAACTAGAAACCCTCGGCGTCACCGCCTGATAGCCCGTTGAGACCGTGCTGACTACAAAACGCGTACCGGTCACGAACTGATTTGTCAGTCGAACGCTCAACGATAGCTGTGTCTGAAAATCAGTTCGTGTACGAGCCCATCGGGGTAATCCGGACACCGTTCGAATCACCAGATGGAATGCCGATCCAACCGGTAGGGGACGCCGCTGCGGAGGGAACCATCGGTCTCAGGGAGGCGTACGTGGATGGACTAAAGGATCTCAACGGATTTACGCATTGTATCCTGCTGTATCACTTTCATGAATCGGGTGACGCTGCTCCGCTGGAGGTCGAACCGTTTCTCGATGACGGACGGCGGGGAGTCTTTGCGACGCGAGCTCCGCAGCGGCCGAATCGGATCGGCCTCTCCGTCGTCGAGATCGAATCCGTCATGGATGACACGGTGATGGTCAACGGTATCGATGTCGTCGATCGGACACCGCTGCTGGATATCAAGCCGTTCGTTCCCGACTTCGACGTTCCATCCGATGCGGATACGGGCTGGCTCACCGCCTCGGAGTCGACGATTGAATCAAAGCGAGCCGATAGGCGTTTCCTTTGACAGGGTTCGTCCTACGCTCTCACCCCGACACACAAGAACGGACAGCAGAAGCATAATTCTCCGATACCGTGCGAATCGGAGCGTGTATCTCACATAGCGCCATAGCCGGTCAAGATTCGAAGCGGACGGCCGGTTCAGACGTACAACAGCGGCACCATCACCGCAACCCCGGCAAAGATCCCACCGACAAGTGCACGGTAACCGCCGTACGGAAGGTCACTACCGGTCTCAAGGGCTTCAGGAATGAACTCTGTGACGACCAGATAGATCATTGCACCGGCGGCAAAGCCAAACCCGAACGGAAGGAAAGACTCGGCCCACGTCACGAAGGCAAACGCGATAACGGCCCCGATGGGTTGTGGGAGGCTGGAAAACACCGCTGCACCGACCATCCGCCACTTCGACAGCCCCATCGCACGCATCGGGATTGCGATCGCGGTCCCTTCGGGGACGTTGTGGATCGAAATCGCGACCGTCATGAAGACGGCCAGAACAGGGATCGCGACGCCGAAGACGTTCATGCCCCCCTCAAATCCAAGCTCTGCAAAGGAGACGCCCACAGCGACCCCCTCGGGGAAACTGTGGACAGTGAGTATACCGAGGATCAACACCAGCGTTTTCACATCACCGTCGGCAAACGCCTTCGCTTCCAGTCGGTGGTCGTCCGGTCCCTGCGTCCCAGTATCTGTGGCGGGTCTTGATCCACCGTCGGTATTAATCTCTGTCGTGGTGCCGGTATGTTCCCCACCGACGCTGTCGTTACCGTGTCTGTGATTGGTCTCGGCGTGATCGTCCGTACCGATATCAATTCGATCGAGCAAACGGTCGGACGCCTCAACCAAGACGACACCCGTCAGGAGGCCACCAACCATCAGGGCTGGAAACCCTCCAGTGGCGTACTGCCACCCCTCGTTGATGAGACCGAACAGTGACGCGGCTACCATAATGCCGGAGGCAATTCCCCAGAGGGCGACGTTCCAACGATCGCTGAACTCCTCGATGAAAAAGAACGGGATCGCCCCCAGTCCGGTGGCTAACGCAGTTACCAAGCCGGCGACGAACACCAGCACGATGTGGCTCAGAATCACTATACCAAGTATTCGCCTCTCTAAACAAAAGAAACTTTCTCAAACTCGAACTCTACTTTTGGTTATCCTAAATATTCAGGCGTGCTGTGACGGGCCCTCCGTATGCAGCGAGCCGTTTGTATCAACTTCCGAGGGTTTCAACGGAGTCAAAATGGGGTCACTCTCCTGTAGTGTAGCGGAACTGGCTCTCACGGCCGACGTTCTGATCGAATTTTCGACGTATTCAGGTACTGCAGCCGAGATTAAGGGGATAAGTGGTCTGTTAACACACTATTCCGCCAGTCTACACGAGAGCGAATGGGTTGTTATCCTACTTTTTCGAACCGATGGAGGACGGCGGTATCGTCGTCGTCCCAGGTTGTATCGTGGGTGCGTTCGATTCGCTTCTTGTAGGCTTCGAGGTTCGGCGAGCCCTCGGCTCGGGCGTCCTCGTCCGTCATATCACCCAGTCGCTCTTCTCGTACCGTCGTCACCTCAAAGATGACGTCGTCGATTTCGAAGCGGTCACCCTCGGAGGCGTATTTGTCGCCGCGGTGCAGCTGTGTGACGTCTCCGGCGATGACCGCTTGTCTGATTTTTTCGGCCGGAAGTAGTTCGTCTGCTTCTATCGTGGTCATTAGTTGTGTCTCACCAATTTCATCGTGTGCTGGATTCCTGTCCTTCGGGGGTCATTAGTGCGCCTCACCCCCGGATTTCTCGTTCGTATGCCGGGTTGCGAGTCCGGATAGATGCGGGGCTTCCTCGACGATAATCTCTGCCGTGGCGAGCTCGACGGCGTTCTCACTTCCCGGGAGCACGAACACTGGCACGTCGCGGGCGATGCCCGCTGTCGCACGGGTCGAGACGATACGCGTTCGTACCTCCTCCCACGAGAGCCACCGGAACGCCTCGCCGAAGCCCGGCAGTTCGCGGTCGAAGAGCTCGCTCACCGCGTCCGGCGTGACGTCGTCGACGGTAACCCCAGTCCCGCCTGTGGTCACGACGAGGTCGACATCCGGCCGATCCAGGCACTCGCTCACTGTGGTCTTGATCCGGGCGTAGTCGTCCGGAACCAGCCGGCGTGACGTGACGACGTGACCCGCTTCGACGAGGATGCTCGCAATGGCATCGCCACCTGGGTCTGGCGGGGTCTTTTCGACAACATCCCCGCGTGACGAGGACACCGTTACGATGGCCACGCCCAGCGGGTCGATACAGTCGTGGCCGTCGGCATCCGTCGTCCGTCGGTCCTCTGCTGGAGGAAGTTCGCGGTCATTCTGGATCACGATAGGCCACCTACCACGAGGCGTTGTTCCATCGGGGGCTGTGACCACTCCATCGTTCCTGGGAACGGATTCTCGAACCCGTCCCAGTTCTCGTCCATTTCCGCCTCTGAAACGAGACAATCGTCGAGGGCGTCGGCGATACTGGATTCGTCCATTCCAGCGCCGATGAAGACGAGTCTCACTTCACGGTCACCCCACTGTTCGTCCCAGTGGAGATCCGACCGTGATTCGCGGTAGGACTCGCGCTGGAACTCGGGAAGTGTGACCGCCCACCGACCGTTTACCTCGACGTGGGTCTGTGTTCCCGCCTGACTCAGGTCGAGCGCGTAGCGCTCTCGGCCAGCGATCCACAGGTGTCCTTTCGCTCGGACGACGGACCCAGGGAACGAACGGAGCCACTCGCTGAACCGTTCGGGATGGAACGGTCGGTGGCGCTCGTAGACGAACGAGTCGACACCGAATTCCTCGGGCGGGTGGAGATGGTCGTGTTCTTCGTCGTGACTATGGTCGTGATCGTCGTCACGCCCCTGTTCGTGACTGTGGTCGTCCGTCTCCGTCTGGCCCGCGTGGTGACCGTCTGGGTCGACGTCTGTGCCGTCTCCGTGACTAGGCGAGAGTGCCTGTTTCCACCGTGCAGAGTTACTCGCCTCGTCTTGATCGAACCGACCCGTTCCGAGAACACGTTCCGGGTCGACGGCGCTTTCGGTCGTTCGGATAATCTCGACCCCCAGATGAAGTGTTCGGACGACGCGTTCGACGGCCTCGCGCTCCGCCTCTGAGACGAGATCGCACTTGTTCAGGACGAGCACGTCACAGAACTCGACCTGCTCGGCGAGGAGATCCGACAGCGGTCGGGCGTCGTCGTCTGTCGACTTGAGTGGGCGGCCATCGACGAACGCCTGATGGAACTGTGCAGCGTCGACTACTGTGACGGTCGTATCGAGATCGTACAGTGCCGACGCACGCGCGGGTGAGACGAACCGCTGGGCGATGGGGACCGGGTCACTGATACCCGAGGCCTCGATGACCAGATGGTCGAACTCCTCGTCGAAGGCGAGGCGTCTCAGTTCCTGATCTAGTTCGTTCTGCAGCCCACAGCAGATACAGCCGTTCGACAGCTCCGTGACACCGCCGTCCTCCATCGAGAGTTCGGAGCCGTTCTCGATGAGGTCGGCGTCGACGTTCACCTCGCCTACGTCGTTGACGAGAACGGCGACGTCGTACTGTTCGCCGCCGACGGTGAGGAGGTGATTGAGCAGGGTCGTCTTGCCCGCCCCGAGTCCCCCGCTCAGGATCGTGACCGGGGGTTGGTCGTCGAAGCTCATTAGTCGTCGGCCAGTGCCAGTTCGCGCTGATCCTCGAAACCGAACGGGTCCGGGTACACACTCCAGTCCTCCTCCATCTCTGCGTCCGAGAGGACACAGTCTTCCAGTCGCTCGACCAGTGTCTCCTGGTCGAATTCGCGGCCGATGAACACGAGCTCCGATCCACGGTCGCCCCACTGGTCGTCCCAGTCCTCTTTGAGTTCGGGTCGCGCAGCGAAGTAGCGCTCCTGTTGGGCCTTCGGGAGCGATGCGATCCACGTCCCTTTCGGACCGGCCCGGACCGACTGGCCTGCTTTGTCGAGTCCCATCGCGACGTCCTCGCGACCGGCGGACCAGAAAAAGCCCTTCGCGCGGATAATTCCGTCAGGGAGGTCGGCAAAGAGACGAGCGATGCGCTCGGGGTGGAACGGCCGGTCGGCGTCGAAGACGAACGAGGTGACGCCGTGTTCCTCGGCGGCTGCCTCGTGATGGTGTCCCTCCTGTAGTTCGCGCATCCACCCGGCGGACTGGCTTGCCGCTTCGAAGTCGAACCGGCCAGTATTCAGGATTTCACGGGGGTCGACTGCGCCGTGTTCCGTTCGGATGATTTCGGCGCGCGGTTGGAGTGTCTCTAGGATAGCTTCCATCTCGTCCAGTTCGTTGTCCGGGACGAGGTCGCACTTGTTCAACAGGAGGACGTCGCAGAACTCGATCTGGTCCATGAGCGCTTCTTCCGGGACGCGATTGTCTTGGGGGTCGACCGAGTCGTCGGTGAGTGCCTGGCCGGAGTCGAATCCCTGCCAGAAGCTGTGTGCGTCGACGACGCTGACCATCGTGTCGAGTTCGTACACCCCCGTGGGGTCGAACTCCGCGTCCTCGAATCCGCGTGCGAACGTCTGGGCGACTGGAATCGGTTCGCTGATTCCAGACGATTCCACGAGGAGGTAGTCGAAGTCTCGCTCCTCGGCCAATCGCCCCACTTCGTCGAGCATATCGCCACGAAGCCGGCAGCAGATACACCCGTTCGACATTTCGATGATCTCCTCGTCGTTCTGGGTGAGTTCCGACTCGCGTTCGACGAGGTCGGCGTCGACGTTCACTTCGCCCATGTCGTTGACGACGACGGCGGCGTTCAGTTCTCTCTCGCTACTGAGAATGTGGTTAAGGGTCGTCGTCTTGCCAGCACCGAGGCTTCCGCTGAGGATCGTCACCGGGATCGGGTCGTTGTTGAACGGCATACGTGAGTTATGAATCTACTCTACTAAAATACTAATTATTACGTCTTGATGGTAGAAGTCATAACAGAAACTAATAACTCAGAATAGTATTTTAGTATATGAGCGTCGTTAGCATCTCGATGCCCGAAGCATTACTCGAACGCATCGACGGGTTCGCCGACGAACACGGCTACAGTGGCCGGAGCGAGGTCGTACGCGAAGGCACACGCACACTGCTCGAAGAGTTTCAGGGGCGAAATATCGACGGGCAGAAGCATATGTGTACAGTAACGGTGGTCTTCGAGTACTGTCAACCCGCAGTCCAACAACGGCTCACAGGAGTCCGTCACGAGTACGATACAATCGTCTCCGCGACTACCCATGCACACGTCCAGGACCAGTACTGCATGGAACTGTTCGTCGTAGAGGGGGCCATGGAGGCACTGTCCGGATTCGTCAACACCGTCCGGGCAGTACCGGACGTCCGGGCAGTGGATTACTCAATTACCTCGCTAGGCGGAGACCGCATCGATCAGCACATCGAGTCGTGAGTATGGCTTAGTGATCGGCGAGGAGCATCATTTTGACCCGGCTCACTGCATCGAAATCGCGCAATCGATATGTGAGGTCTCGGACACGCGGTGCAGGCCCGCTGCAGAAGAGCGTCTCCAGACACCACTCGCCTTCGTGAATGTGGTTCGTGGTCGTGATGACGTCCTGATACTGGTGTTGCAAGTCGTGGATATCTTCGATGATCGCTTCGTGCTCGTAATCGAACGCAATGATGACGACGACGTCACCGTCGATATCCTCCAGTCTGGTGTGAGCCTCGATGTACTCCTGCATCGCTTCACGGACGCCACGTGACCGTGACTCGAACCCCTCTGCCTGGCAGGTTTCATCGAACTCGGCAAGAAGGTCGTCGGGAATGTTGAAACTCGTGCGCATCGTATGTTAATCTATACTCCATACTTATGAGTCATTAGTAACTACGACTGCGCGATTATCATAGTGGGCTGCGGTTGGCGAATCAATTCCCCGGTGTTCGAAATGCCCGTATTATAACGATACGGCGGCCAGAGGCAGCTATCAGGGTGAGACAGACTTAGAGATTCGTGTTGTTTTCACTCGTCGAGTCGCAACGGCGAGTAGTACCGCCAGTATCGTGAGCGCAACGGCACCCGCAGCGGCGATCTCGTGTGCTGGGGAGACGTGCTGGGCGGTTCCGTTTACGATAGGTTCGACTGGCAAGAGGGTGTGATGCGGTGTCCCGACGATCGGGACGAAGTAGTCGACGAGGTCGTTGAATCCGTACCAGAGCACGGCAACGAGAATCGCTCGACCGGGAAAGTCACTGTAACGATGGATGAGGAACGCCTGGATGACCATCCCGAGGTGCGAGACGAACAGGAAGGCGTACATCGCGTTCGACGCGAGTTCTCGTCCCAGTAGTGGAACTACTTGTGGTGGTGGCGTGACTGTCGCGAGAAACGCATCTGCGAACACTGTCAAGACGTACGGTGTCCAGAGGCCAAGCTTGATACAACCAAAGAACGCCAGCATGTTCAGGTACTCGTTCGACCGGCCGAGTTTGTATAGCGCCAGCGAGCAGGCGATGAACAACGTGGCTATCGGGCTGTCCGGGACGACTGGTCACGCGACGATCGGTTCGAGTCGGAACTGCGGGATGTAGTACCAGAAGCCGAACGCCGTTCCCACGAGATTGATCGCGACGATCACCCACGCGTACCGCAACGCAACGGTCTCGACCTGCCGAGGAAGCGGCGCGAGATACCGAGGAAGACCCTCAGTCGTGTCCGCGCCCATCTGGAGAGGGTGTCTGTGTGAGTCCCAGGTTGTCGGCTTCTGTGAGGAGCGCCACCAGATCCGCTTCAGTCACCGGCTGTTCGGTCGACCCCAGCCCTGCATCGCGAGCCACGCGAACCGAACTCGGTGGGCGGAGGTTCGCCTCGGTCAACAGTGCGTCGTCGTAGAACGCCTCTCGGGGCGTTCCGCTTCCAACGACGTTACCATCGGCCATCACACAGACTCGGTCTGCGACTTCAGCGGCAAATTCGAGGTCGTGCGTCGACAGGACGACGCTGATATCCTCTTCGTGAACCTGCTCGATTCGCTCGGCGACCAGCATCGAGCGCTCGGGGTCGAGCCCCGCGAGTGGTTCGTCCAGCACGACGACGCTCGGTTCGAGGACGAGCACGCCGGCGAGGCCCACGAGGCGCTTCTCGCCACCACTCAGGTAGTGAGGAATCCGGTCTTCGAGGTGGCTCGCGTCGACGGTCGCGAGCGCTTCACGAGCGCGCGCTCTCGCTTCATCACCTGGGACGCCGTAGTTCTGGAGGCCGAACATCACGTCGTCGAGGACCGTTGGGGCGACGAGTTGCGTATCGGCGTCCTGGAAGACGAAGCCGACTTCCCTCCGGGCGTGTGCCTTGTTGTCTTCGGTGATCGACGTGCCGTCGACGACGAGTTCACCGTCGTCGGGAACGAGCGTCGCGTTCAGGTGTTCGAGGAGCGTCGACTTCCCGGCACCGTTGCCACCGACGAGTGCGACGACTTCGTCGGGGTACACCGAGAAGTCGACGTCGTGCATGCCGACCGTCCCGTCGGGGTAGGTATGTGCCTCACACTGAAGCTCGACGAGCGGTGAATCGTCTCGACTCACAGTCTCACCCCGTAGATCGCGACCGCTGCGTACCCGACGACGGCAACGTACGAACCCACCACGATGAACAGTTCGTGGATCGGTGGCCGTGAGACGTCGCCGTACAGCGTGATATCGCCGTTGTAGCCACGGGCTTCCATGGACTTGACGAGTCGTTCGGACTGCTCGATCGCCGAGAGCATCGTCATGCCGAGGATTCTGGCGTACAGCCGTTTGTTCGACCAGAACTCCGAGAAGTTCGCGCCGCGGGAGAGCGCGGCTTTCACCAGGTCCTCGAGCGTCTCGAGCATGACGAACGTGAACCGGTAGGTGAGCAGCGCAATCTGGTCGATCGGCCGTGGGAGTAATCGTCCGAGCATGTACGCGACGTCCGTGTATTTCGTCGTCATCGACGCCGTCAGGGCAAACGTGACGACCGTGAGTGATCGACAGCTGAGCTCCCCGAAGAGCACGAGCCCTGCCCACGTAACCGAGAGCTCGCCGAGCGGTGTCGAGAGCGCGCCACCGACCGGCGTCCCTGGTTCGAGGAACGCCAGCGGCCCGGCGACCGAGACGATGAACAGCATCGGGAGCGTGTACCAGCCAGCGAGTCGTCGGTATGGCAGTCCCGCGAGTCCGTAGACCACCAGTACGGCTCCGTACAGTCCGGCCAAGAGCGCGAGACGGTCGAACACCGTGACGGCAAGGACGAGTGCGCCGACGACGCCGACCTTCGTCCATGGATTGACGCGGTGTAACGGTCCGTCTCGCCGTTCGGCGAACGCCGTGATGAGCCGCGGGTCGGGAACGTGGTTCGAGAGTGTCGTCACGGTTACCGAGCCGGGCGTTCTCCGTCCTCGAAGCCACCGTAGCGGTCGACGTAGACGTACAACCCGAGGCCGACGACGACTAGCAGGGCGACGAGCGCGCCGAATTCGAGCATCATCCCGCCCTTCCGAATTGGGCCGGCGACCACGATGCCACGGCCGATGTCGACGAGGGCGCCGCCGCCGTCCTGCACACCGCGCTGGAGGGCTTTCGCTGAGCGCTTGGCCCACGGGAGTGCGCCGCCGGTTGCGGTGAACCCCCAGTAGCCGGCGGCGAGGAAGGCGGCGAAGAGGCCGGCGAGGCCACCGTACTGCTTCCAGCGCTGCATCAGGCCGTCACCCCGGTCGGCTCCTCCTGGGTGTCACGGTCGGCGAGGCCGACGAGATCGGGGCGGACGGAGGCGAGGAACTGAACGATGAATCCCGTCAGGAGACCCTCGATGACGGCGACGCCGAGGTTGAGTCCGACGAGGCCGGCGACGGCGATGGTCAGGTCACCGCGCGGGAGCGCGCTCCCGTTCACGCCACTGACGACGATGATTGCACCCATCAGGAACGCGCCCGCCGAGAGGCCGACCGTCGCGGCACTGGCACTGGCGGGGAAGACGTCCCAGTCCATCCGCATCAGTGTCTTGAACATGTAGTAGGCGACGATTGCTTCGCTCGCGTTGACGAGCGTATTCGCGCCGATCAAGCCGACTGCACCGTGACCGAGCGCTGCCGAGAAGACGTTCACGACCAAGGCGATGAGCGACCCGAGCAGCGGCCCGGTGAGGATGCCGACGAGGCCGGTTAGGTTCATGTGGATACCACCCCAAACGGGGATGTTCAACTGGAAGACGGCGAAGCTCGCGGCCGCGCCGATGCCCGCGAGCGCGATCTGATGGGTCTCGATACCGCCTTTCCGAACTCGATACACGATGGCACTGATCAGTCCGGTGCCGATCAGCGTCCAGACTACCAGTGCCCAGAGCGGGAACGAGCCTTCTCCGAGGTGAATGTGTGCCATATCTAGTTTGCCAATTCTGCCGGCAGTTATAATAAAGTTACTGTACTAGCCCAAAGCAGATAACAACCATAGAGTAGAATACTGTTATGTCTTGATAGAGGAGGGAGTCGACACCTCGGCGTCGGCGTAAGTGATCTCGACCTTACTGTTCGCCGATTTCAGCGTTCAGGGCCTCCACAGGGACGACCGTGTATTCGACTGAGACTGACTCGTCTGCTCCTCGAACAGTCCCGATAAATCGCAGGGCGTCGTCGTACCTGGCTTCGATCACGAACGTCTCGACACAGCCGGCGTTCCCTTCGAGACAGTTGTGTGAGTTCGACCGAATCGACGCTTCGAATTCGTGGCGGATGTCCATCATCCGGCGCTCGATCTCCGGTTTGTCGTATCCGAAGACGGCAGTAACTGTCGCCAAGACCCGCTGATCCCTGTCGTCTGTCTCTTGGTACTCTTCGAGTAGTGAATGGCACGCTTCCCGGATGACTTCACTCCGTCCGCTGTAGCCGTGTTCTTCCGCAAACGTATCGAGGTCGTTTCGGAGTCGCTCCGTCATCGAAGAGCTCACGATGGGCATATATTAAAAAATGACTCAAAGATAATAGAAATAGCGGTCTAGAGAAGACTTGTTAATAAACTTGCCGTAAGGGAGTATCAGTGACTAGTGTCGGCCGGACTCCCGAGTTCATCCCTGATTCGGGCGACGTGGTCCACGAAGTCACGAGAGGTCCGTTCACGGGGGCGTTCTAAGTCGATGGAGAACGTGGACTGCACGGTTCCCGGGTCTGCATCCATGACGATTACGCGATCAGCGAGGGTCACCGCCTCGTCAATGTCGTGCGTGACGAACACGACGGTCTGTCCGGTCTGCGTCCAGATGTCGAGCAATTCGGCGTGCAAGCGGTCCCGCGTCCGGGCGTCGACACTGCCGAACGGTTCGTCCATCAAGAGGATGTCCGGATCGGGGGCGAGCGCGCGAGCGATCCCGACGCGCTGTTTCATGCCGCCGGATAGCTCCTTCGGGTACGCGTCCTCGAAGCCGTCGAGCCCCACCAGGTCGATCAACTCCCGGACCCGTGCTTCGCAGTCGGGGCAGTCACAGGCGGGCCGGTCGAGGCCGAACCGAATGTTCCCGCGGACGGTCCGCCACGGGAACAGTGCGTACTCCTGGAAGACCATTCCCCTGTCCAGCCCAGGACCAGTAACCGGGTCTCCACCGACCAGTATCGATCCACCGTCAGGGTCGTCAAGCCCGGCGATTGCTCGCAACAGCGTCGTCTTCCCACACCCGGACGGACCGACGACACAGCAGAACTCACCCTCCGCCACCGAGAACGAGACGTCCGCGAGCGCGTGCGTCGACTCGTAGGACCTGCTGACGTTCTGGATAGTGATCTTCTCGCTTGACTCCCGATCGGTGGGCGAGTCCGAACTCAGCGCCATGCGAGGACCCTCCGTTCGAGCAGTCGGAACCCGACGTCCATACAGAGGAACGCCAGGCTGATCAGGAACATGTAGGCGACGCTGGTCGCCATCGCGAGGTTGTTCGAGGCGTTGATGATCTCGTAGCCGACGCCGGGCGCGCCGAACAACTCGGCGCCGACGACGATCATCCAACAGCGACCGATGCTCGTCCGGAATCCAGTCAACACCTGGGGAGCGGCACTCGGGAGTGCGACGAGCTTCAGCATCGAGAGGTCGCGCTCCACACCGAGGGTCGACGCGGCATCCGTGAGTTCGGTCGAGACGCCTTCGACGCCACCATACGCACCGTAAAAGTTGATCCAGAACGCCCCGACGAAGACGATAAAGGCCGCACCGGTGTGGTGAATGCCGAACCAGACGATGGCGAAGACGACCCACGCCAGCGGCGGGATCGGTCGCAGTACCCGGACGAGTGGCCGCAACCAGTCGTCGAGCGCACCGTTCCAACCCATCGCCAACCCGAGACTGATTCCACAGCTCGCACCGAGGAGGAGGCCAGGGACGTAGTGGAACAACGTCTGTGCGAGGTGTGCGAAGCCGGTCGGCAGCACCAGACTCGACCCCAGTACGGGGACCACGATCGCAGTCGAGGTCGAGAATAGGTCGATAAACGCGCGTACTGAATCGATCGGCCCCGGCACCAGATACGACGGCTGGGTCGTCATCGCACCGACCCACCAGACGAGGAGGAACACGAGCAGACCGCCCAGGCCGCGCAGATACCGCCGTAGGTCCCCCTCGAAGCTGCCGGCGACCACCGTGTTGGAACTGGTGTCGGTACGCGTGCTCATTCCTGGATGGCGTCGTAGGGATCGAACGCAAACAGATTCTCGGTCGCGACCGGTTCTTCGATATTACCGACGTTCGCGACGAACTCACCCATCGTCGCGGCCTGGTCGGTGATCGCGTGCGGGTCCGAGAAGAAATCCGACGCCCGTGAGTCCATGGCTGCCGTAGCAAGATCCTCACTCACGCCCGAGCCAATGATCGAGGCGGCGTGGGCGGCGGCTCCATCCGGTGAGTCCGCGGTGAACTCGGTCGCTGCCATGTGCTGTTCGACCAGCGATTGGGCGACGTCGCTGTCGTCGAGCACTCGTTGGTTCGCGAACAGCACCGTGACTGGATGGTTCGCCAGTATATTACCGGACCAGGCGAGTTCGCCGAAGCCGTCATCCTGGCCGATGATCGTCGCGAACGGTTCCTGGATGATCGTCGCGTCGATATCGCCCGACTGGATCGTCTGGACCGCCTTCGCTGGCGGGACTTTCGACTTGTTGATTACGGACTCCATCTCACCGACGTCGAGATCCTCCTGGATCCAGTATCGGAGGACGATGTCGGGGACGCTTCCGTCCGGTGGGGCACCGAACCGAACCTTGCGTCCGCGCTCTTCCTCGAAGCGCTCGAACATGGCTGGCCCTTCCTGTTCGTAGAGATCGGCGAGTTCGGTTGTCCCCATGACCTTGAAGCCATTTCTCGAGTTTGCCGCGAGGATACCGGCGTCGGTCCCTTTGTCGACGAGAACCATCGCGGGGGTAATCCCGAAGAGCGCAACGTCGACATCCCCGCTGGCGAACGCCTTGACGACACTGGGGCCAGAACTGAACCGCTCAATTGTGACATCCGCTGGGACGTCATCGTAGTAGCCCTCCTGTTCCATCACGTAGTGTTGCATGTTCGGATAAATCGGGACGTACGCGATTGTGATGGAATCGAGTGACCCCCCTCCTCGACCGAGACAGCCAGCGATGCCTGCCGCAGCAACTGTGGTTGCGCCTGCCTTCTGAAGCAGCCTTCGACGTGAGATGTGGACCATTCGTGTTGCTAACTCTAAAGCCAATTCTAATAATACCTGTGATTCATGCAGTCAGAGTTAATACTCGAAGAGGTTCGAGAGCGGAGATATTACTAGAGTTGGCGTGAATGCAGCGAGAACGAGAGAACAGGACTAGTTCATGTCGGCGAGCGGGCCGAAGTCGTCGACCGGGAGCACGGAGTAGTCGATGGTGAGCGTGTCTTTCGTCGCTCGGATCTTCCCGACGAACGTCGAGATCTGTTCGAGCGAACCCTCGAGGACGAACAGTTCCATACAGTGATGGCCACCGACGTGACTGTGGAAGTTCGAAGCGACGATGTCCTCGTGTTCGTGACGCAGGTGCATCATCTTCTCCTCGACGCTCGTCGTTTCGTAATCGAAAACCACCGTGACGACGCTCATCAAGTCTCGATCTTCGAGCTTCTTATCCTCGAACTCACCGAGGAGGTTCCGGCTCGCCTCACGGAGTACCTCACTGCGACCAGTATAGCCGTGGTCGTCTGCGAACTGGTCGATTCGATTAAGCAACTCTTCCGGCATCGAGACGCTGACCACACTCATATAACAATATGGACTGCGGAAAATATTAAGGATTATCATTTTCAGCTGCGGCATTACAGCGATTATAGATATGTCACTCAGGATAGTGGGATACCGGCACTCTAAGAGACACCAAGTTACTTCGAAATTGCGGAGTGTTGCTGAAACGAATTTCGGGGTTAGTCAGAAGCTTGTGACGTGTTTTGTTGGAGGGGAGACGACAGAAGGTACGCATCAATACCATCCTCCGAGGTTGTGGTGGAAGTTGAGACTACAGTGGGTTTAGCGGGGCTGTGATGCGTGGTTTCGGCCGAATTTCGTCACGGGATCTGGATCGGGACGCCTCTGAGGATTCCATTCTTGTTCAGTAGTCAATTGCTTCGGTGATTATCGAGACTCAACTCAGTGTTGCCACTCGAAAAACAGGCATTCGGCCGGCCTGAGCGGCTATCTATCCGATCCCCGTCTCCATCTTCAAGAGTGTGAGCGTATTATCGGCCGTCACGATCGGCGCGTGCTCGTACTTGCCAGTCAGTTCAACCTGGACAAGCAGATCAACCGCTCGCCAAATCGAGTAGAGTAGACACGCAAACGCGAAGTAGAAGAACCGTAGCCCGAAATCCTTCGACGTCGTCGCGGCCATGAACCGCTTAATTGACCTATAGCCACTCTCGATTTCCCACCGGTAGCCGTACTCAGTGAGGTGTCCACTCCCTCTATTCGTCATGAACACCGAGTACTGACGGTGATCGTCGTGCTCGGAGCCTTCTTTCCGTCGGTAGATTAGCGTCGTCTCGTGCCATTCGTTCTTGCCGAGATGGAGTTTTCGGTCGGTCTCGTAGCGATCTTTCCCGTGTTTGAGCAGCCGCTTCGCCTGAGCCTTTTCGCTGGTCTGCATCCGCTTCGGAACGACATATGACAGCCCACGCTGACTGACCATCTCCAGAACGTGCTGGCTATCGAACTCGCGATCCATCAGGACGTTATCAACGTGGACGAGCTCCTCAGCCGAATTCAGGAGATCTTCGACGATTTCCTTGCGTGGTTCCCCTTTCCGTACCGGGCGGGCATCAAGAACGAGCGGGACTGCGTTTCCGACTAGCTGGACAGTAGCCCACTGGTAGGCGTACTCGTCGGTCTTCTCTTTCGTCCCGATGATCTCGTCCTCATGACCCGTTCTATCGCCGGTGAAGGGAGCAGCTTCGGTGATGTCGATGGCGACGATTCCAGCTTGGAAGAACTCCTCTGTCTCAGAGATCTCGGCCAGGAGTCTCTGGATAGCTTGACTGTACATCTCTCGAACCTGTTCAATCGAAAGGTCACGAATCTGCTCACGGTGGGCGTGTCCCAGCGGCGTCCGCTCTCGAGTCGACTCGTAGGTGAAGCTGCGAGCGCCCTCGTTGGCAGCCAGCCGCTCGCGAAGCTCCAGATACGTCTGTAAGTCCCAGTAGGCGTTCTCGTGAATCTCACAGCTCTCACCTCGGTCCAAGGAGAACGCGGGGAAGACGACGCGACTGACGTGCTCCGTAATCGTTGCTGCTTCATTAAGGACAGCGTGATCGTCTGGGTCCGATTCGTCTGCTTCGTCACCATGAGATGGAAGATGTCGGTCTGGATTCCGCGGAACGGTAACACCCGCGTTCCGGGCCTTAATGAGGATGGTCCGCACAGCTGTCTTGACTGTATTGCGAAGGTCGGTGGTGAACCGTTCGTGCCAACTGCGCCATAGCGTCGACTGGTTCGGTAGACTCTCCAAGCCTACCTGCTCGCGGAGTGCCGGGCGACACTCGAGATACTCGATCAGCGCTGTTTCGTGCTCCCACCCGTGGAGTTCCTTCAGCAAGAACACACGAAAGAGCGTGTCCATCTCGTAGCGAGTTGGCCCCGCGTAGCGGTCGTGAGCATGGAATTCGAAATACGCCAGCGGAAGTGCACAGACGAAGTTCTCGACCGACTCGTGG
>NZ_QMDW01000002.1 GCF_003605635.1 Halonotius pteroides
GCATATTTGTCTCTGCTACCGAGCTAATGGGCTGTCTGGAGCTTAGGCGATAACGGGTGCAATCGAACGGTCTGTACTGAGAACGAAGAATACGTCGTGAACGACCCACAGGCACCAGTGCCAATCAAGAGGGCAGCCTCCTTTGGAAGACCAGCAAACGCCACCAACGCAAGAACAAAACTTCCGATTACGTTCACGCCAAGCGTCCCAACTGGGAATCGGTCGTGTTGGAGTCGCATGCCAACGTAGTGTCGGAAGACAGCACCGATGGCACCACCTGTTCCAACGAGATGGGCTGGCTCCATCAGTCACCCACCTCCAGTGACAGTTGGGTACCTGTCATCACTCTGCGAGCACTTTCACGACCAGCAACAACTGCTGAGAATCCGAGCGCATAACTCGTACCGATGTACCCGATAGCCACCAGCGGTGTCGTGGTAATCGCATCGATAATGAACGTGCTATAGGTGGTAAATGAGGAAATAAACCCAGTTGCCATGATAGACCGTCCAGACTCAGATATCGTGTCACCGAGAATATTCTCATAAAAGAGGAACCCGAGAGCCATCGACCCGAGAACGTTGACAGTCAAAGTCGCCGCCAATGAGGAAGGCAGCGTCAACTCAACGAAATAGCGGAGGTTTGATCCGGCGAAGCCACCGACGGCGATGATTAGAATCGTTTCGACGTGTTCGAGCAACTGTGTCTGTCTCATTATTGGGCGAGATAGGAGTCATCAGCCGTGTCGGCGGTTGGGGCAGGCGGACTCCATCGCCCGAATCAACCCACAGGGGGATGCTGATTGCTTCCGACGACAACCCTATGAGAATTACGATACGATATGCAACCTCTTTATCTTGCACAGCCCGATCTCCCAGATTTGAGACAGATTTCGTTGTTTCACTACTCTCGGTAAGAACCAACGCTATGTATTCCCGCAGTCGTGTTCGATCAATGTCTGCCGGGTCGGCTCGTCATACGTCCCGTCGACCGGGCTGGGCTGAATCATCCGGTAGAGCGTGATCGACTCCGTCGGTTGGCCGTAGCGACTAGTCGCCTCTCGGCAGGCCCACTCGGCGTACCCCCGTCCGATCGCGCCGTCGGTGTCGCCGCTCACCGCGGACATGAACTTCCGTTCGCGGAACGAATCGTAGGTTGTCGCCGCATCCGGCGGGCGGTCGAATGAGGGGCTATCCCGGACGGCCGCCACCGTCGAACCGTTGTCGAGGGTAGCGTTGGTAATAAACCAGCTGTAGGAATCGGTCGGATTCGGCGCGTACAACCCCCACGACTGATCGAGGATCGCCGTCGCCTCCGCCTCGTACGGTGGCTCGTACTCGGCGACGTGGCCAACACCATACAACAGCACAAAGACGAGGGCAAAGACGCCGAGAATCGTTACCAAGGATCCCGCATAGGCTCGACCGAAGGCAACGAGGTCGCCGCGGCCCCGCCAAGCTGCCGTCTCAGCGAGTCGGCGTTCGATCGGCTCCCCACCGAACCACCAGCCGAGGCGGCCCGCTGGCGGCGGTGTCGTCACCGCATCCGGCAGCACGCGGACGACGGCGTTCCAGAACGGTGGCGTCAGATACGGGAGCACCGAGGCCGTCAACACGAAGGGGAACAGCCCGACCATCAGCGTCGGTACCATCCCGAGGAACGCCCCGATGTAGACAAGCGCGGCCGCCGCTCGGAGCCGTCCGGCGGTCAGAAAGAGGAAGCCGATCGAGCCGGCCAGTAGCGTCACCCAGCCATAGTTGAGGAGTTCCAATAGCGTCGGATAGGAACCCAGGTAGTTGCCCAGCAGCACCGTCATCTCGTCGTTGCCGAAGGCGATCTGGAGAGCCTCGCCGGCATACCACGTCTCACCCTGATGTTTGAGCACCGCGTTCTGCGTGAAGACAACCAGCGGCTGGGCGAGCACGGCGGTCGTCGCCGCGTTCATCACCGTCTCACGAGACGATCCACGACGAACAGCGTCGATCGACCACCGCTCGCCCAGCGGCGTCAACAGTGCGAGCGGCAGCAGCGTCCGCAAGAGGATATCGCCGCCGTTGAGCACCGCCGGGTTGCGGGCGTGCAACGAAACCAAGAGGACGAACGAACAGACGCCGACAAGCCGCGTTCGGTAGCCGACAACGAAGGCAAGCGCGAACAGCCCGGCCAGCACGAACAGCAGCGATTGAAACCACAGCGACCCGGAGAATGCGTGGATCGATAGCCCGGCAAACTGCGTGTAGGTCGCCTCGTGGACGGCCAGCGGGTAGACGCCGCTGTCGGTGTAGTATTTTTGAATCCCGGGCGCGCGGTGGGCAAGATCGATGAGCAGAGTCGTCCCCAGTAGAATCCGCATCGCGGCCAGCGCGCGGGTGTCGACGCGGAGTCGACGACGAGCCGCAGCGACAGCCGGCGCGAACGGCCCACCCGAGCCGAACAGCCGGGTCGCCGACGCGCGGAGCCGAGCGAATGGCGAGGCGTCAGTCATACGTTCAAGCGAGGGCTCAGCGATCGTGCTGACAGCACTACTGGCAGATGCTTCGAGCCACGGGAAACTGGCTGCAACGACATACTCGGGGCTACGATGGGCGGCTGATAGGTTTTGTGTGTCAGCGATCGCGCATACGGCAGCGGTTCCAACAGCATAATTGCTGTATCGATGCTGACAGCAGACACTGCCGGTGATTCCACTGCTTGCGGTCGGTTATCGCGTGAGCGAACCCCCTATGTTGCTACAGTCATAAACAGTCGTATGGGCATTCAGCTGGCGATGGGGTGGCGACACCTGCTGTTCGAGAACTGGCGGGTTGATCCGGATGTGATCGCCGAACGGCTTCCCGAGGCGCTCACCGTCGACACCTACGACGGCTCGGGCTGGCTTTCGGTCGTGCCGTACACCAACGTCGCCGTCCGACCACAAGGGTTGCCGGCCACGGTCGGCCAGCCGCTGCCGGAGCTCAACCTCCGCACCTACGTCACCTGCGATGGCGAGCCGGGGATCTACTTTTTCAGCCTCGATGCACAGGGGGTGGCCGGCGTCCTCGGCGCACGGGTGACCCAGCACCTGCCGTACTACTATGCCCGGATTAGTCTCGACGGCGACGGCGAGCGGATCCGGTTCGACAGTCAGCGTCGGCATCCTGGTGCGCGACCGGCACACTACACCGCGACCTACGGGCCAAGCGGTGAGTCCTTTGCGTCGAGCGACGACCCGCTGGCCGGATTTCTCACCGAACGCTACCGATTTTACACCGAAGGGTCAGACGGCGCGCTTCGCTACACCGATGTCGACCACGAGCCATGGAGGCTGTATCCGGCCGAGGCCGAAACCGAGACGAATACGCTGTTCCGCGCCGACGGGTTCGAACACCCGGACGGTGAACCGGTTCGATACTACAGCCCAGGGGTTGATGTGACCACCGGCACAAGCAGTCGCTGGACTGGAGGCACCCAATGAGCGACCAGCCACCTACCCAGCCGGCAACGGCCGACGATCCACTGGCCGAGCTTGGCGGCCGGCCGGTGTTGCTGTTCGATGGCGTCTGTAACCTCTGCAATCGAAGCGTCCAGGAGATCATCCCACGAGATCCGACCGGCAAAATCGCGTTTGCGCCGCTGCAGTCGGCGATCGGCCGCGCCCTCCAGAAGCGACACGGCTTCGACACCGATACCCTCGACACCGTCATTCTCGTTGAGGGCAACTCGGTGCAGACGAAATCCGACGCGGCGATCCGGGTCGCCGAACTGCTGGGCTGGCCCTACGCCGCGCTTGTCCTTGCTCGATTAGTACCGCGGAGCATCCGCAACGAGATGTATGATTTCGTCGCCGACAACCGCTATGACTGGTTTGGGCGGAAAGATCGGTGTATGGTGCCTGATGAGGAGGTAAGCGATCGATTTCTGGGGTAACGCGGCGACGACACCGCATGCAGATAGCTGATCGGTCGGTGTCGGCGCTGTGGCTTTTGATCGTCGTGCTTGCAGTCGCCATTCTCGTTGCCTCCGTGGTTCCGGTTCCGGCAGCGACGCCACAGACTGATCCGACTGGCAGCGTCGACACCACGACACTACTGCATATCGTCGGCTACGCGACGCTTACAGCGGGTGGTGTCATCGCCGTCGCACGCGAGGGGTGGTCAGGGCGTCGTCAGCAACGCCGCGGTGTCGGTAGCGTCGGCACCGTCGCTGTCATCATCGCGCTGGTCGCTCTGTTCGGCGTTGGCACCGAACTGCTGCAGGCGACGATCCCGTGGCGCACATTCTCGGTCGCCGAGATCGGACTCAACGCCGCGAGCGCGGCAGCCGGCGGCCTGCTCGCAACGATGTGGTTTTACCGCCCAGCCGAGTAAGGTTGGCAATGAGTAAGCCGAGTCCGGAGGTCTACGAGGAAGACCGCGGGATGGACGCCCACAACTCAGTCATGCGGGATATCCGTGGGCTGAAGGACAAACACTACGACCCCCACGAGCCGACCCGCGTCTGGCTCGACGAGGATAACACGCCGGGCGGCGTCTACGACTCGTTGACGATCATCCTCAACACCGGTGGCTGTCGGTGGGCCCGCGCCGGCGGCTGTACGATGTGTGGCTACGTCGCCGAAAGCGTCGAGGGCGGCAGCGTCGCCCACGAGGCACTGATGGATCAGATCGAGATCTGTCTCGACCACGAGTCCAGCAACGCCGACGAGCCGGCCGAGCTGATCAAGATCTACACCTCGGGCTCCTTTCTCGACGAACGGGAGGTCGGCGCGGAAACCCGGCAGGCTATCGCGGAGACGTTCAGCGACCGTGAGCGGATCGTTGTCGAATCGTTGCCCGATTTCGTCGACAGCGAGAAGATCGCCGACTTCACCGACCAGGGCCTCGCCGTCGACATCGCCGTCGGCCTCGAAACCGCGACCGACCGGGTGCGGCATGACTGCGTCAACAAGTACTTCGATTTCGCCGATTTCGAGGCCGCCTGTGCGACCGCACAGGACGCTGGCGCGGGGATCAAGGCCTACCTGCTGATGAAACCGCCCTTCCTCTCGGAGGCTGAAGCACGCGACGACATGGTTGAGTCGGTGCGCCGCTGTGCCGCCGTCGATGGCTGTCACACGGTGTCGATGAACCCCTGTAACGTCCAAGAGTACACGATGGTCAACGAACTGTTTCGGGCAGGCGGGTATCGCCCGCCGTGGCTCTGGTCGGTCGCCGACGTGCTGGAGCGGACGGTCGATGTCGACGCCATCGTCGTCTCCGACCCGGTCGGCCACGGCTCGGATCGCGGCGCGCACAACTGCGGGGAGTGCGACGACCGCGTTCAGAAGGCGATCAAGGACTTCGACCTGCGGCAGGATCCTACCGTTTTCGAGCAGGTGAGTTGCGACTGCGAGCGAACGTGGGAGCTTGTGATCGAGGAAGAGACGAGCTACGCGATGCCGTTGGCGCGGTAGCGGACGACGAATCTACTCCTCATCAAGGATTTCGTCGCGGCTGAACGTCTCGCTGTCGCCCGTTCGGCGGGCGTACTCGACGGCGGCGATCTCCTTCCAGCTTTCGCGTGTCAACCCCGGATGTTTGACTGTATCCCGGAGCGCGTCGCGGATGAACTCGCTGCGGCTGTTGTACCCTTCCTCCTGCCACGTCGCGTCGATGTCTTCGAGGAACGACTCCGTTAGTCGGATGTTGATGTTCGTTTTCGCCGGCTCGCCGTCATCAGATGTATCTGTACTCGACATACAGGCGAGTTACACGCCATCACTCAAGAGGGTATGGCAGGCACAACGAGGGATCAGGCCCGGAAACCGGTCAGAATATTCTCGCCGTCGGTGCCGCCAACATCAGGCAGCGTCGCCCGTTCTGGATGCGGCATCAACACGGCGACCGACTCGCGCTCGCCGAGAATGCCAGCGACGTTGTGCGTCGAGCCGTTCGGGTTCGCCTCGTCGGTGACGTTGCCGTCGGCGTCACAGTAGCGGAACAGCACGCGGTCGTCGGCGACGAGTTCCTCGTATCGCTTTTCGGTGATCTCGAACCGCCCTTCGCCGTGGGCGATGGGGATTTCAATTATGTCGCCCTCGTCGAACTGCTCGGTCCACGGTGTATCAGCGCGTTCGACCCGCAGATGGACGTGTTCACACTGGAATCGCGCGCGCTCGTTCGTCGTGAACGCACCGTCTGTAAGCCCTGACTCACACCCGATCTGCGCACCGTTGCAGACGCCGAGGACAGGCGTACCGTCGGCGGCCGCATCTCTAATGTCGTCCATGATCGGCGAGCGGGCGGCCATCGCGCCGGCCCGGAGGTAATCGCCATACGAAAACCCGCCCGGAACGACGACGCCGGTGGTTTCGGCAGGCAGACCATCCTCGTGCCAGACGCGTTCGGCATCGATATCGAGATACTCCAGTGCGCGAACTGCGTCGCGGTCGCAGTTCGAGCCGCCGAACTGGACGACAGCGACCGTCATGTCGACTCCGCGGCGGGAGCCGCCGACACCTCGTAGTCATGGATCGTCGGGTTCGCCAACAGGCGTTCGGCCATCGACTCGGCGCGCTGTTCGGCCTCAGCGGCGTCGTCGGCCTCAAGATCGATCTCGAAGCGGTCGGCCGAGCGGAGCTCCGAGAGTTCGAACCCGAGCCGTTCGAGGTTCTGTTTTGTCGTCTCGGCCTCCGGATCAAGGACGCCGTGTTTCAGGCGGACAGTGACGGTCGCGGTGTAGGCGGTCATTACCGTCGACTGAGTGAGGGGCGCGAAAAACTCTTTTGAACGGCGGTTCGAAGCGAGTTGGCGTCGTAGCGATTAGGCAAACAGCTGTCGGGCGTCGTCGACAGCCTCGACGAGTGCGTCGATCTCCTCGCGGGTGTTGTAGACGTAGAAGGACGCCCGAGCAGAGGCGGCCGCTCCAAGCGTGTCGTGAAGCGGCTGGGTGCAGTGATCGCCAGCGCGGATCGCTACGGCGAAATCGTTGAGGATGCTGGACAGATCGTGGGCGTGAACGCCGTCGACGTTGAAGCCGACCAGGCCGCCGCGATCGTCGCCCGACGGGCCGTAGATCGTCACGTCGTCGTAGCGGTTCAACTGCTCGTATGCGTACTCCGCCAGCAGCTCCTCGTGGGCCTGGATGTTCTCCATGCCGATATCCTCGATGTAGTCGATCGCCGCGTCGAAGGCGACCGCCTGTGCGATAGAGGGCGTGCCGGCCTCGAACTTCCACGGCAGCTCCTCCCACGTCGAGTCCTCGTAGGTCACCTTCCGGATCATATCGCCGCCGTAGAGATACGGCTGCATCGAGTCGAGAATGTGTTCCTTGCCGTACAGCACGCCGATGCCTGTTGGGCCGAGCATCTTGTGGGCCGAAAACGACAGGAAATCGGCATCCATCTCGCCGACATCGACCGGCCGCGTCGGCACCGATTGGGCACCGTCGACAAAGGAGTAGGCGTCAACCTCGTGGGCCATCCGAGTGATCTCCTCGACGGGGTTGATCGTCCCAAGGGCGTTTGAGATATGCACGAGCGAGACCATCTCCGTGGAGTCGTCGATCAACTCGGCGGCGTGCTCCATATCGAGGCGACCATCCTCGGTGATATCGATAAACCGGAGTTCCGCGCCCGTCCGCTTGCAGACCTGCTGCCAGGTCACCAGCGAGGCGTGGTGTTCCATCTGTGTCAACACGACAGAGTCGCCCTCACCGAGTTCGGCCAGCCCCCATGCGTAGGCGACAAGATTCATCGACTCGGTTGTGTTCTTCGTAAAGATGATCTCCTCGCGGCCGTCAGCCCCGATGAAGTCGGCGACGTTGTCGTGGGCCTCCTCGTAGACGACGGAGGCTTCCTGGCTCAGTTGGTGGATGCCGCGGTGGACATTGGCGTTGTAGCTGTAGTAGTAGTCAGCGATGCTCTCGACGACTGGTTTCGGTGTCTGGCTGGTTGCGGCGTTGTCAAGATACACCAGCGGCTCAGTGTCGTCGTCGCTTTCACCGGGGGTGGTCACGTCGCCGCCGACGTTGCGGTCGAGCACCGGGAAATCAGCCCGGATCGCCTCGACATCGATCGGATAGGCGTCTTGTGTACTCATTACATCCCTATAGGATCCGCGGGGGTAACACGTCTTCGGTTCACCGAAAAATATGCAATGAGCAACGGTTTCGTTGCGTCGAACACACAAACTAAATCCACAACAGTTGGGCGTGTGCGGTGCCGTCAACGTCCAGCACCCGCTCCTCGTCGATGAGGCCGGCGTCGACGGCGACGCTGACCGATTCCGCGCCGACAAGGTTGCCGACGGTCGCCCCCTGCAGGGCGTCGATAACGGTCTCAGGATCGGCGTTGATCGCCTCCTCGCCGGCATAAAACTCCTCGGTCACCGCTAAGGAAATGTCGCCGTCCTCGTAGGTTTCGCCGAGACAGTCCTCATCGCAGACGGAGACAAGCACACCTTTGGCTGTATCCCGCTCCCGCAGCAACATTAGAACTCCTCGGCTAACTCTTCCTCGGCGTCGGCGCGGATCTCCTCGGCCTGCTCGATTGCCTCCTGGGCTTCCTCCTCACGGCCGAGCTCGTCGAGGGCCTGGGCTTTCTCTTCGAGGATATCGGCGTTGCGCATCCCCAGCCGGATCGCGTTATCAAAGGCGTTGAGCGCGTCCTCGGTCAGCCCGCGTTCGCTCAGGAAGAAACCGCGGTTGTACCACGCCTGCGGGAACCGGGGATCGATCTCGACGGCGCGTTCGGCGTGTTCCAGCGCCTCCTCGGTGCGGCCGAACTCCCACAGCGCGTAGGCGAGATTGGTTTCGGCGGTCGCCGCGTGTTCGGACTCGTCGTCGATACGAAGCGCCTCCTCGTAGGCCCCGATCGCCTGATCGAACTCCTCTAGTTGGCCGTGGGCGACACCCTTGTTGACCCAGGCCTCTTGGGCCTCGATTGAGTCCTCCTCAGCAAAGTTGGCGGCACGTTCGAAGGCGGCGGTGGCCTCCTCAAAGCGGTTGATCTCCATATACGAGAGCCCAACATCAACAAGCTCCGGGACGTCGACCTGCTCGGCTGAAACGTTGTGCTCGTCGAGCACATCGGTCAACACCCGGGAGTCAACTGGGTCGACCTGATCGGGATCGACACCCAGCTCCGTCGGATCGAGGGTAAACTCCTCGTAGCCCTCGTCGACGCCTTGTCCCTCCGAAAAGGCATGTGAGCGATCGTCGGCATCGTCTGTCATACACGAAGGTTCGATGTCGTGTCGGGTAAGGGTTGCGTCAGACTCCGGTCGCCCCAACGCATTTTCCGCATCGCCGCAAACAGCCGGTATGCGATACGGCGTTGTGGCTGACATCCACGGCAATCTCCCCGCCTTCGAAGCCGTAATCGACGCGATGCCAGCGGTCGACCGGTGGCTCTGTGCCGGCGATATCGTCGGCTACAACCCCTGGCCAGCCGACTGTCTCGCCCAGGTTCGAGACCTCAACGCCGCGACCGTCATGGGCAACCACGATCGGGCGGTCGCCAGCGACACCGGCTTTCGGTTCAATTCAATGGCCGCCGCTGGGGTGACCTACGCCCGCGACGAACTCAACGAGGATGCCCTCACGTGGCTCGATTCGCTCCCGAATCGTCGAACCATCGAGGGCGGCGATATTCTGCTTGTCCACGGCCATCCCGAGAATCCGGATCGCTACACCTACCCCGATGAGTTCAGCCCGGCGATGTTGGAGAATAACGCCCGCGTGACGATCACCGGCCATACGCACGTCCAAGGTGTCCGGGAGTTCGAGGAGGGCGTCGTGATGAACCCCGGCAGCGTCGGCCAGCCACGCGATGGCGACCCGGCGGCCGCGTTCGCGGTGCTCGATATCGGCGATGGCGACGATGCAGGTGGTATCTCCGAGATCACTGTCGAAACCCACCGCGTCAGCTACGATATCGACCGCGTGATCGACGCTGTCGAGGACGCAGGCCTCCCGGAAAAGATCGGAACGCGGCTGCGTAGCGGGCGGTAGCCAACCGCCGGCTGTCGCCGCCTACACCTCGCGTTGGACGATCTCTAGAGTTTCTTCGCGATCGTCCCAAGCGACGAACAACGCGACCGAGGTCGCACTCGTGATCACGTCATGGAGGTTGATGCCGGCGTCGGCGATCGGCGTCAGGACGCTTTGGATGACGCCGGGGCGGTTCGGCAGCTCGCCGCCGGTGACCCGGATGACGGCGATATCGTCTTCGACGGTGACACTTGAGAGCGTGTTGCCGCTGACGACCTGCTCGTGGAGGACGGGTTCGGCCTCGTCGGCCAGCTTGCTATCGACGTAGAACGTGATCGAATCCATCCCGCTGGCGACGGCGTCGATGTTGATCTCGGCGTTCCGCAGCGCGTCGGAAAGCTCCGCCAGAATGCCGGGGCTGTTGCGGATCGACCGCCCGGCGACGGTCAGGCAAGCGAGTTTCTGTTCCTGCATATCGATGAGGTTCTGGAACTCGCCTTCGATCTGGGTGCCGCCGGTCAGCAGATCGCCGTGTTGGTAGTGGACGACCCGCACATCGAGGTGTTCGTGTTTGTACGACAACGCGCTTGGGGCGACGACTTCCGCCCCACGGAACGAGAGGTTTCGGAGTTCATCAACGGAGATGCGACCAACATTGCGCGCGCCTTCGACGACGCGGGGATCGCCGGTCATGACGCCTTCAACATCGGTGACGATGACGACCTCGTCGGCGTTCATGTAGTTGCCGAGCATGACCGCGGTCGTATCTGAGCCGCCACGGCCCAATGTTGTGATATCGCCGCCCTCGTTTTGGGCGAGAAAGCCGGTGATAACCGGGACGACGCCGTCGAGTTGGTCGGCGAGTGCGGTCGCACGGCCCTTTGTCGCTTCCACCGCAACCTCGCCGACATCGTTGGTGATGATCGGCCACTGGTCGCTGCCGGGCTCTAAAAAGAGCGCCTCAACGTCCCGTGCGGCGAGAGCGGCCTTGAGCATCCGGACGCTGGTGCGTTCGCCCATCGAGACGATCTCGGCGCGATCCTCGTCGGAGACATCAAACTCGATGTCGTCCAGCAGCTCGTCGGTTGTCGATCCCATCGCGCTGGCGACGACGGCGATCTGGTGGCCGGCCTCAACGGCAGCGGCGATCGAATCCGCCGCGCGGTTGATCCGCTGGCCGGTGCCAAGACTCGTCCCACCGAACTTGGCGACAACCCGCATCACCACACCTCCCGTGACGCCGTAGTCAGCACAGTGCTCCCAGTGTCATAACAACGCATGCCCGCCCGTTACGTGGGGATCTGCATAACGTTGTTCACTCCGTGTCGCCGGGGCGTCGCCGTCGGCACGGTCTCTACGCCGGAGTCGGCTGGCTTTTTATCGGCCGGCTATCGAGAGACAGGTATGCAAACGCTGACCGAAAAGCGGGTTTTCGGCGCGAAAACCGGTGTCACCGATATCTTCGTCAGCACCGACAGCGGGGTCGCCGCTGTCACCGTGTCGGCCGACCAGATCGGGGCGTTCGGCCTTGCCCGTCGGGCGTCAGCAACCGCAGTTGTGGCGACGGCCGACCGGCTTGTCGTCGGCACCGATCAAGGGGTGCTCGCGGCTGAGATCGATGCCGCCGACCGGAGTGCCGACGTGGCTGATCCGGCGTTCGACGCTATTAGTGACGACACGATCGGCGCGGTATCGGCTATCGATCTCACACCCGAGGGACTGATCGTCGCCGACAGCGACGGCGTCGTCTACAGCGGCGAGCACGCCGGCGCGGTAACTGAGCCGCCGGCCTGGCAACGGCTTGGGGCGACCGAGGAAGTTCGTGCGGTCGATGCCGGCTTGCTCGCGGCAGCCGACGGCGTCTACCGCATCGATGATGACGGGTTGACCAACACCGGTCTCACCGATGTCCGGGCGGTGACCGGCGTCGGCCAGCCGTTGGCGGCGACCGCCGATGGCCTGTTTCGGCTGGCCAACGGCTGGCAGCCGATCGCCGATGGCGCGTTCCGGGCGGTCGCCGCCGACGGCCACGGTCACGCCCACGCGGTTTGCGAAGCGGGCCTGCTCGTTCGCTCGGCCGACGACGGCGCGTGGACGACGACAACCCCACCGGTCGAGGCACCGATCGTCGATCTCACAGCCGACCGCGGGATCGTCGCGGCGGTTACCGACGACGGGACGCTGTGTGTCACCGCCGGCGATGGGTGGCGACATCAGCGGCTTGGTCTGCCCGGAGCCCGCGGCGTCGCCGTCGGTGGCGGCGCGGATGGCTCGTCGGCGACCCACACCGAAACCCCGTTTAGGGGTGGCTGAACTAGGGCTCGTATGGTTACGATCGTACCCGCCCCGAGCTCCCAGTCGGTGGCGGCCGCGCTTGCGGCGACCGGTGTCGGCACGCTGACAACCCCGGCCTATGAGTGGTTCACCGATGATGAAACGCTGCTTTCGGTGCCCGAGTTCGACGACGACACGGCGATCGTCGTCGGCTCGACGGCGACCAACGATGCCCACGTCGAGTTGCTCCAACTCCAGGATGCAGTCCGGGAGGCTGGCGCGACCGACATCACGACGGTCATCCCGTATCTCGGCTACGCCCGGCAGGATCAGGCGTTCAAACCCGGCCAGCCGGTTTCGGCCCGCGCGATGGCGAAGGCGGCCTCGACCGGCACCGATCGGGTGCTCGTTGTCAACCCCCACGAACCCGACGTGACCGATTTCTTCACCGTGCCGACCGAGGCGGTCGATGCGGCCGCCGCCCTCGCCGACCCGCTTGACGACCTCTCGAAGCCGTTGTTTGTCGCCCCCGACGAGGGCGCGACATCGCTGGCAACGACGACGCGGGACGCCTACGGTCGCGGCGATGTGGACTACTTCCAGAAGGAACGCGACTACGACACCGGTGAGGTCGAGGTGACGCCGAGTGACGCGACCGTCGAGGGACGGGATGTGGTACTCGTCGATGATATTATCGCCACCGGCGGAACGATGAGCGGCGCGATCGACGCCCTCCACGACCACGACGTCGGCCGCGTCTACGCCTGCTGTGTCCATCCCGTGTTGGCCGGCGCGGCGCGAACAAAACTCGCCGCCGCCGGCGTCGAAGCCATCATCGGTACCGACACCATCGAGCGGGCGGTTAGCGACGTAAGCGTCGCCCCCGCTATCGCGGACGCGCTTCGGTGATGAGCTCCGCGGCCGGGAGCGCCACCAACGTTCATATCGCCGCCGGTCAAAAGAGCACCTATGCCCACGATCTTCGAGCAGATCGTCGACGGCGAGATCCCAGCGCGTATCGTCCATGAAACCGACACGACGCTCGCGTTTCTCGATGCCAATCCGTTAGCCCGCGGCCACACGCTCGTCATCCCAAAGGACCCCTACGAGCAGCTCGATGACCTCCCGGCCGAGATTGCCAGCGACGTGTTCAGCGTTGTCCACGAGTTGACGCCGACCATCGAGGAGGCGGTCGACGCCGACGCAACAACGATCGGGATCAACAACGGCGAGGCTGCCAGCCAAGAGATCCCCCACGCGCATGTCCACATCGTCCCGCGGTTCGAGGGCGACGGCGGCGGCCCGATTCATGCGATCTCGCCGACCAACCCGGAGCCCACCGAGGACGAACTCGACGCCATCGAAGACGCGATCAGCGAGGCCTAAGCGGCCGCCAACCGGGCTCACAAGCCCATGCCGTGGTCGCGGCATCGGATAAAAAACGTCTACAATCCCACACACTTGTTACGTATCTAACTAATATACCGATCGGTGTGAATACTGGGTGGTACAGTATGGCTTCAACACAGCCCCGCTGTCCGGACTGCGACGGGCAGTTGCGAACCGAGGCTGAGGAAACGGTCTGCAGCGACTGCGGGCTTGTCGTCGATACCGACCGCATCGACCACGGCCCCGAGTGGCGATCGTTTGACGACAGCCGAACCAACCCCAAACGAACCGGCGCGCCGCTGACGGAGGCCCGCCACGACAGAGGATTGTCGACCGAAATCGGCTACGACCGAGACCTCAGTGAGCATCGTCGCCGGAAGTTCATCCGGCTGCGACGCCAGCACAACCGTGCCCGGATCGGACGCAAACGCGACCGCAATCAGTTCTATGCGTTCCAAGAGATTCGACGGCTGATCAGCTCGGAATCGCTGCCGATACCGGTGCGCGATCAGGCCTGTTCGCTGTTCCGTACTGCCCAGAACGAAAGCCTGCTTCGAGGCCGCTCACTGGAAGGGTTTGCGGCGGCCTGCGTGTACGCCGCCTGTCGGATCAACACGGTGTCCCGAACGATCGAGGAAACAGTCGCCACAGCAAAGGCTGACCGCGCGGAGTTCCAGGCCGCCTACGACGCGCTCAACCGCGAGCTCGGGTTGCCCATCGAGCCGACCAGTCCCGCCGAGTACCTTCCACGGTATGCAAGCGAGTTAGCACTCTCAAGTGCTGTCGAACGCCGCGCACGAGACCTGGTCGACCGCACGAAAAAAGAGGGGATCGCCAACGGACGCAATCCGAGCGGGGTCGCCGCAGCCTGCCTGTACACCGCCGCCAAGGAGTTAGACGCCGAAGTGACCCAGCGTGAGATCGCTGAGGTCGCGTCAGTAACGCCGGTGACGGTACGGAATACGTTTCAGGCACTGGCGGCCGAGCCGCCAACCCAGTAGTCACTGCTGTGGTGCAACCCGTCAGGTCGCCTCACAGCCGTACGCCGGCGCAGAAACCACGCCGCCGTCTCTCACTCCGACTTGGGGAGGATATACACGTCGCTACCGTCTTTCACGACTGGCACGGTCTCGGCGTCAGGATCAACGAAATCGGGGCGAGCAACGGTTTTCGCCTCGTAGGTCTCGGGGTCAAGCAGCTGGATCGAGTGTTCGTCCTCGACGGCGACGACGGTCGTCGCAACAGCGTCCCGTCGATGGCCGATCGGTTCGACGGTGGGGAGCCCATCGCCATCGCCGCTTGCCTCGTAGGGATCGCCGGTCGTGAGCCGTCGGCCTGTCAGATTGTTGTGCGCGCTCCGTACCACTACTGGCCCGTCGCCGTCCTCGGGATCAACCACGTCGCCAGCGGTGTATTTCGGCAGGCGGGCGACGAAGGTGACCCGATAAACCTCGTTGCCGTCGCTGTCCTCGGTCACCAGGGTTGGGTGGTCGTCGACGGTGCCGCCGAAGCGGTCGGTAACCCGGTTGGCGACGGCCTGTCCGAGTTTGTTCGTTGAGAGCTTGATCGTCGGGCCGGCGTCGTCGTCGGTATCGATCTCGGTGATAAACGCCTCCCTGTCGCCGTCGGCTTCCTTGCCGGCGACGTAGCTCTCGGCGATTTCGATAGCCTCGGCGGCCTCCTCGTCGGTTGGCTCTCGACCGTCGGCGCGCACCTGGACGATGCTGGCGTAGTAGCCGCCGGCGATCCGGCCACAGCGATCACAGACCTCCGTGGCGATCCGAACGGGGACGATCAGCTCCTCCTCAAGCAGGGTCTCACGGACAACCCCCGAAAAGGTGCAGTGCATCCGGATCGTCGTCTCGTCGACCTGTTCGGGCTCGACGCCCCACTCAACGTTGGTGGCGTCAATGTGGACGGACAGCGACTCGCTGACGGCGTCGATGGCGATATCGGTGTAATCAACGGCCCCAACATCGACCCAGCGGTTGCCGCGGTGTACCGCGCCACAGCGACCACAGACCGAGACCTGCACGCGCTCGGGCGCGTCAATAAAATCAAATGCATCGAAATAGCAGCTATCACAGAGCGCGTCGCTGTCGGCTCGCGGCGCGCCGGGCCGCGGTTCGGCCCGCTCGGCGACCGTCTCACCGCACTCCGGACAGAAGCCGCGTGACTCAGTCATGATCGGCTGGTAAGCGTGGCGGCTGGTTAAGCGGCGCGAATCGGCTGCCGTCGCCGCCGCGACCTCACCGCTTATGTGTGGAGAACCCGACGCTGTCAGTATGGGTTCAGGCTACACCGTTGGGATCGATCTGGGGACGACACGCAGCGCGGTCGCCTACGTCGCCGGCGGCGATCCGGAGGTGATCACGACCGGCAACAGCGGCGAATCGGTCATCCCCTCGGTGGTGCAGTTCACCGAGGACGGCGAGGTCAACGTCGGCCAGACGGCCGCCAATCTCGCCGTCCAACACCCAGAACGGACGGTCACCGAGATCAAACGCGAGATGGGAAGCGAGGCACCGATCTCGGTTGCCGGCGAGGAGTACCTCCCCGAACAGATTTCCAGCCTGATTCTCGAACACATCATCGATGAGGCCGAGGGAAGCATCGGCCGCGACGTTGCGGGCGCGGTGATCACGGTGCCAGCGTACTTCGACGATCCGAAACGCACCGCGACCGAGACCGCCGGCGAGATCGCCGGGCTCAACGTCGAACGTCTGCTGCCGGAACCAAGTGCGGCCTGTCTCGCCTACGGCCTTCACGAGTCGAAACTCGGCTCCGGCGAGGCCGAACTCGCCTTCGTCTACGACCTCGGCGGCGGCACCTTCGATGCGACGCTCGTCGAGATCGATTACGAGATCAACAGCGTCGAAACCCTGCATACCGCCGGCGACAACGAGCTTGGCGGGGGTGACTGGACCGAGCGGATCTGTGAGTGGGTGATCGAACAGATCCACGCCGACACCGGGGTCGACATCGCGGACAACCCCGAACAGGTAGCGCGGATCCGCCAGGAAGCCAAAAGCGCGAAACACCGGCTGTCGGATCTCCCCTCGACGGATGTGAGCGTCCCCTTCGTCGTTCCCGAACAGTCCTACACGTTTGCGGAGACGCTGCGCCGCGAGCAGTTCGAGGAGCTCACCGCCGATCTCGCCGCCGCGACAACCGAGCCGCTGGACGACCTCTTTTCGCGGGCCGACTACGCGCCCGAAGACGTCGACAAGGTGCTTCTCGTCGGGGGCTCGGTTCGGATGCCTCACATCCAGGAGCTTGTCGGCGACTACTTCGGCCAGGAGGCCTCAAATGAGATCAACCCCGAGGAGGCCGTCGCTCTCGGTGCGGCGATCCAAGCCGAAATTATCGATGACAGCGGCGCGGACGCCTCGGCGATGTTGCCCGGCGAGACCGACGACATCGTGTTGATCGATGTGGTACCGCAGTCACTCGGGGTTCGGCTCTCGGATGGGCGTATTGACCACATCATCGAACAGGACGAACAGATCCCGACCTCGACACGAAAGGAGAGCTACGGCACCGTCGAGGAGGGCCAGACCTCGGTACAGATCCGCGTCTATCAGGGCGACGGCGACACAGCGGCGGAAACCACCAAGATCGGCACCGCCGTCCTGCGGGACATCCCGCCGCGACCGCCGGGTGAGCCATCGCTGGCCGTCGAGTTTCGGATCACAACCGACGGCCAACTTGCGGTGACCGGCGAGGATCTCAAAACCGGCAAGCAGGTTGAAACCGCGATCGAATCGGCGCTCAGACACTCCCCCGAGGAGATCGACGACCTTGGCGAGGAGCTGCCGGCACTGCGTGAGCCCTAAATGCCCGATAGCTACGGAGGAACGCCGTCGGCCGACTCCTACTACGAGCGACTCGGCGTCGGCTCCGATGCCAACAAGGAGACGGTCGAGCGAGCAAGTAAATTCGCTAAGCGCTCGATTCACCCCGATAACAACGATAGCGAGCGGGCGACCGCCGAACGCGAGTTCGACCGGGTGACCGATGCCGCCGACGCCCTGACCGACAGCGAGTCGCGGGCCGCCTACGACACGTTCATCAGCGATCAAGGGCCGGCCGCCGGCACTGATCGCTATGAGGAGTGGGACGCGGCCGGCCGACCAAAATCGCCGACAGCGTGGCTCTCTGAGCCGCGATCGGGCGGGTCGTCGTCGACAACGAGTGGGTCGACAGCGCGCACCGCAACCACAAGCGCGTCGACAGAGGACACGTCTTCGCGCACACGCACGAACACAAGCCAGCAGCCGAACACGGATCGCCGACCAAACGGCCGCCGACAACCAACCGAACAGACAGCAGCGTCGACAGCGACCACCGAAACAGCCGGGACGACGGCGAACGGCAACACCACCACGGCCGCAAGCACCGCAGAGACAGAAACGGGGGAAACAGCCGAGAAAACGTCACCGACGCCGACCGGGCGGCCAAACGCCAAGCGCGCGCCGGAAAGCGTACTGAGTGAGGATCCAGAGAACCTCTACAGCAAGTACGTGCTTGACTCCGATGCGGCGTGGGGGCCAGACGATGCCGAAGCGGGGCGGGGTGGAGGCGATAGCGGCACCGCAGACGTAGCACCTTCTGTGGCGGGGGCTATTGTATCGCAGTTTGTTTCGGCGGAGGTCGCCGCCGATATCGATCGGATCGCCGCTGTCCCAAAACCATGGTGGCTCCGTGGAGGCCTCGCCGTCGTCCTGTTGGCTCTCGCAGTGCTAGTCGGCCCGATCGCCGAACGCGTCGCGTTGCTCCCGTTTGTCGCGCTGCCGCGGATCGGGCTGTGGCTGTATCCGACGCTTGTAGCCGCGGTGACACTCGTCCCGAAGCTGGTTCCACTCGAAACGTCGGTTGGCTGGCTGGCGGCCTACGCCGGGCTGTCGATCAGCTATCTCCTGGTTGGTCGGTGGCTCCGGCTGTCATGACAGGCGAGGGGCTGTCGATCCTGTCCGGGTCGGTAGTGTTTAGCCCGTTGAACAACAACCTGTAGGTATGCAATGGAAGACAGATTGGGGACTCCGTGGACGAATGGTGTTCACGATGTTCTTGCTATTCGCCCTCTACATTGTGTTTATCGGCGTGCTGGCACAGGTCGGTGTCGGCCTTCTGGGGATCGTTGTCGTGATGGGGCTGTTCTCGATCGGCCAGCTCTTCTTCAGCGACAAGATGGCCCTCTACAGCATGGGCGCCCACGTTGTCGACGAAAACGAGGCACCTGAGCTCCACCGCACGACCGAGCGGCTGGCCCAGCAGGCCGATCTGCCGAAGCCGCAGATCGCGGTTGCCGACACTCGCGTGCCAAATGCGTTTGCGACAGGTCGCAACCAACAAAACGCGACCGTCGCGGTCACCCAAGGCCTGTTGAACACGCTGAATCAAGAGGAGCTTGAGGGTGTCATCGCCCACGAGCTCGCCCACGTCAAAAACCGCGATGTGATGGTGATGACGATCGCCTCGTTCCTCTCGACGCTGGCGTTTATCGTCGTCCGCTGGGGCTGGCTGTTCAGCGGTGACGGAGAGAATCAGGCCCCGGTGTACGTGGCGATCATCGCCTCGCTGCTCGTGTGGGTCGTGTCGTTCTTCCTGATCCGCGCGCTGAGCCGCTACCGCGAGTACGCGGCCGACCGTGGGGCGGCATCGATCACGGGCAACCCCTCGGCGTTGGCCTCCGCGCTGATGAGCATCGACGGCCGGATGGATCGGGTGCCGGACGATGATCTCCGCGATCAAGCCGAGATGAACGCCTTCTTTATTATCCCGATCCGCTCGGGCTTTATCGGCAAACTCGCCAGCAGCCACCCGCCGACCGAAGAACGGATCGAGAAGCTCCGCGAGCTGGAGCGCGAGCAGGAAACGGCCTGATTTAAGCCACGGTAACTGGTTTGTGTGAGTCCGGTGATCGGTTCCGGATGACCGAGTGGTCATCGTGGATTCAAACGCACCCGCTGCAGACTGCTGGGCTTAGGCTCATCGCCGGTACCGCTGGACTCTGTGGGCTTGCTGTACTGTTGACACCGATCTTCATGATCGCGTCGGCGAACCCGGTGTTCGGGCTGCTCGCCGTGAGCGTCGTGGCGATAGCTGGCTACGCCAGCGTCCGGCACCGTTACGATGGTACCGCAGCGGCACAATCACCCGATCCGGTGACCAAGCTGGAGCATCAGTACGTCAACAGCGACATCACCGAGACAGAGTTTGAACGCCGCCTCAACACGCTTCTTGAAACCGATGCCGCTGTCGGTCAGCTAGCAGCAAACGACACAACCGAGGGACAACAGACCGAATACGAGGTCGACACCACATAGTCAGCACGACGGCGACGACGACCCTTTTAGGAGCGGCCACCAACAGCTAGATATGGGTTTGATGGATACCGTTCGGTCGATCTTTGGCGTTTCCGCCGAAGCTGATGCAACCCGTGCTGCCGACCCCGAGGATCTCTTCGGGATGTCAACAGCCTACATCACAATGGAGGCTGACCTTGGCTACGAAAACGCCGGCAAGGCTGCCCTTTGCTTTTCATCGGTCGATAGCACGGATTTCAGCGACACGGTCGATGAGGTCAAATCGATTCTGGAGGCCGGCGAGTCCGACACGGGAACGACGTTTGACACCCACAGCGACGATCACGGCTACAGCTGGGTCGTTCTCAACGACACCGACCCCGAGGATCTGCTGACGACGATCCACTTTGCGGCCGATACGTTCATCGAACAGGGGTACGGCTCACGGCTCCTGGCAGCCGTCTTCGCCTTCGATACAACCGGCACCGACCACGCCTATTGGATCTACTCGTTCCGCCGTGGGGCGTACTACCCCTTTGTGCCCGAGGGCGACCACGAACGAGACAGCCAAGCCGAATTCAAGCTGCAGTCGGTGCTGGACGGCGAACTCGACATCGAAGGCGACGAGAGCTATTGGTATCCGTTGTGGCCTGACCGCCCCGGCGGCTATCCGTGGCAATAGTGATGTCGGCGTAGTCGGCCACGCTATTGTTGTTGCCGCCGAAAGGTGTCGAATTACCGGCTGATAGTGGTGCTTTGTCTGGCTCGTTTTACTTTCACTGTGCTGTTAACAAGGCTTTATATGCGAAAGCGAGCAACGTCAGGGTACAATGGCCGAGGATGAACTCGAAGCGCTGCCCGGTGTCGGACCGGCAACCGCGGACAAACTCGTCGACGCAGGGTACGACAACTACCAGAGCATCGCCGTCGCCTCCCCGGGCGAGCTCTCGAACCAAGCTGATATCGGTGACAGCACAGCCAGCGATATCATCAACGCCGCCCGCGATGCCGCCGATGTCGGCGGCTTTGAGACCGGCGAGATGATCCTCGAACGCCGCCAGGAGATCGGCAAGCTCTCCTGGCAGATCGATGAGGTCGACGACCTCCTCGGTGGCGGGATGGAAACCCAGTCGATCACCGAGGTCTACGGTGAGTTCGGCGCGGGCAAATCCCAGGTCACCCACCAGATGGCCGTCAACGTCCAACTGCCACCCGAACAGGGCGGTCTCCGTGGCTCGGCGATCTTCGTCGACACCGAGGACACGTTCCGTCCCGAGCGGATCGACGACATGGTGCGCGGCCTCGACGATGAGATCCTCCAGGCGACGCTTGACGACCGCGAGATGGAGGGCTCGATCGACGACGAGGAGACGATGGAAGCCCTCGTCGCCGACTTCCTTGATCGGATCCACGTCGCCAAGGCGTTCAACTCCGACCACCAGATCCTGCTGGCCGAGAAAGCCAAGGAGCTCGCCGGCGAACACGAGGACAGCGAGTGGCCCGTCCGGATGGTCTGTGTCGACTCCCTAACAGCGCATTTCCGGGCGGAGTACGTCGGCCGCGGCGAGCTCGCCGAACGCCAACAGAAGCTGAACAAACATCTTCACGACCTGATGCGGATCGGCGATCTCTATAACACCTCAATTCTCGTCACCAACCAGGTCGCCTCCAACCCCGATTCCTACTTCGGCGATCCAACCCAACCGATCGGCGGCAACATTCTTGGCCACACCTCGACGTTCCGGATCTACCTCCGCAAATCAAAGGGTGACAAGCGGATCGTCCGGCTGGTCGACGCGCCGAATCTCGCTGACGGTGAAGGCGTAATGCGCGTTCAGAACGAGGGGTTGAAACCGGAGTAAGGTCGGCGGGAAACTCGTCGTCGGCATCAATCGCCTACGTGATCGCTATCGTGTTTTTTATCAGTTGCTCGTCACCCCGGACAGAGACAACGCTGATCGACGCCCACCCGTGGCGGTGTCGCGTGCCCAGAGAGCCGGAGGAGAGATGATCTCCAGCTGAAACAATCGTCGCTGTCAGGTCAACATTCGTTTCATTCCACGGCAAAAATTGTATCTCCCACCGACCGTCCGAGACCTTATATGCATATTATTTGATCCAATATTTGACGCTCGTATATAATTTAGGTGTTATATTCCGAATTGTCAACGGATACCATTATATATGTCCGCTCCATGAGCTACAACCGTGACTCAGAGCACAAACACGCGGCGTGATCACAAAATAATCATGGATCGTAAACCAAGCACACACGGTTCAACGGAGCAACAACTATGACAACAGTAGAAGCGGTTGCCGCATCGGTCAATCAGACGTGGATCCTGACAGTATCGTTCCTGATCTTCTTTATGCACGCGGGCTTCGCCATGCTCGAAGCAGGGCAGGTTCGCTCGAAGAACGTCGCCAACCAACTCACGAAGAACATGCTGACGTGGGCGATCGGGGTCAGCGTGTTCTTCCTGATCGGTACCGGATTTAGCAGCCTGATGAGCGGCGGTGGCTTCGCGCCGGCTGCCGGGAACGCCAGTGGTTCCCTCGGATACGTTGGCTGGTTCTACGGGGCCGTCTTCGCAATGACCGCCGCGACAATCGTCTCAGGGGCCGTTGCCGGGCGCGCAAAACTCCGCGCGTACGTCACCTACACCTTCCTGCTGGCTGCGGTGATCTACCCGATGGTTCTTGCAATGACGTGGGGAGCCGGTGAGGCAGGAACCATTACCGAGGTGCTCGGCTTTGCCCCGTTCGCTGATTTCGCCGGTGGTGTGATTGTTCACGGCATGGGTGGGGTCGCCGGCCTCACCGCGGCGGCGATCCTCGGTCCGCGGATGGATCGCTACGGCGAGAACGGCTCAGTCAACGTCATCCCGGGTCACTCGATGACGTTTGCCGTCCTCGGGACGCTGCTGTTGTGTTTCGGCTGGTACGGGTTCAATGTCGGCACCGGTGCTGCAACCGCACAAGGAACCGGCCCCGGTTCGCTGAGTCTGATTACACTAACCACGACGATGGCCATGGCCTTCGGTGCCATCGGCGCGGCCGGCGTCGCCTACATCAGATCCGGTAAGGTGGATACGCTGTACACCGCCAACGGGATGCTCGCCGGGCTGGCCGGCATCACCGCGATTCCGAACACGACCACATGGTGGGGTGCCATCCTCGTCGGCATCCTCGCCGGTGCACAGCTGCCGCTGGTCTTCGAGTTCGTCTCGGAGAAGCTCAAGATCGACGATGTCTGTGCGGTCTTCCCCGTCCACGGCAGTGCTGGCATCCTCGGCGCGCTACTGATGCCGTTCGTTGCCGTGCCAGGCGTAGTGGACGATGTCGTCGGGCAGTTCATCGCCCAGGTCGTCGGCGTCGTCATCATCTGTGGGTGGACGCTCACCGCGACCGCGATCATCTGGTACGCGTTCAAGGCGATGGGTGAGGCACGCGTCACCCCCGACCACGAGCAGGACGGCCTCGATATCGCCGAACACGGCGTCGAGACCTACCCCGAGTTCGGTGGCGACCGCGTTGCCACCGATGGCTTCGGCCCAACCGACGACGACGAGATCCGCACCGACGGTGGGAGCGAACGCGAAGAGATCCGCACTGACGGCGGTGTCGACCGCGAACGGTCGGCTGCTGACCACGAACTCCGTACCGATGGCGGCGACCCGGATCTGAAGATGGTCTTTTCGGTCATCCGTCCGGAGAAACTCGGTGATGTAAAGAAGGCTCTCGCCGAGGTTGGCGCGCCGTCGCTGACCGTCACAAACGTCTCCGGGCGCGGCAGCCAGCCCGCAAAGAAGGGCAGTTGGCGCGGCGAGGAGTACACCGTTGATCTCCACCAGAAGGTCAAAATCGAATGTGTGGTTGCGGATGTCGACGCCGACGAGGTGGCCACCGCGATCAAGGAGGCAGCCAACACCGGCGAGCCGGGCGATGGTAAGATCTTCATTCTCGACGTCGAGGACGCGATTCAGGTTCGAACCGGCAAGGAGGGCACCGACGCGGTCTGACTGACGATCACCGAGCCACTGTTGCCGTTCCAAGCGAAAGATTTGCACACTTCGACGGCCACTCAGCCGTCGTCTGACTGTCGCTCTTTTCAGCGATCACAACGCCGCCAGCGGCTGCACCGCTTTGGGGGCCACCGATGGTCGCCTCCCCTGGTCGATACCCACAAGTTCGGGGAACGAAAACGAACTGTATGAACTACGAGCGGTCACGCGAGCTGTACGGCCGAGCCCTCTCAGTGCTGGCCGGCGGTGTCAACTCCTCGGTGCGAGCAACCAAGCCGTATCCGTTCTTCATCGAGCGCGGGGATGGCGCGCATGTCATCGACGCCGACGGCAACAAGTATCTCGACTATGTGATGGGGTATGGCCCACTGCTGTACGGCCATGATCTGCCGGAACCGGTCGCCGCGGCGATCCAATCTCACGCCGCCGATGGCCCGATGTACGGCGCGCCAACAGAGGTTGAGGTCGAGCTTGCCGAGTTCGTCGCCCGCCATGTTCCGAGCGTTGAGATGATGCGATTCGTCAACTCCGGCACCGAGGCAACCGTCTCGGCGGTGAGGCTCGCCCGCGGCCACACCGGCCGCGACAAGATCGTCGTCATGCAGGGCGGCTACCACGGGGCCCAGGAGTCGACACTCGTCGAGGGCGACGCTGACAATCCCCAGCCGTCGACGAAAGGGATTCCCGAGGAGTTCGCGCAACATACCCTCCCGGTGCCGTTCAACGATCCAGCCGCCGCCGAAGCGGTCTTTGCGGAACACGGCGACGATATCGCGGCCGTTCTCACCGAACCGATTCTTGGCAACATGGGGATCGTCATGCCCGTCGGTGGCTACCACGAGACCCTTCGGGAGCTCTGTGACGATCACGGGTCGCTGCTCATCTTCGATGAGGTCATCACCGGGTTCCGGGTCGGCGGCCTCCAGTGCGCCCAGGGTAAGTTTGGCGTGACACCGGACATAACCACGTTCGGCAAGATCGTCGGTGGCGGCTTCCCGGTTGGGGCGATCGGTGGCCGCGCTGAGCTTATCGAGCAGTTCGCACCCTCCGGCGAGGTGTTCCAGTCGGGAACGTTCTCCGGGCATCCGGTGACGATGGCGGCCGGACTGGCAAATCTCGAGTATGCCGCCGAGAACGATGTCTACGACCACGTCAACAGTCTCGGTGAACAGCTCCGTGGTGGCCTCCGAGACATCCTCGCCGACCAAGCACCGGAGTACACCGTTGTCGGCACCGATAGCATGTTCAAGGTGATCTTTACCCGTGATGGCGCGGCCGACCGGGGGCAACAGTGTGGTGCTGGCTGTCGACAGGATTCGAACTGTCCGCACTACGATCACTGCCCGAAAACCGGCGCGGACGTTGCCGACGCCGACACCGAGCGGTGGGAACGGCTGTTCTGGCAGTCGATGAAAGATCAGAGGATCTTCCTGACGGCCAACCAGTATGAATCCCAGTTTATTTCCTATGCTCACACCGAGGCCGACATCGAGGAAACGCTTGCCGCCTACGCCGAGGCCCTGTAGGTCGCTGCCGGAACTGATGGCCTTTTAGACGGTGAGCCCAGAGAAAGCTGTATGTCAGCAACCACGACCGTCAGACTCGCAACGCGGGGCTCAGAACTCGCCCGCCGGCAGGCGACGACGGTCAAATCCACGCTCGACTCCCGTCGCCGGGAGGTGACGCTCACCGAGGTCGACACCCGGGGCGACCAGATCCGCGATGAGCTGATCCACCGTCTCGGGAAGACCGGCGCGTTCGTCCGTGCGCTCGACGAGAAAGTTCTCAACGGTGATCTCGATGCGGCTGTCCACTCCCTGAAGGACATGCCGACCGAGATGCCAGCCGAGCTTGTCGTCGCCGCCGTCCCCGAACGCGCGCCGTCCGGCGATGTACTCGTCACACCCGATGGCGGCGATATTGACGACCTCCCGGAGGGCGCGGTCGTCGGCACAAGCTCACTCCGCCGGAAGGCCCAACTGCTGGCCGCCCGCCCGGATCTGGAGATCGTCGCCCTCCGCGGCAACGTCGACACCCGCCTCGAAAAGCTGCTCGCACCGTCGCTGCAGCGGGAACACCAGGCGCGACTCGAAGCGGTCGGCAAACTCGACGAGATCGTCGGCGACGCGGCCGCGGTCGACAACGACAACGCTGACAGCGACACCGATAATGATGCGGACTACGACCGCTCACCCGAGGAGTGGTTCAACGATCGCAGCGAGCTCGAACGCGACGCGATGGGCCGGACGGTCGACACCGAGATGGATGCGATCGTCCTTGCGGAAGCCGGTCTGCAGCGCAGCGACCTGCTTGAGACTGTCCCAACCCACCGACTGCCCAGAGAGCAGTTCGTCCCCGCGCCTGGCCAAGGCGCGATCGCGGTGACCGCCGTCGATGACGACGTCGTCAACCAGCTTCGAGAGGTCGTCGATCACCCTCGCAGCCGGATCGAAACAACAGTCGAGCGGACGGTGCTGGCTGAACTCGGCGGGGGCTGTATCGCACCGATCGGCGTGAGCGCGATCGTACAGGGCGAATATGTTCACACACGCGCGCAGGTGCGTGGCCCCGACGGCGAGGAGACCGTGGAGGCGACCCGCGATCTGCCGGTCACCGATCACGCCGCGGCCGCCGCCGACTTCGCCGCCGACCTCCGGGGACGTGGTGCCGCCGAGCTCATCGAGGCCGCCGAAACCGCGGCGACCGCAAACGCGACAGGGACTCGGGAGGACAATGGCTGACGCCCCGGCGACGGTCTATCTTATCGGGAGTGGCCCGGGCGATCCGGAGCTACTGACAGTGAAGGCCAAACGCTTGCTGTCGACAGCGGATGTCGTCCTCCACGACAAACTCCCTGGCCCGGAGATCCTCGAAGAGATCCCCGAAGACAAGCGTGAGGATGTGGGCAAACGTGCCGACGGTGAGTGGACACCACAGGAGTACACCAACCGCCGGCTCGTCGAACTCGCCGAGGCCGGGCAGACAGTCATCCGGCTGAAAGGCGGCGACCCCTTTGTGTTCGGTCGCGGCGGCGAGGAGATGGAACATCTCGCTGCCAACGATATCCCCTTTGAGGTCGTTCCCGGGATCACCTCCGCGACCGCCGCCCCTGGTGTCGCCGGGATTCCGCTGACCCACCGGGATCACGTCTCAAGCGTCTCCTTTGTCACCGGCCACGAGGATCCAACGAAAGACGAATCGGCCGTCGACTGGGAGGCACTGGCCGACACCGGCGGGACGCTCGTTGTGTTGATGGGGGTTGGAAAACTCCCGCTGTACACACAGGCGCTGCGAGACGCTGGGGTGGCTCCGAAAACACCGGTCGCGCTCGTCGAACGGGCGACCTGGGCGGAGATGACCGTCGCCACCGGCACGCTCGATTCGATTGTCGAGGTCCGCGACGAGGTGGGGATCGAACCGCCGGCGATCACGGTTATCGGCGACGTGGCAGCGACCCGAGAGGCCGTTGTGGACTTTCTGTTGAATCGAAGCGACGACGAGCCCCACCAGGGCGGGGGGGAGCCATGAGCAGCGAGGTGCGCGTGGCCGTCTTCCGACCTGACGACGACCGGTTGACCGACGCCGTCGAGCTTCTCGATTCGCTGGGGGCGACACCGATCGCCGATCCGATGCTCGAAGTTGAGCCGACCGATGCGGTGCCGCAATCGGACGCTGACTACGTTGTTTTCACGAGCAAAACCGGGATTGAACTCGCCGCCGAGGCGGGCTGGCACCCCGGTGACACAACCCTTGTCAGTATCGGCTCTGGAACGACCGCCGCCGCAGCCGGGGCTGGCTGGACGGTCGACCGCGAACCCGAGACGTACAGTTCTGCCGGCCTCGTCGAGTTGCTGGCTGAGGAGGTTGCCGATAGCCACGTCAACGTCGCCCGCAGCAACCACGGTAGTCAGGTGTTGCTGGACGGTCTCGCCGACGCTGGGGCCGACGTGAGTGAAACCGTTCTCTATCGCTTGGTTCGCCCGGCCGATGCCGGCGACAGCACCGAGTTGGCGGCCAACGGCGAGCTTGCGGCGGTCGCGTTCACCTCCTCGTTGACGGTCGAACACTTCCTCGATGCGGCCGCCGACCGCGGGCTGCGGGATACTGTCATCAACGAGCTTGATGGGGCCGTTGTCGGCGCGATCGGCGAGCCGACCCGGGCAACCGCCGTCGATCACGGGATCGATGTCGACATCGTCCCCGAGGAGGCAACCTTTGACGCGTTGGCAACCCGGGTTGTTGAAGCCGCAGCACCAAGCTACACGGAGTGATCGGATCCCGACGGCGGACGAGAGCCGGAGGCTTATATCCGATACCGCACAACCCACAGTCGATGGCTTCGAGTCTCCCGGTTCCCGAACTTGCCGAGCCAGCCGCCGCCTGCGCCGAGCGGTTGTTGACGGCCGACAGCGTGATACTGGCCTCACATATCGACGCCGACGGGCTGACAAGTGCTACCATCGCGGCGACCGCACTCGAACGTGCAGGGATTCGGTTTGAGACTGTCTTTGCCAAGCAGCTCGGCGACGAGGAGATCGCTGGGATCGCCGCAACCGATCACGATACCGCGTTGTTCACCGATTTTGGTAGCGGCCAGCTCGATATCATCGCCGACCACGAAGCCGCCGGCGAGTTTACCCCGGTGATCGCCGACCACCACCAGCCGGCCGACACAACCACCGAGTACCATCTCAATCCGCTGCTGTATGGGCTCGACGGCGCGACCGAACTCTCGGGAGCTGGTGCAACGTATGTCCTCGCACGCGCGTTAGGAACGACCAAGTCGGCAACAGACGACGCGACCCGCTCGGCGACAGACGGCGGCGTGACCGCCGACGCGGCAGCGACCGATGAGCCGGCCCGAGACAACCGCGATCTCGCGGGCCTCGCCGTCGTCGGCGCGGTCGGCGACCGACAGGCCGGCGTCGACGGCCTCACCGGCGCCAATGAGGCGATCGTCGAGGAGGGGGTCGCCGCCGGTGTCGTCGAGGCCGGCACCGATATCACCCTCTACGGCAAGCAAACCCGTCCGCTGCCGAAGCTACTGGAGTATGCGACCGAAGCCCGGATCCCGGGGATCTCAAACGATACTGCGGGCGCGATCGACTTTCTCACCGATCTCGACTTAGAGCTCGAAACCGACGACGGCTGGCGGTGTTGGGTCGATCTGACCGATACGGAACGGCAGACGCTGCTCAGCGAGTTGATTCAACGCGCGGTTGCCAGCGGCGTCCCGGCCGATCGGATCGACAATCTCGTCGGGACGAGCTACCAGCTCGTTCACGAGGAGCCCGGCACCGTCCTGCGGGATGCCAGTGAGTTCTCAACACTGTTGAACGCGACTGCCCGCTACGAGCGCGCGGATGTCGGGTTGGCGGTCTGTCTCGGCGACCGCGCGGCTGCCTTCGAGCAGGCCCGAACCCTGCTTCGAACCCACCGCAAAAACCTCTCACAGGGCGTCGACTGGGTGACAAGCGAGGGCGTCACCACCGAGGACAACGTCCAGTGGTTCGACGCCGGCAACGAGATCCGGGCGACGATCCTCGGCATCATCGCCGGCATGGCCATCGGCGAATCAGGGATCCGCCGGGAGCTGCCGATCATCGGGTTCGCCGAGAAATCCACCGAGGAGATCAAGGTCTCCGCACGCGGGAACCACACACTCACCGCCAAGGGGCTGGATCTCTCAGTGGTGATGCGAGATGCCGCCCGCGCGGTCGACGGCGACGGCGGCGGTCATGACGTGGCAGCCGGGGCGACGATCCCAGCCGGCAAACAGTCAGCGTTCGTCGCTGTTGCTGACGAGCTTGTTGGTGAACAACTGTCGTCGTAAGGAACTTACTGACCGCCGATATCTCGGAACATCACGCGGTAGTCATCGGCTGATAGCGTGTCGGCGAGATCAAGTAGCTCGTCATCGAGGGCTTCGAGGCGATCGAGTAGCTCGTCGTACTCGTCGCTGGCGTCAAGTTCGGAATCGGATTTCTGCGATTCGAGCAGCGCGCGCTTCGAGGCCATCGACGCCGCCTCCTGTAGCAGGTCGCCGTACTCCGACCGGGTGAAGAGTGTGTCGACGGCCTCCATCAGTTCATCCCGTGTGACGGGTTTGAGGATATAGAGATCGAAGCCCATATCGATGATATCGAAGTCGGGCTCAACACCGGTGACCATCGCCACACGGCACTCCATCTCCTCCGCTTCGATCACGTCAAGCACGACTTCTCCGGGGTCGTCCGGGAGTCGCCGATCCAAGAGGACGGCATCGATCGAGTCCGGGAGTTCCTCGCCGTCCGGAGCGGCCTCGCCGTGAAGCACATCGATCGCTTCCGCAGCGGTCGTCGTCGTGACGACGGTGTACTCCGGTTCGAGGAACTTGTTGTAGAGATGGGTAACGGTCGGATCGTCCTCAACGACAAGAATAGTCTCGTCGCTCATCGACGGCCCACCCGCGATTGTAACCCGGTGTGTTCGACCGGTCGGACGCTAGCCACCCGCATATGTGTTATTGGGGTCATGACGCAGCATAAATCCGTGTCAGACGGCCGTCGGACGGCCTTGGATAACAATGCACGTTTGAGAGAAATAAAGCTATGCATGCGGGGGCCACAGCCCGCCGGAGCCGGTGGGCTCATTTACGGGGCGGTCATACGACCCTGCATGCCAGAGACAGTGCAGACCGGCGTCGACGGCCTTGATTCGATTCTCGGCGGTGGGATCGTCAACAACGCGACCGTCCTCGTCAGTGGGAACCCCGGGACGGGAAAGAGTCTCTTCGGGATTAACTATCTGTATTCGGGGGTTATCGATCATGGCGAACGCGGGATCTACATCTCCTTTGAGGAAAACGCGGCGGATATCAGGATGGCCGCCGAGTCGATCGGCTTCGATCGCTTCGGTGAGCTTGTCGACGACGATGAGATCAAGATCTACGACAAGCGTGAGATGCTCCAAGACGGCAACTTCACCGAAACGATGGATCGACTGCTGGAGGTGTTTACCGAATCGGAGTACGATCGGCTCGTCTTGGATTCGCTGACCATGTTCCAGCTGTTTTTCGAGGACGAACGCGAGAAGCGAACCTATCTGCTGAAGTTCTCAGATATCCTCAAACAACACGGGCTGACCTCGTTGTTGATCAACGAGCAGGGCGCGGTGTTCCCGGACACCGAGGTCGGCCTTGAGAACTTCCTCACCGACGGCAACATCTACTTCATCCAGACGCCGACCGACTCCGGGGTGAATCGGTACATCTGGGTCGCCAAGATGCGAAAACAGGATATCAACACCGACATTTTCCCGATGGAGATCAGCGACGGGGGGATCACCGTTTACGAGAAAGCCAGCGGCTTCTCGATGATGGCTGGGGAATCTGGCCCCGGCGGCGATGGGCCATCATTCTGACACCCCCCGTCAGTTTGACATCGTCCGCCAGACATCGTCAAGTTTGTTTTTGACCGCCGAGCGTTCGGCGATATCGATGGAGACACCGCCCTCGAAGCTGACCTCAACTTTGTCAACGTTTCGGCGATAAACCTTGATCCGGCGGTGTTCATCCGACAACGGCCGGTCGTGCAACGTCAGCAGATCGGCGTCGGTGAGTTCATCGATCCGCCGATAACAGGTGGCGATCGGCACGTCGAGTTCGTCGCTGAGGTCTTGAGCTGACTTCGGCTCCGTCGTCGCCGACAGGATATCCGTGTTGTACTTGTTGCCAAGCACCTCGATAAGCTCCTCCGATGCCATTCTGTGATAGCTACCAACGACTGGGCAAAAAGCGTATCGGTGGGGGGTTTGCTTCGTTTACGCAGCCGCAAGTATCAACACTAATATCGAAGTATCCGAGCATCGGTCAAGGCGTCGTTGATTAGTTTGTCGACGGCAATGGGTGAGAGGGAAGGCGGCGTGTTGGTAGCGTGTCGATCAGCGTGTAATAGCACGTCACGCAGTGAGCCGCAGGAATGACAGAGCAGTTGAGAGCCGAAGAGACATGATCTCGGCGGAGAGCCGGCGTCTATAGAGGCTGTGGTTGGAGTGCCGTGAAACAACGCGGCGTTAGATTTAAGACAATATATCCATAACATATTGACATCAGACTGGAGTGCGGTCGGTATCCAGTTGGGGGAACACACCATGTTCAGCACAGCAAGCCGGGGTCAAGTGGGGATCGGTACCCTCATCGTGTTCATCGCGATGGTTTTAGTGGCAGCTATCGCTGCTGGGGTGCTCATCAACACTGCTGGCCTCCTACAGGCGCAAGCACAGTCCACAGGTGAAGAAACGACGGCACAGGTTAGTGATCGCTTGGCAGTTACGCAGGTCGTTGGTCTCACTGAAGGTAATCAAAATATTACCAGAGTCAATTTGAGCGTCGGCCTCGCGGCAGGTGCAGATCCAATAAATGTGAGCCAGGCTAGCTATACAATTGAAACATCAGGAAATGCAACCGTAATAAGTGGAAATAACGCCTCAGCGGGTTCCGTCGTTAACCTCACTCAGCTCCAGGGATTCAACGGTGGGCAATCAAGCCCAACGATAATAGCAGATCAACAAGATATAATGATTGTTTCTATTGATCTTGGGGCCCTGGGTGGCAAGGAGGGCAATCCCGACAAATATGTGCTTGAATCTGGTGACGATATGACTGTCATTGCACAAGCTCCGGCAGGTGGTAGCACCTTCTCGCAGCTCCGCGCTCCAAGGCGTATAAATAAGGGAGATTCATACATTCTATCATAAACTGTTTGTTCCCCTCAACTGTGGTGCTTATCAACACTGCTGGCCTTCTACAAGCGCAAGCACAGTCCACTGGAGAAGAGACGACATCACAGGTTAGTGATCGGGTTGCAGTCGGCGAAGCAGTCGGGTTTGATGGCCGTGTTTAATCACTAGACTGCGTCGGGTTAGGTCACCAGAATAACGGCGTTGAAGCGAGAGACTGCGTAATGTGCCCACGCTAATCTCTCGCTTCACTGAACGAGTTACCTTCGCAGTCAAAAGAGTTGCCGATGATTGGAACGAACCTGCCGCCCCGGAACGGGGCGGCGGGTTCACTGATGCAGCGATGATATCCCTCCACTGTCTCCGGATTTACCTCAACACGACATACCGGATGACGATTGACCTGCTGACGGAGATGCAGCAAATATGTCGGGAGATCGGCCTTGAACCGGCCGATCTCCCTGATCATTCGACGTTATGTCTCGCATTCGATAGAATCGAGATGGAGGTCTGCCGGACGCTCTTGGAACAATCAGCACAGCTGCACAACACCGGCCCAATTGGAGCGATCGATGCGACATACTTCGAGCGCTCGCCTGCGAGCCGCTCGTACTGCAATAATACAAAGTACGACGTACAAGATCTCAAAGCGACGAAACTCGTTGATACAGAGACGAACGTTATCCTCGATTTGCACTGCACAACCACCAGAGAGGGGAGTGATGCCGACATCTGCAAGCAACTCGCCCGCAAGCACGCGGGCGAGTTGCAGGCTCTTACCGCCGACAAAGGCTACGACTGCACGTGGTTACGCGAATACCTCCGAGACGACCTCGGCGTACGGCCACTGATCAAGCACTGCATCAACAAGCCATACGATCACGCCCACGACGCCCGAATTGACGACGATCTCTACCACCAACGCTCCATGTCAGAGAGTGTCTTTTCATCGGTCAAGCGCTCGCTGGGCGTTGCCCTGCGAGCGCGGATCTGGTATCGAGAATTCCGTGAACTCGCGCTGATGTGTGCAGTTTATAACATCAAGAAGGCCGCAGAACAGGAGATTCCAATCCCTTCAGGCGATTAAACACGGCCGGTTTGATACGAATGGATCAACAAGAGTTGATAGTATAAACGTCTCAATGCGGCTGGCGGCTGGTGCTGATCCGATAAATCTCAGTAAAGCATCCTATACGATCGAAACTGATGGAACTGCGAGAGTAATTAACGGTAAAAATGACACTGATGGGCCAGTAGAATTCCATCAGTTGCAGGGACTCGATAAAAAACCGTTGATCCTGTCAAACCAGCAGGATTTAATGCTTGTTGAATTTACCCTCGTCAGCACAACCGATAATAACGCTAATGGAATAGATGGAATCAGTACCATTGAAGACGGTGATGAGATTACATTCATCGTGCAAGCTCCGGCAGGCGGAAGCACATTCGCCACATTAAGAGCGCCTGGACGGATCGATGCTGATGGATCTTACATCCTCTCATAACCCTTGTTCCTCCCACTGGGCCTTTCTAAACGCGGTTCGTTTCTTAATCTAGCTGCGATCTGTTTTCATGTCCTTGCGCGATAGCCAGCGAACTTACTCCAATGATATGGGGTGGTGAGTCGACCCCTCTAGTAGCCCTCCGTGAGAGAGATAAAACCCCACACCAGTGTCAAGGTCGGTCAACCACACTCGTTACTTTACACCAACCTCGTGTGCGTCGTCTATCTCATCTATTAGCTCCTGGGAGTCAAACGGTTTCGTAATATACCCATCAGCTCCGTGGCGGGCTGCTTTTCTCATCTTCTCTTTTTGTGAAACACTCGTTAGCATTACTATCGTGGCGTTTGGAGATATTTCTTTGATAACTCGTAACGCCTTGATCCCGTTCATTTCCGGCATCATGATATCCATTGTAACGAGATCTGGTTTATGTGATTCGTACTGTTCTACTGCTTCAATTCCGTTCTCAGCAGTCCCGATAACATCAACCCAGCTCGCAAGTGTTTCACAGATCATACTGCGTTGAAATGACGAATCATCTACTACTAAGACATTCAGGGTCATTATACGTTAAGTATCTATGCTGTCGAATAATACTTCTGGATGTGTCAGTTATGATACCGCATACCGGTAGGTTAGAATGAGGAATCTGTCGCACTTCTCTCTCACCGGTATATTTATTATTCAGGAACAGTAACAGGACTGTAACGTCTAACCCTCCGTGGGTTCAGGCGGGGTCAAAACCATGTTCAGCACAGAACGCCGCGGCCAGGTAGGGATAGGTACACTTATCGTGTTTATCGCGATGGTGCTTGTCGCAGCGATAGCTGCGGGTGTACTTATCAATACCGCTGGCCTCCTGCAAGCACAGGCACAACAGACAGGCGAAGAGACGACCGCCGAGGTCAGTAATCTTATTCAGGTCGGCGAGATTGTTGGTGAGGCTCCTAGTGGTAATGATAAGATCAAAAATATCAATCTGACTGTCCGTCTCGCATCAGGCTCCGATCCGATCAATATTACCAAGGCATCGTACACGGTGTCTACAAACGGCAATGCAACGGTGGTAAACGGCGATCCACAGAGTAGTGCTGTGGTAACTAAACTCGTAGGAAAACAGGGGACAGTCAAAGGCGAAGAAAGACCTGGTAGCGGTGATATGATCCTTTCGGAGCAGCAGGATTTTGTAATTGTCCAAATGAGCTTAGATAAGGGTGGTCTCGAACCACTTGAGAGCGACGGAGAGCTCCAGATTATCGTACAAGCTCCTGCAGGTGGGAATACGTATGTATCAGTCACAGCACCACGGCAGATCAACGGGGGTGAGTCCTACATTCTCTAACAGTGGGTGAGTCTATCGACTACTACGTGTAGAGTAAAACGCCTTGCTGCAACTGGGTTGGCGGCCCCTGTCGAGTGCTGCATGAGTTTTTGTGCCTCCCTTAGACAGTTATCTGTTGCTTTTTATGCATTATTCCGAAACGTTTGCTCATAAATATAGCGGCGCGTTTGTGAGATGCGGTAGTCAACTGCGTGGTTCACCTCAGTGCAGAAGAGATTCCGTTCTAACTACACTGTTATCAATTCAGATAATTTGACAACCAGTCTTATTACCACCGATTGTCACATATCAAATACCGTCTGGCCCAATACGGGCTCAGGCGTACCAAACCATGTTCAACACAGACGACCGAGGTCAGGTGGGGATTGGAACCCTCATCGTGTTCATCGCGATGGTGCTGGTCGCAGCGATTGCGGCTGGTGTTCTGATCAACACCGCAGGCCTCCTACAAGCACAGGCACAACAAACTGGTGAAGAGACAACCGCTGAGGTGAGTGATCTTGTCACCATCAGTGAGGTTGTTGGATCTGATAATAATAGCAAATCGACCATTGACGAGCTTAATGTGTCGATGCGACTCGCATCCGGATCCGACCCGATCAATATGAGTCGTGCATCCTACACCATCTCAAGCCCACGCGGTGAAGCTGGTGTTATCAACGGGAATGAAGATAGCAGCAGTTCACCTGTCTCATACGATCAGAAACAGGGGTTCGATGATCAGACTAGTGACGAATACATTCTGACTGAACAGAAGGATGTGATCATTGCTACTATCGATCTCACCGATACAGACGCAATATCACCACTCAATGAGTCAGAGCGTACGAAACTTGTCGTGCAGTCACCTGCCGGTGGGCAGTCATTCAAGGAGTTCCAAGCACCGCGTAATATCAATCAAGATGCAAGTTATATCCTGAGCTAGCTGATTTACTTTCTTTTTATATTTGTGTGAAGTTTCTACACGATCGATACCTCTGATGCGTTGTGTGTGGTCCAAGACAACAGTCGTTATTCGTGTACAGAGTAAGTGGATCAAAATCGCTGAGAGAGCCGATGATCCAAGGCAACAATTATTACTGTTGTACTAGTTGGACGCCGTATGGACAGACGGCGACTCTTGATGGCCGGTGGCACAGCGATGTCGGTTGGGCTAGCTGGCTGTAGCGGCTTGCTCGGCGGGGGGAGTGAGGAGGAGGGCCCAACAGAGCCGGAGATCGCTCGCATTGGGATCGAAACCAACGCCGGCGAAGGGCAGGTTACCGGGCAGATCACAAATCCGACCGACGAAGAGGTCAGTCGAAGCGTGTATGCCCGCATCTATTCGCAAGCGCAAGAGGTGAGTGCCCTGCGTGACCAGAGTCCTGAGGAGACGCTCTCACAGATATATAACGGGATTCCACCGGGAGGTGCCGGCGGAGCGATTCTGCTCCCGATCCCCGGTGTGTATACGATCAGCAGCCTCAGTGACAATATTGAAGCCGCGCTCATTATGCCGAGTGAGAGCCCTTCAGAATCGGATTACCAGTGGTATGGCCCCGGTGCTGAGACGCTCAACGCATAGTCACACACAGTAGGTTGGCAGTGGTAGTGCTGGTGTGTCACTGTAGTGTGTGGCCTCTACAGTAGGAACGCCCGTCTACCCGAGGACAACACTCTTTATCGCAACGACAGAAGCTACGCTTATGAGTTCGGATGATCCTGAGGACGACCCACAAGAAAAGGGGATCCTTGCGCCCGATGAGCTCGATATCACCGATCATCCGAAAGTCGAATCACTCTCGGAGGGTCGGTATGTTGTGTCACCCGACGACACACCCGTCGATCCGGAGCCCGGACGCCAAGACAGACCACGTTCGACCGAGTCACAACTCCCTGCCAGCGATGAAACATCGGACGACACGGACGACGAGAGTGAGGGAGATGCTGATGAGGATACCAAGCAGGAGCCACGCGGAAGCGGTGGTGGGGGTTCCAGTGACACCCCAACCGAAGGAGAGCAACCAGCCGACGGAAACGAGGACACAGCCGAGCCGCCAGCCGTCGAGTTGACCCAACAGACTGTCAGCCAGTTTCTCGCTGAATCGCTCACCGCAACCGAGACAGCCTACGGGTTCGACGCGACAGTCAACATCGAGGGCAGCGTCAAGCGCGGGCGGATGAGCTCTGACGATGTCACCGAAACCTTAGAGGGGTTGTTGCGGTGGTACGCCTCACAGACGACCGACGAGATGGATCCGGAAGCCACACTTGGGATCATCCTCGCCGGCAGCACACTCGAAGTCGAGTACCCGGTACAGAGCGTCTACGCCATGCTCAAGCGATATGAGCTCCAACCAGAGGATTCGATCGGCGATCTGTTGTCGGCCATCCGCGAGGAGGGGTCGTTCACCGTGCCACCGTCAGATGATCACTGATCGGCGTGTTACCGACAGCCAATCCGTGGATATCCCGGGTAGCCACCCGGTGATAGGCCGTCACGCCTCTCAAGGCTGATAGCTATAGGGGAGTGTTTATATTACCTCGGGTGTCCTATGTTCGATATATGGCAAAGCGTGTGATGATCGCTGACGACTCGGAGTTCATGCGGAACCTGCTCCGAGAGATACTCGAAGACGACTTCGAAATCGTTGGGGAAGCTGAAAACGGTGTCGAGGCGGTCAACCTCTACGAGGAGGCGAACCCCGACATCGCCATGATGGATATCGTCATGCCGATCCGCAGTGGGATCGAGGCGACAAACGAGATCACGAACAATGATCCCGATGCGAAGGTGATCATGTGTACCAGTGTCGGCCAAGAGGAAAAGATGAAACAGGCGATCAAGGCCGGCGCGTCAGGATACATTACGAAACCGTTCCAGAAGCCAAACGTCCTCAACGAGATCAACGACGTCATCCCGGCCTAGTATGAAAGTCGATATCCGGGAGCTGGGGCAGTTCAACCATCTCGCCTCCGAAGGGGCCAAACAGGCCGCCAAATCGTTGTCGACACTGGCAGGTATCGAGATGGATGTCGCTGTTACCGACGTAAGCCTCGTTACAGAGTCCGTTCTCGCGGAGACGTTCGCCGAGCGCTCGTTTGTCGGCGTCGAGCTCGGCTTACAGGGGGGGTTGGAGGGTGAAACGGTGTTGGCGCTCGAACGGGAGCGCGCACTCATTCTCCAAGAACTCCTGTTGGATGCGACCGACACCGACTACTCCTCGGAAGGGAGTACGTTGGCGAAAAGTAGCGTGACCGAGCTTGGCAACATCATGATCGGCGGCTTCATCGATGGCTGGGCGAACCACCTCGATACAGCGATCAACATGACGCCGCCGCGGTACACCGAGGCCAACGGGCCGCGCATCCTGCCGAATCAAGCCATCGAGGCCGCCAAAAACCATGGTGTGTTCCTCTTTGAGAGCAAGCTGTCGGGGATGGATGTTGATCTCGATTTCTCGCTGTACATGCTGCCGGAGTATCGGCAGTTTGTCCAGCTGTTGTCGGGCAACGACCAGGGCAACCAGATCCCGGTCAACCGACTCAGCACCTTCGAGGAGTTGGCCAAGGAGGGGGCGGGCAACGCCGCCGGCCAGATCGGCATGATGACCGGCCTCGACACCAACGTCGACGTGAGTCGGCTACGGTTTGTCCCACTATCTGGCGTCCCAAAACAGGTCGGCAACGACCAGTTTGTCGGCGTCGTCTTCGAGTTGACAGGGCTGCCAAGCGGGTATCTCGTCGTGTTATTTGACGAGAAATCCGCCATCACGATCGCCAACGCGATGATGCCCGGCGATTCGACGGAGGATGAGATCGGCTCGATGACCGAGGGCGCGATCAAAGAGCTCGGCAACATCATGACCAGCGGCTTTATCGACGGTTGGGCGAACGTGCTCCAGACGAGCATCGAACACTCCCCGCCAAACTTCGTCCACGACATGGGCGAGTCGATCATGAGCCCGGTCGTCGGCAAGCTCGGCCAACAGCAGGATTACGCTTTTGTCATCGATTCAACGATCGAGATCGATGGCAACGAGGGGCAGTGTGACATCTACGCGCTGCCCAACGAGCGAGAACTAGCCCGGGCGCTGTCGGCACTGCCGGCACAGGACTAATCGTCGGGAGGCGCTCGTGACACGGGATCGGCAGCGCAGAAGTAGCGCGCAACTGAAGCAGGTCGGTATCGCGGAGTACGCTGTAGTGACTGATGAGACGGTGCTGTCGACCAGCGGGGTTGGCTCGTGTCTCGGAATCGTCCTTCGAGACTCGTTCAACGATGTCTCGGGGTTGATTCACGTGATGCTCCCAACGGCAGAAGAGAGCCGCGATGGCAACCCTGCGAAGTTCGTCGACACCGGGCTCCCGCTGTTGATCGAGGAGATGGTTGAGGCAGGGGCGAGCAAACGACGATTGGAGGGCTGGGTTGTCGGTGGCAGCGAGATGCTGTCGTTTTCCTCGGATGGCGACAGCATCGGCGGTCGTAACATCGCCGCCGCGAAACAGGGCTTCAAACAGTACGGAATCGACGTTGCCGGCACCGATGTCGGCGGCAGCCACGGCCGGTCGATCCGCTTCGATCCGGCAAGCGAATCGGTGTCGATTCAGACAGCAGCGGATAACACAACGCAGACGATCTAACGTCTGACGGGAACTATCAACACTGATATGTGTCTGACGCTAGATATCAGTGTTGAGAGTTGGATGGGTGGTTTCAAGTGGATAGGTAGTCATAAACCGTTACAATGGGTCTCGGCATCGCACTCCTCGTCGCAGTGCCCACCCTAAAGATCGGTGCCCAGCTTGGGGGCGATCTCTCGGCGTGGGTCGTGACGACCGCAACCATCGGCTTGGTCGGGGCAAGTATCATCGACCGGATTCTCGAAGGCGAGGAGGACGCTGGCGGTGGTGGCGGCGACGGGGGTATGGACGGCGACCTTGGTGGGGGTATGGACGATGATCTCGGCGGGGGGATGAACGATGACCTTGGCGGGGGTATGAACGATGACCTTGGCGGAGGCATGGATGACGACCTTGGTGGGATGGACGACGGCTTCGGTGACGGCGGGATGGATGATGACTTCGGCGGGATGGACGATGACTTCGGTGGTGGCGGTGGTGGCGACTTCGGCGGTGGTGGTGGTGGCGGCGGCAACACCGACGAGCTTGCTCACCAGATCGAAGAGCTAGAGACCGAGGTTTCCGATCTCTCTTCAACGGTCGGAACCATCCGCGAGGAAAACACCGAGATCAGCGAACGCGTCGAGGAGGTCGAAGAGGACGTCCGCAACCTGCTTGACATCTACGAGATGGTGACCCGCGGCATCAACCCCTTCGTCGACGATGGCGGTGGTGGCGGCGGTGCCGGCGGCGGCTTCGGCGGTGGCGGCGGCGACGGTGGCGGCCTCGGCCTGTTCGACGATGACGAGGAGGAGGCCGAGGATGTCGACGACTCGGTGATGGACGCCGACGCTGACGGCTTCTTCGACGACGAGCTGACCGAAGAAGAGATCGAACCCGCAGACGACGGCGGCGACGATGCCGGCGGCATGGACGAGAGCTTAGATGAGATGGGCGACGGTGAGTTCGCCGACGATCTCGATGCCGAGGATGATGACTTCGCCGACGACCTCGACGGCGGCGACGAGTTCACCGACGAGCTCGACGGCGGCGATGCTGAGAGCTTCGAAGACGGTGCTGAGGGGTTCGAGGATGACCTTGGCGGCGAAGATGACTTTGGTGACGACCTCGAAGATGATGCAAGTGATCAAGATATGTCCGGCGAAAAATCATTCAGCGAACTGAAAAACGAGTACGACTCCGGGGATGCCGAATGGGCCGACGAAGACGACCTCGACGACGGCGAGGATGATCTCGATGCCGAGATCGAGGATGAGTCTCCGTCCGACTCGTTCGATGAGGGCTTCGATGACGGCGGTGATGCCTTCGATGAGGGCTTCGACGAAGATGACGGCCTAGATGACGGCGGTGATGCCTTCGATGAGGGCTTCGACGAAGATGACGGCCTAGATGACGGCGGTGATGCCTTCGATGACAGCGAAGACGCCTTTGATGAGGGCAGCGACGCCTTTGAGAACGACGAGGCCTTCGATGACGGCGAGGATGCCTTTGATGAGGGCAGCGACGGCTTTGACGACGGCTTCGAGGAGGAACCCGAACCCGCCGACGCCGCCGGGACACCGGAGCCAGAGCCCGAACCTGACCCTGATCCTGCCGGAAGAGCCCAACAGGATGCCGGACAACAACAGGCCGACGGCCAGCCAGCCGGCGGTCGCCAACAGACCCAACAACGGGCACAACAACAGCAGGCGGGCAGCCAGCAGGCTGGTGGCCAAGCTCGGAGCCAACGCGGCGGCAACGAGGAGGCCGGCGGCTCACGGCCGCTGTCGCCGATCCGGGAGCGCGGTGCGGGTGACTTCGAATACGTCACCTCTGATCACCTCTCGACGGCCCGTGAAAAGCCCTACCTCACGACACTGCCGAGTGATTACCTCGGTGATCTTGTGATCATGGAGTGGCTGGAGTTCCTTGTTGATGAGTCGACCGTCACCGACGCCGCGCGCGCGGTCAACTACTACGAGCGCATCGAGTGGGTCGACCCCGCCGTCGCCGACCACCTTCGATCGTTCCTCTCCGGGTTTGGTAACGTCGATCGCAACAAGATCGACCGCCCAGGCACAGAGTATCTGACGCGTGAGCACCATATCCATAGTCTGAAATACATTATGCAGCTCAACGGTACCACCGCCACATCGGTCATTATCGACCGCTGGGACAGCTTTACTCCCGACGATGGGTTTTAGCGTCAGTGCCTCAACCGCGCTCATCTTCGCCGCACTGTTTTTAGCCCTCGGCATCTTCTACCCGGCAATGGCGAACAGCTACGAGCGCGTGCAAGCGGCTGATGCCGACCAAGCCGATCGCGCGCTCGATCAAGCCGACAGCGACATCCAGATCGACTCGACGGCGAGCGGGGAGGTCGATGTCACCAACAACGGCTCGACAGCACTTCCGGTCAACGAGACGGATCTGCTGCTTGACGGCGAGTACCAACCACGGAGCACTGTCACAACTGATGTGGGTGGCAACACAGCCACCGACCTCTGGCTGCCGGGTGAAACGCTAACGCTCGATCCGGATGCGGGCCTCAACGGTGTCGGTCAGGTACGGGTTGTCACCGAGCATGGTGTGAGTGCGTCAGCGGTGATCTAACATGGCGAGTGTCTCAGTCTCTCACCTGATCATCTTCATCGCCAGCCTCGTCGTCGCCGCCGGCGTCGCTGGGACGCTCACGACCGGCGTCGAACGCGTCAGCAACGCGGTTGAGGACGGCAGTCTCGATGTCAGCCAACAGGTGCGGACGGACATCGATATCGTGAGCGATCCCGCAAACCCGACCATCGACGGGACAACCGGCAATCTGACCGTTCACGTCCGCAACACCGGCTCACAGGCGATCTTCATACGTCCAGACGCCGTCGATATGGTGCTGAATGGCCAGTTCGTGACAAACAGTGATTTCACCATCACCGACGCCAACGGCGGGAAGACGGTGGCCCGCACCGGCGATGTGATGGCCATCGAGATCGACAGCAGTCTCGTTCAGTCCGGTGACAACAGATTATTCCTAACAATCAATAGCGATGAGGAAGTATATGCGTTTAGGAACTGACCAATGAGCACAGCACGTCGTGATATCCTGTCGATCGGGCTCGAAGGCCATGACCAGTTGAACGCCGAGCTCGGCGGCGGGTTCCCACCCGGCAGTATCGTTCTCATGGAGGGCGACTACGGGGCGGGGAAAAGCGCGCTGAGCCAGCGGTTTAGCTACGGGTTTACGCAGGAAAACACGACGGTAACCTATCTCTCGACGGAGCTGACTGTCAGCGGATTTATTGATCAAATGCACTCGCTGTCCTACGATGTCACCTCCGAACTGTTGGAGGAACAGCTCCTGTTTTTGAGTGCTGACTTCGACAGCGGTGGCGCGCTGCGTGGCAACGACGATAAAGAACGGAAAGAACTGCTCAAACGGCTGATGGACGCCGAGGCGATGTGGGAGCCGGATGTTATCATCATCGACACCTTCGATGCGATCCTCCGTAACGATCCCAAGTTCGAATCCCTCGTGCGCAACGACGAAGGACGGCAAGCCGCCCTTGAGATCATCTCGTATTTCCGTGATATGATCTCGATGGGGAAGCTGATCATCATCACCGTCGACCCCTCGACAGTCGACGACGATACGATCGATCCGTTCCGGTCGATCGCCGACGTCTTTATTGAGCTAGAGATGGCAGAGGTTGGCAGCGAAACCCGGCGATCGATCTCGGTGAAACGGTTTGCTGGGATGGGCGAACAGGTCGGTGACAGCATCGGGTTCTCGGTGCGCTCCGGCACCGGGATCGTCATCGAGAGCCGGAGTGTGGCCTAACGATGACCGATCAAGGGACGCCAACGCCATCAGACGAGCTCAGACAGGTCGCCAACCGGCGGCCCCACCTGCGGGAACACCTCCAGAAGTTCAAACAGATCGCCGGCGAGTTCCCGATGTTGGTTGAGGATCCCGAGGATTACGAAACCCGGCGACCAAACGTCATCTACCCGGTCGGCGGTGCGGTCTACTGTCACGTCTACGGTGACCTTGGCCAGAAGACGAAGTATTACACCATCGAGCCGTCGCTATCGGAGGATGAGACAGTCACCCTCCAGAAGGTCAAACGAAAGCTGCTGTCGACAAGCGGCCACAAGGAGTCACCGGATGATGATGCCGGCTACGACGACCTGATCGAGGAGTTACTCGATCAGACGACCTACGTCACCGACGGTGACATGTCGTTTTACGACCGGGTCAAACAGCTTTGGAACTTCGGGAAGGTGAAAGTCGACCAGAACACCTACGACAGCATCCGCTACCGGCTCAACCGCGATATCGTCGGGTTCGGGCCGCTGGAGCCGATTATGCGGGATGATCAAAACGAGGATATTCACGTTATCGGCCCCCATGAGACCCACGTCGATCATGCTACCTTCGGGATGCTGCCGACGACGGTCGACTTCGGCACCCCAAGTGAGTTCGACAACTGGCTGAAAAACATGGGCGAGCGGATGGGCGACCCGATCTCGGACTCAAATCCGATCGTCGACTCGACGATGCCCGATGGCTCCCGTATCAACATTATCTACTCCGACGACGTATCGCTAAAGGGGCCGTCGTTGACGATCCGGCAAGGTACCGAGGTGCCGTTGTCGATGATGCAGATCACCAACTGGGGGACGCTGTCGCCGATGATGGCGGCATACCTCTGGATCTGCCTCGAAAACGAACAGACGGTCTTCGTTGTCGGCGAAACAGCATCCGGAAAGACGACGACACTCAACGCCTCCTTCTCGTTTATTCCCCGGGATTCGAAGATTTACACCGCCGAGGATACCGCCGAGGTCATCCCACCCCACGACACCTGGCAGCAACTGCTGACCCGTGAGGGGATGGGCGACGAGGACGCCGAGGTCGACATGTTCGACCTTGTGGCGGCCGCCCTGCGGTCGCGGCCTGACTACATCATCGTCGGCGAGGTTCGTGGAGCCGAGGGGCGGATGGCGTTCCAGGCCGCCCAGACCGGCCACCCGGTCATGCTGACGTTCCACGCCTCGGATATCGTCACCATGATCCAGCGGTTTACCTCCGAGCCGATCAATGTCCCCGAGACGTTCATGGGGATCGCCGATGTCGCGCTGTTCCAAAACCGTGTCAAACAGGGCGAAGATGTGTTGCGACGTATCACAAGTGTCCAGGAGATCGAGGGCTACTCCTCGGAGATGGGCGGCGTCGTGACCCGGCAGGTCTTCGAGTGGGATCCCGTTGAGGACGAACACACGTTCAAGGGGATGAACAACTCCTACGTCTTAGAGGAACAGATCGCCCCCCTGCTTGGCTACGCCGATACCCGCCAGATTTATGAAACACTCAATCATCGTAAAGAGGTTGTCGACCGAATGATCCAAGAGGGGATTCTTGGCTACCACGAGGTCAACGATGCAATCGAATCGTTCCAACAAGACGGCGTCGAAGGGCTCCCGTTCACGATGAGTGCGGCGCCGGACATCAAGTAGTGGCTTATGGCGACACAAGAGGGCTCCGGCGACCGGCTGAACTCGCTGTTGGCGTTCGTCTCCGATGTCTTGGCCTCCTACAGCCGGCTGGATATGTCGCGGCGGCGGTATATGCTGCTCATCTTTCTGCCGACATTCAGCGTGTTTCTGTTGTCGATCGCGGCGGCGATCGTACTCCAGATCCCGGTGACCGCAAAGATCCCGATCCCCCTGCTTGGGTTGTTGGTATGGGTGACTGGCCTGTTGTATCCAAAGCTCTACATCACCCAGAAGCGAACCGAGATCGAGGATAAGTTCCATCTGGCGATGACACATCTGACGGTGTTGTCAACCACAAATATTGATCGCGTCGAGGTGTTTCGGCGGCTGGCGGCCGAAGACGAGTATGGAGCCCTCGCCGACGAGTTGGGTCAGATTGTCGGGCTTGTCGACACCTGGAATCAGAGTATCGATGACGCCTGTCGCCGGCGGGCCAAGGAGGTGCCAAGCGATGTGATGTCGGATCTCTACGAGCGGCTGGCATTTACCCTTGAGGCCGGCGAGGAGCTCAAGGAGTTCATGCTCGATGAGCAGGATTTTATCATCGAGAACTACGAGACAATCTACGAGGGCCAACTGGCCAACCTCGAGGTAATGGAGGATCTCTACATCTCGATGATCCTCTCGATGACCTTCGGGCTCGTCTTCGCGATCGTTCTCCCGATCCTGACGGGCGTCAACCCGACGGTGACCGTCTCGGCAGTCATCGGGTTGTTCTTTCTTGTCCAGGTGGCGTTCTTTTTCGTCATCCGGAACATCGCGCCCTACGATCCGGTGTGGTACTTTCCGGAGCCGCGGTTTGTCGAGGACAAGGAGCTGTGGGCGGCGATCTTTATCGGTAGCCTCGGCTCGCTGTCGATCATCTTCTTTATGGGGCTTGGCTTTCTCGGCATCGGCCCCGGGATCGACGGCGTGCTCTTCTTCCTTGATACCGTCCCGCTGCCGCTGTATGTCTCGATCCCCGTGACGCCGTTGTTGATTACGGGAATTGTCATGCGAATGGAGGAAGAGCGGATCAAGGAGCGCGACGAGCAGTATCCGAACTTTATTCGATCGTTGGGGACAGCCGAAACCGCCCAACAGGCGACGACCGTCGAGGTGTTGAAAACGCTTCGGCAGAAGGACTTCGGTGGGCTCACGCCGGTCATCAACCGGCTCTACCGACGGCTCAGTATGCGGCTCAGCCCGGAGAACGCGTGGGGGGATTTCTCACTGGAGGCCAAATCCTATCTGATGCAGAAGTACAGCGAGATGTATCTCGTCGGTCGCCAGATGGGTGGGACGCCACAGGTGCTTGGTGAGCTCATTAGCCAGAACATGAACACGATCAATCAGCTCCGCGAGCAACGCCGTCAAGAGACGGTGACGCTGATCGGGCTGCTGTATGGGATCTCGGCGGCGGCCGTCTTTGCGTTCTTCATCGGCCTTGAGGTCGCCAACATCCTCGGAGAGTTCTCCGGGGCGTTGACGCTGGATCAAGCGGAGTTTGGCCAGCTCATCTACACCCAGGCGTACAACGTTCCCGTCATCGAGTATCTGCTGTTGTTGGTTGTGTTGTTCAACGCCGCGCTGTCGTCGCTGATGATTCGGACGATCGACGGCGGCAACAAGGCAACCGCCTACGTCCACTTCGTGTTGTTGACCTGGCTCGGGGCGGGCGTGGCAATCTTCACCCGACAGGTCGTCAGCAGCCTCCTGCAGATCCAGATCTGAGCTGATCGGCCGACCGACGTGTTTTATCAGCCGGCCGTCGAAGCCGAGGATATGTCTGAGGCGTTTCCGGAGTTCGAGGTGATCCCGGCGGTCGATGTACAGGACGGCGAGGTCGTCCAACTCGTTGCCGGCGAGCGCGGCACAGAAACCCGGTACGGCGATCCTGTCGATGCCGCCGAGGGGTGGGTCGATCGCGGCGCGTCAACGCTGCATCTTGTTGATCTCGATGGGGCATTTGACGGCGAGCGTGTCAACGCCGATGCCTTCGGATCGATCATCGAGACCGCGTCGGTCGATCTCCAGATCGGCGGGGGGATCCGCACCGTCGACGACGCCGTCGACCTGCTCGATCTTGGTGTCGACCGCGTCATTCTGGGTACCGCCGCGGTCGAAACGCCCGAGATCGTCGCCGATATTTCGGATCATGAGTCGGGATCAGTCATGGTCAGTCTCGACGCAAAAGGCGGCGAGGTCGTCGTCTCGGGGTGGACAGAGGCCACCGGGCTCGATCCGGCCGCGGCGGCCGGTCGCTACGAGGAGTTGGGCGCGGGCGCGATCTTGCTCACCGATGTCGACGTTGAGGGACAGCTCGCCGGCGTCAACACTGATCTCGTCGAGGGCGTCTGTGCGGCCGTCGAGATCCCGGTCGTCGCCAGCGGTGGGGTGGCGACCATCGAGGATATCCGCGCACTCCGCGAGGCGGGTGCAGCCGCGGTCGTCGTCGGCACCGCACTCTACGAGGGCGAGTTCACGCTCAAAGATGCGATGGACGCGGTTGGTTCTGACTGACGGGCGTCGCCGAGGGAAACCACCATAGGCCCCCACGCTCTGAACACACCTATGAGCGATTCCTCAGCGAGCGATGCGGGCACCCGCGCGGCGGCCGTCAGCCGCGAAACCGGCGAGACGACGATCGATCTCACCCTCGACCTCGACGGCAACGGCGACAGCGAAGTCGACACCGGGATCGGATTTTTCGATCACATGCTGACCGCGTTGGCGACTCACGGCCTCGTCGATCTCACGGTGCAGTGTGACGGCGACCTCGCGGTCGACGACCACCACACCGTCGAAGATGTGGCGATTACCCTCGGAGAGGCGCTCGACGAAGCCCTCGGCGACAAACGCGGGATCGTTCGGTACGCTGATCGTCGGGTGCCGCTTGACGAAGCCCTCGCCTCGGTCGTTGTCGACATCAGCGGGCGACCGTACTTCGTCTTCGACGGCGAGTTTTCTCAGGCCGCGATCGGCGACTTTACCAGCGACATGGCGCGACATTTCGTCGAGTCGGTGGCGATGAACGCCGGGCTGACCGTCCACGCGAGCGTCGACGGCGACAACGCCCACCACGAGGTCGAAGCCCTGTTCAAAGCCTTCGCGCGCGCACTCGACGACGCAACTCGGATCGACGACCGGCGGAGTGACGCGCCAAGTACGAAGGGATCGCTGTAGGGGCGCGCCATGTTCGACGAAATCATGGGGAAGTTTGAGGGCAGCCCGAGCCAGCAGGCGGTGATCCGGCTGCTGCTTGAACGCGGCTTCTCGGTCAATGAGGCGGGCCGGGTCGTCTCCGGCGGCATCGAGATCCCGTTTACCGAGATCGCCCGCGAGATCGATGTCGACCGCCGGGTCGTCGACTCAACGACCGACGCGATACGGGACGACCCCGAACTCCAGCGCATCTTCGCAAACATCGACGCGATTCCAAGCTTGCGGGATCTTGCGCCCGTGTTAGATCTAACCGTGCTGACGGTCGAAGTCGCCGCCGCCAACGAGTCCGGCATTGTCGCCACGGTCACCGACCGGATCGCCGAGGCTGACATCTCGATCCGGCAGGTCATCAGCGAAGATCCGGAGTTCACCGACGAGCCGAAGCTGTATATCATCACCGACGAGTCGATCCCCGGCGACGTGCTGGTGTCGATCCGCGACCTCCCGTTCGTCCGGCGGGTCGAGTTCTGAGATGGAACGCGTCGAGCGAGCCGTCCGGATCGTCGCGGTACAGGCCGCGTTGCTGACGGCCGCGCTGCACCTGCTGTGGGCGATCCCACGGCTGTCACCGCCGATGCTTGCCGACTCGGTCGCCGACAGCCGGCCGTTTCTCTTTGTGCCCGCCGCCGTCCTCCTAATCGCGGTTGCGGTCGCCGTCTTTCGCGGCTATCGCTACCGCCGGCTCAGCTCACTCGGTGGCGGTACCCTCGCCGTCTTGCTCGTCGGCTATCCGCTGTGTCACGGCGGGAACGCGGCCGACGCGTTGTTGACCGAGCCGCTGGCGGTGGCAGCGGTTGCGGTCGAAGTCGTCGGCGTCGTTGCGTTCACCGGCCTCTATCACGTCCATCATCCTGATCGATTGGGATCAACCGCAGCCGCTGCTGACAACAATGACGCCCGCAACAACTGACCAGTATCGCTTAAGCCGTCCGCCGGCCAACCGCTTCGTGTGCCCGAGTCCTTTTCGACAGTCGCCGAGCGCGCGGAGGCCAACTTTGAGGTCAGCGGCTCGGAGTTCATCGGCTACGTCGCACCTGTCGAGACGGTTGCGGCTGCCGAGGCGGTCATCGAGGAAGTCGAAGCCGACCACCCAGAGGCGACACACGTCGTGCCCGCCTATCGTGTGCCGGCTGGGACTGCTTCGGCGGGTCAACCGGGGTCGGTGATGCTGCGGGAGTGGGCCAGCGACGACGGCGAGCCCAGCGGCTCCGCTGGTGATCCTGCGCTCAACGTCCTCGCTCAACAAGAGATCCGTAACGTCGTCGCCGCGGTCGTCCGATACTACGGCGGGACGAACCTCGGTGTCGGCGGGTTGGCGCGAGCGTATTCGCGAGGGGTTAAACAAGCCGTTGCGGCGGCTGGGATCGTCGAAGAGGTTCCGCATGAGCGGTTCGAAGCGACGGTTGCGTACGGCGATTCGGGAACAGTACGCGGGATTCTGGAATCCGAAGACGTCGAGTTCGATGCCAGCTACGAAGCAGCGGTTGAGTTCGTCGTTCGGGTACCCGTTGCGGAGGCTGGCGACCTGCGGGAACGACTGCGCAACGCGACGAGTGGGCGAGTCAGTATCGATGACTCCTGAGCAGACGACTTACACTGTCCCAAATGCCCGATCCCCAGCGTCGCCCAACCCCGGCACGATGAAGCCATCATCATCGAGTCTGTCGTCGATAGCGACCGTTAATACGTCAGCATCGGGGACGCTTTCGCTGACCCGCAGGACGCCCTCCGGAGCCGACACCGCTGATAGTGCGATCAGATCCTCGAAGCCAGCGGCGGCGTCAACAACATGATCGAGGACGGCACACATCGTCGACCCCGTCGCCAACATTGGGTCGGCGACGATGACGGTGTCGTCGGCCGTGATCTCTGGGAGTTTGAGGTAGCCGACCGTAATCGGGAACTCCCCGTCGTCGTTCATCCCCGCTTCCTCATCGCGGCTGGCGGAGATAACGCCCTGTCTGGCCTGCGGGAACGCCTTCATCAACCCCTCGACAAACGGTGTGGCTGCCCGGAGGACGGTGACGATGACAACGTCGTCGAGCCCGGTGACACGTTCGCCGGTGGTGTCGGCCAGCGGCGTCTGGAGCGGAACGAACTCCGTCTCCATCGCGCCGTCGATGATCTCATAGCCACAGACCCGCCCGAGTTCGATCAACCCCTCTCGGAAGGCGACCTGCTCGGTGTCGATCGATCGCAGCGTCGACAGCGTATCCTTCGCCAAGGCGTGGGTGATCAGGTATGCGTCCTCGCGCTGTTCAATTGGCATATGTGAGCAGGAGACAGCGATGGTAAAAACAGCCCCGATGGCGCGGCGGGCGGTAGCGACGTTTATGTGTCGGGACAGCACTAGAAACCGATAGCAGAATGGAGGAGAGCATCTCGGGGTTCAAGATCGACGGCGCGTGGGACGATGTGGTCGAACACGGCGAGCGCATCACCCAAGCCCTTCGAGACGAAGATATCGAGGATGCCGACGAGGAGGTTCGATCAGCCTTTAGGGAGTGGGACGAGTGGCGACCCAAAGCCCACGAACAGCTCAACACGGATGTCAACGAGAAAACAGCCGAGCAGGCCAGCGTTGCCGAAGGCAAGGGCGAAAAGGCGGGCAAGGCCGCAAGCGACGATGTGAAAAAGGCCGGCGAGAAGCTCTCGGAGTCCTACAAACGGATGGAAAACGGTGACGACGAAGGGGCTGTCGAGAACTGGCAGGACTCTATCGGCTACGTCACCAGAGCAGCCGACTCGGTCGGCCGAAAGGCGATTCGCACCGTCGAAAACACCGTCTACCAGAACGTGATGACACAGCTGTCGCCGTACTACTTCGACAACGAGCTCGTCAGCGCGAACATCAAACAACAGGGCCGCGGTGGCGACGACGAACAGTTCGTCTTCGAGGTCAACATCAACGACGACGAGTTGAAATCGGCAGTCTCCGAACGCCTTGGCGAGTACGAGGACACGATCGACCGCTGGCATGTCACAACTGAGAAGGAAACCGATATCGCCGAGGCCGCAGAGGGGGTTGAGGCCCCGGAGCCCGCAAGCGACGATACACAGTCGACGACAAACTGAGCGACCCCTAACGCACCGATTCCACAAACGCATGGACACAACACGCACCATCGAAGCCGGCGAGCTATCGGCCGACGAGATCATCAACGCGCTACGGGGCGGTCAGCGGCTGCAAGTAAGCGTCGAACTACTCGACCAACAGCATCAGATCACCCTTCGGTATGACGGCGAGACATACTACTGTGAAACCCCGACACGGTTGCACAGACACAGTGATGAGGCAGCGATGCGCGCCTGTATCAAGGAACGTGGCTACGCCGCAGTCCCCGAGGAGTCGGCGTAGTTTTACGGGACGAACGCGGATAATAACCGTATGGGCTCCGCATCGACACCCGAGGCTCTCGCCGAGGACAGCGATCTTGATTTTACCCACCTGTTGTCCTGTGTGTTCGGGATCCGGGATCACGAACGCCGAACCTACCTCACGTTACACAACCACGCTGGCAGCACCGTCGAGGAGTTAGCGGCTGTCCTTGATCGGGATCGAAGCAATGTCAACCGGTCGCTGTCGACACTCCATCAGAAAGGGCTCGTCGAACGGGAACGACGCCTGCTAGATTCGGGTGGCTACGTCTATCAGTACACCGCCGTCGATATCGACGCCGCCAGAGAGATGCTGCATGCAGGACTCGACGAGTGGGTGGATGCCGTCCACGACGAGATCGATCAGTTTGGAACCGACGAGTCGTAACCGACCGGCTTTTTACCGCGCCGCGACCATACGCAGATAATGAGTCTTGAGCTGTCCGCGCCGCCACAGTCGGAGCCGGCGTGTGCCGACGACGGGGTCTGGTTGGAATGTATCGACTGCGGCGAGCAGTTTGCGCCCTTCGAGGAGATCCACTACACCTGTGCCGACTGCGATGGGCTCCTCGAAGTCCGGTACGCCGACCCGCCGACCTTCGAGGCGTTCGAGGGAAGCGGCGTCTGGCGGTACAACGCGGCCCTTCCGTTCAAGCGAGGCGTCACGCTCCCGGAGGGCGATACCCCGCTGCATGAGGTGCCACGGCTTCGCGAGGAGATCGGCGTCGACAGCCTCCGAATCAAACACGAGGGGATGAACCCAACCGGCGCGTTCAAGGATCGTGGGATGACCGTCGGCGTCGCCGTTGCCAAGGAACTCGGCGTCGGTCGGCTGGCCTGTGCCTCGACCGGTAATACCAGCGCGGCACTGGCTGCCTACGGGGCCCGTGGCGACATGGAGACGCTCGTGTTGCTCCCAAAGGGTAAGGTTGCCGCCGGTAAGATCGCCCAAGCTAGCCTCCATGACGCGCGTATTCTTGAGGTTGACGGCAACTTCGATAGCTGTCTCGATATCGTCCAAGAGCTTGCTGGCCGCGGTGAGGTCTACCTGCTCAACTCACTGAATCCATTCCGGCTTGAGGGCCAGAAAACCATCGGCTTTGAGATCCTCGAAGAGCATTATGAGGAGTACGGCGAGTATCCGGACCGGATCGTGCTGCCGGTCGGCAACGCCGGCAACACCGCGGCCCTCTACAAGGCGTTCCGCGAACTCGTTGCGAGTGGCGCTCTCGAGGAAAGCGAGGTGCCGACACTCACCGGTGTCCAAGCGGAGGGGGCGGCACCGATGGTTGAGGCCGTCAGAAACAATCGTGACGAGATCCAGCGGTGGGATGACGTGGAGACACGCGCAACGGCAATCCGTATCGGCAACCCCGTCAACGCGCCGAAGGCCCTGCCGGGGATCTACAACACCGGCGGTACCGCTGTCGCCGTTAGTGACGACGAGATCACCGCCGCGCAGCGACAACTCGCTGAGACGGGGGTCGGCGTCGAACCCGCCTCCGCGGCGTCGGTCGCTGGGCTGCGCAAGCTTCGGGCGAGTGGCGAAATCAGTGCCGACGAATCGGTTGTCTGTCTGACGACCGGTCATCTGTTGAAAGACCCAGACGAGGCCTTCAATGCTGGCGGTGATCCCGAGCCGGTGCCGAACGACACTGATGCCGTGTTGGAACATATCAACGATAGCAATGAGACGGTGGCTGGACGTGTGGCACAGCAGTTCTCGAAGGTAGCCGACTCCTCGGCGGTGCCGGCTATCATTGGTGGCGGGCTTGGACTCGCCTATCTTGGCTATCGAGTGCTGCGATCAGACGACGCCTGACGGGAACCGCACCGTCCTGTCGGTTCCGATGACCTGAGCTGGTTTTGTTGCAAATTTTAACTTTTGAGGTTGAGGCGTCGCACTCACCGTTTCACTGATGCGTTACCATTGGTCTCTATTCGTTTGAGTATCAATCCTGAAAACTTGCGGGGTAGATATATACCCATCCTCTACGTTTATCCGATAGCGTCTGACCTATTCCGGGCAGGCGTACTACTCCCATGTTCGACACTGACGATCGAGGTCAGGTAGGGATAGGTACACTCATCGTGTTCATCGCGATGGTGCTCGTCGCAGCGATCGCGGCGGGTGTGCTTATCAATACCGCTGGCCTCCTGCAAGCACAGGCACAGCAAACAGGTGAAGAGACGACTGCTGAAGTGAGTGATGTTGTTCAGATTACTGAGGTTATAGGAACAGACTCACTAGACGGTGATAGCGATGGAAAGCTAGATCTAATCAACGCCTCGGTTCGGCTAGCATCTGGATCCGATCCGGTGAATGTGAGTCAAGCATCGTACACCATCTCAAGTCCACGAGGCAACGCTACTGTAATAAGTGGAAATAACAACGATAATGGTGCAATTAGTCATACCCGAATTCAAGGTATGGATAGTAGCGATGGCTCAGTCCTTAAAGATCAAGAAGATCTGCTAGCGGTAGAGATTGACCTAGAGAAGGAAAATGGGATTGAACCGCTTGGAGAGTCACAGAGTGTCAAACTTATACTTCAAGCACCCGCTGGCGGACAGACATTCAAGGAACTGAAGACACCGCGGAATATTGAGGACAGCGAGTCAGACAGCTACATCCTCTAAGCTGACCGCTGCTTTCTTTTGAAATACATTTATTACCTCCGTTGGTTCTGTGTATATAGAAGAATCTTTGATTATCAGTATTAATAAGCGAAGGATGAGACATATATGAATCCGCGTTCATAGATTGAATATCGTCTGACCCGTTCCGGGCAGGCGTACGAATACCATGTTCGACACAGACGATCGAGGTCAGGTGGGAATCGGGACGCTCATCGTGTTCATCGCGATGGTTTTAGTCGCAGCGATTGCGGCAGGTGTCCTGATCAACACTGCAGGCCTTCTACAAGCACAGGCACAACAAACAGGTGAAGAAACAACCGCCGAAGTCAGTGACGTCATACAAGTCGGTGAAGTGGTCGGGTTTGAAGCAAACGTTAAGCAGGATCCCAGTACTAATTCTGCTGAGAATAAAACAATCACACACGTAAACGCATCCCTTCGGCTTGCCTCAGGTTCCGATCCAATCAATGTGAGCCAGGCCTCGTACACCATCTCAAGCCCACGAGGAGAAGCAACTGTATTGAGTGGTAATAACCGCACGAATGATGCAATTGAATATTTCCAAGTCCAAGGAATGGACGGTGACGACGGTACCGTTCTGAAAGATCAAGAGGATCTGCTTACGGCTGAGATAAACCTAACTAGCCAGAGTGGGATCTCTGGGCTCGAGTCATCAGAGTCAATAAAGCTCATCATCCAAGCACCTGCAGGTGGACAGACGTTCAAGGAACTGAAGACACCGCGGAACATCGAAGAGAACTCCAGCTTCATCCTCTAAGTCGAGCGTAGTTTTTCTACCGTTTTTATCGGGTGAAGTCGTCTGCCACGGCGAACGATAATATTGCGACAATAATTTTCATGATAGAAAAGTTGCAAATGGCGACTATCGCTGCTAAATGCAGCTATTCTTGATCAAGCGTAATCGACGTGATATCGGTGATCCGCTCGTCGGCAAGCAGTTGCTCGACAACCGCATCCGGCACATCGACATCCAGATTGTAGACCGTGAGTGCTTCGCCGCCGATCGTCTCGCGAGCGTTGAACATCCCGGCGATGTTGATGTCGTTATCGCCGAGGACGCCACCGATGAAGCCGATGACACCGGGCGCATCCTTGTTGCGCGCAACAACCATATGCCCCGACGGAATGGCATCGACGCGATAGCCATCGATACGGACGATCCGTGGATCATCGCCCGCAAACAGCGTCCCCGAGACGGTCAGTTCCGTCTCGCCGTCGTCGACGGTGACGCTGACGAGACTCTGGAAATCGTCTGTCTGTCGCGTTTTCGACTCGATGACATCGATCCCACGATCCTCCGCGAGCTGTGGGGCGTTGACCGAGTTGACCTGCCATTCAAGCGGCGTGAAGACGCCTTTCAGCGCGCTGGCGGTGACGAGATCAATGTCTTCCTCAGCGATATCGCCCTCGTAGCTGACCTCGACTGATTCGATGCGCTCGCCAAGCAGGGTGGCGGCGATCTTGCCGGCGGTTTCGGTGAGTCCAAGATACGGCTCAATCCGCGGGAAGGCGGTCTCATCGACCGATGGTGCGTTCAGGGCGTTGAGCACCGGCTCCTCGTTGAACGCGGCGATCACCTGGTCGGCGGTGTCGACGGCGACGTTCTCTTGGGCGGCCTCGGTCGACGCGCCGAGATGCGGCGTGACGACGATCTCGTCGACATCCAACAGCGGTGAGTCCTCACTAAGCGGTTCCTCGGCAAACACGTCGAGTGCCGCGCCGGCCATCGGGCCGTCCTCGACGGCCGCAGCGAGGGCAGCCTCGTCGACGATCCCGCCACGGGCACAGTTGATGAGGAATCCGTCGTCCAGCAGTTCGAGTTCGTCGCTGCTGATCATGTTTTCTGTCTCCGGGAGCAGCGGCGTGTGGATCGTCACGAAGTCAGCGAGCTCGAGGCACTCATCGAGGTCGTCGATAAGCTCTGCGCCAAACTGGTCGGCGCGCTCCTGAGAGATGTAGGGATCGAAGACGACAAGATCCATTCCAAGGCTGTCAAGCCGTTTGGCGACCTCCTGGCCGACACGGCCGAGCCCGACGATGCCCAGTGTCTTGTTGTTGACCTCGTAGCCGAGATACTCAGATTTCGCCCACTCGCCGTCTTTCAGGCGGGTATGGGACTGCGGGATCCAGCGGGCGGCGGCAAAGGCCATCGCTACCGTATGTTCGGCGGCGGCGCGGACGTTGCCCTGCGGCGCGTTGGCGACGATGACGCCGTGGTCGGTGGCGGCTTCGATGTCGATGTTGTCGACGCCGATGCCGGCCCGTCCGACGATGACGAGGTCGTCGGCCGCCGCAAAGACCGCCTCGCTCACGTCGGTTCCCGAGCGGACGATCAGGGCGTTGGCATCGGCGACCGCATCCAGTAGTGCGTCGCCATCGATTTCATACTCGGTCTGCACCTCGTGGCCGGCTTCACGCAACCGATCGAGTCCTGTGTCATCGATCGGATCCGTGACGAGTACCTTCATACCGAATCGATCCCGGGCAGCGGGGTAAAGCGTTTCCACTTCGGGTAGCGATTCGATCTCTTTTATTGTCACAGCAAAACACGCGGCTGCCAGCAGCAAGGTGTGTGCGATTGTGGCTGCAACTGCGCCCTACAGCGGTGGCTCGTCGGTAGCCTCGATCAACCTCTCTTTTTCGCTTCGGCGGAGCTGTTTGATCTCATACTCACGGCTCATCGCGGTGGATTTCGAGTCGAACGCGGCGAGATAGACACACGTGACCGGTGTTCGGCCACGGGTGTATTTTGCGCCGTCGCCGGCGTTGTGCTCGGTAAGTCGGCGTTCGGGATCGGTTGTGTAGCCGGCGTAGTAGCTCTCGTCGGCACAGCGGAGGATGTAGACGTAGTGATCGGCGTCGAGTGTGGTCATATCGTGACGGTAGCTGTGAGTGCCGAAAGGGAGGTAAGTCGTTGGTTTCGACCGGCGGCCGTCAGCAGCGTCGCGATCGCGCCGTATATAAACCCACCGTCTCCGGAGATCAATGAGGTGGCGATTCGGTGCACACAGCACTCAAGCCGACCGGATCGGCGGGCGAGCGTGTCGGGACATGGTAATCCTTATTATGGAGGCTGGGGTACGAGGCACTGCATGGCAGATCTTATCGTCAAAGCAGCGGTCAAAGAGGCCCTGAGCGACAAGAACGTAGCTTCTGATTTCTACGACGCACTCGATGCGGAAGTCGAGGAGCTACTCGAAGACGCAGCCCGACGTGCCGAGGATAACGATCGGAAGACGGTGCAGCCGCGCGACCTCTAAGTCGGCACTCGTTGTTCCTGCTTTTTTGACACCGCCGAGTGATATCGCTCGCCGAGGCGTTAGTACGTCGTCGTCGAGACGCCGTCAGCCGTGCCGACCGAAACGGTTGTTGCACACTCAATGAACAATCCATGTTCAACGACGCCCGTCACCGCCGAGAGTTGTGTCGCCAGCGATTCGGGATCGGCAATCGTTCCAAAGTCGACATCGCAGACGAGGTTTCCGTTGTCGGTGACGACCGGGCCGTCCTTGTTGGCCGCATCACGGAGCATCGGCTCCCCGCCGAGTGAACGGACGGCATCGGCGACAACCGTGTGGGCGTCCGGCAGCACTTCGAGTGCCACCGGGTGATCGAGAGCGTCGGTGAGCTTTGTCTCATCGACGACGAGATGGACGGCGTCGGCCGCAGTGGCGACAAGCTTCTCCCGGCTGTGGGCCGCGCCGCCGCCTTTGAGACAGCTACCAGTGTCACGGACGAACTGATCGGCTCCGTCGATAGCGATGTCGACCCCGTCGACCGAATCGAGGCTACGGAGCGGAATTCCACAGTCGAGGGCGCGTTGGCGAGCCCCGAAGGAGGTCGGGACGCCGACAATATCGAGGCCATCGTCGACAGCGTCACCTAGTGCCTCGATGGCGTAGGCTGCGGTACTCCCGGTGCCGAGGCCGACGACCATCCCCGGCTCAACGGTGTCGGCTGCGGCCTCGCCGGCGCGTCGTTTCGCGGCGTCGCTGCCACCAGTCGATTTCATACCTGAGGGTGTCTCACGGAAAGACATACAGCTATCGGAGGCGACTGCCCCGGCTGCCAGATGCATACACGCCGCCGACTTCTCACGGTCGTTACTCAAGCCGGTCGACAATGGCCGATTGCTCGTACGCAAGGCTGAGCTCCCGGGAGCGACCCCGCCCGTCGACATCGGCGTACGTGGCGGTGATCAGCCCAAGCTGGTCGAGTTTGTTGACCAGTTCGGAGTAGCGGGTGTACCCCAGCCCGGTCTCCTCGCTGAAGACCGCATAGACCTCACCGGCCTGTTTGCCGTCGTGATCAAGCAGCACCTCGATCAGGGCGCGTTCGGACTCCGAGAGCCCCTCCAGAGACCGCGAGAGGTGGACGTGTTTCGATTTCTCGTAGGCGGCTTCGATATCCTCGTCGGTGATGGTACGGGAGGCTCGCATCTCGGCCTGAAGGCCGGCCCGACGGAGTAGGTCGATACCGACCCGAAGGTCGCCGCTGTCGGCGGTGTACTCCGTGACCGTATCGAGCTCCGGGCTCCCGATGACCCCGTCATGGAAGCCACGTTTGACCCGTTCTCGGAGGATCGAAGCGATCTCCTCGGTCGAATAGCGTGGAAAGTAGATCTCCTCGGGACGGAAGACGCTCTGTACCCGGCCGTCGAGGTCGTCGATAACATCAAGCGAGAGATCCGAGGAGACGACGATGACGCCGATCTTCGCGCCCGAATGCACCTCGTGGGCCCGCAGCAGCGAGTACAGCGTGTCGCCGGCCTCGTTTTCGTAAAACAGGTAGTTGATATCGTCTAAGGCGACAACGAGGACGGTCTCCGCTTCGACAAGGCGGTCGGTCAGTTGGCCGAAGAGCTTCTTAAACGAGATGCCGGAGGCCGGCGGCTCATACTCAAAGACACCCTCGAAGAGCCGCGAGAAAACGGCGTACCGCGTCGAATCGACCTGGCAGTTGACCTGGACGACCTCGATGTCGCTTTTGCCGCCGAGCTCCCCGAAGAGCTTCTGGACGGCGGTCGTTTTCCCGGTGCCGGGCGGTCCACGGATCATCGTGTTGAGCGGCCGCGACCCTCTGACCGCGGGGCGGAGAGCGTATTTCAGGCTCTCCAGTTGGCTCTCGCGGTGATGGAAGGTCTCAGGGAGGTAGTCGATCTCGAAGACGTGTTCGTTGCGGAACACGGATTCGTCCCACGACAACATCTCCTCCGAATCGTCAGCCATCTGGCTACCACCACCGCGGCCGTCCACTTAATCATTCCCCGGCAGGCCCCTCGACGCCGGTCTGTGGCCGGATGGACACCCTTTTGCCTGGCGGTAGCGTTCGCCCGGGCATGACCCACGACGACGGCGAGACGGAGGTGTGGCGATGACAACCGAACTCACCGAGATCACCGTGATCGGCGGCGATAAGACCGGGCTGATCGCCCGGGTCACCACCCTCCTGTTCGAGCGCGAGATCAACATCGAGGATCTCGATCAGGCGGTGCGTGATGGCCTATTCCGGATGTCGATGCGTGTCGATACCGGCGAGATGAGCTGTGAGCGCGATGAGCTCCGCGAGGCCCTCTCAGAGCTGGGCCGTGAGCTCGGCGTCGAGATCCAGGTGCGGTTCCCCAGCGACCGAGAGACCCGGCGGATCGCTGTCTGTGTCACCAAGGAATCCCACTGCCTCGAAGCCCTCATCGACGCCGCTGAGAGCGGCGAGCTTGACGTCGAGATCTCAGCGGTCATCAGCAACCGCGGGACGCTACGGGACGTGGTCGAGCCGACCGATATCCCGTTCTACGATATCGGCGACGGCAAGGGCTCACCCGACGAGGATCGGATGCTCGACATCTTGGCCGAACACGACGTAGATCTGATCGTCCTTGCGCGATACATGCGCATCCTCGGCCCGAAGATCGTCTTCCGATATGAGGATCGGATCATCAACATCCACCCGAGTCTGCTGCCCTCCTTCCCCGGGGCGGCCGCCTACCGACAGGCCAAGGAGGAAGGCGTCCGCATCGCCGGCGTCACCGCCCACTACGTGACAACCGATCTTGATCAGGGGCCAATTATCACCCAACGCGCCTTCGATGTGCCGGGCGACGCGCTCATCGATGAGATCAAAGCCCGCGGCCAGCCGCTTGAAGCCGAGGCACTGCTAGAAGCGGTCGAACTCCATCTCGACGACGCGGTCGCCGTCCACCGCGGTCGGACGAGTCTGCGTGATGGAGCCGACCCCGACGACTACCAACTCGGGCTGTCGGCGACAGCACAGGACGCCAACCCGACCGAACCGATCGACGACAAACTCGATCTCAGCGAGACGCCGGGGATCGCCGACGACTGAGAGGTCGGCGAGGCGAAAGGACTGTGCCGTGTCGGCGAGAAACGGTGGTGTGGTTCCGTGGCCGATCCGGACAGTTATTATCCCATCGCCGATCCGTACGTCCATCGAGAGCCACGTTGCAACCCACCATCCGGATGAGGCCGGCGGCTTTCTCGGCTGTCGGCGGCGCGGGCGTCACCTCCGGGTGACCCGCCATATTCCGATCCCAAACGAGTCGTCGATCCCGAAACGCCGGTTTGAGACGACCGTTGATGAACGCGTGCCACCCCCGCCACGCGTGTTTTATCACTCCCATACCAGCTCGGAGTCGATCTCGGGGCTCACACAGATCGACAAACGCTCGATTCCGGAACCGTTCGCCCTCGTCATCTTCGCCCCGCATGGAAACACGTTGAGCTACCGTGGCTTCAAACACGGCTTGCTTGAGTGGCGGGAGCTCCGGGTCGAAACAGAATCGAGCACCCGGTTAGCCCGTCTTTAATCGCACAGATCACCGCGACAGACGGATCTGACAACGACGATCGTGGATGATTCACGGCCTATTTGTTCGCTAACGGCACCAGAGGCACTTCTCAACTGTACAAACTGTATATATGTACTGGTACAAGCTGGCGTAATCCATGCGTACACCCGCGGTACACAAGTAAATATACAAATACAGGCCAGAGCTTTTTATCTATGACCGAATCTTCATCTTTGTCGATAATATGTACGCGAAAGAACGCCGCTCGGACGGAAGAATAGACAAACATGTATCATTGACTGCTGATGTGGGGGTGGGCATCCGATGAGCGTCATCCTCTATGGGATCGTCGGCATTATCGTCACGATGCTGGCGATCGGCTTCTATGTCGCCCGGAAGGTGAAAGGCGACAGCGTCAACTACATTGTCGCCGGCCGGGGGCTGATCCTCCCGCTGGCGGCGGCGACGCTGATGGCCCAATCGTTAGACTCGAATGCGACGTTAGGAAATACGGATCTCGTCGCCTCCTTCGGCTTCTGGGCCGGGGCGGCACTACCGGTTGGGCTGGCAACCTGTCTGTTTCTGACAGGGCTGTTTTTCGCCAAGCCGATGAACCGGATGAATCTCACGACACTGCCGGATTTCTATCGACGGAAGTACGGCCGAACGGCCGAGATCCTTGCCAGCGTCATCATGTCGGTGGCGTACGCGTTCCTCCTGGCAGGGAACCTCGTCGCCGGCGGCTTCCTCTTTGAGATTTTCGTTGGCACAAGTTTCCAGGTCGGCGTCTTCATCATCGCCGGTCTCGTGTTGACCTACACGGTCGCCGGGGGCCTGTTCTCGGTTGCGTACACCGATTTCCTGCAGGCCGGTGTCGCTTTGGTCGGCTCGATCGCACTCATTATCTTCGTGACGACACAGTACGGTATCACGATCCCCTCGGGAATGGGCCCGACCAACCTCGGACAGCTAACCGATCCAAGTCAGGGGGCGTACATCAACCTCGCCACCATCGTCGCCCTCGGGCTTGGTGACATCGTCGCTATCGACTTCATGGAACGGGTATTTGCGGCCGATAGCCCCGAAACCGCTCGGAAGGCCTGCTTTATCGGTGCAGCCGGCACGCTGATTATCGGTGTTCCGTTCTCGATTGTCGCGCTGTCTGCGAACCCGATCCTCGCGTCACTCGGCGTTGAAACCGGTGGCCAAGCCGTCCTCTACACGCTGTTGCAGAACGCGGTGCCACCATGGCTCGGCGCGCTTGTCATCGCCGGCATTCTCGCGGCATCCTTCTCAACGAGCGATGGGGCGATCCTCGGCACCTCGGCGGTCATCGCCCGCAACATCGGCAACATCCGCGTTGACGAAAGCGAAGCGGTCGCCACCGATGGCGGCACGAACGACGACGGAAGCGACGGCGGGCTGCTTGGCACCGACAGCGACAAGCTGCTGTCGGTCACCCGGCTGATGTCGGTTCCGATCACGCTGCTTGGCATTTTCTTTGCGATCCGGGTCTCGGCGACCGGGATGTTGCTTGTGCTGGCATTCGACATCATGCTGGCAGGCGCGTTCGTCCCGCTGGTGATGGGGCTCTACTGGTCAGATATGGCGACCACGCCGGCCGCCTTGGCCTCGATGGTTGGCGGCTCGCTGACGCGGCTCGTCCTATTCGTCTTGGTTCCAACCACCTACGCCTACGAGAACACGCTGCTGTACATCGAAAACGACATTTTCACCGCTTCCTTCGACGGCTTACCAACGTTTATCGCCGCAGGGGTCAGCCTCGTTGTCTTCGTTGCCGTCGCCTACGCCACAAAGGACAGTTACGGCGTCCGCACCCTCAACCGTGATGGCCGGCGCACTATCGTCGCTGGTGGCGAAGACGAGGACTAATAATCGCTGCGTTGCTATCGCGGCGCAATTTTTGAACCGAGTACCTATACACTTATACAACATAAGTACGATTGCTTTTTTACCAATATGGTTTGGCATACGCAATTTCTGAGGGAGCATCGATGAAAGGTGACGACCAGCAGATCCGCCGGAAAGCCCAGCAGTTGGGGTCGTCGACACTCGCGGTAACGGTGCCGGCCGAGTGGGCGCATCGTCATGAGCTGATGAAAGGTGACGAACTGATCGTCCAGCGCGACGAAAACGGGAACTCGCTGCTTGTGACGCCAGCCCAACCCGCCTTGACCGAGACGGAAACGACGATCTCCGCCGATACGATGAGTGCCGACGCGCTCTCACGGGCGGTCGTTACCCAGTATGTGCTCGGTCGCGGGTTCATCCGGATCGAAGCCGAGGAGGCACTCACCGCGGCGCAGTACGACGCTGTCCTCGACGCCGAACGCCGGCTGATGGGGTTGGGGATCGTTGAGGAGTCAGCAACCCATATCACAATTCGGTGTTCGGTCGACCCCGACGATTTTGATCTGCCAACACTCTTCGGGCGGCTGGGTCGCACCGAGGCAACGATCCGCTCAAGTGCGGTCGACGCCCTGCTGACAGCCGATCCCGAGGCGGCCCGCCGGGCGCAGAATCGAAGTCCACAGCTCGAAAAGCTGTTTTCGTTGTTCCTGCGGCTCGTGTTTACGACCTACCGAAATCCCCAGCTCAATCAAGCCGTTGGCGTCGGCTCGGGGTTCCCGTTGATCGGGTACCGCTCAGCAGCCCAAGATATCTCGCTGATGGCTGGGATCGCCGACGAACTCGCCATGATCGCCGCCGATGAGATACGCGAGCCGCTTGACGATACGGTCGCTGAGGGGATCACGTCGGTACACGAATCCCTTGATGCGGCCGCCGAAACGGTTAGAGACGCCGTTATCGACCCGGAGTACAGTCAGGTAACGACGGCCCGCAAGCGACTCACACAGTTCCATGAGGTCTCAACGGCCGCGATCGACCAGCTTGAGGCCGCCCGGCCGGAGCCACTGCTTGCACTCCATCGGTGCCACCTCCTCTTTGAGCGCAGCGCACGTCACACCGAGGATACCCTCGATGTCGCAACCCACCTCGCCTTCCGGGAGAGTCCGGATGTCGTTACCCAGAACGGCCATTAAGGAATATAAGGTGACCCAAACTGTTCGGGTTTGCACCTAATCACCGTAATAGATGGAACTTCACCCAAGAAACGCTTTAGTATGATTTCAATCTCCATTCAAGTGGGCAACAACGGGTCATCTCCGACTCGCTATTGCGCGAACGATAGCTATGACAGACGAAAGATCAGGCGAAGATATCTACGGTGATGAGTACAAAGAATCAAACGAGCCGATCTTCAGCGGCATCCCAACCTTCCTCAAGCTTCCCGAGGTCGATCGCGATTCGTTGGCTGAGGAGGATGTCGACATCGGCATTATCGGCGCGCCGCTAGACACAGCAACAACGATCCGGCCCGGCACCCGATACGGGCCACGAGCAGTGCGAGCAGCCTCAACGGTTCCCTCGCCACCTTACGAGCATTTTAATATCGAAACCGGCGTTGACCCCTTCAACATCTTCAGCGTCGCCGACACCGGTGATGCGGCGGTCACACCGGGCGACACCCGCCAGAGCCAACTGAACATCGAGGACGCCGTCGCCGAGGTCAGCGAGCAGGCGACGCCGATCATCATCGGCGGCGACCACTCGATCTCCTACCCGGACATCAAGGGGTGGGCAGAGGCCAACGATTACGACGACATCGGCCTCATCCATTTTGACTGCCACGCCGACACCGGTGAGGATGGCCTCACCGGGTTTGAATACGACCACGGCGCGTGGGTCAAGCGGGTCTTCGATGAGGGGATCATGGACGGCGAGAACTACACCCTGATCGGCCCGCGTGGGTTCTGGCCCGGCCCAGATACCTACGAAGGGATGCGCGAGGCCGGCATGAAATGGTACACCTCGATGGAGGTCGGCAACATGGATCTCGACGAGATCGTCGCCGATGCCGTCCAGCGGGCGACCGACGGCACCGACGCCGTCTGGGTTTCCTTCGATGTCGACGTGATGGAGCCCGCCTACGCGCCCGGCACCGGCGAACCCGAACCCGGCGGCCTGATACCCCGGGAGGCGATCTACATGGTGCGTGAGGTCGTCAAAGCCCTCGATCCCGAGAACTTCGGCTTTGACATTGTCGAGGTCTCGCCGGCCTACGACACCAGCGACAGCAACTCGTACAACGGCGGCGTCACCAGCGGGCTGGCCAACCGGCTCATCATCGAAGTAATGGGCAGTATGGCGCTCGCCGAACAGGGACTCGAAGAGGGATCACCGATCAAACCAAAAGAACCGCTCGGCCCGACCGAGTCGCCGCAGGCAGCCGACGACTGACCGGCGACAACGCCGGGCTACAGCTCATGTATCGCGTCAACTGCGTCGTCCAACGATGGGGCGTTAAACCACTCGGTGCCGGTGTAGGCGTTGGCACCCGCGGTGTACATGTCGGCAACCGCTGTCAGCACCGCGTCGGGCAGCGAGATCGGATCGATCTCACAGAGCGGTCGCCAGTCCGCACCATCGGCGTCGGCAACGTTTGCTTTCGCCGCCCCGACAGCCTCAACCCAGTCCGGCTGTTCGCGTTTGTAGTACTGCCGGATCACTTCCTTTGAAAGTTGGTGGCCCTCAGCCGAAAACCGATTTTCGTCGAAGGTGCCGACCACGTCGGCGACACGGATCTCACCATCATAGAAGAGACACTCGATCTTGCCGTCCTCGTGGGTGAACCCCGCGGCTGCGGCCTGCTCGTTCAATAGCTCGTTAACCGACAGCGCGACAGATTCGAGCTCGTCGAGGGCAGCCGCACCGGCGATTGTTTCGGCCTCGTCGCGGCTCAGATACCGATCTTGTTCCTCGTACTTCGTGGAGAACTCAACAACCGGCTCGGGCAGTTCGACGCTCACATCGGGCCATGCGTCGACATCGAGCCCGTAGTCGGCGGGCTCGCCACGCGATCGGAGGCTGGAGCCGACCGGTACCGTGTTCCGAAAGACGATTTCAAGGGGAATCAGAAAGTTCTCGCCGGCCGCGTCGTGGTAGGCGTCATAATCGTAGGCGTCGGTGTCGGCAGTGTCGCTGTCGAAATCGGCGTCGTCGCCGCGATACGGTAGGTCGGGCACCTGCGTCAGCTGGATCGCCATCTCCGTCGGTGGCTGTTCACAGGCAGCGAGTTCAACGACCTCGCTGTCGTCGGTGACAACACCCTCGTAGTGGGTTGGGATGCCGGTGGCCGCTAAGCGTTCGAAATTGAACGCCCCCATCGTACAAAGGCTAGCTCCCTTCTCTGGGATCGCATCGGGCATCTGTCCCCAATCAAAGACGGAGTAGGCGTCGGTGAAGACGAACCGGCCCGCGCCGAGGTCGCTGTCGGTGGGCTCGCGGTCGACCCGAAACTCCTTGACGCTGGTCATGCTCCAACCGGCGGCGGCCACGCCTATCAAGCTTTCAGTTTGCCGTGTCGTTGCTGTGGCCAAGGGGTTTCGGTGCCGGTGGGCCCCGCCGCGACCGACCGCTTTTTACTCGGGACAGCCAACCTTCCTAGCATGACTGGCCGGTCGGCCGCCGACCTCGACGCCGACGCCATCAGCTTTCAGCACACCGTTGAGAGCGACCAGGCCTTCGAGAACGCCCTTGCCAAAGCCCGCGACGGCGACCGGCTGACCGTTGACGACGCCGTCGAACTCCTGACGACCGGTACCGAGCGTGACGGCATCGACCACGAGCGCAAGGAAGCCGTCCTCGAACTCGCCGACCGCCGCCGCGCCGAAGAGGTCGGCGACGACGTGACCTTCGTTGCCAACCTCAACAACAACGTCACCACCGCCTGCAACGTCGGCTGTCTGTTCTGCAATTTTAAGGATACTGCCCACCAGTTCGAAGCCGACCACGACGCCGACCACGCCGGCTTCACGAAGACGCCCGCCGACTCCCGCCGGATCGTCGACGACGCCCTCGATCTCGGCATCTCGGAGGTCTGTTCGGTCTCGGGGCTCCATCCCGCCTTCGCGCTCGACGACGAGCACCACGAGATCCTCGCCGGCTTCGACGAGCCCGCCCGCGCGGTCAACTACAAGCCGCCGGCTGTCTACGAGACCGACCCGGGAACCTACACCGAACAGATCAATGCGATGTCGGTCGACGGGGTGCACGTCCACTCGATCACCCCGGAGGAGGCCTACCACGCCCGCCGTGGCACCGACTGGGAGTACGAAACTGTCTACCGCCGATTGCGCGACGCCGGTCTCGATTCCGCACCCGGCACCGCCGCCGAGATCCTCGTCGAGGAGGTGCGGGACGTGATCTGTCCGGGGAAGATCAGCAGCGACGAGTGGATCGAGGCGATGGCGGGCGCGATGGCCGCCGGTCTCGATACGACGGCGACGATCATGTATGGGCATGTCGAGAACGAACGCCATCGGGCGATGCACCTCAAGCGCGTCCGCGACCTCCAGGATCGAACGGGCGGCATCCGGGAGTTCGTTCCCCTCTCCTTTGTCCACCAGAACACGCCACTCTACGAACACGGCGTCGTCGACGGCGGCGCGAGCGACGCCGAAGACGAACTGATGATCGCGGTCTCGCGGCTCTTTTTCGATAACATCGACAACATCCAAAGCTCGTGGGTCAAATACGGCGACGCAAAGGGGCTCAAGCTGCTGAACTGCGGTGCCAACGACTTCATGGGGACGATACTGTCAGAAGAGATCACCAAACGCGCCGGCGGGAGCTACGGCGAGTTCCGGAGCGTCGGCGACTACGTCGAGCTGATTGCTGCCATCGGCCGCCGACCCGTCGAGCGCTCGACCGATTACCGGACGAAACGACCGATCAGCGTCGACGACGACGGCGACTACGGCCCAACGCTCGGACCGCGAGCCGACGGAACGCCGATGGTCGAACCGGCCGAGGAGACGCTGGTTGCCGACGACTGATAAGTCTCAGATGTGGTAGAAGCTGCTCTGTTGAATAGAGGTGATCTTGAGAGCAGATAGAATACGAAGAGTATATAACCGGTTGAGAGGCGTGTTCTGAAAGAGATTTTACTTTATTCCAGCCTATGATTACTATTCAGCAAAAATTAGAATTGGGTAGAAACCGAAAGTCTGGCAGGGGGTAGTTACATCTCGTATGAGAGCGAACTTTTTGTAATTTTCTGAGTCAGTAGAGTGAATATAATAGGTAGTAAGCACGATATGTGGTGAAATGTTATGACAGAGAACAACGATAGTACTTCGAAAGAAGATAGCCATCTTGAACCGGATGGGTCGAGTGAAAAGGAAAGGCAAAAATCAATATCTGTGACGCGACGCGGTGCCCTACAGAAGTCTGGGGTAGCTGGGCTATTAGGCACACTTGGATTTACACAATCAGTCGGTGCAGAAAATGGTATTACAGGAAATAAATCTCCTACGGCAGCCGAAGAATTAGATGAAGAAAATGTCAAAAAACTACGTAAAGAACTAAGAAAAAACAAAAAAGAGACAGATGCTTCGGTGGATAAGACTCATAAAGAGAAGCTTTCAGGAGTGTCGACCCAAGACGTGATTGGATCTATCCCGTCAATCGGAAAGAACGAATCGTACGCCACACAATCGGCAAATTGGGAAGCAGGCGATTACAAATTTGATATTCCACCCGCATTTGCAGAGTATGATACCAAAACATCTGGTGTCGTCAACAAGGCGTTTGCAGGTGCATACATCAATTACATTGGCGCAGATAATCCGTGGGCATGGGCAGAAACTGGACTTCGGTTCGATGTCAAAGATTCTGGCCGCTTTGAGGTTAGTAGCCGGGGGCAGTACGCCGGTGAATTAGTTGCAAGTGGGACTGCAGCCTCAGAGATCGAATTCAACATTCATTTGATTGATTTGACGGATGAGGAGGAAGTTCTCCGATTACGTATTTGGAATCAAGGCTCACTCATTGTCCCGATTCCAGGGCAAACGCGTGACGAAGCATATCGAATTAGTGGAGAAGCTGATTTAACAGCGGACCATAGTTACCTCCTTGTCCCTAGAGTTCGAACTTCTGCGGTTGTCATAGGAACAGGATCTGCCCAGTCAAATGCTTGGACTGGTCGATGGAATTTTGACGGATTCTTCCAATGGTTTAACTTGTCATTGTCGTGGCTCGGGTAGTAATACGACGCATATTTTAGTATATTTCCCAATAAAAGAGCCAAATATGAAAACAAGAGATAGAGCACTTGCATCCCTGTTCCTCGGACTTGTAGGTGCCTCATTTATTACAGCCAGTATTATTGTTGGCACAGTCTACGGACTGGTGATTGCGGTTGGCCTCTTCGTTGTCCTCACGTATGTGAGCCCATCAAAAAGAATAAAAACGATCTCGTTCGAACTGAGCTATACCTTTGCATTAGCTTGTGTTGGCGGACTACTCTCACTACTCGTATTCTCGCAGCTTGCCGGTGGATTCCCGGTCGACCACCCCCAGTTCTGGGCCGGAACGGTAATAATAATTGTTCTCACGGTGGCTGCCGGATACATACTCTCTCCGGAAGCAACCTCGATTGGCCGTTCCTGAACAGTTCGTCTCGATTCGTCGGATTTTTGATCGCTCACAGCTTGGAAATAAGCTCTGCGTCTTCTCGGACACGGTTATATTGGTCAGTTGCCCAGTCGAGTGCATCGTCGGTATCGTTGATGATGATGCCTTTGACGCTTTGATCGGTGTGCACGATGATCCCTGCATGATTCTCGTCTGAGATCCACAACGAGAAGCTCACCGGGACATCACCATGATACAATGTTGTGTTTTCATCTGATAGTACATTATCTGTTTGATTGGGATTGATTGTGCGGAGCCGTTCAAATATCTCTGGCTGAAGAACGAGTTCTAATTGGGCGTCGCTACCTGCCGTGGCATGACGATAGAACGAATCCGCGTAGCCAGACATAGCAAGCGCAGTTATGCCTCGGATATGGGTTGCGGATTCGACGGCATTAAGTAAGATCTGTATGACATCATCGGGAACCGGAGCAGTTGCGATATGAACCTCTGCATCGATGAGGAAGTGACGGTCGACGGGTGTCGTTCGAGGTAATTCGTTGATTACCGGAGCAGCATCGGTAAGGCTCTCTAACCCCTCCTTGTAACGAGTGTGGTGGTTAAATGTACATTGGCCGAGAGGAGTGGGCTGCCACTCACCGTCAAGATATTCGACAAGATCAGCATGTTCGAGGTCGCGGACGATATCATCAAGTGTCGAACGTGGAATGTCTAGTGATTCGACGAGTTCTCGCTTCGCTTGGGGTTGGTTGCTGAGTGCACGGAGACACTCGCATCGTTTCAGGAGGACATCCGCGAGATCGAGTGATGCAGAGCGGGGCATGACATGGGATAAATGAATGTTATCTAACTTAATATTTGCTTAATTTTTGAATATTGAGCGCATTACATACTATAATCAAGGATAATAATTAAGATACTGCCAAAGATTGGAGAACCGTGATTGGATAGCAGGTTGCTAATCGCCAGACAGCGAAGGGTCATACTTTATTTGCCAGATCTCATATCTGATCGAATGTAAAATAGTATTGCCTATATGGAGTTTAGATTAGACGAACACCAATTTAGAGAGTATGATTACACTTATATATTATGATATAAAAATAAAACAGATTTATGTACCTTATCAAACAAAAAATATCGGAGTAGAGCAATTTAGGCTGCTGTTTTCGAACGAGAGACCTGCTGTCCAACTACGGAAAACCAATCATACGCCATCTTTCATCACTGAAGAATATATGGCTTGAATATCTACTTTTCAACGCCAGCGAACTAACTTATTCATCTAACTATATTCCAGAATTCCCTGTAGACTGCTTCTGCTGTCTTTATTTATTCAACATTAATACGTTAACATGCAAATTTGAGAGATATTATTTGATTTCTTTCTTTACTAATAGAATAATATGTCTGATTTCTAATTATAATAAAATAATAACGCAACCCCAATTAACGTTGTTGTTATACCAATGACACTCACTATATTTAGGTTAATTAATCTAGGATATCCAATCCAAGGAAGCAAATACGAAGCAGTTGAGTGAATGATCAGTCCTAGTACGATTATGATTCTTGGAATGTGTTTTTTCTTCATCATAAATTTCAGATTTATGTTGTGAGTTTGATTAGTAATGTAGAAAATTTTGTTTAACTCCAAAATTAGAACCAATTATGGTTCCAAGTAAGCTTGGAAATCAAAGTCGCAGTTCACACCAAATCCATCAACCTCACAGGAAGTTTCTAGGCACACAATGATAGTAGCACCAAGATTTACTTCGGTTTCGTCTTCAATAGTATATGCGACAGAACAACCACCGCTTCCGGCAGTAATTGTAATAATAGCTATTCCCAATCCAGAGGTCGTTGGCTCGGGATAGACGGCCAGCGCGAGGCCACCTAAGTAGAAAACAGCCTCACAAACCCAGTTTGGTGGCGTATCGTCAAGGCCGAGAGGGTAATCCCATGTGAAATCACAATTATTTTGAGTTGTGATAGAATTGCTATCAGAATTTATGTCTAAGTTATCAGACCATTCTTGGCCTGTAATAATACCATACTCTTCAAGTTCCGATGAACGACTCTGATTATCCCCATTATTAGTAATCGATGGGCTACTTTTGTACACATTCGTTCCGATAGTCGCGGAAACATGCGTACCATCCTCAAGATCACGGATGACGACATCCGCTTTGATGTCCTTCTCTTCTTCAAAAGGTGTCCGAAATAGACGGAAACTCGCATTACCCTCTGAAGACTCAATTATATACGCATCAAGATCACTGGGTGTGACGGTAATATTGTATTCTTTTTTGAGGAACGACCGCATCTGCTTAACAGGTTCAGCAGACCAGACCTTACCGGTTTGCTGGTCTCGGATGGATGCATCCTGTTTGGTTCGCTTGAGACCAAGTCCATCATCAAAGTTATCAGACTCACTTGCAGAGGCTACTCCACTGAAAGCTGTGCCTGCAAACGCTGAACCCCCGATACATTTTATCAATTTTCTCCGAATGATTTCATCCATGGTTTGTTACCACATATTCATATTATAATACATTTATATTCATGCTACTGGTTCGGAAAATACCGAATTAATCGTATCCTTACGAGAAGCAACTACCGCTACCCAGTAATTGAGATAGCACTTACCGAACACAATAAAACAGCATAAGAACCACAGTACCCAGCCGATTGTTTGCGTATGAATACATTCCCAAGCGCGACGATGATGTTCAAAATGGGCTCTCATAATAGAAAGAAAACTTGTAGCGGCTCTTCGTCTATTATTGACCAGCATACGATTCGGCAGCAGAATTTCTATTACGATCTATCAATCTTATTTGGAAGTTGGTATATCTCTCAAGACTATGGGATTAGTTACTTCTCCCGCCGTGTGACCGCGCGGTACCGCTCGCCCGTGGCCGTTTCGTCGGCCATTGCTGCCCGAATCCGCGCCGGGAGCCACGCATCGGTGTCAACGGGGTCGGCTGGGGGTGCAACGTCGTTGCGGCGAATCCTTTCCGGTAAATATCGATCATACACCGGCAGCCGCTCGTACAGCGGCAGCCCCGCGTCGTCGGCGATCGCGTTGAGCTCCTCCAGTGCGGGCCAGGCGTAGTCGGGATTGATGTAATCGTCTGTAACCGGCGAGACGCCGCCGAGATCGTCGACGCCGCAGTCGATCAGCTTGCCGGTCGGCGAGAGATTCGGTGGCACCTGCACCGAGATCTCGGCCGGCAGCGCGGCCCGCGCTATCGCCACCGCCCGCCGCATCGTTGCGACGGAGGGCTGGTCGAAATCCGATCGCTCGTTGGGGACGACGTTTTGGATGATCACCTCCTGGATGTGGCCGTATCGCTCGTGAAGCTCGCGGATCGCCAGCAGGCTTTCGGCGCGGTCGCGCCACGTTTCGCCGATGCCGACGAGCAGGCCAGTGGTGAACGGCACACCCTCGCGGCCCGCCGCCCGGATCGTGTTGAGCCGCTGGCCGGGCGTCTTCCGGCGGCCGCCGCTGTGGGCGTCGACATCGGCGGTCGTCTCCAACATCACGCCCATCGAGCTGTTGACCTCGCGTAAACGGTGGAACTCCGATTCGGTGATGTCGCCGGGATTCGAGTGTGGCAGCAGACCCTCCGCAAGAGCGATCTCGCAGGCCGCATACAGGTAGTCGATAATCGAATCGTAGCCCCACTCGTCGAGTTGGCGGTGGATTTCGGTGTAGCGATCGTCAGGTTTGTCGCCGAAGGTAAACAGGGCCTCCGTACAGCCGGCGTCGACACCGGTTTCGATAACATCGCGGATCGCCTCCGGCGACATCAACGTTGCTTCGCCGGGGACATCGTAGTACGTGCAGTAGCTACAGGTGTATCGGCAGGCGGTCGTCAACGGGACAAAGACATTTCGCGAGAAGGTGAGTTCGGCCGGCGGCGAAACATCACTCGGCTCAACGGCGAGCACCGACTCGACGGCCGACTCCGCAATGTCGATGGTGATACCATACTCGTCGGCCGCCGGGAACATACCAAACCGCGGCCCCGAAGGCGCAAAAACTGCTCGGCTCCGGGGGTGATCGCCCCTATCGTCGCCGAACTCCGACCCGGCCGTCGCTCCGGTCGAGGTCGAAGCCAGCGTCGATGAGCCATTCCCGAGCCGGGCCGTCACCGTGGATCAACACCTCAGCGAGATCGCTCGGCTCGTCGATATCGGTCGCCAACCGGCGGGAGTCAACAGTTTCGACGGTTGCGCCAAGATCGGCGGCAGCCGCACGGTGATCGAGATACGACGCGCCGTGATAATCGACCCGAAACGCCGGTGCCCGAACCACAAGCGCGTTCGTTCCGCCGCCGAGCCCCGGCGCGATGGCGATATCGGCATCGGTGCCGGCGTCGTCGCTGGCGGCGATGAGTCGGCGGATGCTCTCCGGCGTTGCCAGTGGGAGATCAGCCATCATGATCAGGGTCGGCGTGTCGGTGGTCAGTTGGTCGTTGACCGCGGTGGTCAGCGGGCGATCGTCGACGACGACTGAGGTGTCCGCTGGCAGCGCGGTCGCCGCAAGTGCGGCCGTCGAGAGAACGGTCGGCTCAGAGCCGGCCTGCTGGAGCGTCGCACACACGGATCGCAGCATCGCTCGCGCAAACGCGGCGCGCTCGTCGCCGGTGAGCACGCTGTCAAGCCGGGTTTTTGGGTTAACGGCCGCAAACGGAACAAGGGTACGCATGGCTGAGAGGGAGAGTAAAAACGGAGCCAGACGACGACTCAGAACAGCGATTCGAGCTCGTCGCTGTCGTCGTTGACGAGGTCTTCGAGGTTATCGTCGCTTTCCTGTTGGATCTCGTCGATGTTGTCCTGGGCCTCGATCGCGACCTGCTGGAGTTCCTTGATCCGGGGGACGTTCGTCACGCCGGACAGCAGGACAACACTGGAGACCCGGCCGGTGGCTTTCGTCGGGTAGTCGCCACCGCGAACCTCCATACTACCGGTCTGCTCTTCGAGCCATTTCCGGCCGCGCTCGATCCCTTTGCGGTTGAGGTAGTTCGGTGGGCCCGCAAGCACGACCAGCGCGCGTTCGGCCCCATCGATCTCACACGGCAGCGTCAGCCGCCCGAGTGCGGCTTTCCGTACGAGGCTCGTGATCCGATTTGTCGTGTTGGCAGTGTCAAGCTCGTCGGTGCTATCGTCGCCGGTAAACCGTGAGAGCAGCCCGCCGGACGAGGAAACCTCAACCTCTTCTTCGGCAAAGCCGATCGTCGAAACGCCGCCCCCGGAGAGCGTATTGATGATCTCCGAGGAGTCGACGACACTTTCGGCGACCTCGTCGCCCTCGCCGACCTCACCGGCCCCGAAGAGCACCCCGAACCGCCGGACGATCTCGCTGTTGATCTCCGCGTAGCCGCCCTGAACGGATTCGCCGGTTTTCCGCCAGGCGTCGTTGTCGAAGACCAGCAGGTTGTCGACCTCACGGACGAACGTCTGGAACGACCGAGCCGCGTTGAGCGTGTAGATTCCACCCTCGTCGCTGCCCGGCAGCACACCGAGCCCATAGACCGGCTCGGTGTAGATCCGTTTGAGGTGTTTGGCGATGACCGGCGCGCCACCGGAGCCGGTGCCGCCACCGAGGCCGGCGACAACGAGAAAGGCGTCAACCTCGTGTACCGGAATGCTATCGATGGCCGACTGGATCTCGTCGATATCCTCCTCGGCGATCTCCGCGCCGAGCTCGTTGTCCGCGCCGACACCGTGGCCCTTGACCCGCGACTGACCGATCAAGATACGTTGCTCCTCGGGGATCCGTTCCAGCCCCATCAGATCCGCCTTCGCGGAGTTGACCGCGACCGCCGCGCGGACGATGTTGGAGTTCGTTTCCGCGTCGTACTGGAGGAACCTGTCAACGATCTTACCACCGGCCTGTCCGAAGCCGATCATCGCGAGTTTCATGTGGTACCTTCCCTCTCCATTGGCAGAAAAACAGTGCCATCAGCGCAATAAAGGTTGTGTCTTTCGAGACTGTCATGATTCGGTCGGCTTCGATGCCGACATGTGCTATGTGAGCTCACAACGTTGCCAGATTCGGCAACAAAAACACAGCAGCACTCGAGATCAGCGATTCGAACTGATGGCCGCCACACCCTCGGAGCAGTCAGTATCGTTTCAGTATCCAGAGGTGTGAAAGCGTGTCACATAACTATTGGAATTTTAATATGTTTGCCACCGCTGATCGCCGAGTGTCGAAAGAGCCCACAGGTTGTCAGCCAGCAAGATACGAGCCGAGTGTCGTCAGCGACGCCTCGGCGGCTCCAAAGGCGTCGATGTCGTTGTCGGCGGTCGTGTTATCAAACCGCAGCGACCGGTACTGATCGGCCCCCATCGGGAACCCGGGGATCTTGCCACCGACCGAGAGACCGACCCCGGCAAGCGCCATCGGCACCGAGACGATCGTGATGGATTTGCCCGCAGCATCGTAGACCATATTCGTGATTTCACGGAGTGTGAGATTCTCGGGGCCGCCGAGTTCGTAGGTCTCACGCACGTGTGCATCGTCGGTAAGTGTCTCGGCCAGCATCTCGACAAGGTCGTTGACGTAGATCGGCTGGAATCGAGTCGTGCCGCCGCCAGGCAGCGGGTAGACCGGCACACCAGGGGCGAACATCCCCTTGAGCTTCTTCGTGAAGGAGACGAACTCGCCGCCTTCACCGAAGACAACCGACGGGCGGATAATCGTCCAGTCGAGAGCGGAGTCGGTGACATGTTCCTCAGCTTGTCCTTTCGCGCGAATGTAGGCGGTTGCGCCGTCGGGGTCGGCCCCAAGCGCGCTCAACTGGAGGAAGCGACCGACGTCGCCGGCTTCGGCGGCCCGCACGAGGTTTTCCGTGCCGTGGCGATGAACCTCGTCGTGCATTTTGTCGCCGCCTGTTGGCTTGAATAGCGGCGACAACGCGACAAGATTGACCACGGCATCGTGGCCAGCGACAGCCGACTCGATAGAATCGTAGGCGGTGATGTCCCCGCTGACGGTTTCGACACCATCCGGCATCGCGTCGCTGTCGGGAGTACGTGCCAGTACGGTTACCTCGTGGCCATCAGCAAGCAGTTCAGGGACAAGGTGGCTGCCGATGAACCCGTTCCCGCCGGCGACTAGGATGTGCATATCGCGTCTTATCACCGAACCGACCTAAAAGTAGCGTGTGGCTGCGATGGTCGAGACAGCAAACACCCCAACCGCGCCGCGGAGCGAACGCTTGATACGCCACCGGGCGGAGTGGCCTGTATGCTCGTAAGCTTAGAGGGCCTCGACGGCAGCGGCAAGACGACCGTCTGGGAGTCGCTCAAAGAGACGTACCCTGAGGCTGTCTTTACCCGTGAGCCAACCGAGTCGTGGTACGGCGACGCGGTTTCCCGATCGATCAGCGCCGACGACGCCGATCCGCTGGCGGAGCTGTTTCTGTACACCGCCGACCACGCCGACCATCTCTCCCGGGTCATCCGACCGGCCCTCGCCGATGGCGATCTCGTCATCTCGGATCGCTACAGCGACTCCCGATACGCCTATCAGGGAGCGACGCTGGCTGACAGCACGATCGACGACCCCGTCGCCTACGTCCAATCGATTCACGAACCGTTTACACGCAGTCCGGATCTGACGATCTATCTCGATATCGACCCCGAAACCGCCGCCGAGCGCAGCGGGAAGACCAACAAGTTCGAGCAATCGGCGTATCTGAAGCGAGTACAACAAAACTACCAGCGGTTGATCGACGCCACCCCCGGGCGATTTGTGCAGGTCGACGCCAGCCAACCACCGAAACAGGTTTTGACAGACGTACGTGAGCAGCTCGACGCAGTCCTGTAGCCGTAGCGGAGCCGCAACCCAGCTTCCTACCGCTGTGGGAGTTCAACGTCCTCCGGTTGGGCGACGTAGAGCAGGTCGATCGTCATCCCGAGGGCGACCGGCAACCCGATTAGAACGGCGAAAACGACCAGCGGCGAGCCAAGGTTCGGGCCCAGACCAAGCCCGCCGGTCACCCCCAGTGTCGAAATAAACAGCAGGATCGGCGACAGCCCAAGCGAGTAGCCGACCCAGCCAGCCTGGGTGTCCAGTCGAAGGCGAAAAAACCGCGTCATGATCGCCGCAAGAATCGTATGAGCACCCACCAGCCCCAGAAACACGCCGTAGTCGATAACTGCGAGCATACCTCAACTACGTGGTGATGACTCTTTGCGGTGTCGACTGGCTGTGTCGGTGCCGCACTATCACGGTATCGCAATCAGGGGTACAGTTATGCGGGCCGAGTGTGTTAGGCTGCCACATGCAATCTGTTATCATTGGGGTCGGCCGTGTTGGCCTTCGAACCGCCCGCGTGCTTCGGGAGGAAGGCCATGATGTAACGGTCATCGAGGCTGATCCGGCGATCGCCGAACGTGGCCGCGAGGCCGGCTTCGACGTGATCGAGGGCGACGGCTCTCGGGAGTCCGTACTCGAATCGGCCGGTGTCGACGACGCCGACGCGGTCGGCGCGCTGACCGGCGATCTCAACGTCAACTTTGCGGCCTGTCTGATCGGGAAACATCACGGCTGCCGAACGGTCATGCGGATCGACGAGGACTACCGCGAGGGCATCTACCAGCAGTACGCCGACGAGGTCGACGAGGTCGTCTACCCCGAGCGACTCGGCGCGATCGGCGCGAAAAACGCCCTGCTTGGGGGGTCGCTGACCGCCATCGCTGATGTCGCCCAGAATCTTCAGATCCTCCGAATCACGATCACCGAGGAATCACCGATCCGCGGCTACACGCTCAGTGAGGTGGCCCTGCCATCGGAATCCCGGATCCTTGCCTTTGGCAAAGACGAGGAGCCGATGGGGATCCCGCTGCCCGACAACTCGATCGAGGCGGGCGACTCGCTGGCCGTATTAGCGGATTTCTCTGAGTTGGCGGCGGTACGGCAGCTCCTTGTCGGCGAGAAGCCCGCGACAGCGGTCGCCACGGGGGGTGGCTAACGATGGTCACCGCCTACGTGCTCATCAAGGCGAACACAAGCGAGGTTGACCGCGTTAAATCAGCAATCAAAGGGTTCGACGGCATCGAGCGCGCCGATGTCGTCGCCGGCGATGTGGATTTTATCGCCACGCTATCGGTCGACTCGCCGGCGACGGTGAGGGATGTCGTCGCCACCGGGATCGGCTCGATCGATGGGATCGAAGACACACAAACCTACATCGCGATGACCTGAGAGGCCCACGCAACCGAGGTGTTCAGCTGCTGCCGCCGGCTGCCCGAGCCTGTTCGAGCAGCCCCGCAACCGGATCGGTGTAGGTGTAGCCGGGGATGACTCCTTGGACGTAGGTTCCCTCAACAAAATCGATGAACGCGGCCGCGTCGTCGACGCCGCGCTTGATGTTTGTGTCGGTAAGCGTCGCGGTCACGACAGCCTCGCGGTCGTCATGGGTGGCCTGTGGGGTGAGTTCCCGGCCGGTGCGAAAGATCGCCCCAACATCGGTGACACGCCGCTCGAAGGTCTCATACCAGCCGTCTTCGACGATCGATGCAAGCTCGTCGTCGGTCACCGTGCTGAGCATCGGGACGGTCACCGTCACCGAAAATGAGACACCGTCATCGGTTGGTGTAGCGTCGACAACACCATCGAAGGCGGTAGTCGTCGAAACGAAGGTTGTCTCGGCGTCAGCGTCCGATTCAAACGCGCGGTGGCCGTCGACAGCGCGGGTAAGGCCAGCAGGCGGAGATGACATGATGTCCTGAAGGGGCCGCGTGAAAAAAAGCCCTCTCTTCGGCCGTGACAAACGGCGTCACTCGCCGAACCCGGAATGATTAAGTATTGCCCACAACTGTCTGTAAACGACGCTTCGCTTTGGAGGGCCGAAGCGTCAGCGGGGACCAATCTGAGGCACGTCGCCTGCGCGGGACTTTTCTTGCCGCGTGGGCGATATTGCCTTTTCACACCACAATCAGGAGTAGCTACAGCGTGTAGCACATGCCGAGCTGGCTCTGAGGGGTCAATTTAAATAGCTGGAATCTAAAGATTCGATAACGCCTGATACCGCAGGGTTCAGGCGGGGTCAATCATGTTCAGCACGCTTACCCACCGTCGGAAACGGATAGAGACATTCGTCGTGTACATCACGATGGCGTTCATCGCAGCCATCATTGCAGGCTACCTGTCACAACAACTGTTCCAGCTGTTGGGACTCTGAATCGATCGGAGTCACAACACCGCTGGCGGTCATTTTCGGGCGTCCGAACCGGTAGACAGCTATAGCTGTCGCTCGGGCACAAACTGCGAGGGAAGGGATTCGAACCACGGTCATTTCGATCTTGGTAATCGCTCAATTCCCTATTTCGAACCCTTCCAGAACGATTTCAGCCCTCGCTGTCGCTCGGGCACGCAATGCGAGGGAAGGGATTCGAACCACAGTCGTTTCGCTCCTGATAGTCGCTCCACTCCCTGTTTCGAACCCTTCCAGAACGATTTCAGCCCTCGTTGTCGCTCGGGCACGCAATGCGAGGGAAGGGATTCGAACCCTCGGACCCCTACGGGAGCGGGTCTTAAGCCCGCCGCTTTTGGCCTAGCTCAGCCACCCTCGCGCATCTATTCGTTCTCCGATCAGACAAAAATCGGTTTCGGTTGGGAGCCTACCAGTCGACGCTGAGCGTGCCATCACCGTGTGGGTCGGGCGCGATCTCGATATCCTGCTCGCGGTCGATGATGTGGATGATGCCCCGATCCTTTTTTGCCGGACACAGCTCGGCGGCCCGAATGTTCTCGTCGAGGTCGGATTCGTCGAGAAAGTACGCTTGCGGGTTGGCAACACCGGTCTCGAGATCGAGCTCCCAGTTGTCGGAGGCCTCCGCACACCGACCCGCGCCGAAGCATTTGTTGGCCTCAAAGATGATCTTGTAGGGCTTTTCCTCAACCGACGGCGCATCCTCGACGGTGCCCACATCGCTGGGGCTGGGGCGGTCGTCGCTCATAATACGGCTTTGCAACTGGGGGATCTTTCGTGTGTTGGTTTTGTGAGACCCCAGCGAGATGTTTTTGCCTTCGACGGCTGAATGCTATCTATGTCCAAACAGATGACGACGTTCGGCGAGTGGCCCCTGAAACGGCTGATGACGGAGGTCTGTGGCTCCGGACACAAATCCGCCGACGATCTCACCCGCGAGCAGGCCCTTGAGGCCTTCGAGCGGATCATCGCCGGCGAGCCCGACCCAACGACGCTGGGGGCGTTCTGGCTGGCCAACCGCTGGAAGCGAAACACCCCGACCGAGTTGGCGGCCTACACTGATCTGATGTGTGAACACGTCGATTCCGCCACCCCTGACTGTGATCCCGTCGACTGCGGTGCCAACTACGACGGCAAGGGCCGGTCAGCGATCCTCGGGGTTGGGGCGGGCGTTGTCGCCGCCGCCGCGGGCACCCCAGTCGTCGTTCACTCCGGCGACCGCGTCCCGACACAGAAACAGGACGCCTACAAACACGTTCTCGACGAGCTCGGTGTCCCGACCGAGGTGAGCCCCCAGACCTCCGCCAAGATGGTCGATGCGACCGGGGTTGGGTTCTACTACCAGCCCGCGTTCAACCCCACCGTCGACGAGCTATTCGACCGCCGCGATCAGATGGGTGTCCGCACCTTCGTCAACACCATCGAGACGCTGGCCAACCCTGCCGACGCGAACGTCCATCTGGGCTCATTTTACCATCTCGCCTTTGCGAAAAAGGTCGTTGAGACGTTCGAAGAAAGCGAGCACCACGACCTCGACCGCGTGCTCATGTTCCAGGGGATGGAAGGCTACGACGATATCCGTCCCGGACTCACGAAGGTCGCCGAATGGAATGCGGGCGACAGCGATGATGCGGAGCACTTCGATGACTTCGAGATCGAAACCGCCGACTACGGGATGAACTTCGAGAGTGAGGATCTCCACGTCGACGACATCGCCGCCGACTCCGCGTCGATCACCGAGGCGGTGGTGACCGGCGAGCGCGACGATCAGTTCGCGGATGCGGTCGCACTCAACGCGGCTCTCCGGATCTATGCGCGTGAGGATGTCACCTCCATCGACGCAGGACTGACCGCCGCCCGCGAGGCCATCGACGATGGGAGTGCAGCCGCCGTTCTCGACGATCTCCGCGCCTTCTAAGCGGTCTCGGCGTCGGTTAGCTATCCTGGCGCAACAACACGACCATCGAAAGCCCCGATACCGCCAGTAACAACAGCGACGGCACCACGGCGTACTGATAGAAGGCGTTTGCCTGGGCCCGCCAGATCACCGTCACCAGCGTCTCAAAACCTGTCGGCCGCAAGATGAGCGTGGCCGGGAGCTCCTTCATCGTCGTCAGGAACACGAGCGCGCCGCCAGCGACGATGCCGGGGGTGACCAACGGCAGCGTGACCGTCCGGAAGGCCCGCAGCGGCGTCTCTCCAAGCGTTCGAGCGGCCTCGACAAGCTGTGGGTCGACCTGCAGCGTCGAGGTGTGAATCGAGCCGACTGCCTGCGGCATAAATCGGACAACATAGGCGAAGATCAACAGCGGCACCGTCTGGTAGATCGCCGGCAGGAGGGGGAGGTCGATCCCATCAAACCCGGTAGCGAAAAAGACCAACGCTAAGCCGAGGACGATCCCCGGAACCGCAAACCCAACGTAGGTTGCCCGCTCAAAGAGGCGGGCCGCAAGCGAGTCGTGTTTAGCCGCGAGGTAAGCGACCGGAACGGAGGTGGCGACGGCGACAAACGCGGCGGCCGCGGCGACACCAACGGAGTTTGTGACGGTTGACAGCTGAAGTGCCAGCGACGGCCGCGCGGTCAGATCCGCGGTCACGAACCACAGCCCAAGAATCCACAGCGGGACGAGCAGTGCCGCCCCCGCGACTGTCGCCGGCAACAGCGTCGCCGGCCACCGCCAGACACCAAGCGAGATCAACGGCTCCTCGCCAGCCGTCCCGACACCGTCACCGTGGCCGCCGCCGTCGGATCGAAGTCGGGACTCAATGGCGAGTATCACGAGCACAATCCCCAGCAGTTGTAGCGAAAGCAGCGACGCATAGTCCTGGCCGAAGGAATCCAACTCGACAAAGATCTGCCGGGTAAACACCGGCAGTCGCATGATGACAGGCGTCCCGAAATCCGAGACCGCATACAGCGCGGCCAGCAGCGCGCCGGCGGCGATCGACGGACGGACGTGCGGGAGCGTCACCCGGCGAAACGCCTGCAAGCGACCGTGGTTCAGCGTCCGGGCGGCCTCAAGCAGCGTCGGATCAAACGATAACAGCCCGGCGCGAGCGGTGAGATAGACGTACGGATACGTATACAGCGTGATCACCAAAATCGAGCCCGGCAGCCCATAGATCTCCGGAAGACGGTCGATGCCGAGCGGCTGGAGAATCGCCTGAAACTCACCACGCGGACCGAACGCCGACACGAACGTGAACGCGCCGATGTAGCTTGGGATCACAAGCGGGAGGGCGACGACAACCGACCAAAACCGCCGGAACGGAAGATCGGTCTGGACGGTCAACCACGCCAGCGGCACGCCGATCAGAATCGACAGTCCGGTCACCCCGCCCATCAACAACAGTGTGTTGGCCAACACGTCGACAGTCGCCGGACGCGCAAGGAGAGCCCACGCTCGGTCTGGCTCAACGCGTGTCGCCTCGAGTACGAGCCATGTCAGCGGCACCAACAACGTCGCCGCGATCGCGCCGGCTAACAACGTGAGCCCGGTTGAGCGATCAGCACTGCCGTCAGCGATAGCACGAAGTCGGTCGATAGGTGAGGTCATCGGTAGAGGTGAACGGTAGGTCAGCCGAACCGCTCTGCGGTAACAACGGTATCGGTTCCGGTCTGTCGGCGGTCGGATTCCAACGGATATAAGTTTTAGGTTTGCCTAATCCGTCCATGGAACTGACCCGACGCGATGCTGCTGCCGCGCTCGCTGCTCTCGGAGCCGGCGGCGTCGCGGCCGTCGCTGTCGGTCACACAGACGACAACGGTGGCCAACAGGCCGACGATATCGACAAGGCGGCGATCCGTAGGACGATGGTCGCCGCTGCCGAGGTTGTCTATCCCGACGACATCGCGGGAATCGACGAGTTTGTCAACACCTTTCTCGACAGCCGACTGGCTGGCGATCGTCACGCCGCCGCCGTCGACAGCGCGGTCACCGCCCTCGACGACCGAGCGCAGTCGTGGTACGGCGATCGCTTTGCCGCCCTTAGCGCCGACACGCGTGATGCAGTGCTCCGGGAGATGGCGGTCGATACGGCCGAACCGCGCCGAGAGGGGGAACCCCGGGAGACGGTGCGATACTACGTCGTCAACGAACTCCTGTTAGCGCTTTACAGCTCACCGACCGGCGGCGAGTTGGTCGGCACCGAGAACCCACAGGGGTACGCCGGCGGGATCGACAGCTACCAACGGGGGCCACAGGCGTGAGCGGGCGGCCACCGGCCGAGGATATCGAGACTAGCGCGGGCGCGTCCGACCGCACGCCCGTCGACGACGCCGACGTGTGTGTCGTCGGTGCGGGGCCGGCGGGCGCGCTCGTCGCCGATCAGTTGGCCGACGCCGGTCGCGAGGTGGTCGTTCTCGAAGCCGGGCCGCGGTTCGATTTTGACGATCGGTTGGCCCGTCAAGAAAAGGCGATCCGGCCCACCTACGACCGACCAGACGTGTGGGACAGCGACCCCGAGCGTGATGCGCACTCGAACTCAGGGGAGTGGTTCTACCCGCTCAACCACGCCCGCGCGAAGGGCGTCGGCGGCTCGACGCTGCACTGGCAGGGGATGGTGATGCGACTCCACGAGGCTGATTTCAACTCGAAGGCCGAGCGTGGCGTCGGCGTTGATTGGCCCATCGACTACAGCGACCTGCGACCGTACTACGCCGCCGCCGAGCATGCGATCGGTGTTGCCGGCGGCGAGAATCCCTTTGGCCCGCCACGCGAGGAACCCCGCCCCATGCCGGCGTTTGAACCCTCTCACAGCGACAGCCTGTTTGCGGAGGCCTGTGACGAACTCGAAATCGCCATGCATCCGGTACCGAACGCCCGCAACTCCGAACCCTACGACGGCCGCAGTGGGTGTGTCGGCTACGGCACCTGCCAGCCGGTCTGTCCGTCCGGTGCGAAATACGACGGCACCGTGCATATCGAATCGGCCGAAGGGAAGGGTGCGACCGTCATCGACCGCGCGGCCGTCCAGCGGCTCGAACACGACGCCGATCGGATCACCGCCGCGACCTACGCGACGCCCGATGGCGAGTTTCGACAGGACGCCGACGCCTTCGTCCTCGCTGCCGGTGGCGTCGAAACCCCGCGGCTCCTGCTGCTCTCGGAGTCCGAGCAGTATCCCGACGGGCTGGCAAACTCCAGCGGCGCGGTCGGGCAGTTCTTCATGGATCACCTCTTTGCGGGGATGGGCGGCACACTCGACGAGCCGACTCGTCAGAACCACGTCGGCTTTCTCACCAGCGAAACTCACCAATTCTATGACGAGGCCGACGCGGAGCTCGCCCCGTTCAAACTCGAATTCTTCAACTACGCCGGCCCCTCGCCCGTCGAGATGGCGCTCACGGGCGACGATTGGGGCGACGACCTGCTTGAGCGGGTGCGCGACGGCTACGGTACACACATCGCCATGGGCGGGTTGGTCGAGCAACTGCCACGTGAGGATAGCTACATCGGCCTCGACGAGTCGACGACCGATACCCACGGCAACCCCGTCCCGGATGTCCACTGGAACGTCGGTGACCGCGCGCTGCGCACCATCGAGCGCGCAAACGAGCTCCAGCGGTCGATTCTCGACGAACTGGGCGTCGAGATCGAATGGACAGCCGGCCCCGACAGCACCGGCCCAGCCTACCACCACATGGGGACGACGCGGATGAGCGACGAGCCAGCCGACGGCGTCGTCGACGCCGACTGCCGCACCCACGATCTCGACAACTGCTGGATCGCCTCTAGCTCCGTGTTTCCGACCGGTGGCGCGATGAACCCGACGTTGACGATCGCCGCCCTCGCCTTACGGGTTGCCGATGCCGTCGATGCGGCCGTATGACGGCGTTCATCCACTACTTTAGGTAAACCTAAAAATATAAACCGGAGCGGGCAAAACGGCAGGTAATGAGCCACGGACTGCAGCAGGAGGCCGACACGGAACCGCGGACAAACGGGGCTGAGCATGCCGACGTGAGCGTCGCAGACGACACGGAGACAGACCGATTCACCTTCGACGACGTGAGTGTCGTGATGGGCACCTACAACGAGGAAGCCGCCATCGGCACCGTCCTCGACGACATCGAGGCTGTCACCGACGGCAAAGCCGAGGTCGTCTGCGTTGATGGCTCCGCGGATCGAACGCCCGAAATCGCCCGCGAGCACGGCGCGCGTGTAATCGAACAGGAGCCACAGGGGTACGGCGTCGCGGTCAGCGCGGCGTTGCAGGCCGCCGACCGGCCGGTCGTCGTCACCACCGACTGCGACGACACCTATCCGATGGAACAGTTGCCGGAGTTCCTCGGCGAGATCAACGATGGCGCGGATGTTGTCAGCGGTGACCGGCTCTACCACGGCGCGGAAGCAATGCCAGGTTTCAATCGGTTTGGCAATCAGGCCTTCGCGGCGATTGCAAGCGTCCTGATGGGCGAGCGTGTCCATGATACGACGACCGGAATGCGCGCCTACCGCAAGGCGGTCATCGACGCCATCGAGTGGACCGAAAACACCGGGCTCTCGGCGGAGCTCCTGATCCGGCCGCTCATGCGCGGCTACGAGGTTCATGAGGCCCCGATCAGCTACGCCGAGCGGGCCGGCGAAACAAAGCTCGACCCGATTCAGGGTGGCGCGGAGATAGCGAAGTCGATCCTGAAGGTCGGTCTCGAAGAGCGGTTCCTATAAGTTGCCAACCGGTGTGACAATTCAGCCGCGGTGGACGATAGCGATATCGCAGTCGAGTTCTTTGAGCTGTTCGAATGTTGGCGCGTCAATGATTCGGGAGACAACGGTTCGATCAGTGCTTGAGCCGAGGATCGTGAGATCGTAGTTGTCGGCGTGTACTGAGAGAAACGACTCCAGTGGGCTAGTTGTGACGCGTGTTTCGATGGCTCGTTCAAACGGCTCGACCAGATCAGCGACCATCGCCTCGGCGGTGCGGCGGTCACCCTCGCTGTCAATGCTGTGACAGACCGAGACGTAGCTCGTCTCGCCGGTAAGCCGTTCGGCGAAATCTAACATTGCGTGGGCCACCTCGCCGTAATGTTTGATCGGGACGAGGAGCCGCCGCCAGCTTGTCCGCTCGCCGTTGCTCCGGAGCACGACCACATCGAGCGTCGAGTTGAACAGCCCCCTGATGAACCGCGTCAACTCGCCGTCGGCCGTCTGGTAGGGCGTGACCACGAGATCGCAGTTCGTTTCGGTAGCGGCTTCGACGGCAACCCGGGCATCGTCTGGTTCGCCGGCAACGACAACCACCTCACACGGGATATCGAAGCGGTCACTGAGGGATTCGGCGTGTGCTTCGAGCGATTCGGCTGTCTCGCGGGCTGGTGCTGGAAGATCAGCGGCGGCGGTTGAAACCTGTCCGTCGGCGGCCGATCCGGTCGCCGCATCCCCAGTCGGTGTCACTCGGCGAACTGCCGCTCCGCCGTCGGTATCAACGGCGTCGTCGGTCGCGTGTTCCCCGTCGGTGACGACGCTGAACAGAACGAGCTTCCCGGTGTCGTGGGCGGCGGCGAGCTGCGCGCCGAAGGTGGCGACGGTGTCAGCCGTCTCGCCGCGCATCGGGACGAGCACCTGATCGTCGGCGTGGGTGGTCTGATAGAGGTAGTCGGCGCGCTGTTCGTAGATTTCCCGCCGCCAGACGACAAAGACGCCGACAACGATCACCGAGGAAGCGAAAACGCTCAGCACGTAGATGAACTGTGTGACCCCTGAGACGAGCACCAGCAACGCCGTTGAAAACGCCTGTGACTCCTCTATGTCAAGCGCCCAGGTCACAATCCCGGTCAACAGCACGCCGAAGGCGGCCGCCCCCGGATTGATCTGGAACGTTTCAGGCGGTACCCGATACAAGTACCGCGCGCTGACGGCAAGGGCAACCCAGCCACAGACCGCGCCCATCGTCATCCCGCCGACAAACCGCCGCGGCGAGGCGTACTGCGATTCGGGCTCACGAAACAGCGTGAACGCACCCGAAACCAGCGGCGGAAACAGAAGGAATGGAAGCAGCTCAATGCTGTTGGCGAGCCATGTCACCAACCCGATCAGCAGCGGCACGACCAACAGTAGGGAAAAATGGATGAAGTTTCGAGTATCCTCAAGCCACCCGCGGAAATCACGCCGCTTTCGACGTATAAGTCGCAACAGCCGGCGAAAAACGGTTCGGAGCCGAACCCCAAGCGGCGGCATAGCCACCGAGAGGGACGGTATCGATAAAAAGCCACGGCTCAGTGGCGAGGATACCGCTTAGCCGGTCGCCGACACCGTGGTTTTGAACGCAACCCAGTCAGGGTGGGCCGCCGGATCATCGGGCAGATAGGCGTCCGCCGGATCACAGTCCGTTGTGAGCCGACAGACGCGTCGCTCCGCCGGGGAGACAGCTTGCACGCCCGCCGGCGTCGACTGTACCGCCGTCCGCTGCTGGTAGGTGTAGGTGTTGCCACCGGTGTCGACCAACGTGACCCGGAGGCCGACGCTCTCGGTCGGATCAATGGGAACTGACGCGTTGCCCGCGACGGGTGCTCCATCGACACCGACCAGTCGGGCCGAGCTGTTGTCGAGCGTCCAGTTCGCGGTGATCGTCTCGCCGGGCGCGTCGATATCGCGGATCACTGTCGCATCGTCAACTTCGAGCGCGATGATCGCTCGCGTTACCTGCTCGGCAACACCGACCCGCGTGTCGGCCCGGAGTGACTCGCCGGTCGGCGTCGACAGCGATTCGAGCTTCGGCGACACGCCCTGATCGGGCTCCGGCGTCCACACCCCACGGTAGGCAAATCGGTACAGCGTCCGGTTCGGGTAGGCCGCCAGCACCTCGAAGTTTCCCGCCGCGTCGCGGTCGCGAGCGTAAACCACCTCGCCGTCGAAGCCAGGGTCGTTCCGCAACGACTGGAAGGGGTGGTTCTGCCACGGGCCGTAGGGATCGGGGGTGAACACAAGCGCGTTCTCAAGCTCAGCCGACTCAATCGGCTCGTAGGCGGTCGCATACTTCTCGGTGTAGGCCATGTTACGGTCAAGCGGTTCGGCGGCGGTGCTCGCCGTGAGGCCGCCAACCGCGAGCGCGGCGACAAGCGCGACGGCGACGGTGACCCGGCGGGCAGTCACCGATGACGTGACAGCAGCGAGGCGGTCGAAAACGGCCCCGCCGCGGAGCCATCGCCAGCCGACAATGAGGCCGAGTGCCGCGAAGATCGACAGCGGCACGAGAAGATCGAAGTAGTAGAACGGGCCAAAATGTGACACTAAGCCGTTGGCCGGGTTGTCCAACTCGGCAAGCATGTTGTGGGTGCCCCAAAAGGGGATGTTGCCGAGCGGCACCGACACGAGGAGTCCCGCAAGCAACAGCCCCGCCGTCGACCCCCACTCACGGTCACGGCGTCGCCACCACCGCACGGCGATGAACAGGCCGGCAGCCGCCGCCAGCGTCCCGATGACACCGCCAGCGAACCACCGGGTGCCGAGATACTGCAGCGCGTAGCGGTTGGACTCGATGGCGAGAGCCGGCGTGTAAACGACCTCGTGGCCGAGGATCTCACGGAACCCAAATCCAGGGCCGTCTAACGGTGCAAACGCCTGATACGGGAAGGTCAGCGGCGCGCCGGTGAGAACGGTGTTGTACGCGAGCGTCAGCCCGACGAATGCGGTTCCGCCGATGCCGGTAAGCGTGTTGCGCTGGACGGATATTGGCAGCGACTGAAAGCCGGCCTGACTCACAAACAGCCGCACCAGCCGCGGTAGCGAACGGCTGTCGATCCACAACCCGCGGCTGAACTCCCACAGCGCGTGCAGGATGAACGGCGCGGCAAATAGGATCGCCGTATAGGGCCGAGCGAAGGCGGCAAGCCCAATGGCGATGCCGGCAACCGCGGCCGCCCGGAGCGACCCGGTTCGGACGCCGTGGAGATAGGTGACCGCAAACGAGAGATTCAGCAGCGTTGTCGGTGCATACGGGAGAAACACCGACGACGTGAACAGCGTCATCGGCGACGCTGCGAACAACAGCCCCGCGAGCAGCCCGACACGGCGATCGGCAACTATCGCCCCAAGAACCGCCACGAGAACCGCGTTGCCGGCGGCGACGACCGCAAGCGTCACCCGCGGCTCGCCGAACAGGGCCATCGAGACCGCAAACATCGCTGCCGGAACCGGGTTGTACTTCGAGTAGAGTTCGCCGCCGTCCTCGATGAAGAACCACGGCCGGAACATGTCGGCGAGATCGCCGCCGGCCAGCGTGAGTTGGCCCTCAAGCAGCATCGATGCCTGCATAAGATAGACGCCCTCGTCGTGGTTGACCGAATGGTATGGGAACACAACCACGGCAGTAAGAAATACCGCGACCCCCGCACCCACAGCGAGCGTGAGATAGCCGACGGTGCCCGAACCGATCCGGCGTCGAAGCCGGTCGGTGGGGACGGCTGCGTCGGTGCTGGCGAGGCGACGAAACTGCTGTCGCAGCGACCGAGCGACACTCGCCAACAGGGAACGCAGGTCGAACGACACGGCCTACGTGCTGATACCCACGTCGCGCATCAGATCGATCGTTGCCCGGACGTTCGAAAGCTCCGCGATGTCGAACTCCGGTACGTCGAGTTCGTCGACAGTCGGCAGATCGCCGACCGGTTCGACCTCGGAGATGAGCGGATACTCGAACGTTTCGACGGCGAAGTACTCCTGGGCTTCCGCCGAGAGGAGGTGCCGAACGAAGTTTTGGGCGAGTTCGGGGTTCGGGGCCGTGTCGACGACGGCCGCGCCGGCGACGTTGAAGATCGCGCCAGCGTCACCGCTGGTGAAGGCGGTATCGATCGGCGCGCTCGGTGAGCCATCAAGAACGCGTTGGATGTAGTAGTGGTTGGTGAAGCCCGCGTCGAGTTCGCCGTTGGCGATCGCCTGAGACACCTGGAACTCGTCGGCGTAGGGGGTGATCCCGGCGTCGACGACGCCCTCAAGCCACTCCCGGGTCGCCGCTTCGCCCTCGAAGATGCGCATCGCCGTAATGAATGCCTGACAGGAGCCGTAGGTGGGTGCCCACCCGAGGTCGCCGTCGAACTCGGGGAAGGCCATGATGTCATCGGGGATGTCACCGTCGTCGTAGGCGTTGGTGTTGAACGGGACGGTGCGGGCGCGGCCGGAGGTGCCGACCCACTGGTCGGTGCGGAACTCCTCGCTGACCGTCTCCTGGATCTCGGTTGAAAGAGTTTGCGTGCGACCGGCCTCGGCGAGCGCGCCAAGATTGCCGGCGTTGACCGTGTAGAACACGTCAGCCGGCGAGCCGTCGCCTTCAGTGTCGATCGTGTTAACAAGGTCGCTGCCACCGCCGTAACGGACGCTCGGTTCGAACTCCGGGTAGAACTCATCTAGATCGGAGATCAACTCACCGACAAGAAACTCGTTGCGACCGGAGTACAGTTCCAACTCGCCCTCGAGATCGGGGAGTTCGTCGATCGAGGTTCCACCCGGTTCCGGTCGGCCGGCGCGGCCGGAGCCGATCTGCCCGATCGAGGAATCGGGTGTCTCCTCGGCTGCCTCCCCGTCGTTGTCGCCACCGGTACAGCCGGCGATCGCAACCGCACCCACGCCGGCCGTACCCGCGAGAAACCGCCGTCGACTACTGTGCGTCAATCCGTCGCTATCTGTATTTCGTGTCATATTTTTAGGTTCGCCTAAAACAACTTATACTCACTGGTTTGGCGTCGGAGGAGTTTCGGCAAGCGCATCGAGGCAATCGAGCCAATCACCCATGAACTCGCCGACGTAGTTGAAGAACTCGCCGTTGTTGTACGCCTCCCAATCGCCGTCTTCGAGTTCATCGGCCATCGCCTCGAAGACCGCGGCGTAGGCTTCGGGATCGGCCCCGAACGCGTCGTCCGACTGGTCGACGGCTGCGGCCGCTTCCTCGCCCACGTCGTCCTCGGACGGCTGAGCCGTCCGAGCGGCCCGTGGAATCTCCGGTTCCACGCTGTCGACGATCTCCCAGAGGTGTTCGTTGAGTTCCAACCCTGGCACCTCGTTGTTGAGGTCGTCAAAGGTGCTACGGGCGGCTTTGTTGTGCTCACACAGCGGCTCGCCGTTGTAGATCTGGGTGCCGAGAATGTCACAGGCGCGTTTGAGGAAAACGCCCGACCAGATATCGTCGAAGCGGCCCACGTCCCACTCGTTTTCGTCCATCGGCAGTTGGTAAAATGCCGGGATCACCTCGCGTCGGAAGGCGAGGTTCATCGAGCAGACGGTGAGATAGTTGCCCTCGGCAGCGACGAAATCGCCGTCGTAGTCGTCTTTCGTGGTTCGGGTCTGTGCTTGGCCCTGCAGGTCGCCATCCATCAGAATCCGGACGGCATCGAGGTCGGGCACGTTCGTCCACAGGCCCTGCGAAGCGACGATGTTGTCGGCGTGGGCCTGCTCGGTTTCGACACTCTCGTGCATCGCCGAGTAGGGATAGCCACGCGGGTAGAGGTCGTGTTCGTCGGCGTTCTGGTAGAGGACGTTCACCCACTGTTCGTCCGAGGAAACGGTCTCGATCTCGCCCTCGAAGGCGAGGTTGTCCATGTGCGCTCCAAAGAAGTCCCACTCGTCGTGCGGCAGGGTGTCGTCGTCGATGAAGAAGCCGTAGTCGTAGTCGCCGGCCCACATGTAGAGCAAGCCGAAACTTGTCTCGGCGTGGCTGGCGGCGGGCACGATATGGCTATACTCGCTTACGTCGTGGGCCTCGTACCACTCCTCGCGGCGCGTTCCGTCGAAGACCTCGCCGGCAACGTCGTCTTCCGCCGCCAACATCGCTTCCATCTCGTCGGTGTCACAGAAGTCCTCGGTGACAAGGATCACGTCCAGCCGCGAAAGGTCGAAGCCGTGCTTGCGGGCGTTCTCGAAGTACGACCGCATACACTCGTACTCACGGATCGTCGGCACGATAACACAGATGTCTCGGCTCATTTGGGTACTCGGCTTTCTTTAGGTCATCCTAAAAGGTGTGTCGGTGTCGGCTCAGTCGTCTTCCCCGGTTGTCTCGTCGCCGCTCCCGTCAGTTCGGGCGGCCGCCGCTGTAGGGGCTGCCGCGCCGCGCTGGGCCGCTGTCGACGGCGAGATCCCGAAGACGGCGACCGCGACGCCGCCGCCGGCGAGCGTGACCGCGTTTTTCAGGGCGTGGTCGACGACCGCCGCGGCTAGGGCGGTGCTCGCGCCGATCGGTGTCAACGCGACGACTAAGGCGGTGAAGGCGGCCTCATAGAGGCCGACGCCACCCTGTGAGAGCGGGAGCACCTTGGCGAGGTTGCCGACGCTGACGGCAAGCGTCCCGACCGCGAGCAACGGGCCGACCGCCAACCCGCTGTCGAGTGCGGCGAGAACGAGCACCGCGGTGGCGACATCCAGCGACCAGATCAGCAGGCTCCCACCACCGATACCCGCGACCGCTCGGGGATCGCGGGCGACGATCGCGATATCGGCCGCGAAATCGAGCCCGGCAGCGACCGCTCGCTGGGCTCGTGGCCGTTCCACAACGGCCGATCGAAGGCGACTGCCGACTGATAGCTCCGCGTTGGCGACGATGAGCGTGAGCACGCCGGCGATAAGCGTTACCGCTGCAACGCCGACAGCGCCCAGCAGCGCGGTTCGGGTGTCATCGGCGGCCAGCGTCGCCAGCGCGGTCGCGTCGCCAACGACGAGCCATACGGTTGCGACCGCTCCCAACACGGCGATCGCGGCGAGATCGAAGCCGCGTTCGACCGCCAGCGACGCGAAACCGGCCGGATACGGCACGTGTCGCCGGGCTTTCAGCACGTACGCGCGAACCGCGTCACCGCCGCGGGCCGGCACAACGAGATTCGCTGTCTGGCTGAGAAAGACCGCGAGGGTGAGAAAGCCGGTTCCGAGCGGGTGGCCCGTTGTCGACAACACGTCGCCGTACCGTCGCCCCCTGAGCGGCCACGAGGCGGCGTAGACGGCGACGGCTGCCGCCAACAGCCGCGGATCCGCCCGCAACATTTCACCGACGACGCGGTCAAGATTGACCGCCCGAAACGCGACCAACAGGCCGGCGGCAACGAAGACGGTGCCGGCGATTGTGAGTCGACGACGGGTCAGCAGGGCTCGCGGGCCGCTGTGGTCGCCGTCGTCGCTGTTGGACATACACGGCCGTTCGTAGCGAGATATTTAAGCCCACCTAAAAATTTGCAGCGGCCGCGTTCCGTTGCTCATGTCATCGGAATCAGCGACAAATAACCGCGATCAGCGGAGTTCGTCGAGCAGCTCTCGGGTTGCGTGCCGGACAGCCGCGTCGCTCGATCGGTCGGGTTCCCAGCCGAGGGCAGCGAGCTTCTCGATCGACAGTCGCATCTTCGGCACATCACCCGTCCAGCCGCGGTCGCCGCCGGTGTACTCGTAGTCGGGGTCGAGGCCCATCTCGTCGGCGACGATGGCGGCGATGCGGTCGACAGAGGTCGTCGTCCGCGTCCCGAGGTTGTAGGTGTTCATCGCGTCGTCGGCGGTGGCAACGATGTGCAGCATCGCGTCAACACAGTCCTCAATATGGAGGTAGGATTTCTCTTGGCGACCGTTGCCGAGGATCGTCAGCGTCTCGGGATCGTCAGTGAGCTTTTCAATAAAGTCAGGGATGACCGCGCCGCGGAGACCGGAGCCGACGACATTGGCGAAGCGGAAGTTCCAGACTGTGAGGTCGTGGCTGTGGGCCCGCGCCGACAGCAGGCCCTCATCGGCGAGCTTGCTCGCGCCGTAGGCGCTGATCGGTTCCAGCGGCGCGAAGTCCTCGGGGGTCGGCCGCGGAGCCTCGCCGTAGACCGTCGATGAGGAGGTGTAGGCGATGTTCGTCACGTCAGCGTCGGCCATCGCCTCCAAGAGATTCAGCGTCATCTGCGTGTTGTCCTCGAACTGGCCGTGGGGGCGGTCAGTGTCAACGAGTTTCGAGGCCGCGAGATGGAAGACGAGGTCGACGCCGTCGAGAACACCGTTGAGCGTGCTGGGATCGGTCAGATCGGCTTCGACGAGTTTGGCGTCGTCAGCGACGCGGTCGCGGGAGCCGGATGAAAGGTTGTCGACGACGGTGACAGTCGCGCCGTCGGCGAGCAGGCGGTCGACGAGATGGGAGCCGACGAAGCCGGCCCCACCCGTGACGAGGACGTGCTGGGTCGAGAGATCCATACACTCATCAGTTGCCAGTCGGTAGGAAAGCGTTCTGTTGTCGACCGAGCTATCCGTCCAGTCGCTCGGCGATGCCGACAAGCGTCTGGCCCGCTGTCACCGTCGCCTCGCGGGCGATCGAGTAGACGATCCCGTCGCGGTCGGCGGTGACCGTCTGTACGGGTTCGTAGGTCGCCGGATCGTAGACGGTGCCAAACGTGTCGCCGGCGTCAACGTCGGCTCCAAGCTCGGCCGCAGCGTCGGGAACAAAGAGTCCCGAATCTGCCGCCCGAACGCGCCCAAGGTGGTTTCGCGCGCGAACGCCGTCCCACGGATCAGGGTCGCCAGCGAGCAGGCCGAGGTGGCGAAACACGCCGAGGAGGCCATCGAGACCAGCCTGGATGGCGTCGTGGTCAAGCTGTTTGTTCGAGCCGAGTTCGGGTGTGATCGAGGGGATCCCCTCGCGGGTCGCTGCAACGCGCAGCTTGCCGCCGAAGTTGCGCTCGTCCCACTCGGTGTCGGCGTCGTCGCCGGCGGCTTCCGCCAGCAGAAGGTCGGTGCCGAAGGCTTCAGCCAGATTCCGGGAGGCGTCGTCGCCGCGGAGATAGACCGTGTGGGTCTGCATCTCCGGGCTGCCGGTGTGGAGGTCGATGATGGCGTCGGCGTCGCTCGCGCCGGCCCACAGGCGGGCGGCCATCCGCTCGTGGATCGTCCCCGCGCTGTTGCCGGGCCAACAGCGATTCATGTTCGGGGCCGCCGAGTCGATGGGTTCCGGCGTCGTGTAGGCGACGCGATCGAAGGTCAGTGGGTCGGCAACAGGAACGACGATCAGCGTGCCGTCGAGATCGCTGGCGACCGGGCCAACCGCGGTGGGGTCGGTCAATCGCTCGTGAAGGCGACGCAGAACGTCGGTGCCGTTGATCTCCCGGCCGTGTTGGGCTGCCTGCACGTAGCACGTCGGGCCATCGCCGTCGCCGTAGCGGTGGATCGTTGTCTCGACGGGGACGCCGGAGGGCAACCGTGCGAGCGTCACCCGGTCGGCGGTATGCATTATCGGTGCCAATGGGCTCGGGGTTTGTAAGCTATCGGCGCAAGCCAGCACTGTTTTCCGCCTACCGGCCAACCGTCAGCTATGGCAAACCCAACGGCAACCCTACAGACGAACCACGGCGACATCACCGTCGAACTCTTCGAGGAGCGCGCTCCAAACACCGTCGGCAACTTCATCGGGCTGGCAACCGGCTCAAAGGAGTGGACTGACCCTGAAAGCGGCGACACCGTCCAGAATCAACCGCTGTACGACGACGTGCTCTTCCACCGCGTCATCGAGGGCTTCATGATCCAAGGCGGGGATCCGACCGGCACCGGCCGCGGCGGCCCCGGCTACGAGTTTGACGACGAGTTCCACGACGATCTCACCCACGATAGCGCGGGCATCCTGAGCATGGCCAACTCCGGACCGAACACCAACGGCTCACAGTTCTTCATCACCCTCGATGCGACCCCGCATCTCGACGGGAAACACTCCGTGTTCGGCGAGGTCACCGACGGGATGGATGTCGTCGAGGAGATCGGCTCGGTGCCAACCGACCGCGACGACAAACCGCGTGAGGATGTCGTCCTCGAATCGGTCGACGTTGAGTGGCACTGATCCGGAAACCAAACCCACACCGCGACTACAACGTCAGTTTTTCGTATGATAGCCGGATGTAACAGCGATCCCGCCAGCTTTTGAGAGAATCGCTGTTGATCCATCGACCTGATTGCGGTTGCATATAAAAGCTTGCGACAAGGCTTATATCATGGTACGTCATACCATGACGTGCATCGAATGTTTGAATCATTTTCCGACGGCTACTATCTCGGCGAACTGTACGTCGAACCGCACGACTGCGACCGCGCTGTCATCCAACGGGCCGACCACAAGGCCGTCAACAAGCAGTTGTATGCCGACAACGAGGGGGTCGAACGGCTCGACGCGCCGCTGGTGATGAAGCTTGACACCGCTCATTTCCCGGTTGGCGGCGACGAGGGGGTTCCCTCCGGCACGCTGGCGGTGCCATCGGAACTGCTTGAAGAGCAGACAGCGAGCGCCCGCGAAGTCTTTCTTGCCGACCGCGAACGCGCAATGGAGCTGTTGCGGTATGCGGGCTGGGAGCCGGCGGCCGGTACCTAACCGGTCGTCGACCCAACGTTTCAAGTCCGCTGGCCGCGGCCATTCGGCATGTTCGATAAACTGCTCGGACGCGCCGAACTCAAGGCCCGTATCGAGGAGTTAGCAGACGAAAAGCACCACTTGGAGCGACAGCTCGAGGCCGAATCCGACCGCCGGGCCGACGCCGTCAGCGACAAACAGGCCGCCGAGGAACGGGTCAACCGACTAGAAGACCGGATCACAGAACTCGAAGACCGCGTCGAACGCAGCCAGCAACGCGAGGAACACGGCCGCGAGCCGCGGCGCACCGAATCACTCCGTGGCGACCGTCTTGACAGTGTTCTCGGTCGGCTCGAATCGGTCGAAACAGGCCGTGAGGGCGCACTCAGCGCGGCCATCGCCGACGACAACACGCTCCCCGGCACTGTCACAGCCGCGGTCGACGGCGACTGCGCCGGCGTCATTCGGGGAGCCGCGCCGACGCTGTACTACACCGACGATGCCGGCCTCGTCTCGGTCGCGCTCCGCCCGCCGATCATGCCCGATGCCTTCACGGCGTGGAATGCTCGCTTCGAGATCGATCGTGGGTGGTTCCAGCCTGTCGGCCGGCTGGTGTTTGGGGTCGTCCGTGCCGACGTGTGTGCCGTCGGCATCTACGAGGACGGCGAGCGCGTCGATTTCGAGGGGTTCGAAAGCGCGGTCAAATCGGAGCACTCGAAGGGGGGGTTCTCACAGCGCCGCTTCGAGCGCATCCGCGACGAACAGATCGACGACCACCTCGGCGAGTCGGCTGACCTGATCGAGACGCTGGTCAAGGATGCCGACCCCGACCGGGTCGTCCTCACCGGTGAGCAGGCGGTCGTCGGCGAACTTGCGGAGTTGGCCGACCACACCGCCAGCACCGACGCCGGCGGGACGCCGATGGATGCGATCGAACACGCGTTTGCTGATTTCTGGACGACGCGGCTGGTCGCAGTCTGAGCGATTGCGGTGAGCGACGGCCCGCTACCGGACGACCGTCACCGGCACCGGCGACCGCCGCACAACTGTCTCGGAAACGCTACCCAACAACAGGCGGGCAGCCCCGTCGCGGCCGTGACTGCCCATCACGATCTGGTCGGTGTCGCGTTCCGCAGCACACTCGACGATCTCGGTAGCAGGCCGACCGGCCAGCAGTTCGCGTTCGACCGCACGATCGTCGCCGGCGGTCGCCTCGGCCTCGTCGAACAGTTCCTCGGCGCGCGCTCGCTGACTGTCGATAACGCCGGCCGGATCGCTGAGCAGGCCATCCGGGCCAACATTGCCATCGATCGGCGTTAGGACGTGGACGAGAACGATCGTTGCGTCCGGAAACGTTTCCAGCGCGTAGCGCAGCGCTTCCTGTGACGGCGGCGAGCCATCAAGCGGGACGAGAAGTCGGCGGGCCATACCAGATCGTTCGCCGGCAGGGGTAAATAACATGCCGAGACCGGCCCGCTATCGGGATGGCACAACCCGTCGCCGAAACCGGGGGTGTATCAACAACGCACGACGGCCGGTAGTATATACTCCGCCGGGGCCGCCATCCCACGTGGCAAACGCAGCAATCATCGTTTTGGCAGGCACCGAATCGCACGCCGACTACGGGCGGCTCGCAAACGCCCTTGAGGCCGCCAAGGAGTTCGCCGAAACCGACGGCGACAGCGTGACACTCATCTTCGACGGTGCGGGCGTCCAGTGGGTGCCCGAACTCGAAGCCCCCGACAGTGACTATCACGAGCTTTTCGAATCGGTTCGAGCACACGCCGCCGTCTGTGACTACTGTGCGAGCGCGTTCGATGTCGCCGACGCCGTCGACGCCTCCGGGCTGACAACCCTCGCTGAGTACGACGGCCATCCGAGCATCCGCGATCTCGTTGCCGACGACTACGAGATCATCACGTTCTAACGCGGCCGAACACTCGATTTTTAGGGAGGAGTATAGTTCCGGTCGTTCACTCAACGTAATCGAACTGCGCCGCAAGATAGCTGTCAACACCCCAGTAGGCAAACCGGTAACGACCCGGCTGGAGGTCGGGACAGATCGCAAGCTCATCTTCGTGTGGATGGCCCGCAAGCAACCCGTCTTCGGTGAGTTCGAACGACCACGTGAACCCATCACCGGGGGGTTGGACGACCCCGATATCGGTATAGAGAAGGCGGTCGGCATCGCCGGTCGTGCCGCGAACCTCCTCCCAACCGGCTTCGGTTTGTAGTTGTAGATTATACTCGTACTCGTTCCCGGTTGTTAGAGACGTATTCGACACATTGAAAAGCCGAAATTCGATCTCATCGCCGCGCTCAAATGTGAGGTCGTCGACAGCGTCACCGCCAGGGTTGCGAGCACGAAGCGCGAACGTCGACGCACCATCGTCGTCGGTGGACATCCCATACTCAGTGGAGTCGTCGTCGACATACGTGGGGTGACGTCCGAAGCCGTCGGTCGCACAGTCGAGGGCAGCCGGCACCGCCGACGGATCGCCGTTTGGCTTGACGCCGCCAGCAATCGTGTCTGGGTTGATTAGCGGCGTGTCGGCGTCGATCTCGGCTGTGACCCCCGAGCCGTTTGTGAGTGTCACACGTGTTGCTGCCGGGAGATCGTCGCCGGTGACACGGACGAACGCTGAGGGGTAGGTGAGTGCCTGCGTGCAGATCGTGCCCTCCCTGCTGGTATCAACCACGCTGGCGGTGGCAGTGATCGCGTTGTCGTCGACAGCGACTTCGTCGACGGCGATCTCGCGGTAACAGCCGTCGGGGCCGATCGACTGCAGATAGAGGATCGTCGCCGATGAAAAATCGGTTTCGTCAACGAATGCGGTGACTTCCTTGGGCGTCGTCCCGCGGTCATCAACGAGCCAGCGGAGTTCGTCGCGGCGATCAAAGCGGGCGACAACACCAGCCGACTCGGTCGGCTGCCCGGCGGTGGCCCACTGTGGTTCGGTGAAGGAGTCGCCGAGCTGGTGAACGGTATACTCCGTGGCTGATCGGTCAGCAGCCTCGTCGGCGGGGTCGGTCGGCGCGCCGGCACAGCCAGCCAACAGGAGAGTACCAAGACTCAGCCCGGCAAGATAGCCGCGGCGGTGCATACCTGATACTCAGGCGACCAAGCTAAGTGTCTTCGGGCCGGTACAGCCGGCGTTGTAGCACTGAAACAGGCGGTTTCAGGGGTGGCGGTTAGGCGTCGTCGTCCCGAAGCTCGTCGAGTTCGGCTTCGACCTCGGCGTCGTTGGTATCGGCCTCAAGCTCTGATAGTTCGGCATCCACGTCCGCGTCGGCCGTACTGGCCTCACCATCGGCGGTCTCGTTGCTATCGGTCGTGTCGCCGGCGCGTGCGCCCCCATCGCCGTCACCCATCTCGGCTTTCAGCGTATCGAGTTCGGAGTCGACGGCCTTGTCGCTCGACAGTGATTCGAGTTCGCGGTCGATCTCATCGCCGTCGGAGAGCGCGTCGTCAAACGTCCCGGTTTCCTCTAACTCGTTCATCGCCTCAGAACGGGCTTCCATCTCCTCGGTTTGCTCTTCGGCGCGTTCGATCGAGCGGGCGACATCGCCCATCTCGTCGCCGACGCCGCTGAGCGCCTCCGAAACTTGGGAGGAGGCCTCGGCGGCCTCGTATTTCGCCTTCATCGTCTCCTTTTTTGTGCGGAACTCCTCGATGCGACCCTGCAGTTTGTCCTTTTTGTCAACGAGGTCGTCCTGTGTCGACTGCAGATCGGCGATCTGGTCGTTGAGCTCCTCGATCTGGCTCATCTTCGATTGCTTCTTTTCGAGGGCTTTCCGGGCAAGGTCGTCCCGATCCTGTTGGACGGCCTCACGGGCCTGTTCGTTGTGTTTGTCGACGTTCTCTTCGAGGCGGCGTTTCTGCATCTCTAAGCGTTTCTTCTGTGTCGTCAGGTCAGCGATCCCCTGTTTGACATCCTGCAGCTCGTCTCGCATCTTCTCGTAGGAGTAATCCAGCGTCTCGGTGGGATCTTCCGATCGGTTGAGGAGGGCGTTGAGCTTCGACCGAACGACGTAGGAGGTGCGCGAGAGGATTCCCATGGGTTGTGTTGGGCCACGGCGTGCTTAAAACCTGAGATGTGGCCCCTCGGAGGCTCGACAGCCCGTTCGGCCGCTTCTCGTGAGGCTGTGTACCACTGTGGGCTGGCGGTGTCGATACTGACGCGCTGTTCTACGGCGAAGACATCGTCGACGGCGTCGTCGAACGGTTCGATCTCACGGTTGCCGACGACGGCCGACTTCGGGCGCGACGCGACGATCACGGGCGGGCTGGTATCCTCGAGTTCGCCGCCACGCTCGGCGACCGCTAAGAAATTAACTCGATTTGTACTCGCAGTAAATTTATACACCTGTCGCCGTTACATACTGGTGATGCCCCAGATCACCGTCTCCGACGACCTGTACCGACAGCTCGAAGCCGAATCGCGTGACACAGAAATCAACGACACGCTCTGGAAGATGGTTGGTTCCTACCGACGCGCCAACAATCCTGAGTCGGATACAGCCTGATTAGTTTGGTTCGGGGTTTACTGAGTAGTATCCGCTGAGCGCGAACAGTTACCAGATTGAACGACCACCGCCGGCTCGGTGGGTGAACGACCTTAGCGGCCGTCACGACATCTTTGGGGTCAAGATGACCGTCGAACACATCGCCGGGAAATCCAGCAGAGAACTCACCGACGAGATCTCGGGCGGCTGTCTCATCGCCGAGATCGGCCGCGGCGACGACGGCCGCGTGCCTGAGGCCGATGAAGCGATCGAGTTCGGCGACCGAATCACGTTCCTCGGCGATTCCGCCGGGGTAAAGAAAGCGGTTGGTCGGTTTCATCCGCACGACTGAGGCGGGGTCGATTTAGCGTGACCGCCAGCCGTCAGTGCGCATGGTCGTCTTGATCTATCATCTCAACGACCTCCGCACGGGAGACGAGTTCGGCGTCACCGGATCGGAGGTCGTGTTCGCTCGCCGCGATCTGTTTCCACCCTTCCCGCGAGAAGACAGGGTGTTTCACCGCATCGCGGGCGGCATACCGGAGGAACTCGCTTCTGGAGTTGAATCCCTCCTCTTTCTACGTCGTGTCGATATCGTCGAGAAACGCCTTACTGAGCCGGAGATTGATTTGTACGGTTTCCGGATCGTCGGGGCCGTCTGCGGAATCGGTTTCTGACATATACGCATACTTTAGGCGGCTATATGCGTGAAACTTGGCTCCGGACGATTCGGACAAGAAAGAATCATTCGCTATCGACGCCGAGCCGCTGGAGTCACTCGCGGCGGTTTTCACTTGCTTTCGCGTCGGCCTCGGCGAGCAGGTCGCGGTGTCGGTCGGCCTCGCTGGCCGAGCCACCGCCCGTGAACGCCAGCAGGGAGTAGTCGCTGGTGAGCCGATCGATCGCCTCCGAAAACGTCTCGTCGTCGCGTTTGTGGGCCGCGATCCGCTTGTAGACCTCTTCATCGAGGCGGACTGATTTCGTGCCCATGTGTATACGGTCGTATATGAGCGGCATGAGGCTTTGGTCGTGGGTGGTATGAGCGTTCTCGAAGCTAAATCGCTCGACAACGACAGTAACAACACGCTCTGGACGATGGTCATATCCTGTCGACGAGCAAACAATTCGGAATGCGACACTGTTTGAAAACAGGTTATTGGTCGCGTCTGAAAGTCGTTCAAACTTTACCTCCATTCGCTGTGACCGATACGCTACACCGCATCTTGTTCTGAGTTGACCGTTGGAGGAACTCGTCGAAGAACTTGCGGTAGTAGTCTGGATTAGCGTATTTCGTAAGAGTCAGTTGCAACAACGTATCCAGTCCCTCCTCGCTCCATTGCATCCAGTCACGCTTGCAGCGCTTGGCTACCTCACCCATTGCCCGTTCGACAGGGTTCGAGGTCCACGGCACCTCGAACCCGGCAGTCGCCTCCTCAGCAAACGTCACCATGGAGTCCAACTCACCTCGAAGATACGACGCTGCTTTCGGCGAGGACAGTTGGTCTAACTGCCACGCTGTCTTCTCTATCCGATCTTTCGTTTGGGCGATCCGCCCGCGGATCGCCGAATACTCATCCTCCGGTCGATGCTTCTCAACAGAGTTCTTGAGGTGGAATAACTCTCCAGCTACCTCCGAGATGATCTCTTTACGATCCTCCAGTGAGAGTGCACCGTCATCCCACAGCTTGTAGCCAAGTGTTCGTGGAACGTGGGACAAGTCGAGCTGATGGTCACGTGTATTCGTCTTAAATGCCTTAACAAGGCTGTTTTCGGCATCACTGACGACTTTCGCGTCGTCAGTGATTGCCTCGGCAGCATCCAACGAATCGGCGATCTCACTCCACGGTGAGTTCACCGAGACATCAAGCACTGATCGTGCGGCTGCTTCGGTGTCTTCTGCAAGTGTTACCCGCACATTGTGGTACTCACGATCTTCGTCTTGGCTGTAGCAGTTCGTTCCATCAGGAATGACTGTTTCTGCCTCACGCCCAGCTATGCGGCTGGAAACGAACTCTGTGAGTTTCCTGCCGCAGTCGGTCACACGGTCGCGGATAGTGTCCTTCGAGGGTGTCCGTTCGAGTTCATCAGCATGAGCAACTGCGTCGCGGTAGGAGAGCGTTGTCGCAAGATCAACTGTTCGTGCAGCGATATCCTGTTGATATCGCTTCTGGCCGTTGAAATCGATGACATTGTCGATAGGGCGAAAATACGTGCTCTCGTCGTCAGCTGCTGCGGTGTCCTTGACGTAGCCAAGTGAAAACTGGTGGTCACCGGCGGTGGTAACTGCCGTGCGAGTCTTGCTCGTTGAGCGTTGATATCGCTTTGTTCCGTTTCCTTGTGCGTGTTTTTCGCCACAGTACGCCTCAACGAGGTGCTCGTTGAGGCTTTCAACCATCGCTTCGAGCAGCGTCGATTCAAGATGCTGCTCGGTGAGAAAATCCGCGAGGGCGGCAAGCGGGTGCTTTTCGGACAGATCAAGAGTTAGAACGAAGTCTATGGTGACTGAAATCTCAGTTGGGGACTCTTTCATTTCATCAATCCGTCCCCATTCCTTCGGGGAATTAGCTACGACTTCGCATCAGCGACTGCTTGGATAGTTTTGAACGACTTTCAGACGCGACCAGGTTATTATGATAGTTTCAGAGATTCTGCCCGAATTTTATTATTTACCTCACGTGCTATTTTGTTATCCAATATATAAAGATGCCATACACCAAAAAGAAAGAAGCCAAGAAAAGAACCGAAGTAAACAGGAGTGACTCTTTGATTGACCATCTGAGAATGCCAAGGGTTGCGAGAAACCCAGTCACTGATAGAGACAGAACCATATAAATAAATAATTTTGACAATTTATTCTGTCTTTTGTCTGATATTTCATCGAAGACACCTTCATTTTTAACAAAATTTGCTGTTAAAAAGACAACAGGTAGTAGCAATCCAGTTACCTGTAGCAAGGTAAGAGCAATATCATTCAATTCAGCTATACTTGTCATGTATTAGTGATTTTTGTTGTGAGGTACTAATTCCTTCGGTGAGATTAGAATCAGATCATAGAATGTGTTCTCAGATTTTTACTGACAAAGTATTAACATTAAATTAAGCGTTAGTTATAATCCCGCCAGCGATAGCCGCACTCCTTACACTTAAAGAATCTCGTCGGCGGTTCGTCGGCTGCACCGGTCTGTTTGATCGTGTACCACGCTTCGCCGTGGCCGCACTCCTCGCATGTCACGTCGTCGGCGGTCGGTTTGCCCTCGAAGTTGTCGTTTTCCTCGGTTTCGATGAGTTCGTCGTCACTCTGTTCGGTCGTTGAGACGAAGGCGTCGGCGCGGTCGTCGTCGCGGTCGGCGGTCGCCCCACAGTCATCGTTGGTACAGACCATCGCACCGTCTTGAGAGACCATCATTGTCCCACACTCGTCGCAGAACTGCATACCCGCGGTACCAGCCGGGACGGTTTAATCTCGTTGCCAACACCTGCCGGCGTCGTGACCGAGTCGATCGACTGAGGTCACACCGGAACAGCCGTAGACAGCCGACAGGCTGGATCGCGGAGGCGGTCAACGGATCTTTCGGACATTGCTCAGATCGTAGCCCCGGTCGTGGAGTTCGCTCTCGAAGGCGGCGATCTCATCCCGATCCAACCGACCGAGCGCACCGGGAAGTTCACGGATCGACAACAGACGGGCGCGCTGTGAGCCGCCGGTCTCCCACCCAAACGACAGCGTCCCGGTTGTCGCCGCCGAAAGGCTACCAAGCTGGGCGTCGGTCACCGCCTCCGCGTCGGCGACGACAAGCACCAGCCCACCGCGGGCGGCGACCATCCGGGTCAGCCCGCGAAGCAGGCGAACGACAGCCGCCCACGACACCACATCGTCCGAGAGGTCACCGAGGTCGGTGACCGCGTCGATCACAACGAGAGTCCCGCCGACAGCGTCGTCCAGCGACGCCCGCAACATCGACAGGATCGCTGGGCTGTCAGCCGCCCCCGAGTCGTCGCTCCCGGCACCCGTTGTCGACGATGTGGCCGTGGCTGCAACGTCGGCAACGGTGGTACCGTCGGCGTTGGTATCGTCGGCAGCGGTAGTGTCGTCAACGGCGGTGGCGTTGTCGACAGCGGTGGTGCTGTCACCGGCGTCGTCGCCGGGGATCGTCGCAGTGGTCTCACCGTAGTCGAATGGGTCGGCTGTTTCGTCGTTCTCGACAGCGTCATCGGCGATACCATCAGGGTCGGCGTCACCATCAGCGGGCGACTCCGGCGGCAGCGACGGCGGCGCGTCGCTGTCCTGGTACCACGCTTCCGGCACGTCGGTCGCGTCGAAATACGCCGCCGAGAGGTCATGATAGGTGATCCCCGTGGCCGCCCGCTTAGCGATCTCGGTGGAGACCGTCTCGGTCAGTGCCGCCTCTAGCGAATCAGTCGTTGCCGCCACCGAAAGATAGTGGACACTTGCGGGGACGATCACCCCTTCGTGGTCGATCCCCCGATAGTGACGCTCGAAGGCCTCGTTGTCGGTCGTCGCTAAGGCGTTCATCGCCGCGCTGGTCTGGGCGAACTTCCGGCCGCCGGCACCGGGTTCGGTCGCCAACAACACGACGCTGCCCGTGGGGACGCCCCCGTCGAGCATCGAATCCAGCCGGGAGACGCCGAACGGGATATCGACCATAGGTGGCGATACGGCTACGCCCGTTTAGCCGTTACGTCGAGCGGGTCGCCGCCGACCCGTGCACCGTGGTTGCGGCCTGCAACGAGATCAACCGTGCCGTCGATTCCAGCCGCATCGAGTGCTGCCCGGCCAGCCGTGCGAGCCGCGTCGCCGTGGGCGGCGTCGGTGACGCCGTAGACGGTCGGTCCCCACGAGGATTGTCCCGCCCCGTAGATCGCCGGCGACCCCGACAGCGAGTCGACGAGTTCGCCGACTGGGGGCCGGTAAACGCCGCCCTGTTCGTCGGTGTACCACGTGCCGTTGAGCCGGCCGATCTCGGCGACAGCCGCGCCAAAGCGGTCGGCATCGCCGGCGGCGATCGCGGGCAACACCCGCCGGGTGAGTAGCCCCGAGATGCGGTCGGCGATCGCCGGCTCGGCACGCTCGATGGCCGTGCGAATGCTGTCGTCCTCCACGTCGCCGCTGCGGCCTGGCTCGCTGTCAGGGATCACAAGCAGAAATCGCCAGTGGTCAGGGATCCGGTGGCGGGCGGCGATCGGCGGCACCGTCCAGTCGCCGTCCTGTGGGCGATCGGTCGTGAACCGCGCGGTCGGGTGGCCGCCATCAAGCACGAACCCGCCGGCCTCGAAGGTGCCAACACCGATCCCCGACCGCCCGCCGCGACCGAGCGCAGGCGCGATCTCGCGGACGGCGATCCCCTTGTTGTGGGCGTCGGCGACCGCCGTTGCCACGGTCAACGCCGTTTGGGTACCGCTACCGAGCCCGACGTGTGCCGGGAGCTGCTGGTCGAGCTGCAGTGAGACGCCATCGACACCCAACTGCTCGCAGACCGTTTCGGCGACCGATTCGATCGCCGGCGGCGCGTCGACCGACGCAGCCGGGGTTGCTGACAGCGACATCTGTGGCGCGTCGAGGGCCACGCCAAGCGCGCCATACAGCCGGCTGTGTGACAGCGAGAGATTGCTAAAGCCGAAATGCAGCCGCCCGCCAACGGCGACCTGTGTCATACCGATAGTTGGACATGCGGTGGTATTCGGGTTTCGGCAGCGGCAGTGATCGGGGGGAGGGCCGCTCGCTCACCCGAACTGTTCGAGGAATGTGTTGACATCCGCGTCGCTGCCGGCAACAACAAGCCGATCTCGCCGTGCAAGCTGAAATGTCGCTTCCAGTTCTGTCAGCGTACGGCCGTCACGCTCAACGGCGACGACGGTACAGCCGGTTCGTGCTCTGATGTGAGCACCTTCCAGCGTCTCACCGGCCAACCCTGGAGCGGTCGTTTTCATGATCTCGACGTTGGTTTCGATGCCGAGGATCTCCTCGTCGTCGATGACAAGCGAGGCGATCGACCGGCCGCTGACCGTCGCCAACGAAAGGACATAGTCCGCCCCCGCGCGGTATGTTTTCGGCACCGCAGCCCGGGTTTCGGCACGGGCGATGAGCTCCGTCTCCGGGTCAAGTTCACGCACGATCAGTGTCGCAAACTCGGTGGCGGTCTCATCCGGGATCGCCAACACGACCGACTCGGCGGTTCCGACATCGGCGGCGGTGAGCGTCTCAGTGACCGTTGCGTCGCCGACGACATCGACCCCATCTTTCGATTCAATATCGACGACGGTATGTGTGATACTGGCCGCCGACAGCAGCTCCGAGACCGTTTGGCCGACCTGTCCGTAGCCAACGACGACAACGCGCCCGCGACCGAACTGTCGAATCCGCGAGCCGGTAGCGGTACGGAGTCGGTCGAGGGCGGCACCGTCACCGGTCACCAACAGCGTCATCCCGCGTTCCAGCGTGGTATCCAGCGGCGGTGGCGTCTCGAAGTCGCCCTTGTGCCACGCGCCGACGACGTTGACGTTGTACCGATCACGGATGTTGCTGTCGGCCAACGTCTGGCCGGCCAGTTCGCTGTCAGCCCGAACCGAGACCTCGGCGATCTCGAAGTCCTCGCCCAGCTGGATCGAATCCCCGAGATCGGTTTCGATGGCGGTTGTCACCTTCCGGGCCAACCCCTCCCCAAGCAGTTGCCGGGGTGTGACAACATGGTCGGCCCCAGCAAGGTCATGGTAGGCGGCAAGCGAGGGATCTTCGACGACGCTGACCACGGTCACATCCTCGGTGACCTCACGGGCCGCAAGGACGATGCTGGCGTCGACCCGATCCGAGACATCGGCGACGAGGGCGCGGGCCGAACCGAGATTGGCGTCCCGAAGGTCGGCGGCCGACTGTGGGTCGGCGTGGATGACGGTGTAATCCTCCGCATAGAGGTCGGCCGCCCGCTCGTGATCCGGTTCGACGAGGACGTAGGCAACGTCCTTCGAGTCGAGTTCGGCGATCAACTCCCGGGCGCGATCGGTGTAGGTGCAGATGACCACATGGTCGCTGTGCTCATCATCGACGGTGGTCGGCACCGAGACCGAGAACTGCTCGCGGAACCACGGCAGCAGGATCGCCGGCAAGGCGAGAAAGAACAGGCCGACGCCGGTGAGATCCAACAGCACAACCAACGCGTTCATCTCCGGGCTCTTCCAGGGGGCATCCGAGCCGTAGCCGGTGGCGGTGATCGTCTCGACGACGACCTGTCCCGAGTGAAACAACGAGATCTCCGTCCCTGGTGGCGGGTAGGGGCCGGGCTCGAAGGTGCGCATCCCAGCGTCGTAGATGACGGCCATGACCGCGACAAAGACGACGACAAAGACGAGGAAGTAGCCGACGCGCTTCCGGAGACTCCGCATACCCGAGCAATGTGGCGATCATAAAAAACACCCCCGTCTGATCGCGGTCGTCGGCAGTGTGGTTTTGCTGTCGGGCCGCGGATCGGCAGGTATGGCTGACAGCGGCGTCCAGCGTGTTGCTCACGACCTCCTCGGCGAGCCACACATCTGTGGGCGGCGGATCAGCGTCCGTCAGGTCGCCGCCCTCGCCAAGGAACGGGATACTGAACCCGAGACGGTCGCCGACCGGTTCGATCTCGATGTGGCCGACGTGTATCACGCGCTGGCGTACTGCCACGACCATCCGGGCGAGATGCAGGCCGTCAAGCGCGAGCGGGCCGAAGCGATCGCGGCGTTCAGCGAGGAAATCGAGCGGCAGGACGGTGTCGATCCAAAGACGACCGACAATGAGTGAGTGGCGGTTCCCTCTCGACGAGAACATCGATCCGAAGACAGTCACCTATCTGCGAAAGGAGGGTGTCGATGTTGAGCACGTCCGTGACACTCTCGGCGAGGGAGCTGATGACGAGGCCGGTATTCTGCCGTACGTCCGTGAGACCGACCGGATCATCGTCACCAGCGACGTGAGTGGTTTCGGCGCGCTCACGTCAGATTCCCACGCAAGCGTCGTGTTGCTACACGACGATACGATGGCGGCCTACAGCGTCGCCGCCGGGATACTGGCGATGATCGAGGCGTATGGGAACCAGTTCAGCGGTCGCGGACAACTCGATCCGTGGTGGTAGTGACTCTCACAGAGAATCCAACGATCCGACAGCCCATCGCGCCCATCGAAACCGTTTTGATGAAACCTGCCGCACAGTCGGTATGCCACCCGAACCGACCACCGAATACGACCCCACGCTGGGGAGGAAGTTTATTTTCGTTACCGGCGGCGTGATGTCCGGGCTCGGAAAGGGGATCACCGCCGCGAGCACGGGCCGCCTGCTGGCGAATGCCGGCTTCGACGTGACCGCGGTCAAGGTCGACCCCTATCTCAACGTCGACGCCGGGACGATGAACCCCTACGAGCACGGCGAGGTGTACGTCCTCAAGGACGGCGGCGAGGTCGATCTCGATCTCGGCAACTACGAGCGCTTCCTTGGGATCGATATGACCTCCGATCACAACGTGACAACCGGGAAGACCTACCAGAGCGTCATCGAGGCCGAACGCGCCGGCGACTACCTCGGCAAAACCGTCCAGATCATCCCCCACGTGACGGATGATATCAAACGCCGCATCCGCGAGGCCGCCGAAGGTACCGATGTCTGTATCGTCGAGATCGGCGGCACCGTCGGCGACATCGAGTCGATGCCGTTTCTCGAATCCCTCCGGCAGTTCGCCAGCGAGGAACGCGACGATGATCTGCTCTTCATGCACGTCACGCTCGTCCCCAACTCGATGAACGGCGAGCAGAAGACCAAACCGACCCAACACAGCGTCAAGGAACTGCGATCGATCGGCTTGCAGCCCGACATCCTCGTCGGGCGCAACGAGGAGCGACTCAACGAGAAGACGAAAACGAAGATCGCCCGCTTCTGTGACGTCTCAACCGATGCCGTCTTCTCGAATCCTGATGTCGACGACATCTACAAGGTGCCGCTGATGGTCGAAGACGAGGGCCTCGACGAGTACGTGATGGAACGGCTCGGCATCGCCAACAACGCCGTCCCGAAAGCCGACCGCTCCCAACGCTGGCGGGAGCTTGTCACCCGTGAACGCGATGGCAGCGTCAAGATCGCGCTGGTCGGCAAATACGGGCTTGAAGACGCCTATATGTCGATCCACGAGGCGCTGAAACACGCCGGGATCGAACAACAAACCGATGTCGAGGTCTTGTGGGTTGATGCCGACGAGATGGCGGAGAAACACGCCGAGCGGATGGAATCGGCCGACGGGATCATCGTCCCCGGCGGCTTCGGCTCCCGCGGCGCGGCAGGGAAGATCAACGCTGTCCGCTACGCTCGCGAAAACGACGTGCCGTTCCTCGGGCTCTGTCTGGGCTTCCAGATGGCAGTCATCGAGCAAGCCCGCAACGTGCTGGGGCTTGCGGGGGCCCACTCCGCTGAGATCGATGAGGAGACACCGCATCCCGTCATCGACATCCTGCCCGAGCAGACAGAGATCGACGACATGGGCGGGACGATGCGGCTCGGTGCCCACGAAACCCGGATCGACCCCGACACGCTGGCCGCCGAGATCTACAACGCGGACTCCTGTACCGAACGCCACCGCCACCGCTACGAGGTCAATCCCGAGTATATCGACGAACTGGAGTCCGAGAACATGGTCTTCTCCGGAACCTCGGGCCGACGCATGGAGATCCTCGAACTCGACGACCACCCATTTTTCCTCGGGACGCAGTTCCACCCCGAGTTCCGGTCGCGGCCCGACCGCGCGAGCCCGCCGTTCGTGGGCTTCCTTGCGGCGGTCACGGAGCACAGCGACTCGACTGAAGCGGCAAGCGAACCAACCGATGATGACACCGAAACCGAGGCGACAGTTTAGATGGTAAACCCAACCGAGTTCATCGACGACGCAGTCGAATCGATCAGCGAGCAGATCGGCGACGACAACGCGATTATCGCGCTGTCGGGCGGTGTCGACTCCTCCGTGGCCGCGACAGTCGCCTACGAGGCCGTCGGCGAGCAACTCACGCCGGTCTACGTCGACACCGGCCTGATGCGGAAAGGCGAAACCGAGCAGATCCGCGAGACGTTTTCCTTCATGGATTCCCTCCAGGTTGTCGATGCCCGCGAACGGTTTCTCGACGCGCTGGAGGGGGTGACTGATCCCGAGGAGAAACGGGAGGCCATCGGCGAGCAGTTCATCCGGGAGTTCGAACGCGAAGCGAAGGAAACGGACGCCAAGCAGTTGGTGCAGGGAACGATCTATCCCGACCGCATCGAGTCGGAAGGCAACATCAAATCCCACCACAACGTCGGCGGGCTGCCCGAGGTCGTCGACTTCGAGGGGATCGTCGAGCCCGTCCGCGACCTCTACAAGGACGAGGTTCGGGCGGTCGCCCGCGAACTCGACCTCGAAGCGATTATCTCTGAACGCATGCCGTTCCCCGGCCCCGGCCTTGCGGTGCGGATTATCGGCGAGGTGACACCGGAGAAGGTCAAGGTTGCCCGCGAATCCTGTCACGTCGTCGAAGAGGAGCTTGCGGAGTACGAGCCGTGGCAGGCCTTCGCCGCCGTGATCGGGAAAGCGACGGGCGTCAAAGGTGACAACCGCGTTCACGGCTGGGTCGTGGCCGTCCGGTCGGTCGAGAGCCGCGACGGGATGACTGCCCGCGCTCAAGAGATCGACTGGGAAACACTCCAGCGCGTCCAGAGCCGCATCACCGGCGAAAACGAGAATGTCGCCCGCGTCGTCTACGACGTGACCCACAAGCCGCCGGCGACCATCGAGTACGAATGAGCGAGACCGCAATCGTCGCCGGCCCCGATCCCGATGGGCTGGGCGACGCCCTGGCCGACGAGGGGTTCAGCATCACCCGGATCGACGGTGTGGTATCGTCGTCGACGCTGGATGCTGCCGGCATTGACGACGCCGCGATGGTGGTGTTGACCGACGTGGGCGAAGCCAGCGGGATTCCCGTTGCCAAGGAACTGAACCCCGAGGTTCGCGTGGTCGTCTACAGCGAGCAGTCGCTGCCGGAGGTCGCAACACGGCAGACTGACTTGGCGGTCGATCCCGCGCTGTTGGACGTGAGCGTTGTCGCCGAGGAGTTGGCCGCCGAATCTAGTTGACGCTGTGAGATTCCTCAAGAACGGGCGACGGAACAGGATTCACATATTCAAACGGTTCGCCGTCGCATAACGATTCAAAATCCAGATCAGTCGTGACGAGCCGATCCGCTTCAGCCTGCCGTGCGAGCGAGAGGTAGAAACAGTCATACACATCGTGATTTTTTGCCGCGCTGATCTCCTAGGCGTTGCGGACGGTTGTCTCGTCGCTATCGACGAACTCGATGGGATATGCAAGCAGAGAGTTGACCGCGTTTTTGGCTTCGACTGTCTCGAAGCCGAGATCTTCCAATAACCATTGCACACGAAGCGGGAGGTAGCCAAAGACCAGCAACGTCTCGCTGCCGCGGAGCACGGGCACCAACTCGTCGGCAACGTACGAATGGCCCGGATGGTCGTCGATCAGCTGGATCGTCAGCGCGTTCAGATCCGGGAGGACGCTATCGGCAACCGAACGTCGCCTCCCCAGCATCGCGGAACGCTTCCTCGCCCCACTCGTCGCCGTGGGTAACCGTTTCTAACTCCGGTAATTCCCGGACGAGACGGATATTACCGCCCTCCCGAATCACGGTGAACTCAACACCGCCGTCGAGCTGTAAGTCCTCCCGGAGCGATTTCGGAATCGTCAGCCGGCCGCGGTCATTCAACTCCGCCGTGCCGTACTGCTCGCCGGTATCGGTGTCGTCGTCAGTTTGACTCATCCAATCAGCTATATTTAATCGAAAGAGTTTGATCATTATAGGTCTTGGTGACCCCAGCGTAGTTATGATCGAGTGGTTCTTCGACAACCCGAATGCCCGCCGAGAATTAGTGTATCAAAGGCTATATTTATATTCAGGTTAAGCAAATCTGTATGTATGTTCGCTCTGGTGATAACCCCCTCCAGACGCCGGAGCAGTTAGATGGGCGTTTCAAGCTTGTGGCCGGGCTTTACGCCGCCGCATTGCTCTCACCAGCAGTGTTAGGCCTCGCGACACCGTGGCTGGGGTCGGTGAGCTGGCCAGTCACGCTCGGCTTGCTTGGGGCAGTGGGAGCAGTTCTCACCGCCACCGTCGCATGGACAGTTTCCCGGCAAAGCGAGTTCGTTGCATGGCTTGACTCTCCTTGGATCGCGTTTCTCGTCCCCGCTGTCGGTATCCTCCCGATAAGTCTCTATCTGTTTGATGTCTTCCTATTCGTCGCGTTCGCCGTTACGGATCTTCAGCCGGACACCGCGGCCAATCTCATTGGATTCGTCGGCTTTGTTGCCGGGATAGCGGCTACGTTACTGGGTGAGTACCTCGTCCTCAGAGCCCGCACTCAACTGGCGAACACGACGGTAGACGACACCGACGTTGCTGTCGAGTGGACGGCAGGGTGGCCACGACGCGCTCAGCTTTGGTTCATGATTGGAACACTCGTCGTCATCGGCCTTCTCGCCGGAGTGGCCTTCTGGCGACTGGGCTGGAGGGGGGTAACGACTGTCCTACCTCTCGGACCGGTACTCGTGATCGCACTCAGATCGGTGGTTTCCGAGCGCACGCATCGTGCGAGTTCAGTGGGACTGGAACGGCGCAGAGACGGGCGATGGCTCGGCCCCCGTCGCCTCATCCCGTGGTCGAGGGTTGATGGCTTCAGTGTGACCGATGACGCGATCATCCTCCACCGGGCGTTGCCCCGCGTCGACATTCGATGCCAACGGAATCTCATCGATGACGAGGCAGTCGTCGCGGCACTCAACACCCATCTCGATCGACGGGACACATAGCGTCTCGGTATCTCTCGATTAGATCGCAGCGAATACTATCGGCCGCCGAAGGTCATCTCCCAGACCGCCGCGAAACGCTTTTTTTACCACTCGTCAGCGTGGGCGAAGGACAGAGCCGACAGTACGACGGCGTTATCCGGTGTTTTTCATCCCGGCGGCGATCCCATTGACTGTCAGCCGGAGGGTTCGCTCCTCAGCTTCGGTGAGATGGGTCTGGCTCAACAGATGCGTCTGCAGCAGGTTCAGCGGATCGACGTATGGGTTGCGGCGTTCGAGGCTCTCGGCGAACCAGTCACGCCGCAACAGCGAGCTTCGGCCGGTGATCTCCTGCATGTACTCGACGGTCTGTTCGTACTCGGCTTCGAGCCGGGGCTGGAACTCCTCACGAAGTTCGCTGTCGGCCAGCGCGGCGTACTCGTCGGCGATTTCGAGATCCGTTCGGGCGAGTGCGATCGTCGCCCGATCAAATGTCGTCCGGAAAAACGGCCACTCCTCGTACATCTCGGCGAGCGTATCGAGATCGCCGCCGTCATCGAGATAGGCGTCGATACCGGCGGCGATCGAGTACCACCCCGGCAGGATACACCGCGATTGCGTCCAGGAGAACACCCACGGGATCGCTCGAAGATCCTCGACGGATCGCTCCTCGGAGCGGGAGGCTGGCCGAGAGCCAAGGTTGAGATTCTCGATAACGGTGATCGGCGTCGCCTGCTCAAAGTAGGAGACGAAGCCATCGGTTTCCAGCAGGTCGCGGTACGCCTCGCGGGCGGCCGTAGCCATCGTGTTCATCGCTTCCGTCCACTCGTCGGGTACCTGCTCGACGGGCTCCTGCAAGGCGTTGTTGCGGGCGCGGATCTGGGCGTCGAGCATCTGTTCGAGGTTGCGCTCGGCGATCCGCGGGGTGCCGTACTTTTCGGCGATGGCTTCGCCCTGCTCGGTGAATTTGACCTGGCCGGTGACAGTCTCGTTTGGCAGCGCGAGCAGCGCGCGGTTCATCGGGCCGCCGCCGCGAGAGATCGAGCCGCCGCGACCGTGGAACAGCCGCATCGTGATATCGTAGTCGGCGGTGATCTCCGCGAGGCGTCGCTGGTTCTTGTAGAGATCCCAGTTGGCCGCCATGAACCCGTTTTCCTTGTTGGAGTCGGAGTACCCAAGCAAGATCTCTTGGGTGTCGTTGCGGGCCTCAATGGCCTGTCCATAGGCCTCGTTTTCGAACAACGTGCCCATAATCCGGTCGGCCCCGTTGAGCGCGTACTCGGTTTCGAGCAGCGGGACGATGTCGAGGCCGACGTGATCGGGCAGGGAGACGACATCAACCTGATCGGCGAGGAAGAGGACTTCGAGGACGTGGCTTGGCTCCTCGGCCATCGAGATACAGTAGGTGTCGATGGCCTCGGTGCCGTACTCCGTCTGCCAGTCGCCGAGGGCGACAAACCGATCAACCACCTTCTGAGATTCCTCGGTGAGGTCGCCCGGCGACGCCATGTCAATCAGCGGCTCGTCTTGGAGAATCGCCTCCGTCAGGAGCTCGGTGCGATCGTCCTCGTCGAGTTCGCGGTAGTCGATCCCCTCGTTGGCGAGGGCTTCATCGACCGCTTTTGTGTGTTGAATGCGGTGATCCCGAAGGTCGAGGCTGGCCAGCGAGAAGCCGAAGGTGTCGACCTGGCGGATCAGCGGCTCGATGAACGCGTCGGCGATGTCGACGCCGCCGTAGCTGCGCAGGCTTGCGTCGACGGTTTCGAGATCGGCCAGCAGTTCCGCCTCATCCTCGTAGCCACCGGGACGAACGTCGCCGACGCGGGCGAGTCGCTCCCGCATAAAGCCGAACTTCTGGCGGTAGGGTTCCTCGGGGTATCGCTCCTTGGCCTCCTCGGAGACCGAGGGGAACCGTTCCATATCCGCCGCAAGCGAGGTTTGGAACGCGCCGGTCGTCGCATACCGGTTGCCGTCCTGGCTCAGCACGGCCGAGAGCCGCTTGAGTTGGGTCTTGTAGCGATCGAGCACGATCTCACGCTGGGTGTCCAGCGTTTCGTCGGTCACATCGACGGTGACAAAGGGGTTACCGTCGCGGTCGCTGCCGGCCCACGAGCGGAACTCAAAGAGCTTCGGAACGTCGATATCGGGGTATTCGTCGGCGATGACAGCCTCAAACTCGCTGTAGACCTCGCCGACGACATCGAACAGCGTGTTTTCGAGATACCACTGCACGTTGCGGGCCTCATCCTGTGGCTCGGGCTGTCGTTGTCGCACCTGTCGGGTCTGCCAGAGGCTGGTCACCTCGGCGTTGATGTCCTGCCAGACATCGTCTGCTTCCTGATCGGTGAGATTGTGTTCGTCCAGCGTTTTGAGATGGTCGGCGATCGAGCGGAGCTTGGCTTTGACCGTGCTGCGGCGGGCCTCTGTCGGGTGGGCGGTAAACGTCGGCTCGATGAGCACATCGTTGAGAATGCCTTCGACAGTCTCGCTGTCGGCCCCGTCGTCGGCCAGCGCGGAGATCGTCTTATCGAGACTGTCATCGAGGGTGTCTTCCTGTGAGCCCTCCCGAACCGCGCGGACGCGTTCGCGCTCCTCGGCGAGGTTGATCAGCTCGAAGTAGGTGGTGAAGGCGCGTGCCACGTCGCCCTCTTCGTCAGGCGACAACCCTTCGATCGTGTTGCGTAGCTCATCGCGGGAGCTGATCTCGCCGTCGCGGTAGGCGATCGCCGCCTGGCGGAGGGATTCGACGGTTTCGAAGGCACCGGTCGAGGTCTGTTCTTTCAGTACGTCACCGAGTAGGGCACCGAGTTCACGGACATCCTGCCGCACACCTCGGTTGTGCAAAGACATACCGTATGGTAGAACAACCCACTCCTAAAAGTCTCACCACATCGGCTATCTGGCCGATTTCGGTGGATATACTACGCGAGAGCCGCCAAGCGGGCTGATTTCGGTTATCTCAGGGCCACGGTTTCGTCATACTTTTTACGCCCGCGACGAACGCCTACTTATGAGCGAAGACGACAAGTATCCCCCGGAGTCTGGGCGACGGCGGTTTGTCAAAGGCGTCGTCGGCGGTGGCGCGTTGGCCGGCGTTGGCGCGACCGGTGCGGTCTCTGTCAATACTCTGACAACTGCCTCAGGTGCGGGTGGCGGGACGGTTGAAGCCCGTGTTGTCGAGAATACGGGTGGCCCAGCCCCACGTGGGATGCCACAGATCCCCATCGAGATCGACGATGATGGCTTCATCAAAGGGGTCTGGCCGGAGATTACAACAGAGACAGCCCAGGGGGTCGAGTACGAGATCGCTAAAACGGAGGACTTCAAGGGTTCAGGCGTCGCTTACTCCCAGGAGTGGTTCCAGTACTGCGGGCTCGAATCGAACAACGCACTCGTCCCCAGCTACGAGTCGGACAACTACTTTATCGCCACCGAAAGCTCCGATTACGCGTGGCAACAGGAGGCAAAATCCGAGGGTGATCGGTTCAACGTTAGCGACTTCGATGATTACACCGAGTGGGGCAACGGGATCGGCAAGGCCGGCCTCGGCAAGCCCGCACAGGCAAAGTGGCGATCGGCTGACTCCGAGAATCTCATGCCGGTGGCGATCATCCGCTCGGAGGCGATCGAAGAGGCCGCCCAGGACGATCCGTGGATCGAAGCCAGCACCGATCAGGGCGTCATGGCGTACCTGAACAAGTGTACACACTTCTGTTGTGTGCCGGGCTACAAGACGCTCGGCGGCTCAGCGAACTACGATGCCGAGGATAGAGTCTACTGTCAGTGCCACCAGTCGGTGTACGACCCGTTCTCGATCGTCAGTTCGCTCTACGTCGGCCGGCCGCGACCCGACGACTAACGACCTAGCATCACACCCACGGCTGCCCGACCCGCGTCTTTTTGCCTGTTCTCCGCCGACATCGACCATGAGCGACCGCACCGATTTTACCGCCGACCGCGACCGTGCGCGCACCCTGCTGGACAACGACGACATCACTGGCCTCCATCTTGGCGTCATCCGCGACGATCAGACCGTCGACACCGTTATCGCCAGAGATCCAGCCAGCGACTACGATCCACGTATCCATACGCTCTCGTTGTTGGCGACCCACATCCGAGCGGTCGCCGCCGAAGCCGGTGCCGACTACGACGCTGTCGCCGCCGATGCCGCGGCGATTGCCGGCCAACTTGATGAGCTCCCGATCGAAGGGGCGGCCGACGAGATCGACGAAGCAGTAACCGGTGCTGACAATCCCGCAGACCAAACGAACGGCGTCGACGATGACACAACACACGAAGAGTGAGCAGTTTGACAACGATTTTGTGTCGGGCTGATCGGAACGCCGTGTATGGACAGCAGCCGAGTATCAACGGGGTCGATCGCCGGGAAAATAGCGGCGTTGCGCGCGCTCGTTGGGTTGCTAGTGCTCGGCATCGCAAACGGTGGCGGGTTCACGCCGACCGGGATCGCACAGGCGATTCCAGCAACGGTCGTTGTCGGCGGTGCAATCGTCTGGTTTCTCTAATCGAGACAAGCGTCACCGTCACTCAAACTGATAGCCTGCAAGCGACGAGCAAACCGTTGGCAGCGTTTCGAGTGCGTTACGAACCGCGTCGATTGCGGGTTTTTCCTCCCGATCTGGATTGCCGAGCAGCCGGACGGCTTGTGTCCCGATCGACACGAAGCCGAGGTCGTGGCGGTCGGCGGTCGCTCGCAGCCCGAGCCCGACGGCTGTTCGACCATCGGCGACGCGGCGGGCAGGGCTTTCGACCCCACTCACGGTCGCTTCGTAGCCGTTGATCGCGGCGGTCAGATCGCGGCCGTCGACGCCGCGGGCGTCGGCCAGCGTATCGAGTTCGGCATCGAAACTGGCTCGCAGCCCGGAGTCGCGGTCGCGGTTGGCGAGGTCAATATCGTCGTCGACGAGGTCGGCGAGGCCGTCGACACCCTCAGGGTTGCCTTTTTTGACGAGCAGCCCCCACTCCCGTGACCAGCCGCCGAGTTCGACCGCGTCGACCGCACGATCGGTCGGGCCGGCAACGACCGCGAGATCGGGGATTCCGTCCCGAAGGCGGCGCAACCCCTCGCGGCTCCCGACCGGGAGAGATCGCGGGCGGTCAAGCTGATCCAGCAGCTCGGCAAGCGCCGGATCAGCCTCACCGACCGCAAGCAGGGATGGCGGGCGCACGGCAGGATCGAACAGCTGTACCGTCACCGACTCGCCGGCCGCAAGATAGTCCGTATCAGGATCGATCGCGACGACGCCGTCGGCATCAACGAGACTCGTCGTCGCCCCCGAACCCTTATCGACCGGATACACCAGCGGCGAGCCGTCGGCGTCCTCGATCAGCGCGACCGAGAGCAGGCGAAGTCGGCCCTCGTCGTGTCGCTGCTGGGCGATTAGTTCGCCGTCAACGGTCGCGGTCGCCGGCTCGGGCTGACCCGCGGCGGCCCGGATCGCCGGTGCGACAAACACCCGAAAGATCGTTAGCGCGGAGACGGGGTAGCCCGGTAGCCCGATGTATGCGGATTGGGCTGTGTCGCTGGGTTCCGCCGCTGTCTCGTCATCGTCGCTGCCGGACTGATCGATCCGGCCGACCACCATCGGTTTGCCGGGTTTGACCGCCACGCCATGCAACAGGAGTTCGCCGCGTTCCTCGATGACGCGGTAGATCACATCGACCGCGCTGGCGGAAGTCGACCCCGAGGAGACAACGAGATCACAGTCGTCAGCAGCCTGCCGGAGCAGGCGCTCCATCGCCTCGAAGTCGTCGCCTGCGTGGGGATAGACAACGGGGTCGCCGCCGGCCGCCTCGACGCCCGCGGCGATCGTCGTCGTGTTGACATCGTAGATCTCCCCGCGCTCGCTGTCGAGCGGTTCGCCGGGCGGAACAAGCTCGTCGCCCGTCGAGATGATGCCGACGCGTGGGCGTGCCCGAACGGGCACCTCGTCGACACCAAGTGCCGACAGCAGACCGATCTCCCGCGGTGTCAGGCGGGTTCCGGGGCCAAGTGCACGCGCGCCGGCAGCGATATCGGCACCCGCGAGCATGACGTTCTCGCTTGGGGCGACCGCGGTGCGGATCTCGATGGCCGTGTCGTCGTTGTCGGCGTCGCCGTCGCCGTTGATCTCATTGGTTCGCTCGACGACGACGACCGCGTCGGCACCGGGTGGCATGACCGCGCCGGTCGAAATCTCGACGCAGGTGCCGGGCTCAACTGTCACGGCCGGTTTCTCACCGGCGTGAACCGTGCCGGCGAGATCAAGCACGGCTGGATCAACCTCACCCGCCCTGACGGTGTCGCTGGCTTGGACAGCGTAGCCATCCATCGCCGCCCGGTCGAACCCCGGCACGTCGATGGCGGCGTCGACGCGCTTGGCCAACACTCGATCGCGGGCCTCGCGGAGGTCGACGTGTTCGACCCCGCCGCCGAGATTGAGGTCGGCGATGGTTTCGCGGACGGTTTCCGGGGCAGCCAGTGTGCGGAACTCCGTGGTCATGGCAACGCCTCCCAGTGTTCGACGTCGACCGTTTCACCCGCGCTGTAGCCCTCCCGCCCCTCAGAAACGACAACCCAGCCGTCAGCCAGCGCGACACTGGAGAGGATGCCCGCGCCGCCGGTGCGGACTGGTGTTGCAGTCAGGTCGCTATCAGAGTCGCCCAGGCGTGTTTCGACACGGGCAAACGTTCGGGTTCCGGGCTCGCTGGGGAGTTTGCGCTCCAGTGTCGCCGACTGTGTCGGTACCGGCTCAACAGGGAGGTGGCCCGCCTGTTTGAGGGCGGGCCGGAGGAACTGCTGGGCGGTGATGATACAGGCAACTGGATTGCCGGGAAGCATGAGCACCGGCGTCTCTTGGACAACGCCGAGAGCAACCGGATAGCCGGGTTTGATCGCCACGCCGTGGACGAGCACCTCGCCGAGTTCGCCGACGACCTCCGGGAGCAGGTCGCGCTCGCCGACCGAGGAGCCGCCCGTCGTGACGATCACGTCTTTCGTAAGATCGCGCTGGATCGCCGCTCTGAGCGCGGATCGGTCGTCGGTGACGGTGTTTCGGTAGGTTGCGACGCCACTCCACCGATTGACCGACTGCGAGATGGTTAACCCGTTGGTTTCGATAAGTTCACCCGGCTCAGGATCGGCTTCAACGAGTTCCTCGCCAGTCGGAATGACGCCGACGGTCGGGTTCTGATACACCGCAACTTCACGGCAGCCGACAGATTTCAGCAAGCCGAGATCTGAGGGGCGAAGCCGATGGCCCGGCTGATAGAGCGACTGGTTCTCGGTGACATCCTCGCCGACCGCGCCGACGTTGGTGCCCTCGGCGAGAGCCACAAACACCTCAAGCTCGTCGCCGACAGTCTCAGTTTCCTCGATTTTCACCACAGCGTCGGCACCGTCCGGAAGTTCGCTGCCGGTATGAACGGGAACAGCCCCGTTCGGTCGACAGTCGGTCTCAGCATCGAGTGCGTCCAAAACGGCCGGGCTACGGCTTGACGCGCCGACGGTGTCGGCTGCGCGAACAGCGTAGCCATCCATCGCGGCGCGCTCATAGTTCGGTACCGGGGTGGGAGCCGTGAGTTCCGTCGCCACCACACGGCCGTCAGCCAGCGACAGCCGCAGGTGTTCGGTGCGGTCGTGCGGCGTGATCGCCGACAGCAACTGCTCGCGGGCGGCGGTAAGGCGGGTTCGTTGCTTAAACCCGGAACGGCGTCGATCCTCGGATGGCATAGTCTCGCTTACAGGGCCGTCCTCTTAAGCCGCGGCCTCGCAGCACAACGCCGACCGCGGGGTTTTTCGACCTCCCGATTCTACGGAGGCGTATGTCACCACTGCGCGATGCGTTGCAGGAGTTGCCGGATGCGGTGTTCGCTGATCTCTTGGAGTCCGACGACGCCTACCTGCTGGTGCTCGATGTTCCGGGGGTGACCGCCGAGACCGCTGACATCCGTACCGAGAGTGGGCGGCTGGTCGTTGAGGCTCGTCGTGGGAAGTCGGTGCCGCCGGAGTTTCAGTATCTCCAGGAGGATCGGCCGCTGTTTCTCGACGCCGAGTTGCCGCTGCCACGCGAGGCAGACGGCAGTGCGGCGAGCGCCGAGATCGACCGCGGCGTCTTAGAGATCCGGCTGCCGAAAGCCGACACCGACGGGGAGCCGATCCCGATCGACGACGCCTCGGCGTAGGTGGTCGCTCTGGTCTCTTTGCGTGCCTACCGACGGTTTGTCGTCGTCGCCTACCGGTTTTTGCCCCTGATCGTCGCCTACCTGCGGGATCGGCGGCGGTTTCTCATCGTTGGCCGGAGTCGGCAGGTCAGCCGCGAGACCCAACGCGAGCGCGCGGCGATCCTGCTGGAGACACTGTTGACACTCGGACCGACGTTCATCAAGCTCGGACAGCTGCTGTCGACCCGTCCCGACATCCTGCCGAAGGCCTACATCGAGGTGTTGTCGAGTCTGCAGGATGACGTACCGCCCGCGCCGTGGGCGGAATCGAAGCTCGTCATCGAAGAGGAGTTGGGCGACGTCGACGAGGTCTACGACGACTTCGACACCGAGCCGATCAGCGGCGCGAGTCTCGGGCAGGTGTATCTCGCCGAGTATGCGGGCGAGCAGGTTGCCGTCAAGATCCGCCGGCCGGGGATCGAATCGCTTGTCGAAGCTGATCTGAAGGTGCTACGGTGGTCGATTCCGATACTCGTACGGTTCATCGGCGAGGGTCGGGCCTTCTCGCTTGACAGCCTCGCCGACGAGTTTGCCAAGACGATCCGCCAGGAGATGGATTACAGCCGCGAACGCGATATCCTAGCGGAGATCCGCGGCAACTTCGCCGGCACCGACGCCATCGACATCCCCGAGCCGATCGATCCGCTCTGTAGCCCGCGGGTGCTCACGATGGAGTATATCCCTGGAACGAAGATCAACGAGATCGAGTCCCTCGACGAGAAGGGCCTCGACCGCACCGAGTTGGCAACAACACTTCAGGAGGTCTACCTCCAGATGATCATCAAGGATGGCGTGTTTCACGCCGACCCCCATCCGGGCAATCTCGCGGTGAAAGACGATGGCACGATCATCTTCTACGATTTCGGAATGTCGAGTACGGTCGACCCCTTCATCCAAGAGAAGATCGTCGAGTTCTATATCGCCGTCGCCAACCAGGATATCGACGCGATCCTTGATACCCTGATCGACATGGGGACGCTCAGCCCGACGGCCGATCGGGAGGTCATGGGCAACGTCTTAGAGCTCGCTATCGCCGACGCTCGCGGCGAAAACATCGAGCAGTACCGTGTCAACCAGATTATCGAGCAGGTCGAGTCGACGATCTACGAGTTCCCGCTGCGACTACCCCGCAATCTCGCGCTCGTCCTCCGGGTGGCGACCGTCGTCGAGGGGGTCTGTGTGACCCTCGATGAGGACTTCGATTTCATCTCGGTGGCGACCGACTACCTCAGCGAGCAGGGCTACCGCGAGGAGACGGTCAAGCGGCTGGCCACGGAGGCCGGCGAGCAGGTGCAGGATACCGCCGAGGCGCTGTTTACCGTCCCGCCGAAGCTGAACCGAGTGTTGGATACGGTCGAACGCGACAATCTCACGGTCAACGTCCAGATCGACGACGAAAACCACGTGCTGGATAAGCTGGCCAAGCGCATCTCCTATTCGATCATGGTCGCTGTCGGGCTGCTGTCGGCGTCGATCATCTACTCCTTTACCGGCCAGTGGCGCATCTCGGTGGCGATCCTCGCGTTGACGCTGCCGATGGTGTTTTTTCTCTATCGGTCGTTCAAACAGCCGACCGGGCTGCGGGCGCGACCGCAGTTCACCCGCCAGGGCATGCGCCAACAGCGGCAGCGTGACGAAGAGCGGTAGAACCGATTGGATAGCTGATAGAACTCCCTGGCGAGTATTTTTAGTGTATGACGTTGTAATAAGACGCATACATGCCCTCAGTTAGTGCTCGGATCCCCGACGACGACAACGACGAAATCGAGGTGGTCGCCGAACTACTCGACTCAGATAAGAGCACCATTATCAGAGAAGCCCTCCGCGAGGGACTGGCCGACATGCGACTTGACCTTGCTGTCGAGCAGTATCAGACCGGCGAGGTGTCGGTCAATGAGGCTGCTCGAATCGCGGGGTTGAGCCTCGCCGACTGGCTGGTGGTCGCCAGAGAACGAAATCTGACCACGCAACTCACGCCCGACGATCTCGCAGCCGACGCTGAGGCTGCCCGCGAGCTATGAGGGTCTACTTCGACGCGACAACACTCATCGCACTCGGTTCGGTTGACGCGCTTGACCTCCTGGAAGTCCGTGATAGCGAAATCGTCGTTCTTGATCGGATCAGCAGTGAAGTCACAACCGAGCCAGCGCGAACCGCACTCCAGCAGTTCCGCGAGGAAACCGATCTCAGGTCGCCGACAGCAGTCGATGAAACTGATATCGAGCAGGCACAGACGATGCTCGGCGAACAGGAGCAAAACGGCGATGTTGCGCTCATTGCGCGGGTGTTGGCACACGACGGCGACAATATCACCGTTGTAAGCGATGACCAGCGCGTCCGCACGGTGGCACGCACACTCGGGGCAACAGTCACCGGCACGGTTGGGATCGTCGTGCGTGCGGTCACCGCCGGGCGACTCACCTCCGAGGAAGCCAAAGACCTCGTTCGCCGCCTCGACAACCACGGCCTACATATGACCGGCGAACTCCGCGAACAAGCTGACAAACTCATCGATGACGCCGCAGCCGACCACGGATCGTAGTTAGTCGAGCCAACAGTTATTCGCATCCCGACCCAACAACTAATATGCAGATACTCGTCACCGGCGCGACCGGGTTCGTCGGCGGCAACCTCGTCGACGCCCTGCTGGCCGCCGACCACGAGGTGACGATCCTCACCCGAAGCCGCGAGCGCTACGACGGGCCCGAAGCGGTGCGGGTCGTCGAGGGCAACGTCTTGGAGCCAGGCAGCTTCGATGACGCCCTCGATGTCGACCTCGCGTACTATCTGATCCACTCGATGGGTGCCGGCGGCGACTACGCCGAACGCGACCGCCGAGCGGCCCGCAACTTCTCAGAGGCCGCCGGCGACGCCGGTCTTGACCGTGTTGTCTATCTCGGTGGGCTGGGGGCCGACGGCGATAATCTGTCGCCACATCTCCGGTCGCGCCGGGAGGTCGAGCGCATCCTTGGGCTCGGCGAGTACGACCTTACCGTCCTCCGGGCGGCGATCATCGTCGGCGCGGGCTCGATCAGCTTTCAGCTGATTCGGCAACTCGCCGGCCGGCTGCCGGTGATGATCACGCCAAAATGGGTACACACCAAGTGCCAGCCGATCGCCATCGACGACGTGATCGGCTATCTCGTCGGCGTCGCCAAAACCCCAGAGACCGCCGGCGAGACCTACGAGATCGGCGGCCCCGACGTGTTGACCTACGCGGAGATTCTCAGGGAGACCCGCCGCCAGCTCGGTGCCCGGCTCCGGATCGTCCCGGTGCCGGTGTTGACCCCGCGGCTGTCGTCGTGGTGGATCCGCTTTGTGACCGATGTCGACCCTGCGGTCGCCCGCCCGCTGATCGACGGCGTCAAAAATTCCGTTGTCGTCACCGACACCCGAATCCAAGATATCCTTCCCCGCGATCGCCGCCACTTTGAGGCGGCGGTCGCCGACGCGCTTGCCGACGAGCCGGCGACGACGCCGACCCCGAAGGCACGCCTCGGGCGACTGTTCCGCGGGAGCAAGCCATGAGCGGCGTCGGCGAGACAACATCGAAACCGATAGACACGAGTGTGTGGCCGCCAAGCAGTGGACACTGATGGTCAAGGAGTACGGCGACACATGGGTCTATGAGGGGATTGTCGGCGGACTACCGGGGATTGAACTCTCAAATACCCATGCTGTCGCAATCCAGTTTGGGCTGTTTCAGGTTGGGATCGTGGTGTTTGCGGCGATCTACGATCTCTGGTCGGCCGCCCTTGCCGGCACGGCCGCTGTCGTCGTCGCGACGGTCGGTAGCGTCGCCATGCACCGGTTGGGCGTGCGAAATCGATCCATCGACGCGCCGCCGGTATACTACCGGCTGTTGTTTGGCTCAAGCATCGAAGTCGTGCTGTCGGTGCTGGCGTTTATTGCGCTTATTACGCATCTGTTTGCGTTTGACATCCAGTCACCGGGTGAGCCGTTGATCACCACGCTGTTCGGCACCGAGCCGCCGGTGATCGTCGTCTACCTCGTGTTGTTGGTCGGGTGGGATCTCTGCTATCGGATCGGCACCTCGTGGTGGGCCGCTGTCGTCTCGCTGTGGCGCGCACTCACAATCGCCTGTGAGCCGGATGCTGAGAATCAGTTCGTTCGGATCGATCTGGAAAACGTCGCATTTGCCTCTTCGCAGGTTATCTTGCTGCCATTTCTTCTTGAGCAGCCGGTGTTGCTCGTTGCTGTCAGCGGTCATATCGTGGCCGTTGCTGTTGTCTCGGCGGCGTCAATCTGGCTTACGCGGACAGCCGACGACCCAGTTTTGACGACGACACGCGACTGAGACGAACCGGCGACGCCGATGAGAGCAAGGAATCGACAGCAGGGGTGCTACGCGAAGTAACACCCCATAGAAGGTGTGGCCGCGACACCCCGGCAGATCACTCGGTTTGGAGCTGTTCGAACTGCGCCAACAGCTCGTCGGCAGACGCGCCGGTGTCGTCCTCCATTGACCCCTCATACTCCGAGCGGGCCTGCTCGAAATCGGCATCCACCGTCGCATTCTTTCGCTCCCGGCGTTCGTGTTCGGCTTCGTCGTAGTCGCCAAGTGACATGGTATGTCATACCTTGGAAGCTGCCAGATAAATAGATATCGGTCAGTGGCATCGCTGCGAACAGCCGACCCACCGAAGCCAGAACACGTAACTACCCCGCAGGCGACTGTCTGTGCGTGGCGCGACCGCTTCGCTTCCGGTATGCCCCCGGTCGGTGGTCGAAACCCCGGCTTCGGTCAGACGTACTGCAGCCGCTGGATGACAACCTCGGCGCGACGATGGACGGGCCGTGGTACCGACCACCGAGTGGCTACGACGCGGTTCGCTTTGCGATAGACAACGGCGATACCGCGCTGTTCATCTGGACTGACGGCGACGACGGCCCTGCAGGCGTCGATGGCGGCCCTAGCGGCTACTGGCTTGGGAACACCGAAACGCCGAGCAGCCTCTGGCGGACGGAAAAATACGGGTTCAGCGAGGTTCCCTACCCGGTCTCACGGTGGGCTGAACGCGAGTTGTTGGCGCAGCTACGGATGGAATCGCCGTGGCTGGGGCCCTACGACCACCTTGCGTGGTTCTTTCTGCCCGTGTTCCTCTCGAAGGATGGCCGTGAGAGCACCCGGTCGTTTTTCATCGATCACGCCGCCGGCTTTCCGAATGCGAGCGCCGAGGAAGCACTCCAGCACTACGAGGCTGTCCTCCACACCGGCGCACTCGACGGGTACCGCGAGGAGATGGCCGGCAAGCTCGGCACCTCCGAGCAGCTTGATCTCACGCGGATGACCGCCGCAATGGGCGAATTCAACGTTGCGAAGCTGTTGGTCGAGGCGGGCTATGAGATCACCCCGGAGATCACGGTGACGACCGGCCACGCAATCGATTTCCGTGCCGAACCGGCTGATAACGACGACAACGGTGCGGTACTTGTCGAGGTGACCCGCCCGCTGCCGCCGGATCGACGAGCAGCAAACGCCGCAACGACCGCGATCAAAGAGACGGTCAAAACGAAGACCGATGGCCAACTCAACGCCCACGCCGGCGGCATCGTGCTGTTGGTCGACTGTTCGTCGTTTCCTGACCCGGATTGGCAGCCGATCATCGCCGAGCAGCCGGAGGTCGGCCACCGGCCAGCAGTTGTTTTCCGCCGCCGCCCGGACGGAACCACGACGGGCTACCGAACGGGGCGACTCCCACTGTCGCTCGACGATGCCATCGATTTCACCACCGACAACGAGCCGGCAGGGTAGCCGCTAGCTGCTGTCGTCACAATGGCCGATAACCTCTTTCCACAGCGGCGGCGAGGGTGAGTATGGCGCAGCCGGCCGCGGATCTCCATGTCCACACGACGGCCTCTGACGGCACACTGCCCATCGAGGCGGTGCCGGCAGCGGCCGACGCCGCAGATATCGATCTCGTTGCGGTCACCGACCACGATCGGATTCAGCCCGCACTTGACGCGCCGATCACCGACCACGACGGGGTGACCGTGATCCGTAGGATCGAGCTTCGGGTCGACACCGGTCGCCAACGACTCGACCTGCTGGGCTACGCCGTCGAATCCACCGACGAGCTGACCGTTGAGCTTGATCGCCTCCAGCAGAATCGCATCGAACGCGCCAAGCAGATCATCGACCGCGTCGAAGACTACATTGGCGTGACCCTCGAACTCGACATCCAGCCCGGCATCGGTCGCCAACACATCGCGCGAGCGGTCGCAAACAGCGACGCCAACTACGATTTTCAGGGGGCCTTCGGCGAACTCATCGGAGACGGCTGCCCCTGTTATATCCCCCGAGAGATCACGCCGGTTGCCCGCGGGATCAGCCTTCTCACCGAGGCCTGTCCGGTCGTCAGCCTCGCTCACCCGCTTCGGTACGACGATCCCGGCGCGGCCCTCGATCACGCTGCCGAGCTTGAGGCGGTTGAACGCTACTACCCATACGATCACGCGGTCGACACCGACCGTATCGACGACGCCATCGACCGCCACTCGCTGCTGGCAACCGGCGGCAGCGATGCCCACGGAACAACGCTGGGACAGGCCGGGCCACCGCCGGCGGCCGTCAAGCGGTTTCGCCGTTGGCTTCAAAAGCGGTGAGTTAAACACGTTCCGCGCCTACAGTAGGGTATGCGCTGTCATTACTGTGAGGAGGCGGCGGCGTTTGCGGCGGAGAAAGATGGGCTGAAAGTTGGTCTCTGCACGGAGCACTTCCAAGAGCGCATGGAGGAGCTCACCGACTCCGCGGAGCTTGCCGAACTCGAAGAGCAACTCGACGTCAACCGGACGGAATAACCGAGCGTCAGCGGCGTGGTGCGGCTGTTTTCGGAGCGATACGTCTATGGGCGGTGCGGCCAACGATCCGGTATGTCATTTACGCCGACTGACCGGCCACGCCGTCTCCGCACCGACGGCATCCGTCCGCTAGTGCGGGAGACAACGGTGGATGCACAGGATCTCATCGCACCCGTTTTTGTCGATGAGACAACCGACGAGCGTGTCCCGATCAGCTCGATGCCAGGCCACGAGCGTGTCCCTGTCGACGAGGCCGCCGCCCGCGTCGAAGAGATTCAAGAAACCGGTGTCGAAGCCGTCATGATCTTCGGGGTTCCCGACACGAAAGACGAGGTCGGCAGCGAGGCCTACGCCGCGGATGGCGTCGTCCAGCGGGGGATCCAGGCAGTCACCGAAAACACCGACGCCTACGTCATCGGCGATGTCTGTCTCTGTGAGTACACCGACCACGGTCACTGCGGTGTGCTTGAACCACACGCCCACGACGATCCGACGCTGACCGTCAAAAACGACGACACCCTGGAGCTGCTGGCCGATGTCGCCGTCTCACAGGCCGAGGCCGGCGCGGATATGGTCGCCCCATCCAGTATGACCGACGGGATGGTTGGAGCGATCAGGACAGCGCTTGACAGCGCTGGTTTTGAGCAGATTCCGATCATGAGCTACGCCGCAAAGTACGAATCCTCATTCTATGGGCCGTTCCGCGAAGCCGCCGACGGCGCGCCAGCGTTCGGCGACCGACGACACTACCAGATGGATCCCGCAAACCGGCGGGAAGCCCACCGCGAGGTCGCCATTGATGCCGAGGAAGGCGCGGATGTGTTGATGGTGAAACCCGCCTTGCCGTATCTCGATATCGTCCGCGACGTACGGGAAAGCGCCGACAAGCCGGTCGCTGCATACAACGTCTCCGGCGAATACGCGATGATTCACGCGGCCGCCGAAAAGGGCTGGTTGGATCTCGAAGCCACAGCGTATGAATCGCTGCTGAGCATCAAACGCGCGGGTGCGGATCTGATCGTGACCTACTTTGCCGAGGATATCGCCGGGCGGTTGTAGTCGGTCGCCCGCGAGGTGGGCTGTGCACACACGTAGCACAGCCGGGGTAACGCCATACCCACGCCCAGTGTCAGTCAGCGTGTATGAGCGAGACACCAATCAGCGAGGATGAGGCACCGAACTGCGCAGTCTGTAGCGAATCAATCACAGCCCTCCCGACCAACCGTGTGATTGCAACGACAGGCGACGACGGTGAGGTCAGCTACAACCACTTCTGTTCGGCAAGCTGTGAGTCGTCGTATCACACCTAAATGTCGGACGACGCGATTGTTGAACTGGCCGGCTACTCGGTGAGCGACGCCGTTTTCACTCCTCGGTGATCGTCTCGCCGTATTCCTCGGGGTCAAGCTCGCCCTGATGAAGCCTCGCGCCGTCCTTCGCAACTTGGTTGCCCAACACAGCACAGGGGATCCGCATCGGCGAGATTGTCACGCCGAGCATATCGGTGATATCGTCAGTTTCGAGATTCTCTAGTTCTTCGAGGGTCATCCCGACAAGCTGCTCCGAGAGCATGCTCGCCGAAGCCTGTGAGATAGCACAGCCATCGCCAGTGAAGCTGACGTATTCGATCTCCTCGTTGCTCTCATCGAGTTTTACGTCCATCTGAATCGTGTCGCCACAAGAGGGGTTTTCGCCGGTGTGGCTGAAATCCGGATCCTCAAGTTCCCCGTAGTTTCGGGGGCTCTTGTAGTGGTCGAGGATCTGCTGTCGATACATGTCAGAGCCTGTTCCCATGTTGTTTGTTTATATGCCAGTCGGCCGCAAAAGGGTTCCGGGGGGCGACGCTGGCACTGTGCGGAACAAGCAGTATTCCGAGGATAGTTGTTGGAAGCCGCGACGAAATCGTCATGAGACAGTGTTCACCGCTGACAGCCGATGGGATCCTGCCGCTTTCTGTGAGGACGGTGTAGAAGGGGGGTTGCCCTGCAGATAGGCGATAGGAAATGGGTCGACCATCGTGGACAGATTGACACGCAGTGATAGATGGTCGCTGGTGGCCCAATGGATCGGTGCTCACTTGCTGGGTCGTTCTTTGATATGGGGACGACTGTCGTGAGATTCACGCTGGCCCAAGAGCTGTTTGATAACCACCCCAACAGCGAGAATAATACCACTAACCAGGGTAAACAGCCCTCCGAAGAAGACGCCGCCGGCTGTAGAAGCATACAGCGCGTATAGACTCGTCGCTGCCAGCCACAGGGTTACTACGCTAAGTATTCCAACCACAGCTGAGCTGATAGAGATCCCATCACGGATCGTCACAACGAGCGTGATACATCCGAGTATGCCTGGGGCAACAAGTTCCGGGTTGATTGGGACGGCTCCAAGCGTTGGCCATGTTGGGTACGGTTGTGGCAGTGGAGAGAACGTAATGATGGCGATCAAAACAACGCCTACGGCAGCAACAACTTGGCTCACGCGGAGGAGCCCATTCATATCGATTAACTGACCGGACATAGTATCATAAATCCTGCCTCTCGCAAGTAGAAGGGCCACATGGTCGAGCAGCGGTACGTCATCGATCTCAGATGGCATACCCGCTTCCGTCAGCTACCGTCGACACCGTCCTGTGGTGAAGGAGTTATACAGACCTAGGCTTTAGGTCTCCCTAAATGAGAGGGGAAGTTGAGCAGCTTGTTGGGATACTATTTCGGACTCTCGCTGAGGAAGGCTATACAGAGGCCCAAACAGCCCTTTTAGATACATATCAGTCCAAAGCAGATACTGACAGAGAGGAACTTGCCGAAGAGCTCTTTGTCGAAGTCGTGACCAATCTGAGTTACCATCTTGAGACTGAAACGGAGGTTGAGGTTCTCGTCACAGCGATCGAACAGCTCCTAAGTTGGTTCTCAAGTCTCGTTGAGGCAGCACCCGTCGCGATTCTGGCCGTCGAGACAGACGGACAAATTGAGTTTTGGAACGACGGTGCTGAGAGAGTGTTTGGCTGGAGTAAATCTGAAGTTCACCAACGGCCGTATCAGGACGTGTTCGCGGCCTCGTCGGATGAGATGGAGCCACATCTTGCGCAACTGCAGGACGGAAAGCAACTTACCGGCCTTGAGACGCAGCATCAGCACAAAGATGGATCGATTCGTGACGTACGGATCTGGGCAGCCCCGTTTCGCACACGTCATGAACGGTTTGAGGGAGCAACGTTCGTAATAAGCGACGTTACTGAACAAAAACAACGCGAACAACGTCTGTCCGTTCTCAACAGGGTGCTGCGGCACAATATCCGAACAGACGTAAATATTATTCACGGCCACCTGAACCAGTTGGCCGAGACTGTTGATGATACGACCGAACATCTGCGAGTGATGGAAGATCGGCTCTCCAATATTATCCAGCTGAGCGACGCCGCGCGGCATATTGAGCAGTTGCGCGACGAAGGCGAGGACGGCCTGACGACGATTGAGTTGGAATCTGTGATACAGGAGCGTGTGACCCGACTGCGGAAGGAATCGGCGAATGCAACGATTAGAACCACACTCGCGGAATCGACCGCCGTCGTAGCACACGAGTTATTGCCATATGCACTGGATAATATCTTAGACAACGCGTTAGAGCACAATGACGCAGAAACCCCGTTAGTTGAGATTGCCGTGTCGACAGGAGAAACCGCCGCCAGTGGACAGACGACCGTGAGTGTGGCTGATAACGGCCCTGGGCTCCCCGATCATGAACAAGCGGTGCTTACCTCCGAGGAGGAAACGCAACTCAACCACAGTAGTGGGCTAGGGCTGTGGTTGACTCGGTGGATTGTTCGAAATTCAAGCGGCACCCTCTCAGTTAATAAGAGCACGTGGGGTGGAACTCGAATAGAGATCCGGTTGCCGACACAAACAAGCTAGCTCTGGGATCAGCACCGCGATCGAAACAGTGTTTGAACGCTTATCCGTAGTGATTGTTGTCGGCGGGGTGTCGCTGTGAAGAAGTGGTTGGCAACAGTAACACAGTGGTGCCATTGGATGTATTCGCAGTCGAACTGCTTCGTTCAGCAGTTGCTATCGCTGACCTGCCTCAGTAGTGGTGAGTATAACGACTGATACTGGTTGCACTATCGTCGGATCCCACAGTTAATAACACAATTATCAGATGCTTCAACGATATATATGAGAAGTATAAACGCTTGTTCAACACCAAGGGTCGTTAAACGCAGCTCGCAATTTCTTGCCGTATTTAATTCCTGTGGGTGTGGCGAGTACACCCGCATACGATCATCAACACTAGAGAAGTTCCGCAAGAGATCGGCCAAACTGGGCTACGTGTGAGAGCCCAACATACATAGTCACAATCGAACCGCGCTGACCGTCTCGTAAGCCGACCCATCGTCGGTCAGCGTACTCTTGTTGAGTCGAAGGCGCTCAACCTGAAACGCCCCGATTGTCGGGTCAGTCTCGTCGACGAGCCGTTGGACACGCTGTTCATCACGGGGGAGCATCCATCCGAGCAAGTGTAATATGTGGGATGAACTCGTGGTCAGCAGGGTCGAAGCCGATGGCGGTGGGCTCGTCTTCGACAGCCGCAGCCAGCGTGGTGAGTTCGGCGTTGCCGGCACCCTCGCGGACGCCGGCCCAGATGACACTGATCTACGCCGTTGAAGGAAACACACCCAGCCCGCCGACCGTACAGTCGAAGGGATCGACGCCGGCGTTGGTGACGGCTGTTTCGAGAGCAGCCTCGATCTCGTCGACACGGTCGGGATCGGTGTCGCCCAGAAATGTGAGCGTGCAGTGGGCTTGGGTTGGATCTGTCAGCCAGAGGCCGGCGCAGCCGTCGAAGGGTGCCTATGCGTCGGCGACCGCCTCAGCAGGCGATGTCGGGAGGTCAACGCTGAGGAAACAGCGCATACAACACGCTGGCGCGCCAAGAGACAACACGCTTTCGATCACACAATAGAACAATATCCATCGTGGACAGACATCGGTACGATGTGATAGCAGTTAGAGAACAGAGAGCAGGGGAGAAACACTGCCCAGTAAGATGAAAAACGCGATCCGCCAGAGCGCAACGATTAGGCCACTGGCTCTCATACTGTGACTATTCGTGTCGCCCGATTTTACGCCACCAGAACCTGATCGACCCGCACCACAGTTTGGCTACGCCGCGCTCAATCGAACGCTCCGGGAGGACGACGTGCGAACCAACCGTGGAATGCGGGAATCAACGTTTCAGGATCGCGGGCTCAGCTATGCCGGTGAGCTTGCCGAACAGAACTGCCGTGGGCTGCAGCGTATCCTAGAGTGGAATGTCGACCACGAGATCTATTTTTACCGTATTTCCTCGGATCTTATCCCATGGTACAGTCAGTATGAGCTTGCTGAACTCCCAAACAGCGAGACCGTGCTGTCGTTGTTGGCGGCGATCGGCGAGTTTGCCACCAGCCATGACCTCAGATTAACCTTTCACCCAAGCCACTTCGTTAAGCTTGCCAGCCCAACGGCGTCAGTTGTTGATAACGCGGTCAGAGATCTCGAATGCCACGGCCGGCTGTTGGATGCGATGGGTCTCTCTCGGTCGCCGTACAACTCGATCAACATCCATATTGGGGCCCATTACAGCGATAAGACAGCGACAGCAGAACGATTCTGCTCGGTCGTTGACTCGTTGCCGCCGGCGGTTCGGTCACGGCTAACCGTTGAGAATGATGATACGGAATCGCTGTGGAGTGTTCGTGAGTTGGTTGCGGCGGTACACGACGAGGTTGGGATTCCGGTCGTCTACGATCAGCTCCATCATCAGTTTACTGACCGCGGTGAAACCTACAGAGAGGCTCTTACCACAGCAGCCGAGACGTGGCCCGACGAGGTTCGACCGATCATCCATTACAGTGAACCACGCCGGCTGCATGAATCAGATCCCAGTATCGCACCACAAAACCACGCGGACTATATCGCAGACCCGATCGATCTGTTTGATACCGCTGTCGATGTCATGATCGAGGCAAAGATGAAAGAACAGGCACTCCAGCGATATCGGCAGCAGCACGCGACCGCTATCTCGATGTAGTAGATGAACAGATCGGAGACAGACACGATATCAGACCCATTAAGCAGGGTGGCCGTAAACAATCACCTGTGATAGAGGGACTGCTGCTTATCGGTGTGCTCGTGGCGATGTTTGTCGGCTACAACATCGGTGGATCAACCACCGGGCCGGCCTTCGGCCCCGCGGTCGGGGCGGGAACGATCTCGAAGACCGTTGCCGCCGCGCTGATGAGCCTCTTCTTTTTCCTTGGTGCGTGGACGATCGGCCGTCGCGTCGTCGACACACTGGGTCGGGAACTTGTCACCAACCCTAGTGTCTTCACGCTGCCGGCCAGCATCACGGTGCTGTTTTTCATCGGCCTCGCGCTGTTTGTCGGCAACGTCTTCGGCGTCCCGGCCTCAACGTCGATGACCGCTGTCGGCGCGATCGCCGGGCTGGGCCTTGCCAGCAACTCGCTGAACTGGGCCGTCATGGGAGAGATCGTCACATGGTGGCTTGTCGCACCCGTCGTTGGGTTTTGGGTTTCGGCGGTTATCGGGCGGTACTTCTATGCCACGCTCAACGAGCGGGTCGCCCTCGTCCAAAGCAATGGCCCGCTAGTGACCGTCGATCGTTCTGGCATTATGCCAAAGATCGCGCGTGGGCCGGGGACGACCGGACGGGAGCTGGTTGGCACCGCGGTCGTCGTGGCGATCGGCTGTATCATGGCGTTTAGCTCCGGCACCAGCAACGTTGCCAACGCCATCGCGCCGCTGGTCGGCAGCGGAGCCCTTGAAATGAATCCCGGGATCCTCCTCGCCTGTGTTGCTGTCGGGCTTGGAGCGTTCACGATCGCCCGCCGGACACTGGACACCCTCGGCAGCGATATCACCTCGCTGCCGCTGACAGCGGCGATCGTCGTCGCGACTGTCAGCTCCTTGCTTGTGATCGGCCTCTCGGCGATCAAGATCCCCGCTAGCTTCGTCGTCATCGCCACGATGTCGATCATCGGCCTCGGCTGGGGGCGAGCAACGCGAACCATGCGGGCCTCCCGGGAGTCGATCAGCGACCAGGCCGGCGACGCCCGCGTTACCGTTGGCTCGCTGGCCGCCGACACTGAGGGCGAAGAGCTCCCCGACATCGGCGAGGAGGATCCCGAAGATATCCCTGCAGCGGCCGATCTGTTCAACCCCTCAACGACCGCCCGGGTGATTCTAATGCAGAACGTTGTCCCGCTGATCTCGACGATCGGTGCGTATCTCGTCTTCCGATTCGTTCCCGTCTTCGGCTTCTCGTAACGACGCCACCGACGGGGGCGCATTTATTACCCGCAGCCCCGTTTGTGTGGCATGGTATCACGCGTGCTCGTTCCGATGGACGACTCCGAGATGGCCGATGCGGCACTTGAGTTCGCGCTGTCGGCGTTTCCCTCGGCGGCGGTGACCGCCCTCCATGTCGCCGGCGGGCCGACATCCTACATGGGTGAGGCGATGAGCCTCGCCGTCGCCGACGATGTCGATGCGGCGGCCGCCGACCGCGCTGAGCCTGTCTTCGAGCGCGCCAGAGCGATCGCCGCCGACGCCGAGCGAGCGATCACCACCGAGGTTGACCTTGGCTCGCCGGCGAAGACAATCATCGAGCACGCCGAAGGGTTCGATCTGGTCGTGATCGGCAGCCACAGCAGCAACATCGCCTCGCGGCTCTTGCTCGGCAACGTCGCCGAAACTGTCGCCCGCGATGCACCGGTTCCGGTCACGATCGTTCGGTGACGCTTCTTAGAGTAAAGGCTGAGTCCTACTCGCCGTTGTCGATGGCGTGGCTAACGCCGTCGGCGTCAACAGTCACGGCGGCCGCACAGATCGCGTGTTCGTAGTCGGCATCGTAGACAGCACCGGCGGCGTCAGCCGCGCCTTCCACGTCGAAGTCGTAGACTCGTGGGCTATCCTCCTCGTAGGTCGCCACCAGCGTCGGCTCGTCGACGGCTTTGACCAACAACGCGTCATCGCGGACGGTGCCGATGTGGGCCGAATCGGCGGTAACGACGCCCGCGATCCGGGGCGTGTTGTAGTCGTCCTTTTCGTAGTCAAGCGCGAGCAGTGGCTCGGCGAGGGCGTCCCGTGCTGGGTAGCCCAACTCGATCTTTTCGGCGATCGGATCGACGTGGGAACCGTTGCCGACGACAACCCACTGGCCGTCGCTGGCGGGTGGCGACACCATCTGGAGGCAGTTATAGGAGACGTAGGGGTTGTCCGTCTCGGGGGCGTCAGGTGTCGGTTCGACGGTCAACAGGCCATCGCGGTCGGCGATCCGGCGGTTCGGGAACGACCGCGAGGAGACGCGGTAGGCGCCGACGCCCGGCCCGACGACGATGAAACGGCCGATGTACATGTTTGTTTGAGCGTTGCTACCGAACAAATAGCTGCTGATACGACCGCGGGAGACGGCCGAAACACCCCTAGATGGTGGCGATCTGTGTGGCAGAATCACCCACAGGCAGGGAACCGACACGGTTTTGTAAACACACCCACTTCCATCGAATGCGCAGTTCCATAGGGTAGTGGCCAATCCTGTTGCCTTCTGGGGGCAACGACCCAGGTTCGAATCCTGGTGGAACTATTCAGCTGTTTGCTCTTTTGTGGTGGGTCGCCACGATACGAACGTACGTCGGCTGTATGTCAGACATACGTCAGCTGATCTCCACTTGAAACGAAGGGGATCAGCCGGCACCGTTACGTTTCGACATCGAGCAGCGCGACGCGTTCGAGGACCATATCCTCCAGATTGCCGTCGACGACGGCTACCTCGCGGTCGCCGATATCGAAAAACATCTTGATCGTGTCCGCGTTGCCGAGGGATACGCCGGTATCGCCAGCGTCAGTCCCACCGAGCAGTTTCCGAACGCGCTGTTCGGCTGCGGCTTCATCACCATCGGTGACGACAGCGACAACGTCGCCTTCGCCCTCGCTGACACCCATTTCGAGCGCCTGGTTGATTTGGCGTCGCCCAGCCGCATACAACAGGATTTCGACCGCTGGCTCGCGGGCGACAGCCGTACCCTGCTCGCGGGCCCGCACAGCCAACTCGACCGCTCGGCGGAGATGGCGGTCGCCGGCGACGTAGGTGGCATCGAAACACTGGATGGTCGCGCCGGTCGCCTCGCTGATCGCCTCGATCTCGGCGAGAACGTCCTCAAGGTCGCCGATGGTCGTCGTCGCGGCGACGGTTCTCACCCAAAATCACCCAGACTTGACTGGTCGTCGCTGTCGGCGGTAGTGGCGTCGCTGTGGCTCTCGCCGCTGCCCGCGCCATCATCGTCTGTGGTAGCCGCGGCGGTTGCCGTTTCGGCCGCGGTCACATCGTCCATCGAGGGATCCTGTCGCCCGACGTTTTCGAGGATCGTTTCGGCCGTTTTCTCGCGGCCCCGCAACGCGCCCAACACGACGCTTTTGTCGGCGTCTCGCAGGTCAGCACGGCTCTCGACGCCGGCCTCGTAAAGCCGGCGGGCACGCTTCCGACCGACGTTGCGCACGCCCGCGAGATCGAGCAGTTCCTCGCGGACACCGTACTCGATCCGTTTTTTCGCCTCGCGGATCGCAACCCGCGAGGAGCCCCCGAGTTCGCCGGCCAGCTGCTCGGCGGCCCCGAGCAGCCACTCGGCGGTATCGACCTTCCCGCGGATGTCGCCGGGGCCGACGCCGTACCGTTCGGTGATCCGATCCTCGTCGACCTCGCTGGCCCAGTCGTCCAGCAGCTTCGCCGTTTTCAGCGCGGCCAGCCAGTCCTCAAAGGCGACATCCTCATACTCGGATGGGACACGGCCGAGGAACGCCGATTCGTGTTCGTAACAGAGCTCAGTGTAGGTTTCTCGATCCCCGGATTTCAGATAGAGTTCGTACATATCCGGCGTCCGGCTGACGAGATGGTAGAGGCCGAGCGGCGTCGGCTGTGCCGTTTCGCCGCCGCTCTCGTCGTCGATTTCGTTGTTCTCGCTGTCGCTTTCGGCGGTGGCATCATCGTCAGCCCCGTTCGACTGGAGTTCGCTCGCTGAGACAAACGCCTCGTCGCCATCGGCTGCCGGTCGCTTCAGATCGCCATCCTGCTGATTCACGGTCGATGTATCCGCTGGTGTCCCGCGGTTCTCCTCGGCGTACCGCAGTCCGTCAATGATCTCGGCGGCACTCATCGGATCAAGATAGAGTCGCGAGACGGTGTGGCCGATGTTCGTCGCGTGGATCGTGTCATCCTCACGTTCGATGAACTCGTTGCGCTCTAAGTAGGCGAGGACGGTGTCGGTCACGGTGGCCAGCCGGCCCTCGTCGCCGGTCTGAGTCGCATACAGCGTCGCATCGAGGAACTCCAACAGTGCCTCGCGGCTGTTGGCAAAGCCGGATGAAATCGTCGCCAGCAGATGCGTTCGCAGAGCGGGTTCGGCGGCCAGCTTCGACTGGACAGGATCAGGGTCAGCCCAGACATACCGCTCGAAGAGTTCGTCCATCGTCTCGCTGTCCTTGGCAAGGAGGACGGCCTCGCCGTAGGGGTCAAGGCCGGGACGGCCCGCCCGCCCGCACATCTGGTGGATTTCGAGGGTATCGAGCGGCTGCATGCCGCCGAACTCGCCGTCGTAGCGTCGCCAGTCCCGAACGATCACCCGGCGGCTCGGCGTGTTGACACCCGCCGCGAGCGTCGGCGTCGCACAGATCACCTTCAGGAGGCGATCACGAAAGGCGTTCTCGACGAGGCTGCGATGCTCCGCGGCGAGGCCAGCGTGGTGGAACGCCGCGCCGCCCTCAACGCAGTCGGCGAGATCGTCGCTGGTATCGGTATCGGAGACCTGTCGGATCTCGCTGGCAAGCTCGCGGAGATCGGCGCGCTCCTCGCCTGTGAGATGAGATTCGACGACGCCAGCTTGTCGCTCAGCCGCGCTCTCGGCGTTGCGCCGGGAGTTGACAAAGACAAGCGTTGAGCCGCCCTCGCTCAGCGTGTCGTCGACAAGGGCTTCGGTCTGTCGCTGGCTGCCCGCAGCCGACACCTCCCGTTGGCTGCCGTCATCGAAGTTGACGGCGTCACCGTAGTGGACGCCCATCCGGAGGTCGATGGGCCGCCAGTCGGACTGGACGAGTTCGGCGTCGAGCCAGTCGGCGATCTCGCCGGCGTTGCCGACGGTCGCCGACAGCGCGACCGTCTGGAGCTCGGGGTTGATCCGGCGGAGTTTAGCGAGGGTGACCTCCAGGGTCGGCCCGCGGTTGGTGTCGTCGACAAGGTGGACTTCGTCGGCGACGACACAGGAGAGATCGTCGATCCACGGCGCGTTGTTCCGGATCAGCGAGTCGACCTTCTCGCTGGTGGCGACGATGATATCGCGGCTGGCCAGCCACTCGCCGCTGGCGTCGTAGTTGCCGGTCGAGACGCCGACCGAGAACCCCTCGTCTGCCCAGCGTTCGAACTCGGTTTTCTTTTCGCTGGCGAGGGCGCGAAGCGGGACGATATACAGGGCGGTGCCGCCGCGTTCGATCGCCGACAGCATGGCGAGTTCGGCAATCAGCGTCTTGCCGCTGGCGGTCGGTACTGAGGCGACGAGACTTTCGCCCGCAGTGAGGCCGGCCTCGACGGCCTCGGCTTGGGGCGGGTACAGCTCTTCGATCCCCTCGCCGGCAAGATGGTCGGCGACGCCCGGCGGCAGGGTAGGGATCTCGGCTGGCTTCATTGGCGTCTCTTGGCCGGTGGTCGGGTTTAAATTTCCGGACGGCGGGCTGTCGCCTCCGACAGCACGGTTCGCCGCCCGCTGGTGCTGGCGCGGTATCACAACTCCCATGTCCGCTCGCTGCCGACCTACTGTCACAAGGTGGATTCCGTGAGCAAAAAACAAGAGTACACCGGCGATTATCCAGAGAAGACGCTGTATCTCCCCGGGCCGACAGAGGTGCGCGACGACGTGATCGAGGAGATGGCACAGCCGACGTTCGGCCATCGGATGGATCGGATGACCGACCTCTATACGACGATTGTTGAGGACACAAAACAGTTCCTCGGCACCGACGACAACGTGATCATCCTCACGGCCTCAGGCACCGAGTTTTGGGAGTCGACGACGCTCAGTCTCGTTGAGGATCGGATGCTTGTGCCGACCTCCGGCGCGTTCAGCGAGCGCCAAGCCAACGTCGCCGAACGCCTCGGTAAAGAGGTCGACCGCATCGAATACGAGTGGGGCCACGCGGTCAAACCCGACGACATCCGCGACGCACTCGAAGCCAGCGATGAGGGCTACGACGTCGTCGGCATGGTGATGAACGAAACCTCGACCGGTGTGCGCAACCCGGTTGAGGAAATCGGCGACCTGCTGGGCGACTATCCGGATACCTACTTCGTCGTCGACGCCATCTCCTGTCTCGGCGGTGACTACATCGATATCGAGGCCCACAACATCGATTGTATCTTTACATCGGTTCAGAAGGCCTTCGCCATGCCGCCCGGCCTGGCCGTCTGTACCGTCAGCGACGCCGCCTACGAGCGCGAACTTGAGAAGGACTCTGCGTCGTGGTACGGTGGGTTCCAGCGGTGTCTCGACTACTACGACCGGAAGGGCCAAACGCACTCGACGCCGGCGATCCCGCTCATGTTGGCCTACCGCAAGCAGATGAAACACATGCTCGATGAGGGCCACGCTGCTCGCGACCAACGCCATCGGGAGATGGCCGAATACACCCGCGAGTGGGCCCGCGAGCACTTTGGGCTGTTCGCCGAGGACGGCTACGAGTCCCAGGCGGTCACCTGCATCGAGAACACCCGCGGTATCGATGTCGCCGCCACCGTCGAAGCCGTCTCCGAGAAGTACGACATGGTTTTCGCCAGCGGCTACGGCGACCTCAGCGAGGACTCGTTCCGTATCGGTCACATGGGCGAACACACCGTCGAGTCGATCACAGCACTGACCGACGCGATCGAAGACGTGGCTGATCTGTAGACGACTCCCGGCGCGTACGGCGGGGTAGTCTGCTACTCTCTCGTTCGTTGATCCATCCGTCGACGGAACTCCGCGAGATCATACGTCTTCTCGCCTTTCGGAACAATACCGACGACGGTCATTCTATCACCACTGATCTCGTACACAGCGCGATAACCTGCATTGCCTACGCGTTCGCGATAGAAATTGTACTGATCAGAGCCGGTTAGATACGTGAGATGCTGCTGTGGGACACGTCCCCACTGGATTTTCTCCGACCAATCGTTGATCTTGTTGAGAATTCGCGCCGCGTGATCGGGGTTATGTTGTTGTATGTCGGCCAGATCATCCTGCGCACTCTGGAGAACGGTAAGTTCTGTCGGTGCCCGAGGCATCACTCTTGGTCAAGTTCGATGTCCAGCGCGTCAGCAACCTCATCAACCGAGCGGTGTGCCTCCTCGTCTTCGAGTTCGGCAAGTCGATCAGCAATGACGGCTCGCTCATCGGGGAGCATCTCATCTTCGGGCGGGTGACTGGGTGCTTCGCCGTCAGTTGCCATACAATAGTGTGCGTGGCGTATATTGATAAGCTTTGTTCCAAACCTTCGAATCAGTGTCTGTAACGACGCTACAACGAACGCAGTGGGTTCAGCAGGATACACTCCGTCTGCGCTTCTCGTGTGCAACACGGCTATGTATCCCACCTCCTAATACCGGATCATGAAAGTCGAATTTGACCGCGACACCTGCATCGGGATGTTCCAGTGCGTCGCCGAGTGGGACGGGTTCGAGAAGGATATGGACGCCGGCAAGGCCGTGCTGAAAGGCGGCGAGGAAACTGAGGACGGCGTCTTCGTTGTCGAGATTCCGGAGGATGAGGAACTCGACGCGAAGTTTTCGGCTCGATCGTGTCCGGTCGATGCGATCGCCGTCTACGATGATGACGGCGAACAGATCGTCTGAGCAGCCGACCGATCTAACTCGACGCCGAAATCGCCTGATCGAGGTCGTCGATGATGTCCTGTGGATCTTCGATCCCGACCGACAGCCGGACGAGGTCGTCGGTGACGCCGGCCGACAGCTTCTCTTCGTCGCTCAACTGTTGGTGAGTCGTCGATGCCGGGTGAATGATCAGCGTCTTTGCGTCGCCGACGTTCGCCAGCAGCGAGGCCAACTCGGTCGACTCGACGGTTCCGCGGGCGGCGTCGTAACCGTCCTCCAGCCCGAAGGTGATCATCCCGCCGTAGCCGCCATCGAGGTATTTCGAGGCCATCTCGTGGGTTTCGTGGCGTTCGAGCCCCGGATAGGTCACCCACGACACGTCTGGGTGGTCGTCGAGAAATTCGGCAACGGCCATGGCGTTCTCACAGTGTCGCTCCATCCGCATCGGCAGCGTTTCGAGTTTCTGCATGGTAACCCACGCATCGAAGGGACTCTGTTGATTGCCGAGGTCGCGAAGCCCGCGGGCGATGGCAGCGTAGGTGAAGCCGGCGTCGCCGAACGTTTCGGCGAAGTTGACGCCGTGGTAGGCGGGGTTGGGCGCGCCGATCTCCGGGTAGTCATCGGCGTGGGCTAGCCAATCGAAGGAGCCGCCGTCGATGAGCGCGCCGCCGACCGTCGAGCCCGCGCCGTGAATCCACTTCGTCGTCGACTCCCAGACCAGATCCGCGCCGTGTTCCAGCGGGCGGCAGAGCGCGGGGGAGGCGAAGGTATTGTCGACGAACAGCGGCGTGTCGTGCTCGTGGGCGATGTCGGCGATGCGCTCGAGATCCGGCGTCACGAGCGCGGGGTTGCCGATGGTTTCGAGGTGGACGTAGGCGGTGTCATCGTCGATGGCCTCGGCGTAGGCGTCGTAGTCGAGGGTGTCGACAAAGCGGGTCGTGATCCCGCGGCGTTCGACGCTGTGGGTGAAGTAGGTGTAGGTGCCGCCGTACAGCGACGACGAGGAGACGATGTTGTCGCCGGCTTCCGCCAGCAGGAACGTCGCGACATCGAGGGACGCCATCCCCGAGGCGGTGGCGACCGCGCCGACACCGCTCTCAAGAGAGGCCAGCCGCTCCTGGAGCTGGCCGACCGTCGGGTTCATCAGCCGCGAGTAGATGTGGCCCGGCTTTTCGAGGGCGAACTGTTTGGCGGCATCTTCGGCGTCATCGAAGACGTAGGAGGTGGTCTGGTAGATCGGCGGTGCGCGCGCCCCGGTCGCGGGGTCTGGATCGGTGCCGGCGTGGAGACTTCGGGTCTCGAAGCCGTCTGTGTCGTCGGACATACGGACGGGTAGACGCCGAGCGGGCACCTAAAACTGCCTGCCGCCCGCGGGACTGCCGGTATCTTGGACACAGTGTTACCGTCGGAGCCACTGACGACAGCGTTAGCCCGAAAACAGACTGCTGTGAACTGGCGCAAAATCCTCGTCACCATCGTCGACGCGCTCCTCGTCGTCGGCTGCGGTGTCGGTGATCGCCCGTCCATCAAGGCCGCTGTCGAGGAAATCCCGAACCGGCGGGCCGACGTTTTCGGGTTCGACGAGGAAGGCGTCGTGACCGTGATCGGAGTCGACGACGTGGTGGGCGACAGGCACATCAGCCGCGCGGAACGCCTCGGCCAGCGTCTCTGATTGGCTTACAGTGAAATGCCAATCCGAGGTAAACGACAGCAACAGCGCCTCGCCCTCGAACGCCGAGATCGCCCGCTCGATGGTGCCGTGGCCCTCCGCGAGGTCGTAGTCGTCCATCGCCCGCGTCAGATAGAGGTAGCTGTTGGCGTCGTATCGCCCGGTGAATTTCTCGGCGTTGTAATCGAGGTAGGACTCAACCTCCCGGTAGGGGAAGAACGCCGCGGCCTTATCCGGCGGAAAGAGGGCGTCGCTGCCCTCGATGCCGCTGTCGCGGCCCGCCGAGCGGCGGCCGAACTTGCGCTCCATCGAGGCCTTCGAGAGGTACATTACGTGACCGAGCTGGCGAGCGATGGCAAGGCCTTGCTGTGGCGGGCTGGCGTCCGCGTCGTCGCCGCCGTAGTAGTCGCCGCCGTTCCAGTTGGGGTCGCTGCGGATCGCCCGGCGGGCGACGGCGTCGATGGCGAGACACTGGGGATCGAGGCTGGCCGCCGCCGCGACCGGCGCGATCAACTCCGCGTCGTCGGGGAACTGTTTGACCCACTCAAGCACGTTCATCCCACCGACGCTACCGCCGATGATGAGCCGGAGGCGGCCGACGCCGAGATGATCGAGCAGACGACGCTGGGCTCGCGTCCAGTCGCTGATAGTGACGGGTGGGAAGTCGGTGCCGTAGGGCTCGCCCGTCTCTGGATTCGTCGAGGCAGGCCCAGAGGAACCGTAACAGGAGCCGGGCACGTTCGCGCAGACGACGTAGTAGTCGGTGGTGTCGATGGCCTTCCCGGGGCCGACGATGTCGCCCCACCACGCTCGCGCCTGTCCCGCGGTGCCGGGGGTGTTGTAGCTGGCGGCGTTCTGGCTGCCGGTCAGCGCGTGACAGACTAAAACGGCGTTGTCGCCGGTGAACTCGCCGTAGGCCTCGTAGGCGATCTCGAGGTTGGGGATCGACTCGCCGCACTCGAAGCGGAACTCGCCGATTTCCACCGTCCCGCGGTCGACCTCAGTCGCACTCATGTATTGCCTCCAGTTTGTCGTCCTCGATCATAGTGGTGCTCATTGGTCGGCAGCCACCGCCAGCCCAGCGTCGAGATCCGCGATGATGTCCTCGCTGTTCTCGATACCGACCGACAGCCGAAGCATGTCAGGGGCGACACCTGCCGCGCGCTGTTCGGCCTCGCTGAGTTGGGCGTGGGTCGTCGAGGCCGGATGAATCACGAGCGTCTTTGCGTCGCCGATGTTGGCGAGGAAACTCGTCAACTCGACGGCCTCACAGAACGCCTTGGCGGCCTCGAAGCCGCCGTCGACGCCGAAGGTGACCATGCCGCCGTAGCCGTCAAGATATTCGCTGGCAGTGTCATGGGTCGCGTGGTCATCGAAGCCGGGATACGTCACCCACGCGACGCACGGATCATCTCGAAGGAACGCCGCTACCTCGTGGGCGTTCGCACAGTGGCGATCCATGCGTAACGGCAGCGTTTCGATCCCCTGCATCGTCTGCCAGGCGTCGAATGGCGACTGCTGATTGCCGACCGCCCGAACCGCGCGATGGCGGGCGGCCAGCGTGAACGCGCGGTCGCCGAACCGCTCGCTGAAGTCGAAGCCGAAGCCGGGGTTTTCGCCCGACAGCTCCGGATAGTCCGCATCGGGGTGATCCCATGGGAACGTGCCGCCGTCGACGAGCACGCCGCCAACAGTCGTCCCCGAGCCATGAATCCATTTTGTCGTCGACTCCCAGATGATGTCCGCACCGTGTTCGATTGGTTGGCAGAGCGCGGGCGTCCCGAAGGTGTTGTCGACGACGAGCGGAACCGCGTAGTCGTGAGCAATGTCGGCCAGCCGCTGGAAATCCGGGGTAACCAGCGAGGGGTTAGCGATGGTTTCGACGTGAACGTAGGCGGTATCGTCGTCGATCGCGTCGGCGTAGGCGTCGTACGCAAGTGTTGGCACCGTGCGGGCCTCGATCCCGCGGCGCGGCGCGAGCGTCGAGAGGTAGCTACCGGTGCCACCGTACATGTCGTTGCTGGCGACGATGTTGTCGCCGTTTTGAGCTAAGATCGTTGTCAGCGAGTCCAGCGAGGCCATGCCCGAGGCGGTGGCGACGGCACCGACACCACCCTCCAGATCAGCCAAACGGGCTTCGAGCTGGCGGACAGTCGGGTTTGAGACCCGAGAGTACACGTCGCCCTCCTCGCGGAGCGCATAGCGGTCGGCGGCGGTGTCGGCGTCCTCAAAAACGTACGAAGAGGTCTGATAGATCGGTGTTGCCCGCGCGCCGGTGTCGGGATCGGGCTCCGTCCCGGCGTGCAGACTCCGCGTGTTGAAGCCCGTGGTCATGTACAGTATGCATATATCTCTAAGGTTTTATGCGTGAGAGTTACGGCAAAACCGGCTGGTATGTGGTGTGGTGTCACTAAACAATTGCTTAGGTCGAAACGCCGGTAATCTCGAAGCATGTCCCGCCGTCGTCGCGTTCGTCGACCGCGATCCGCCATCCGTGGGCCTCGATAATCCGTTTGACCACCGCAAGGCCGATGCCGGTTCCCTCGTCGTCGGTGCTGTAGCCGAACTCGAAGAGTGCCTCGTAGTCGTCGGAATCGATGCCGGTTCCGTCATCCTCGACGGCAAAGCCGTCCGGCGTTGTTGTGACCGTCACCATCGATGCCTCACCGTGATCGTTGGCGTTCCGAAAGAGATTCTCGAAGGCCTGCCGGAGGCGGGCTGGGTCTGCGGCAACCGTCCGGTCGCCCGCAACGGCGAGTTCCAGCTCGCCGGTCTCAGCGGTCGCCCACGCGTCGGTCGCACAGTCCTCGATAGAAACGGGTTCGGGATCGGCAACCGTCTGGCCTTGTCGGGCCATCGTCAACAGCATCCCGATGAGCTCGTCCATCCGGTTGTGGGAGGTTGCGATATGCTCAAGTCCCATCCGTGCGGTCTCGACATCCGGCTCCTCACCATCGAGGGCGTCTGTGATCGCCGCAGCCCACCCCTCAGCCGTTGACAACGGATTGCGGAGGTCATGCGAGACGACATCGGCAAACTCTTCGAGCCGGTCGTTTTGCTCCTCAAGCTGTCGTTCCCGCTGTTTGCGGTCGGTGATATCGCGCAACACAACGACGTAGCCTTGGGTGAGATCGAACTGGTCGGTCACCGCTGTCACCTCGAGATCGTAAACCCGCGCTGGGCTCTCGTTTGTCGTAACTTCAACAGGCGTCTCCGGGTTCTCGATCGCAGCTTGAACCCGCTCGCTGAACCCCTCGGCGTCGGGCTCGGTGAGTTTGGCTCGTTTGTCGAGCGTCCCGACCACCCGGGTTGCGGCCTCGTTGTACTCGATGACGGTCAACTCGTCGTCGACGATCACCGCTGGGTCGGCCATCTCACGAAAAAACCGGTCGGCCGCGACCGGGGCCCGCCGCAGGAAATCGTACCGGTAGAGGGCGATCCAGATAACAACCCCCTGTCCGGCGTACAACACCGGTGTAAGATCCAGTTGCGGGTGTAGTCGAACATCGAAAAGAAACAGCAACGTTGAGGCGGTGTTCACCACGACTGCCCCCAGAATAATGATCGCCTGATACCGATAGAGGCTCTGTGCCCGGCGAATAAACCGAACGAGGAGTCCGAAGGTGAACAAAAGCAGGAGTGTCGTGACAAGAAACGTGCCCCGCGTGAGCGGGCCATACACTTCGAGTGGGAGAACAAACAGCCCGAAGGAATCGTATACGATCTCAGAGATAAAAAGATCATTTGGATTACTGATCCGAAGAAACCCGTGAACACCGGCCCACAGCCACAGCAACCGCGGCGCGGTATCCGGGATCCACTCGCTGTCGCCGGTGTAGTCGATCACGAACGCGAACCACGCGGCGATCGAGAACGCGGCTGCGATCCCTTGGCCGACGACGGCGGCGCGGGTCAAAACACCCGGCGGGCCGAGCAGCATACGTAGATAACAGCCAGCCCAGAGCCCGTAAGCGGCCAACAGCCGTCCGAACGAATCGGCGATCGGGTGATCGATCCGGTATCGAACGTAGGCAGCTAGCCCAATGCTGACAGCCGTTGATAAAAACACCAGGATGGCGACAACGACACTCAACAGTACGTCATCGCCCATTTGGTTAACAGGTTGGTGTGGCCGCATATAAAATAGTGGCCACAGAGACCGGTGTAGACCGGCTGTTCGTCCGTCTCTCGTCACCCGGAACCGAACCGACTTTTCACGCACGTGCCGTTAAAGCCACCAATGAGCTACGCCGACGACGACAACCCTTATCTCCGCGAGCCGCCGACGGAATTCGAGTCCGCCGAGTCGCTCACACCCGAGGCGGCTGAACACCAAGCCGACCAGCTCCGGGCGGCGATCCGCGAACACGACTACCGCTATTACGCCGACAACGATCCGCTAATTGCCGACCGCGTCTACGACCAGCTGTTCGACCGCCTCAAAACACTCGAAACCGCATTCGATCTCGACGACCCCGACAGCCCGACCACCCGCGTCGGCGGCCAGCCGGTCGACGAACTCGACACCGTTGAACACACCGCGCCGATGCTTTCGATCGCCCAGAGCGGCGAGGCCGGGGATGTCCGCGAGTTCCATAAACGAACCGCCCGCCTGCTCCGCGAGGAGGGGTTCGACCCCGACAACATCGGCTACGTCTGTGAGCCTAAATTCGACGGCATCTCCATCGAACTCGTCTACGAGGGCGGTCGGCTCACTCGCGCGGCCACCCGTGGCGACGGCGCGGAAGGCGACGACGTGACCGCACAGGCTCGCCGCATTCGGGCGATTCCGCAGCGGCTCCGCGGCGATTCCCCCGCGCTGCTGGCGGTTCGCGGTGAGGTGTTCATGCCGAAAGACGGCTTTCGGGAACACAACCGCGAACGCGTCGAGGACGGGAAGGAACCGTTCGCCAATCCCCGTAACGCGACCGCGGGGACGATCCGCCAGCTCGACCCCTCGGTCGTTGCCGACCGGCCGCTGGACTGTTTCGTCTACGACATCATGGCCTACGAGGCCGGTGACACCGGACACGAACGACCGGCCACCCAGTGGGCCGAACGCGAGGCCATCGCGTCGTGGGGGTTTCACGTCGATGACCTCGCCGACCGCGTCGACGACATCGAGAGCGCAATCAAGTACCGCGACTCGCTGCTCGACGAGCGCGAGGAATTGAACTACGAGATCGACGGCGTTGTTATCAAGATCGATGACATCGCCGCGGCTGACGCCCTCGGCAACACCGCCCGCGAGACGCGGTCGGCGTTCGCCTACAAGTTCCCGGCCCGAACCGAGGTGACGACGATCACCGATATCGTCGTTCAGGTTGGCCGCACCGGCCGGCTCACCCCGGTCGCGCTCCTAGAGCCGGTTCAGGTCGGCGGCGTCACTGTCTCGCGGGCAACCTTGCACAACCCCGGCGAGATTGAATCCCTTGGCGTCGCTGTCGGGAACCGAGTCCGCGTGCTGCGCGCTGGCGACGTGATCCCGTATATCGATGAGGTCGTCGACGACGAAACAGACAGCACCTTCGCATTTCCCGATGCTTGCCCCGTCTGCGACAACCCCGTCGACCGCGACGGCCCGCTGGCCTTCTGTACCGGTGGGCTGGGCTGTTCGGCCCAACGGGAGCGGGCTATCGAACACTACGTCAGCCGCGGCGGCCTCGACATCGAGGGGCTTGGCTCCGAGCGCATCGGCCAACTCCGGGCGGCCGACCTGCTGGACTCGCTGGACGACCTCTACCGCCTCGACCGCGAGAAACTGGCCGCACTGGAGGGGTGGGGCGAAACGAGCGCGCAGAATCTCCTCGATGAGATCGACGCTGCCAGCGAGCCGCCGCTGGATTCGTTCCTCACCGCGCTGTCGATTCCGGAGGTCGGCGGCGCGACCGCGACCGCGCTGGCTCGGGAGTTCGGCGATCTCGACGCACTGATCAACGCCGACACCGACGCCCTCGAAGCTGTCGACGACGTGGGGCCAATCGTCGCCGAGACGATCCGGGAGTTCTTCGACAACCCCGACAACCGCGCAGCCATCGACGCGCTGCTCGATGCGGGTGTCGACCCGCAGCCGGTCGAGGGAGCCGACGCCGGCGACGAACTCGACGGGCTCACCTTCGTCTTCACCGGCTCGCTGGCGGTCTCGCGGAACGACGCCCAGGCGCTGGTCGAAGCCCACGGCGCGAACGCGACTGGGGGTGTCTCTGGCAACACCGACTACCTCGTCGCCGGCGACAACGCCGGCCAGCGAAAACAGGACGACGCCGACGCCAACGGCGTGCCGATCCTCTCGGAGCGTGATTTCGCCGAACTGCTGGCCGACTACGGGATCGCCTGGCCGCCGGCGTAACTCACTCACAATCCATCGCGCAGTCGTAGGCGTTGCTGTAGATCCAGTAGCCGTCGCCGGCCGGGGCCGTCAGCGTCGCGTACTCCAGCGTGAACCGCGGCGCGTTGGCCTGGTCGATGGTCTCGACGTACTGCCACTCGCCCGCCGGCTCGGGGATCGTGGGGTTGTACTGCCAGACGTGAACCTCGCCGTCGGTCACGCGCAGGGCGTAGGATTCCGGCAGTGGGTCGTCGCGCGGCGGCCGCGCCGCCTCGGGTGGCTGTGACTCGCTGGACATACCCGTCGTTCGGGTGAGTCGGACGTAATGCTATCTCGGCTTCCCGACACGAGCACACGGGAGAAGCGGTTCGAATATCATCGACGACAGGGAACGCGTGTTGTCGGAAGCGTTATTAGGAATTATCCATAATTCATAATTCAGATGGCGAAATCACCACCGCAGTCGGGGGAGCCGTCGATCCGCCAGCTTCAGACTGTCGTCGATCTCCTCAAAACGCCGGCTCTCGCCCGGATGTACGCCCACATTCTGCAGGAGGGTCCGGTCAGCGTCGCCGACATCGTGTCCGCACTTGATATCCCGCAGGGAACCGCCTACGACTACGTTCAGAAACTCGAAGCGGCCGGACTGATCGAGAAAACACGGGAGAAGCGACCCGCCGAGTACGATACCGAGGCGATTTCGCTCACGCTCTCGACGGATGGTGACAGCCAAACGATTACGCCAGCACTCATTGCCGCTGTCGCCCGCCGCGAGACGGACGAGGATATCGACGTGTTCGTCGACCGCCACGGCCTCGACGGCCTCGCTACCGCACTGGAGTACGCCACTGAATACGTCGAGGGTACCGTCAATCACCGCATCGCAGCCCGTGAACTCGACCTTTCGCCGCTCGAAGCTGAGATCATCCTGCAAGCACTGGAACCCGTCGTAACCGAGTACCGGACTGCATGACGACGGCGTACATCGCTGATACGGGGGTGTTCGTCCGGTGTGGCGGTCCGGACAACGAGAAATTCCAGCGGCTTCGCCACGCCCTCCGCAAGGCTGGTGTTTCCTTGCTCGTTCCGCAGCGCGTCTACGATGAACTCGGTGGCGACGCGGCGACGACGGAGTATCCTTCCGGAAACGTGGCATACAGCGACGGCTTCGAGGAGGGCTGGCTCACCGTCGCTGACGAACTCGATTACACGGAGTCGGTCGTCTCGACAGTGATGGACGCCGCCCGTCGCTTCATCGCAGCCGAAACCGACCGCGATGAGGATCTGATCGAGAAAGCTGACACGGCACTTCTCGGACTCGCTGTGCAGGTACTCGCCTCCGGACAGGCCGATCATGTCGTGCTCCTGACGACCGACAAACCGGCCGGCCGGGCAGCCGAAACGCTCCTCCCAAAACACGGGTTCGACGACCAGATCACGTACCGATACGTCAGCGTCGAGTATCTCGAAACGATCTCCGCAGAAGATTTTTGACGCTGAGCCGCGTTATGGCTCCGGCGGCGCGCCGTCGTAGGCCTCGTGATCGGTGTAGAAGTTCAGCATCGCAAATTTCAGCTTCTCTGGGCTAATATCGACTAACTCCTCACGCTCCTCGACCGGGAAGCTCCGGCGGACGCTGTATTTCCCCATGTCGGCCTCGGTGTATCGCTTGTCGGCGAGAATGCGGACGCCGAAATCCTCCGGCGAGCGGATCACCCGGCCGAGTGCCTGCCGTGTCTTGCGAATCGTCGGGATCTCGACGGCGTAGGCCCAGCCGGCGTCGCGCTTCTGGTGGGTCCCGCTGTAGGCGCGCTCGTAGGCGTCCTGGACGGCCTCCATCCGCTCGGAGAGTCGCGGGTACGGGACGCCGATGACGGCGACGGTGCGGGCCTCGTTGCCGTCGAAACTCACGCCCTCCGCGAGCGTCCCCCACAGCGACGTGAACAGCGCGGCGTCGTCGCTGGCGACGAACCGCTGGCGGAGGTCTTCGGTCGATTTCCCTGATTCATCAAGGATGAGCGTGCCAAATGGCTCGTCAGCACGGTTCTCGACGCTGAGGCGGCTATGGTAGCGTTCGGCCTCCGAATACGAGGGAAAGAAGAGCAATGTGTTGCCGGGCGTAAACCGGATCACGTCTCCCAGCAGCTGGCTGATGGTCTCCTGTGTCGCGGGGTCGTCGCGCTCGCTGGCGAACAGGGCCGGTACCTCGGCCGCGTACGTCCGGCGGTTTGCCTCGGGGTAGGCCAGCCCGTAGGCCATCGTCGCCGGCGAGTCAAGGCCGAGTACGTCCTCGGTCACGTCGAACGGTCGGAGCGTCGCGCTCATCAACACGCTGGCGTACACGTCGTCGAAGAGGTTCCGCGTTACTTCGCGCGGAATGCAGGTGTAGAGTTCGGCACGGCCGTAGACGTCGCCGGTCTGGTCGTTTCGCCGGACGCCGGCCATCGGGTGCTGGCCGAGTTCGCCGCCCTCGTCCATCCACGTGCTGATGAACTGGGCGGCCTGGAGGGTCTGACACTCCGCGCGGCTCGTCGCCTCGCCGTCCTTGTAGGCGCGTTCGTACTCCTCGTCGAGGGTGCGGCCCAGCTGTACCGCGAGTTCGGTCTCGGTGTCGATACCGCGGCCCTCGTAGAGCCGCAGGAAGGCGAGGGTGATCTCGTCGCGTGCGTCGGGGTTGGCGACCGACACGTCCTCCCAGTGCTCGCCGACATTGTCGCGTTCGTAGTCGCTGAGTTCGTCCTCGTAGGTGACGACGAGCGCGTCGCGGAAGGCCTCGATCACGTTGCGCGCAGGCTCGGCGCGGGAGTCATCGAGTCCGGCGAGTTCGTCGAGGGCGGCGTCGAGCGTCGTCTCGGTCATGGTTTTCGTCGCGTGATCGCGGGCCGCGCCCTCGATGTTGTGGGCTTCATCGAAGACGGTGATCACGTCGCTGGGGTCGCAGTCGAGCCACCGGAAGAACTGCTCGCGGATCATCGGATCGAGCAGGTGGTGGTAGTTGCAGACGACGAGGTCGATATCCTCCATCCCTTCCTTCAGGAGTTCGTACCCACAGAGGTTCTGCCCCTCGGCGTACTCGTAGATCTCCTCGGGCGTTCGCACGTCGTCGAAGAGCCACCCAAAGAAGTCGTCGGTGTCGGCAGTGAGGTTGTTGTAGTAGTACTCACAGACGTTGCCGCCGCGAAGCTCGTCGAGTTCCTCTTCCAGCTCGTCGAGTTCGTCCATCACCGCGTTGCGGGCTTCCGCCGCGCCGGACTCACCCTCCTGGCTCGCTTCGAGCAGTTCCTCCTGGCGGGCGGCGAGTGCCTCGTGGTCGGTTTCGGTATCGACGAGTTCGCGGGTGGTATCCCGGAGGGTCTGGCACTCCTGGTACCCCACGTCGATGTGGCACATCTCGGCTTTGCCCTTGAAGACGACCGCCTTGATCGGCTCCGTGCGGGTGATCGCGCGGGCGTCGTCGACGAACTGCCGCATCTGCTGGTGGACGTTGGTGGTGATGACGACCGTTTTGTCGTTATCGCGCGCGTAGGCGAGGGCGGGCACGAGCGCCGAGAGGGTCTTTCCGGTGCCGGGCGCGCCCTCGAAGAGTACGTCGCGGGCCTGGCCCAGCGAGTTGGCGATCCGGTCGATAGCCTCGCGCTGGTTCGGGTACGGCGTCTCGTAGGGGAAGAACCGGAGGTCGTCGTCCGCGGCTGTCACACCTGCTCTTTGGCGGCTATCGATTAAAACATAGGGTCGATTACCCGAGCAACTCGACCAGCAGTGCATTCTGGGCGTGCAGCCGGTTTTCGGCCTGCACCCACACAATCGAGCGGTCGCTTTCGATGACGCTGTCGGTGATCTCCTCGCCGCGATGGGCCGGCAGACAGTGCATCACCGTCGCGTCGGTATCGGCCAGCAGCTCGTCGTTGAGCTGGAAGCCGTCGAAGGCCGCGAGTTTTGCCTCGCGTTCGTCCTCCTCGCCCATGCTGACCCACACGTCGGTGTAGATCACGTCCGCGCCGTCGATGGCGGCGTCGGGATCGGTGTAGACCTCGGGTGGCTCGCCGCGTTCGGCGGCGCGGTCGAGGACGGCGTCATCCATCGCATACTCGGGTGGCGTTGCGACCGCGAGATCGACACCGGCGAGCGCGCAGCCAACCGCAAACGACTGGCCGACGTTGTTGCCGTCGCCGACCCACGCGACCCGCACGTCGTCGAGGCCACCGAACTGCTCGTGGATCGTCAGCAGGTCAGCCAGCGTCTGGCAGGGATGGGCGTCGTCGGTGAGGCCATTGATTACGGGGACATCGGCGTACTCGGCGAGGGTTTCGGCGTCGGCGTGGTCGAACAGCCGGGCCATGATCCCGTCGACATAGCGGCCCATCGCGCGGGCGGTGTCCTTCAGCGGCTCGCCGTGGCCGAGCTGGATGTCGTCGGGACCCATGAAGATCGCGTGGCCGCCGAGCTGCGTCATCCCGGTCTCGAAGGAGATCCGGGTGCGCGTACTCGGCTTCTCGAAGAGCATCCCGAGCGTCTGGTCGGTCAGTCGGGCGTCGCTCTCGCTGGCCTTCAGCTCAGCTGCCAGCGCGAGCAGATCGTCGAGTTCGTCGGCCGAGATATCGTCGATATCGAGGAAATCGGCCGCGTTCATTTGGCCGCCTCCGCGTTGGTCGCTGCTTCGCTGTCGCCGCTCGCCGCGCCGTCGCTCGCTACGTCGTCGTCGACGCCGCACCGCTCGCAGACGTCGATCAACACGTCGATAGCGTTGTCGAAGGCATCGAGCGGCAGGTGTTCGTTCGGCGTATGATCGAGACTGGAGTCGCCGGGGCCGTAGCTCACCATCTCACAGTTCCACTCGGTGGCGAAGACGTTCATATCGCTGGTGCCGGTTTTTCGGAGCAAGCGTGGGTCGCCGCCGCCCGCGCGGATCGCCGCCCGGAAGACGCGGGCCAACTCCGTGCGGGGGTTGGTCATCACCGGCGGGATCGACTCCGTCCAGTTGACTGTGCCGATCTCAAGTTCGGCATCCGAGAGCTCGCGCACCTCGTCGGGGGTGCGTTCGGGCGGCACCCGCAACTGGAACTCCATGGTCGCCTCCATCGAGAGCCCATCAACGGAGACACCGCCCTCGATGTCGACCGGCTTGGTCGTCACCTGCTCGAAAACGGGGACCCACTCGTCGGGCTCGAAAATCGCCTCGACGCGATCCCACCAGCTCATCCCCTGTTGGATCGCGTTGAGGTCGGGCCGGGAGTGGTGGCCGGACTCGCTGGCGGCGACGTAGGTGCCCTCGACGAGGCCGCGGTAGCCCAGCGTAATTCCGTCCCAGCCGGATGGCTCGCCGTTGATGATGAGGTCAGGTGCCTCGTGGTGGTCTGTCAGATACCACGCGCCACGCGAGGTGGACTCCTCGCCGACGACGCCGACGAACGAGGCACCGGTTTCGACCGCCGCAATCGCCATTGAGGCCAGCGATCCCGTCGCGTCGACGCTGCCGCGACCCCAGAGTTCGGGGCCGTCATCGCCGTCTTTGATCTCGACAGGAATCTCGCCGGGGACGGTGTCGATATGCGACGTGAGGAGGACGGTGTCGTCGCCCGGCGCGCGAACGTTGCCAATGTCGTCGATCCAGACCTCGCGGTCGTGGGCCTCGAAGAAGGCTGCCAGTGCCTCGGCGGCCTCTGTCTCCTCGCCTGAAACCGACGGAATCGAGACGAGTTCGACGAGCAGCTCCCGGCCCTCGGTGTCGATAGCGGGATGCTCCACTGCGGCGTGGGTTGATTCGACAGCCATCAGTCAAGTGCCTCCGTGAGCGCGTCGACGACAGTGTCGACGTGTGTTTCGTCAATGGTGAGCGGGGGCAACAATCTGACGACTGTCCGACCAGCCGGCAACGCGAGGATCTGGTGGTTCATCGCCAGATCACGCAGCACGCGGTTTGCACCCTTCTTCACCTCAACGCCGACCATCAGCCCCTCGCCGCGTACGTCGCGGACGCCGAGATCGTGTTCCTCGGCGGCGGCCTCGATCTCGCTCATCATGTACTCGCCCATCTCGGCGGCGTGCTGTGGGATCTCCTCGTCGACGATGGCCGAGACGGTTGCGTGTACCGCCGCGGAGACGACTGGCCCGCCGCTGAACGTCGAGGCATGCGAGCCGTAGTTGTCGGCGATCCAGTCACGGCAGAGCGTCGCGCCGACCGGGAGCCCGTTGCCGAGCCCCTTCGCGCTCGTGATCATATCCGGCACCACGTCAGCCCACTCGGAAGCCCACAGCGTCCCGGTGCGGCCCATCCCGGTCTGTACCTCGTCGAAGATCAGTGCCGCGCCGCTGGTCGCGGTTTCGACGCGCACGCGCTGGAGGAACTTCCTGCGTGCGGGGTTGATGCCGCCCTCGCCCTGCACCGGTTCGACGATCACCGCGGCGGTGTCGTCGTCGATGGCGGCGGCCATCTCCGCGGCGTCGTCGTAGGTGACGAACTCGACGTCGCCCATCAGCGGCTCGTACGGTTTCTTGTACTTGTCCTTCCACGTCGTTGCGAGTGCGCCCATCGTCCGGCCGTGGAACCCGCGTTTCGTCGAGATGATCTTCGAGTTCCCGGTCGCAGCGCGGGCGAACTTCAGCGCCGCCTCGTTGGCCTCCGTCCCGGAGTTACAGAGCCACACCTTGTCGACGGTCTTCGGGGCTGTTTCGGCGAGCAGTTCGTACAGCTTTGTCCTGATTTCGACCGGGTAGGACGCCTGCACGTAGGTGACCCGTGAGAGCTGGTCGGTGATAGCATTCTGGACGGCCTCGTGGCCGTGGCCGAGCGGGACACAGGCGTAGCTCGCGCCCATATCCAGATACTCGGTGCCGTTGCTGTCGGTGACGAACGCGCCGTCACCCTCGACGATCTCGATCGGTTTCTCCGAGAAAACAAAGCCACTCATTGGGTGATCTCTCCGTTATCTGCCAGCGCGCTCGCCTCGATTTTCGTGCCCGCGCCGTTGAGCGCGCTACTGACCGGCGCGTCGCGGTTGGCGTCGCCGACGTGGACCGCCGGCGCGCCACCTTCCAGTGCCTCGGTTGCGGCCATGACTTTCTTCGTCATGAACCCTTCTGCAGCGTCTTTCACTGATTTTAGCTCCTTGGGTGTCGCTGCCGACTCGATGAGCGTCTCGGGGTCGTCGGGATCGGCGTAGATGCCGGCCACGTCGGTCAACACCACGAGTTCGGCGCCGAGCGCGCCCGCGACGGCGGCCGCCGAGCGGTCGGCGTCGGCGTTGACTGCCAGTACCTCGTCGTCGTCCTCGCCGAGCATCGGGACGCTCACGACCGGCGTGTAGCCGTCGTCGAGCAGCGAGTCCAACAGGTCGCTGTTCACGTCGGTGATCTTCCCCGAGTGATCGCCGCGCTTGATCTTCTTTGTGCCGTCGTCGAGCACGCGAACCGCCGACTTGCGGGGACCAGACAGCAGGCCGCCATCGACGCCCGACAGGCCGACGGCGTCAACGCCGGCGTTGCGGAACAGCGTCGTCAACTCCGTGTTGAGCTTGCCGGCCATCACCATGGCGAAAACCTCCATCGTCTCCGCGTCAGTAAACCGGCCGGTGACACCGCCCGGCGTTTCGACGTACGTCGGCTCGATGTCCATGCGTTCGAGCGTGTCGTCGACGGCGGTCGAGCCGCCGTGGACGACGACGACCTCGCGGCCCGATTCGACGAGGGCGGCGATATCGTCGACCGCGCCTTCGGGGTCGACCGCGTTCGCGCCGCCGATCTTGACGACGACCGGCGGCTGGCCGCCGTCGGCTCGGAGTCGTCGCCGCCGTGCGTTCGCAAAGACCACCGACTGATCGGCCGGTTGATGCTGGCGACGACGAGCGCGTGTCTGTGAATCGTGTTCAGTCATGTGCAACCACTCCGTATTAGGGCGCGCCAACCGGGTGGAGTCCCTGAAAGTCGAGGCCCGCCGTTTCCTCAATGCCGAGGGCGATGTTCGTGCCGTGGATCGCCTGCCCGGCCGAGCCTTTCATCATGTTGTCGATCGCCGAAAACGCCACCAGCCGCTTGTTACCGGGATCGAGTTCGAAGCCGACCTCGGCGGTGTTGGTGCCGGCGACCGCCTTCGGTTCGGGGTAGCGATAGACGCCACCGCCGCCGGCGACCAGGCGCACGAAGGGTTCGTCCTCGTAGCTCTCGCGGTAGGCACTCCAGAGGTCGCCCTTCGAGACCGGTTCGCCGGGGAAGACGTGGCAGGTCGCCGAGGAGCCACGGGTCATATCGACCGCGTGGACGGTGAACGAGAGCGATACGCCGAGGAACTGCTCGATCTCGGCCTCGTGGCGATGGCCCGTCGGCGCGTACGGGCGGACGACGCCCGACCGCTCGGGGTGGCTGGAGGCGTCGCCGCCGCCCGCGCCGCCCTCCGAGGAGCCGACCTTCACGTCGGCGACGATCTGCTCATCGCCAGAGAGGATCCCGGAATCAAACAGCGGTTTGAGGCCGAGGATCGTCGAGGCGGCGTTGCAGCCGCCGCTGGCGATGAGGTCCGCGCCCGGCAACTCTTCACGAGTCAGTTCGGGCAGCGCGTAGACGCTCTCCTCGAGGTATTCGGGCGCGCTGTGGCCGTCGTACCACTCTTCGTACTGGTCGGCCGTGTTGAGGCGGAAATCAGCCGAGAGGTCGACGACAGTGTCGGCGTGCTCGGCAAACTCGTCGATCTGCTCCATCGAGACGCCGTGTGGCGTCGCTGCGAACAACACGTCGACCGATTCGAGATCGTCTGGCGAACTGAAGCGGAGATCGAGTTCGCGGAGATTGGGGTGTGAGTAGCCGACCGTCTTGTTCGCCTTCGAGCGGCTGGTTGCCTGTGTGATCTCGAAGTTCGGGTGTCCGCTGAGCAGCCGCAACAGTTCGCCGCCGGTAAACCCGGTGCCGCCGACGACACTTGCGGTGTAGGTCTCGCTCATTGGGATGCCTCCGCGGTTCCGTCGCTCATTGCGTCGCCTCCGGCGTTGCCTCGTTCGCTTTCGTTTCCAGCCAGTCGACGACGGTGGCCGGCACATCGACATCGACACAGCCGTTGAGGGCTTTGAACTCGACGGTGTGGTTGATCTCGTGGACGGTGTATTTGCCACTGTTTTCGCCGCCAACTTCCATCAGATCGACGCCGAGCAGGCCACCGCCAACCGCGTCGCTGGCTTTCTCGACGAGGTCAAGCGCGGTGTCGTCAAGTTCGAAGCCCGCGGTGTCGCCGCCTTTCGCGGCGTTGGTCAGCCAGTGATCCGAGGTTCTGGTCATCGCCGCGACGGGTTCGCCGTCGGTGGCGACGACGCGGATGTCGCGGCCGGGTTTGTCGACGAACTCCTGGACGTAGAACACCTTGTGCTCGTAGTGGCCGAGCACCTTCTTGTGTTCAAGAACGGCTTCGGCCGCGCTCTCGGAGTCGAGTTTCGCCATCAGGCGACCCCACGAGCCGACGACCGGCTTGAGGACGCAGGGGTAGCCGAAGGATTCGATGGCGTCCATCGCCGAGTCGACGGTGAAGGCGACCTTCGTCTCAGGGGTCGGTACGCCCGCGGCATCGAGTGCGAGGCTGTTTTTGGCTTTATCGGCACACACGTCAGCCGTTTCGGGGTTGTTGATGACTGGGATGTCGTAGTGATCGATAAAGCGGGTCGCGTACAGCGACCGGCTGGTTGACAGACAGCGGTCGACGACGATATCGAGGTTGTCGATGTCAGCAGTCGTCCCGTCGAGGCCGAACTGCTGTTTGCGGACATCGATCTTCTCGATCTCGTGGTCGCGGTCGCGCAGCTCGTTGAGCAACAGCTTCTCGTCCTGTCTGATCCGTGAGTAGAGGATGCCGACTTTCATGCTACTAGCTGTGGATCAGTCGCTCCCGCCGGCACCGCGGGCGTCGCGGTCACGTTACTCGCCCCAGTCCTCTTCGAGTTCCGGAGCCGTGTCGAGCTCCGGCGGATCAACCGCGATAACCTCAAGCTCGGCACCGCAGGTGCCACAGTCGATGATCTCTCCAACTTCGATGTCGTCGTGTAACTCGACGGTGGCACCGCACTCCGGACAATCTGCTTCTGACATGGCTGTACGCAGGAGTTCCCGACGTATATACTTAAACACATCGAACTTGTATTAAATTTTACACTAAATAGTATTGCCACTCCGCGTGGTTTCGGTGCTCTCACTGCGGCAGCGAAATTCTGTGCTGAATTTCATGTTAGTTCTGTGACCCCAACCGGGGTCGCCGGAGCCGGACAAACGGATGGCGACGCCTACGGCCCGCCTCAGACATAGCCGTCGACCCCCTGGTGGAGTCGCTCGGTCGCGTCGGCCAGTCGCTCGCGGCGCGCTGTGAGTTCATCGTTGTCGGTCGCCAGCGTCTCGCGTGCGCGACTGATCGATGCGGTGACCTGCTCGGCGGCCGGCCCGCCGGGCGAATCGCGGCTCGCGACGCTTTCGGCCGGGTCGAGTGCCGACTCGACGCTCGCCTCGTCGACGTACTCAAACAGCGACTCACCCAGCACCTCCTCGGCGACCCCGTCAAGCACGGCGGCTGTAACGCCGTCGTCGCTGTGCTCCGCCTCCTCGGCGGCCAGCGCGACGACCTCGTGAGCGGTGCGGAACGGCAGTCCTGCCATCGCCAGCAGATCGGCGATCCCGGTCGCCGTCGCAAAGCCGTCGTCGGCTTCGTCGGCCAACAGCTCGGCGTTCCAGTCGGCGGTCGCTACCGCGCCAGCCGCAATCGACGATGCCTCAACGACGGCATCGACCGCGCGGAACGTGTGCGGGTGGGCGCGCTGGAGGTCGCGGTTGTACGCTCGCGGCAGCCCCTTCAGCGTCGTCAACAACCCGGTCAGCTCGCCGGTCGCGTCGCCGGCGACAGCACGGGTCAGCTCCAGCGTATCGGGGTTCTTCTTTTGGGGCATGATCGAGGAGGTCGAACTGTAGTCGTCCGACAGCTCGATATATCCCTTATTGGCGAAGACAACGATGTCCTCGGCGAGCCCTGACAGGGTGGTCGCGTGGATCGCCAAGGCGGCGGTCGCCTCCGCGAGGAAATCCCGCGCCGAGGCGGCGTCCATCGCGTTGTCGACGACGCGGCCGAACCCGAGCAGTTCGGCGACGCGCTTGCGGTCGATATCGAACGGGGTCCCCGCGAAAGCCGCCCCGCCGAGCGGCGAGGCGTTCGTGCGGTCGTAGGCATCGAGCAGGCGAGCGGTGTCGCGGCCGACGGCGGCCGCATACGACGCGAGGTAGTGGCCGACCGTCGTCGGCTGGGCTGGCTGGAGATGCGTGTAGCCGGCCATTACCGTCTCGGTATGCTCGGCGGCGGCCGCCAACAGCGACTCGCGCAGCGCGAGTGTCGTCTCGGCGGCGTCCAGCAGATCCGCGCGGAGGCGATAGCGAATGCAGGTCGCCACCTCGTCGTTGCGGCTGCGAGCGGTGTGCATTTTCCCGCCATCGGGGCCGACGCGGTCGATGACCGCTGACTCGATGGCTTCGTGTACGTCTTCGCCGTCCGAGAGGTCGCTGTGGCCCGCCGAGTCGATAGCATCGAGGGCGGCCAGAATCTCACCGGCCACGTCGTCGCCGATGATCCCCTGTTCGGCGAGCATGACCACATGGGCGCGGTCGACGGCGAGATCAGCCTCGAAAATTCGGCTGTCGCCGGTGAGACTCGACAAGAACTCGCGGGCCGGGCCGCCGCTGAAGCGGTCACGGCGGACGACCGTCTCGCTGTCCACGTCTTCGTTGGGTTCGTCGTTGTTGCTGTTCGCGTCGGCGTCCATGATCGCTTACTCGTCGCCGTTGTCGCCGTCAGTCGCCCCGCGTTTCGCGTCGGCGGCGCGCTTGGCTTCGGCGGCGATGCGATCCTGGTAGCCGTGATACTTGGCGACGCCAGTCGCGTCGGCTTGGGTGATGTCGCCGACCTTCTCCGTGTTGAAGGAGGCGGCGTCGGCGGAGTAGACGGCATACTCGCTGTCGCGGCCGACGACGCGGGCTTGGCCGCCCTCGAAGCGGATCGTCACCGTGCCGGTGACTTTGGTCTGCGTTTCCTCGATGAAGCCCTCAAGCGCGGCGACGAGCGGGCCGTCGACGAGACCTTCGTACCCTTTCTGGCTCCACTCGGAATCGACTTGCTGTTTGAAGTCGCGCTCCTCCTTTGTGAGGACGAGTGCTTCCAGCCCCTCGTGGGCGTTGAGCAGCACCGTTGCCGCTGGGTGCTCGTAGTTTTCTCTCACCTTGAGCCCAAGCATACGGTCTTCCATCATGTCGGTGCGGCCAACGCCGTAGGAGCCGGCGAGTTCGTTGAGCGCTTCGATTAACTCGATGGGATCCAGTTCCTCGCCGTCCAGCGAGACGGGATACCCGTTCTCGAAGCCCAGTTCGATCTCCTCGCCGAAACCGCTCGGCGCAGTCGTCCACTCGTAGAGCTCCTCGCCCGGAACGTGATCGGGCTCTTCGAGATCGCCGCCCTCGATGGAACGGCTCCAGAGGTTGGTGTCGATCGACCACGTGCCTTCGTTGCCGGCCTCGACGGGCAGGTTGCGCTCGGCGGCGTACTCGATCTCCCAGTCGCGGGTCATCCCCATCTCGCGGACGGGCGCAATGACTTCGAGGTCAGAGGCCCGCCAGATCGCCTCGAAGCGGAGTTGGTCGTTGCCCTTGCCCGTACAGCCGTGAGCGATGCCGTCGCAGCCCTCCTCCTCGGCGACCCGGAGGATCGCTTTGGCGATCACCGGCCTGGCCAGCGCGGTGCCGAGCGGGTAGCCCTGGTAATCGGCGTTGGCGCGGACGGCGTCGAAACAGAGATCGGCGAACTCCGCTTTCGCGTCGACGACGTGGTGATCGAGATCGAGTGCCTCGGCGGTTTCTCGGGCCTCTTCGAACTCGTCGTCCGGCTGGCCGACATCGACGGTGACGCCGACGACTTCGTCGTAGCCGTACTCCTCTTCGAGAACCGGCACACAGACGGTGGTGTCGAGGCCACCGCTGAACGCCAGTGCCACGCGGTTTGTCATTACCCACACCAAACGGGGAGTAGGACTTAAATTCAGTGATTTTGATTTTCGAAAATAGCCGCGTAGACGGCTCTAAATGGCTGAAACACGGGGTTCGGCTAAAACCAGCGACGGTCAAACCGGGTATCGGCCCGACCGTCGGGACGTGGCGGGGCCGTCGGTCGGCCCCGCTCGCGAGAGTCGCCGCAGCCGCCGCTGACCAACGAAATGCGAGTTGGATCGACGGGCGACTGCCATTATTGACAGTTCAGTGTTCAGCTACAAAACCATTTCGTGATCACTCCGTGTGGAGCCGATTTCAGGCCCACAACGGAGCGAATCCGGTATCGACGCCGAACAGCCAGAACGTGACGACGATACCGACGGCCACGACCGGCGGAATCGTGAGGTTGTCGTCGACACCGACGCCGCGAATGACCGGCTTGACACCGTCAGCGACCGCACCAACGGCCGCACCGATCCCTGCCGCAGCGACACCGACTGTGGTGCTGCTGCCAGCGATAGTAAACGGCACGGCCAACAGAAAACAGACCCCGAACGTCGCAACGACGACGGCGGGTCGTTTGTGCTCGTCGGCCGCGTTGTTGCCGAGCATCCCGCTGATCGGATCGCCGAGAATCAACATCAACATCGCCGGAATCGTCACCGACGGGCCGAACAGCACGGCGACAGTGGTCATGCTAACCATATAAAGCGCGTAGCCGGCGACCGCGTGCTGCTCGTACGGGCGGGTGATCTCGTCGTAGAGCCGATGGGTGAGACCGACAACCAGCCGGAGGAATTCGAGGATGAAGACGATCACCGTCACGGCGAGCATGAAGTACCGGAGTTCGATCCACGTGACGATGTCCAACAGGTAGATCGCCGGCATCCCGACACCGCTGGCATGGATCGCCCGCCGGCCGTACTCGCTCATGGGCGTTGTCTCGAGACTGACCAAGATGTCGATACTCCGCGGTGCATCGTCAGTCAGTTGTCACGTCGGTATCGACGCGGTCGTAGCGATCCTGCAGATCGGCGAACGCGCGGTCGCCGTCGAAGATGGCTTCGAGCTCGGCGGCGAGATCGGCAACCGGCAGCCGGAGTTGGGCTGCCGAATCCCGCTCTCGTACCGTTACGGTCGTCTCGTCGTCGCCCTCCAAGCCGTCTTGGTCGACAGTCACACAGAACGGCGTGCCGACCTCATCCTGCCGGCGGTATCGCCGGCCGATCGAGCCCGAATCATCGTAGCTAACGGAGATACCGGCTGCCCGGAGCTCGTCGGCAAGGTCGCTGGCAACGTCGATGAGCGCGTCGTCGTTGCTGACAAGCGGGAAGACGGCCACATCGGTCGGCGCGATTTCCGGTGCCAAGGAGAGATAGGTACGCGTTTCGTCGTCGACTTCGTCCTCGCTGTAGGCGTGTTCGAGCAGCGTGTACACCGTCCGGCCGACACCGAAGGAGGGTTCGACGACGTGCGGCGTGATGTGTTCGCCGTTTTCCGTCTGTTCTTCGACCGAGAAGTTCGCGACCTCGGTATCAACGGTGTAGGTTTCGCCATCGTCGCTGGACTGCGTCCGGCTGCCAGAGGCGTCGGACGACGCCTCGCTGACCTCGACCGTGACCTCGTCGCCATCGAAGGCATCGGGGTCGCTCTCGGCGAGTTCCTGCAGGGCATCGGCCACGTCGCCGGCCGCGCCACCGAACTCGGGGCCAAGGGCGGCCATATCTGGATCGACGGTCGCGCGTTCAACCGTTTTTGGCTCGTCGTAGCGTTTGAACACGGTAAAGCGATCCTCGGAGTGCTCGCCGTGTTTTGTGAGATCGTAGTCGCCGCGGTAGGCAAAGCCGGCGATCTCGATCCAGTTGCCCCCGATCTCGCTTTCGGCGTCCCAGCAGTCGGCGGCATAGTGTGCTCGCTCGCCGGAGAGATGCTGGCGGAAACGGAACCGATCCATGTCGACGCCGACCCGCTCGTACCAGCCTTGGGCGACACCGAGGAAGTAGGCGACCCACGGCGAGGTAATGATCGCGTCATCGACCGCCTCGCCGATGGTTGTCTCGATATACTCGCCGTCGTCGTCGTGCTGTTCACTGACCGGGTAGAGCGTGACCTCAACGTCTTCGACATCGTCAAGCGGTGGCTCATCTGCCTCGGGATCGATGAACTGCTCTAACTCGGCCTGTGTGAACTCTCGGACGCGGATGATCCCGCGCCGTGGGCTGATCTCGTTGCGGTAGGCTGGGCCGATCTGGGTGATCCCGAAGGGGAGTTGGCCGCGGGCGTACTCCTTGAGCCGCGGAAACTCGACGAAGATCCCCTGTGCTGTTTCGGGTCGCAGATAGCCGGGCTGGCCCGCGCCAGGGCCGATGGCGGTCTCGAACATGAGGTTGAAATCCTCGACCGGTTCGCCCGCAAGATCGGCCCCACAGGTCGGACACGCGAGATCGTGCTCGCGGATGCGTTCCTCGACGCGGTCGACGCCGAGGGCTTCGGCGTCCTCGATGTCGGCGACGGCATCCTCGATCAGGTGGTCGGCGCGGTGACTCTCGCCGCACTCCGCACACTCGATGAGCATATCGTCGAAGCCATCCAGATGGCCTGAGGCCTCGAAAACCGGTTCGGGCATCACGGTCGGCGCTTCGATCTCCTCGTTGCCGAGCCGGAGAGTGAACTGCTCGCGCCACGCCGACTCGACGTTGCGTTTCAGCGCCGCGCCCTCCGGACCGAAGGTGTAGAACCCCGCCGTCCCGCCGTAGGCCTCGTTGGCACCGAAAAAGAACCCACGGCGTTTGGCGAGTTCGGTGAGCGCCTGTTGATCCGCCATCAGCACCCCTCCAACAGGTCGATATCGCGGACGATGCCGATCAGCTCACCACCCGAAACGAGCGGGATCTGCTCGATCTCGTTGGAGATCATCGTCTGGGCCGCATCGGTCGCAGTTTTCGTCTTGCTGATCGTGATCACGTCGCCCGTCATGATCTCGGCGACCGGTTCCGCGGGGATCTCAACATTGCGGGTCGGAAAGTAGCTGTTGCCGACAGCTTTGACGCCTTCCCAGGCCCATTCGGAATCCTGCTCGGCGATGGATTCGCCGGTGTCGTCTTCGCCCTCAACAACACGGGCGATCTCGACGATGTCGACCTCGGTGAGCATCCCTGTCATCTCGCCGTCGTCGTCAAGCACGACGGTGTAGGGAACGTTCGCGTGGTAGATCTCGCGTTCGGCGACAGTGAGCGGGGTCCCGACGTAGGTGGTGTTGATATCACGAGTCGCCAGCTCGCCGACCTGAGCACCGCCGGGGATCTGCTCGCGGGCGATGGCACGTACCACGTCGGTGACGGTGATGATCCCGTCGAGCTCGTCGTCGTCGGCCGGATCGACAACCGGGACGCGGCGGGCATCGTTGTCGACCATGTGGGCGGCCGCATCGAGAATATCGGTGTCGGGTGTGACGGTCTCGACCTCACGGGTGAGCAAGGCGAGTTGATCCTCGTCGGGGCGTTCGATCAGCGAATCCCGGGAGATGATCCCTCGGTAGACATCGACGCCGTCGACGGCCTTAGTTACCGGCACCGAGGAAAAGCCGTAGTCTTGCAGGTACGTCAGGACATCGTCACGAGTGCCGGGCAGCTCAACGGTGACAAGCTCGTCACGGGGTGTCATCGCGTCAGCGACGTTCATACCTCGGGCTACCGTCGGCCAGCCTCTTGTATCAACCGAAGGCAGCCGTCGGCCCGACGGCTGGTTCCGGTATCATTAAATACCTGAGCGTGTGAGAATATTCCATGACACAGGATCACACGCCTGTTGGGGATGCCACAACACCCGAAGTCATGGCCGCCGTCGACGACGCCGACAGCCGACCCTCGTATGTCATCGCCGACATCAGTCGGGACGGCGCGTGGCTCTCCGTCCGCGAAACCGACGCTGTGATCCTTTCTGAGTGGTGTTGAAGCCGATCGCTCACAGTTGACCATCGCCGTATCGATAGCGACGATTCAGCTGTTGTAATTCCCATTAATGCTCTTGATGTGCGCTTAGCGAACACCGATCAGCCGATACTATGCTATCGTGATAACACAGTGCAGTCAAATCCCCACACCAATTACCATCACGTATGCCCAAAGACATCCCGGATCCCAGCGAGACGCGGCGGTTCGAAAAGGGGAAAGTTATCGAAATCAAGGTTGACGGCGAGATCGTGATGCGGATCGAACGACAAAACGAGATCTTTACCTCACCCATCGAAGACGCCGGGATCTGGGCTGCCCTCTCAGGGATCATCGACTCCATCGACGACACCCTCGAAAACAAGCTCGATTCCGAGCCCCAGGAGGTGTTGGCTGCGCACGAGGTCGAGATTCGAGTGGGCCACGCCGGCGACTGGGATCAGATCAACTGAGAGGAGCCGTCTAAAACAACACTGTATCGAAAAGCGCCCTCCCGTCTGTATGACGGGGTCAGGCGATACCAAACCAGTGTCAACGTGTGTTGACTGTTCAAACCGCCTGCCCGGAAAGGTGGCGGTTTCCGCCTGCCCGGAAGAGGTCAGACGGTATCAACTATGTGGGTGTGATTGGTGATAAAACTATCCGTGAAAGTCTCAGAGAAGATAATTTCCCACGTCGGCGGTTCGAATCCTCAGACGTAGGTATCTGAGATCAATTCGTGTTGGCTGTATTGCATTATTTGATTTGATATTCTGAACACCACTTATTTATATCACACGTCGGAATCAACAGGTGTCGCCGTGTCAACGACGGCGACTGTCGAACACGCCTGCCCGGAACAGGTCGGGAAGTAGTACGTACTTCCCACTCTACATCTCTCAGTTATGACGAGCAGCATGGAGTTGCTGTACGTTGCTATTCGGTTATTACACTGATTCTGCCATCTGCTGTGGCTGTCAGCGACGGTGGAACGACTGCACCTATCAAATCGATAGTACAATCGTTTTTACACGCGGAACATAACTATCTATCTAACTGGGGGTTCAGAGTGCGACAGCAAGCTAATGCGGATAGATCGGGGGGGAGCGACAACATTGAGGACACAGTATCAACTTCGGCATACATACAGCACTGGATAGCTGAAACGTACTTCTCGGAGCAGCTAAAGGCAAATCCGAATTCGGATACGTTACTCCTCTACGGCGGTACGTTCATCATCGGTGGCCTCGTCGCAGTCGGGCTTTCCTTTGGCCTAAATCTCTTCTCGTTTGTCGTCGCCCGCGTGATGCTCTATACGAGTGCCGCGCTGCTGGTTGTCGGCCTCACCCTCTGGGTCATCCATGCAACCTGTCTCAGCCTCGGCTACATCGCCCGGATCGAACACCAACTGTGGGGAGACAGCCCGCGGTAGTTGTCGTTGTGGGCGGGATGGTCTCGCTGAGCTAACACAGGTTGTAGCGGGTATTCACACACAGCACTGTTTTGATCAATTTCGGTCAGATTACTTGCGGTATGGCCCGGACGCTTTCGACTATCCTACTATCAATTCTGGACTCACTGCAAGCAAGCAAAAAAGGAGAACCATCGTACCAACGGCTACTATTCGAAGGATCCCCGCTGAGCGCCGTTGACTCGGAGGCAGCGATTCAGCGAGCCCAACAAGACCAAACCCGATGCTCATAAACAGAAGCGTATGTGAGCCGTCGTGTCCAATCGAAAAATAACCCCACGCAAGGAGCGAAAAAGCCGATAATAAAAGAGAGGGGAATGACTTCTTTCGCCCATCTGGCGTACGGAACACATACTGTCTGACCACATCCATACTAATCAGTGACTTTCTGCCGACATAAATCGCGTGGATAGCTAAAAAACTGATCGTGCTTTTAGATACACACATCAGCTCCAGGTTTTCCGCCGCTTTCGGTGGCAGTCAACCGAATAACCGCAGCACAGTACTTGCCGACCCGAACAGCCTCACATGAAGTCCGCGATCCCGCTTTGTTTGTTTTTATCATTCTCGAAGATTGATTCCAAGGAACGCTCAAGAATGCGAAGTCGTTGTTTGGTGTACTCTCGACAGCCGAACCGATCAGCGACCGCGATGGCGGTATCCATGTACTTGTTGACCGATCCCTCGTGAACGGTGAGGTTGACACGACCGCCGCACTCCCGGCAGTCCCCCGACAGCGGCATTCGGCGGTAGCTCTCTCCGCAGTCGAGACACCGGGTTTCCTGCCGGGAGAACGCCCGGAGGTTGCCGATCAGATCGGGCAGGAAATGATACTCGATGACCCGTTCGGCGACGTCGGTTTCGTCGACCGCCCGGAGCTTCCGCGCCAACTCCAGTTGGGCATCCATCTTATCCATCATCGAATCCAGCGTCTTGTACGCTGAGAGACTTGGCCCCATATGGATATTCGTCGTCGAGTGGGTATGCTCGAAACCGTGGTACTGTTCGGTCGTATCGAGGGTGTCCTCACCGGTCGTGATGTCGACGGCTTCGGGGTCGGCCATCTCGCGGGTCGCCTCGTAGAATTCGCGTGGATAGTTCGAGACGATATCCATGTTGTGGGCCTCGTCGTCGATCTCGGTGGGATCGACCCGCGAGGACATGACCAAAGGCGCGTCCATGCGGCCGCCGCGCTGATCGGGTAAGAACTGTCGAGAAAAGTTCAAAAGACCGTCCATCAGCAGCATGACGCAGTCCTCGTCACCATCACATTGATCTTCTGACATATCATTCACGATAAGTGAATGGGTGTCAGCAACGGTGAGATTGTAGGTGTATGCTGTCTCTGCCTCGACGTACTCCATCGAGTTGACTGGGTCGACCAGATATTCGCCACTGCCCCCATCGAATACCTCTCGCTGTCTCGGTGCGATCGATTCGGCTTGCGTCTGGAGTTGCTCGTCTTTTCGAGTCAGGTGGAAACCGACCTGCTCTGCAAAGGCGGCAGCATCCTGTGAGCTGATTTTGACGACATAGCTCCCGGCGGACTCCGCCGGATCGTCTTCGTCGTAGAACTCGGGGAACTTTTTGGATAACGCAACCGGATCCTTCGTTGTCACGCGACCCATGATTCCGAGTCGACTGAGTAGTGCCAGCAGATCCTCTTTCAATTCTCGGCTTACTGTCGTGGCGTCTACTTTGAGTGCCCGTGCGTCGACGGATCCGTCACCGCTGAAATAGCCACTGAGGTATGCCGAGATAATCGGCTTCGGCGCGTTGAAAATACACTGTGGCACGCGCTTCGTCTCCGCGAAGATACCCGCGTCTAACACCGTATCGAAGAACGTCCGCGGCAACCGCCCCGAGACGGTCACTTTCGCGTCGTTCTCGCGGTACGGCTCGACGCCGAACTCTCGCTCGAACACCTCAATGTAGAATTCACGCGCTTCCGTCTCTGTCCCGCAGATCGTCGTCTGGTGGATCGTCCCCTTCGGTGTCTCCTGTTCGCGGGCGAATCCCTCTGCGGCATAGTATCCCAGCAGCGTCGCAACGTCTTCGGTGAGATCCACCATGCGGTTCATTTCAGCGGAATCCCGTTTCATGCCAAGCGTCACGTCATCGGGGACGAAGTCGAGAACGGCCTCGACCGAGTCGCACAGTTCCAGCAGGATATGCGCCGGCACGCTCCCTCGGTAGAGATAGTTGCTCAGCGTTTTGTGCGACATCTCGAAGTACCCGGCTGTATGCTTTAGCGGGTAGAACTGCCCGTCCCAGTCGGCGGCCAGTTTCGTCTCAAAGAGATCATAGAGCGTGTCCTTCTCGATGCCTTTGATCATCAACCGCTCGTTGTCGACAGTATCGGCTCGGATGAACTCCGCTAACAGATCGAACCGCTGTGGCTCCGCGGACGGCTGCACGGTATCGAGATGCTCGGGTGTGATGAGCGAATCCGCCGAGGTAAGCTCGCTGGCACGCTTCGTTCGCCGTTCGCCGTCCGCGAAGACCTGCATCTCATGATCCGGTGTCACGGTGAGTTCCCGCCCGCTCCGGGTTTCGATCTCAACCATGTGATCGGGCGCGGGATGCTTCGAGAGAGCTTCAACCGGCTTCGTCACGAGCGACCCGTTTTCGTCGATACTGGGCACCGAAACCGCGCCGTCGATCTCCTCGATCAGCGTTCCGAAGTCGTCCTCGCGGGGATCATCTAAGCGGTCTTCAACAACCGCTCGGATCGTTTCGTGGTGCCACTCGCCAGCCTCGTCTTCGAGCCAGAGTTTCGTTTCGGGGTGGAAACAGTTCCGGCGTTTCGCGGCGTGAAAGTACGGATGCGCGTAGCCGACAGCCGCACTCGTAAATCCGATCACACGGCCGACAACTGCGGCACTCGTATGCGGGGCCATCCCGAAAACGAGTTCGCCGACAAGGTCGTCGCGGTCGTCGATATCGTAGAACGCCGGCAGCCCGTAGAACCGCTCTAAGAGGTCGTCGACGAAGTCGGCCGTCTTGATCATGTGTTCGGCCGCGCCATCCGAGAGAACGATATCCTGTACCTTGAGTTCGACCACCTGATCGTCGTGCCGCAGCGGGTCGCCGTCGATGTCGGTCTCGTAGCCGAGGCCGCGGAAGTGATCGGCGGTCACGTCCAACTCCTCAGGTTTGACCGCCGTAACCGGGAGGTCGGTCATGTCGTAGCGGACGGTGCCGTCCTTAAATGAGGAGACACCGTGTTTTGCCCGGAGAATCCCTTTCTCCATCGGTTCGGGCGTCTTGTTCGCTGATGACAGCCCCTTGACGCCTTTCAGGATCTCGAAGTTGCCTTCGCGTTCGTTGATCTCGTCGAGCGCGTCGTGGTACTCGGCGTTGAGATCGACGGTCTCCCAGCCGGCGGCGTCAACCTCGCGGCCACAGCTCGGGCATTCAACGCGGCCGGCCTCATCGGGCTCACAGACGATCTCGCAGTCCTCGCATTCGTAGTGGGGTTCGGTGTGGCTGCCGCAGTCTGGACACTGGAGTTTGAACGTCGCAGCGTCGCAGTCGGGACACCGCCGTTGGCCGATCTGCATGTCGTGGACGCCGCGGCGACCCTGTTCATTCATCGTCGTCGCAGCCTTGGCAACATCGCGCTGATTGCCGCCGGCTTCGGTGATCGGGAACAGCGTGTGGACGGCCGGCGAAAGGTCGCGCTTTTCGGATTTCTCGGGGCGGCCCATCCGCGCGCCGATCCGGGTCGGGGCACGCTCCCGGATCTCGAATGGCGCAGCCTCGTTGACCGCCTTGATCGCGTTGTCGCCGCCGTCGGACTCGCGGGCTGCCGCTGAGAGGTCGTCCCACAGTTTCGTCAGATCGTCGTCAAGGCCGAGCGACAGTGCGAGCGGTTTCCAGTCGGGGATTGCGATGGTCTCCTCGCATTGGTGGTGGCCGACGAGCAGCGTTTCCAGCGTCTCCCGAACCGACCCGGTACGCTCGACGACGAGATGGCCATCCTCGGTTTCGGCGTCGGCGACCGCCGCGGCCAGCGCCTCGAAATCGTCGACCGAGATATCGTGCCAGAGGTAGGTGTACGTCGGGTGCAGCGGGCAGTCGTACTCGGTGGCCCACTCGATGGCTTCGGCAGCCGAGGGGTTCTCAAGGTCGACTCGTGGGTCGTCCTCGAGGGCCTGCACGTCCGCGCCAGCGTCGTCGAACTCCTGTACCCACCATTCGGGCGCGTACGCGGCGGGCGCGAGCGGGTGGTTGTTCTCGACGAACTCGCCGTAGTTGACGAGGTATTCGCCGAGATCGAGGATCTTCTCGACGCCGTTGCGGAGTTCGAGTGCCTCCTCGGGGTCGTCGATCCGCCGCACCTCGCCGGTCGCCAGCCGGACGGTCGGCCCCTCGATGGAGTCGACCGGAATAACCCCGGCGGCTTTGCCCGGTCGTTCGGTTTTGATTTGGGTGCCCGTCGCCAGAAAATCGTCGATGATGTGCATCGTCGCCGGGTGGACGCCCGCGGTCGCAAAGCCGAGGTTTCGCGCTCGGCCGTATCGAAGCCGGAACCCACCGGCCTCAGACGGATGGCCGAAGACGGGCCGGCCGGCGATCAGATCGAGCAGGTACTTCGATTTCGGTTCGACGCGCGGCGGGCCGGCGGGGGCATCGACTGCGGGGTCGTCAGCATCGCCTTCGGCGTCGTCGGCGTCGCTGTCGTCGGCAGCATCCTCGTCGCTGTCACTGCCGTCATCGTCGGAATCGGCTGGGTCGTCGCTGTCTTTGCCGATGGTGCCGTCGATCAGATCCTGCAGCCACGGCCACTCGACCTCATCGAGTTGACGGGTGTAGCGTTGGATCTTTGGAGCTTTCAGCGCGATCCCCTCGGCGGCGACGAGGCACATCCCACCACGGGCGGAGTTGGTGTCGATGCGGTCGAGATCGCGGTAGCCCGAAACCTCCTCGTCGCCGGTCGCCTCGCCGTCGAGCATGATCGGCATGTTGGTGGCGATAAACCGGCTCTCCGTGTCCTTCGGCGAGTACTGAAGACCGGTCTCCTTGTCGTAGAGGTTGATCTCCTCGACGTAGCGTTCGATCTCGTCGTCTCGGCCCTTGTATTCGGCGAGGCCGAGGATGCTCCGGGTGTAGTCGGCGACCAGCACCGAGAGGGCCTGGGCGGTGCCGCCCGCCGAGCGGATCGGTCCAGCGTAGTAGACGTTGACGAACTCGGTGCCATCGTCGTTTTCCAACAGTTCGACGCGGTCGATCCCCTCTATCGGGGCAGCAACGACCCCCTCTGTGAGGAGGGCGACAGCGGTTCTAACCGCGCCTTCGATCTTGCCGGCCTTGCCTTCATAGTCGCCGACGCGGCCCTCCGCGAAGTCCTTGGCGAGTTCGAGGGCGGCCTCCTCGCGGGACATCTCGCCTTCGAGTTCGCGGACGCGTTCGGCGACGCCGGGGATGCCGAGGATGTTCTCGACGCGATCAGCCATGTCTTGAGCGATCGGGATCTCGACTTCGGGTTCGGGATCCTTGCCCTGGCCCTTGGCGCGTTCGGCAACAGTCATCGCCTCGTCGAGACCTGCTTCGAGGCGGTCGAAATACTGCTCGTCTTCCGGCCGCATCGGTGTGCGGTTGGACTCACCGGCCTCGCGGCTCTCGTCGCCGGCGTCACCTGCGTCGCTCTCGGGAATGTCACTATCGCCGTCGCCGTCCGGATCACTCGTTTCGCTCACAACCAGAGATCCAGTGCCGTCGTCTCGTCGTACTCTCGCGTCAGCGGTTCCTCGAAAGCCCGGAAGTAGAGCTCGCCCACGAAGACCGTCGCCGTGTTGATGTGGCCGGCGAGTGCCTGTCCGCTTCGCCGGGAGAGCACGGCGTGGGTGTGAGCGAACAGTTCGCCGTCGAGTAAGCCGACATTGCCGACGCAGGCGGCGACCTCCAGCGGTTCCTCGAAGTCGACCGACTGGTACTCGCCGTCATCCTGATCGTAAAACCAGACTTCGGCATCTTCGACGGAGCCGATCGCGGAAAACCAGCCGGCCGCGGCGTCGACCTCGCTGGCGAGTGATTCGATCTCAGCCCGCCAGTCCGCCCCCGTTTCGAGTCGAGCGACGTACTCGCCGGTGACGGTGACCTCGCGGTAGTTCATGGAACCATCATCGGTGCTGGAGGGCAAAAAGGTTCAGTTGTCGATGGTGGCCGCCACCAGCCACGCCAGCGGCGGCAACCAACAAACAGGACACGTCATGCGTACACATACCAGGATGCAGAAGTGATCTATCACTGCACCACGAGAAGACACACGCACACATGCCCACCACAGACAGCGACAGAGATGACACCGAAGCGACCGCCGACAACGAAGCGGCTGGCGATGAGGAAATGACCAACGACAGCGATGAGCAAACAACCATCCGCACCGGCCGCAACTTCGAACAGACCTACCGGCTGTCGGCCACCGAGACCGGCGGGTTTCTGATCGCGGTCGGCGAACAGCTCCGCGATAGCGACGAGATCACGATCACCGACGAGGAGTGGGAACTTCCGTTCGCTTTCGGTGAGCCGGTGGAAGTCGAGATCGATTTTGAGGGGATGGATGATCCAGAACTCGAACTGGAGATCGAACTTCCTGGACGACCGGACGACACCGCTCCGCAGGTTGAGTAAGCGACCACCGACGCGAGCGGCTACGCCCAGCGAAAGCCCACCGGCGTCACTGGCGGGGTGAGCGGACTCGTCGGCAACGACTCCCCAACCGCCGGCTCATTGTAGGCCCGCGGGGCAATGTCGTTGGGGCCGTCAGGGTAGAACAGCGACGCCAGCAGTTGGAGTTGTCCGCGACCGACACCGAGTTCGAACTGCCCGCCGCCGTAGCAGCGGATCCCCTGTTTGTCACAGTAGGTTAGCGTCTCAAGCAGTGATTCGAGACTGCCGAACCGTGAGGGTTTGATGTTGAGCCAGTCGGGTTCCCACGGCAGCGATTTCACGTCGCCGAGGCTCTCGATCGGTTCATCCCAGGAAACGCGGCTCCGGACGCCGTCGGTCTCGAACAGCGGCCGCGTCTCGTCGGTCAGCGCGGGGTCTTCGATGATCGCCTCGGGAAACCCCTCGATGATCCGCTCGTAAAGCTCGGGATCGGCCGGCGAGTCGACATCGGTACCCTCGTAGTGGCCTTTGAGGTCGAGAATCCGAACGCGGTCGGTGTCGGCCAGCGTTGCAACGAGGGTGTCATCCCACGCTTGCGTTGGATCGAGTTTGAACTCGACGCCGGGGGCCCGCTCGCGGAGCGTGTCGATCCGATTGGTCGTCGGGGGGTCGCCGAGCCGCATGCTCGCGACGAACCGAACCGGCTCGCGGCGACGATCAAGCAGCGTGGCGAGATCGGTCTCCTGCTGTCGCAACGCAAGATCGAGGGCGGCCGATTCGATCGCCCACTGCCGGTAGTGTCGGGAGACCGCCCGTTCCGGCGGCGAGGGAAACAGGGGGGTATCGGCGACCCGCTCGGAGAACTCAGCAAGGGTGTACTCGCCGGTGAGATCCGGCAGCCCCGCATCTGCGAGGTCGTCGTGGGCGTCGGCCTCGTAGGTCACATCCTCGCCGCGACCCATCTTGCCGTCGCCCGACAGGGCGATCTCGGTTGTCACCCGGGTGAACTGTGGGGTCTCGCGTTCGTGTCGCTCGGTCGACAGCGACGTGATCGACACCGGACACTCGAGTACCTCGGCGACTGTCATACCCTCAGTTGAGGGGCGACCAGCAAACGGGTTGGGATCGATTACGCGTCGACATCCGTACAAATCGGGCCGAGACAGAACAGAGCGCGGAGAAACAGCGAGACACTACCGGTCGACGCCGGTGCGGACAGCGACGCGCTGGTCGACGTACAGCCGCGCCCACTGCTCGAAATGCCGTTTGAGCCGGCCACGGAGGCCGGTGGCATCAGTAGGTGGCTCGACAGCCGACGGCGACTCTTGCTCACGGGCCTGTGCGTCACTGTCAAGCTGCCCAGTATCGACACTCATCGTGAGACGGTGTAGCACGAAGTTGATCATAAATGTTACTGTAGAATACGAGCAGTCGCAATCATTCATCATGATTAGCAACGCGATTTTGCTGAACGGCAAAGTATTTAGTATCGAATCATAAAATGCGCCGCAATTGCAATGAGTTCGCCTTTATCGTCGGCGCGCGCACAGCGGACATTTCTGGAGTATCAGTACCTCTTCGTGTTTCTCGCCCCGCTGGCGTTCGTCGTCGGGGTCATCCTCGCCGCGCCACTACCGTCGGCCGCCGGGGAGGGCTACTGGCTGGAGTTTTGGTGGCTGTTCCCGGTGTTTCTCCTTGGTGCCACCATCGTCAACACGGTGGGGATCAGCGGCTCGGCGTTGTTCGTGCCGTTTCTGATCTTCCTGTATCCGGTGTTGGCGGTGCGGCTCTCCCCGGAAACGCTGACAGAGCCACCGCTGTCGCCGGAGACGATTGTCAAGGTCGGCCTGATCAGCGAGTCCTTTGGGCTTTCAAGCTCCGCTTTAGCGTTTATCCAACACGGGTTGGTCGATCGGCGGCTGGCTGTCACGCTCGTCGGCGGGTCGATCCCGTTCGTTGTCGGCGGCGCGCTGCTGTCGTTTGTGATCCCCGAACCGATCTTCCAGCTGCTGTTGGGGATCGCGTTGCTGACGGCATCGGTGATGCTGTTTAAGATCGATCTGGGCCACGAGGAGCCAGGCGGGGCTGACGCCGGGACAGCAGGCGTTGAGGCCGACGGCGGGGAGGCACTCCCGGACGATGACGCCAAGCCCGGCTCAGCCGGTGTTGAAACCGACGACGAGGGCGTCGTCACCCGTGTCGATCGCGGCGGCTCGGATTACAACTACAACCGCGGCGGCTATCTCGAACGGTTTGCCAACTACAGTATCGGCGGCGTCTTCCAGGGGCTGGCCGGCTTCGGCATCGGCGAGCTAGGAATCATCTCGATGCTGCGAACCTCGGTGCCCGTCCGGATCGCGATCGGCACCAACCACATCGTCGTCGCGATGACCGCCGTGTTGGCCTCGCTGGTACACGTCTTCGGCGGCGGGCTGGTCGGCGGCCACGCGATCGACCTCGCCTCAACGCCGTGGAATATGGTTGTCTGGACGGTGCCGGCAACGGTCACCGGCGGGCAGATCGCCCCGTATATCTCCTCAACACTCGACACGCAGATTCTTAAAGGGGGCGTCGGCGTGCTGTTTGCGATCATCGCGACCGCGCTGTTCGTGATGGCCACCGGCGGCCTGCTGTAGGCGTGTTACCGCCGGTCAGGCGATTGCGCTGTGGTATCCGACTCGTCGTCGGTCGTTGCGTCGGTGAGTGCCAGATACAGCGTCGCCCACAGCGACAGCCGGCGGCGACGTGGTGTGGTTCGGTTCACCGGTGACACCCCGGTTTGTGACTGACAGCGGGGTGAGGAATGGATCCCATCACGGACACCCCGGCGCATCGTCGGCAACCGACGCACTCACCAGGCCGCGAGGTGCGGCTTCACCGACTGGGACAACGCGAAACCGCCAACCTGTTGGGCGTGTCGCAACATCGACCGCAACCGGCTGCCAGTCGGTAGCCATCCGGTACAACTCGATCACGACCGGTAATGTCGGTAGCTGGCCGCCGTACGGCGAAAACGCGTAGCCGGCAACCGCGATGAGTACGGCCCGCGTCCCGGTTGATCGGTGCTGGAGCCACGGGGAGTCATGGTACGCCCCAACAACCCCCTGTTCCTGAAGCCGGTCAAACACCGCTGTCACCGTGGTCACGTTGGTCTCTGTGGCGGTGGCGTCGGCAGCGGATGGCAGCCGATCGGCAGCCGCCGCCATCACCGCGGCCTGGTCGCAAGGAGACAGCCGGGTCGACAACACTGTCGCCATACTTTCCAGTAGTCGAAGACAGAGGCCGTCAGCTGTCGACTGCTCCTCGGCATGGTCAAGATAGGCGTCCATCACAGCCGTTTCGGCTGTATCGTACCCCTCGGCAGCCAATGTCTCGAAGACCGCGGCGGCGACATGATGGCAAAACTGCACGAGCGGACGGGTGGCTGTCGTCGCCCCCGAGGCGGGGTCAGTTGTAGCAGAACGCCACGGGGCTCTGTCACACCCATCTGCTGTTGGGTGGTCATCTGCGTCGTCGGTGGAGGATGTCGTCGCGTCAGCGGTGGTCGTCGCTGTGTGTGACTGCCCGGCAAGCGGCTCAACTGTCGAGGGGTAGCCCTGACAGACAACGATATCATGTTGCGGGAGCGTCGGATCGTACTGCCGGAGGGCGTTGCGGTACTGTGTTGTCGCACGTGCGGCTGTCCGGGCGATCTGGCGGGTCGGAAACCACAACCCGGCAGCCGGCACCGGCTGCTCGGCGTGGCGACTACAGACGAGTGTGTACTCGCCGTCGTCGACTGCGAGCGATTCGATATGGGCGCGAAGGTCACGGAGCATGGGGCCAAGCATCGTCAGTCACGCTGCTACCATCGGTAGCCCGGAAACTGAGAGGGCACCGACGGATAGCCTGTAATTTATTAGGTTAGCCTAAAACACATAACCCTGTTGTTTTGGTCGGCCTAAAATTCGTAACACTCTTATTGTTTTAGGTTGGCCTAAATTCTATGGCACACTCACGACGGCGGCTGTTGCAGACGACAGGCACAGTACTTGCAAGCGCGGCTCTCGCCGGCTGTAGCAGTACCGACAATCAGGCCGACAGCGGTGGCGAAGCGTCGATCGCAGCGGCCGACCTTGGCGTCGTTGCCGAATGGAACGCGATCCGCACCCGACTCCGTGATCCCGTGATCCTTGGGCACGCTGAGGAGTACGCTGCGGGTGAAGGCGTCGTCGGCGACATCTTTGAGCGGTTTGAGATGGCGTCAGGACAGAACAATGCTCACGAGACCCTTGAGGAAACCGACAAAGAGCACTACGAGGGGTTCGAAACCGCATTGGGCGACCTCCGGAGCGCGCTTACGGACAATGATCTCGATGGGGCCCACGATGCGATGAGAGCGGCTGATGAACAGCTTCGCGGCGCGCAGGCCGCACTCGCCGGCCAGGAGACGGTCAAACAGCTTACCGCGCTCGTAATGGGTGCACATATCAAAGACGTTGAGGTGCTTCTCGCCGCGGAGGCGTACGACGACGCCAGCCTTGAGTACAACCAGATCGGAACCAAATTCCAACAAAAGGGGCTGTACGATATGATCGCTGCGGCTGACACTGAAGCTGCGGATGGGGTTGTCGACGCTCTTGATCGGGCGGCAACTGCTGCCGAGGCGGCAAACGCAACCGACGCTTCAGCTGCCGGTTCGGACGCGTTTGAGGCGGCAACACAGGGGTTGCATGCGGTCGCGAACGCCAACGTCGCCGACGCCGCCCACATGGCTGCCCTACAGGGGTTGGGCTGGGATGCGGCCGCGCTGACGACAATCGGTGGCCCCGGTACCGATTACGCACACGCTGCCGCATTGAACCTGTATCGTGCACGCGCCTACGACGCACACTGGATCGCAGCCAACGGCAGCACCGACACAGCGGCGACGATGGCACGCGATGTGTTCGCTCACTTTGAGGGGGCCCGTACACACGAAGCGCTAGAGGAGGCAGACCGCGACGCCTATGAAACGTTCGAGGCCGGACTTGAATCGCTACAGACCAGGATCGACGACGGCGATACCGGCGGGATCGACGACGCTGTTGCAACCATCGATGAAAATCTCCGTACCGGAATCAAGCGCCTTGCTGGCGGCGACGCCCCGCTGCTGCAATCCGGATTTTTCCGTGCTCGCTTTGCGGATGCGTATGAACGCTACCGGCAGGGCGAAGCGGCCGCGGCGGCGACGATCGCTGAGGGGCTCTTCGGGCGGTTTGAGGCGAACGAGCTGAACTTCCACGAAACACTTGAGGACACAAGCGAGTCGCTGTATGAAACCTTCGAGGAGGAACACCTGACCGCACTCGTCACCGCCTACGAAGACGACAACAGCAGCGCGGTCGACACCCACCATCAGGGCGTGTGTGACGCGCTCCTCGAGTTTGAAGCCGAACACAGCGCGGCGCTTGCAAGCGGTGCGGAAGCCGGTTACATGGGGGCTCGTGGCTTCGATGCCGCCGGCGTCGCCGCCCTCGGGGATGCCAGCCGAGCGAGCACGATCGTCAGCGACGCCTTCGCCCACTTTGAGAACGGGGCTGCCGGGTATCACGAGGCCATCGAGGCAGCCGATGTGGAACGCTACGAGTCATTTGAGGCCGCTCTCGGGGCGATTCAGACAGCAGTTGACGACGGCGGCGACGTGTACGCCAATGCAAAAGCGTTCAACGACGAGGCCGTCGCCTCCGCGTACGCGATCGCTGAATCTGGGGGTGCAACCGCACCCGCTGCGGCGATGATGGGTGATGCCTTCGCCCACTTCGAACAAGCCGAGGTACACGAGGCACTGGAAGAAGCCGATCATGATACCTATGAGGGCTTTGAGGCCGCACTTAACTCTTATCAGTCCGGCCTTGAGTCAGGAGACACTGAGCCGGTAGCGCGGTATGCCGCGATGGCCCGTACCGGTGGGTTCGCTGTCGCCGGCGCGGTCGACGCCGCGCCGTCCGTTGACGCCGCGGCTGCTGATGACGGAGGAGAGGCCGAGGAATCAGCCTACGAGGGCGGGCCGAACATTGTCGAGGGCGTTCCTGACGACGCCGACCACGTCGTTGAAGCACAGGCCGTCGTCTTTGAGCCGGCGGAGCTGACAGTACAGCAGGGTGAGACGGTTGCCTGGAAGTACGCTGCTGGAGACGCACACAACGTTGTCGCCGACGAGGACAAGATCCCGGACGACGCAGAGTACTGGGCTTCCGGCGGGTTCGACAGCGAAATGGCCGCCAGAGACGGCTGGGAGAACGGTAAGGGGGCTCTCCACCGCTCGGAACAGGTGTACGTCCACACCTTCGAGGCAGCCGGCACACACGAGTATCTCTGTGTCCCACACGAGGCCGCCGGAATGGTCGGCAAGGTCATCGTCGAATAGGGATCAATCGCGGCGCAGACGATTTTGTATCGTGGTATGTGATTTACCGGAACCGCGAGGGTACTCACCAAACCTGAACAGGGTGAAAACCGCGCACCTACTCAAAAAACAGCGTTAGAACGGAGCCTGTGGGCCTTCGTCGCTGTCGTCGCCACCCTCACCAGGGAAGGAAGGACTCATGCCCTCTGTTTCGCCCATATCCGGCTCGGCACCCTGACCGGTGTTGGCGTGTACCTCGTTGATCTCGGGGATCTCCTTGACCATCCGGCTTTTGATCGCCTGGATCGTCATCGGGGAGATGCCACAGCCGGAACAGGCACCGCCGAGTTGGATCTCAACCTCGCCAGTCTCGGCGTCGAGACGCTGAATCGCGGCGTTGCCGCCGTGCATCTGAATCTGCGGGAAGTTGCGCCGCAGGAAGTTCACCACGCGGTCTTGAAGCTCGGAATCAGCCGATGCGGAGTCTGTACTCATACGGATTCGTTGCATAGCAACAGGCTTAGGCCTTTGGTTCAGGTGGAATGATGCGGGCGATCACGCCGCGGACGCCTCCTATCACTGTTCGCCGTCTCGCATCTCGACCGACGGCACACGCGCTTACTCTGTCAACTCGAACAGCTGGCGGAGCTCGGTTTCGATCTCCTCGGTGTAGTGATCCAGCGTCTCCTCGAAGGTCTCGCGGTCGACGACGACACCCGTGAGCCGATCGTAGGGATCGTTTGGCAACGTGATCCTAAACCCGTCGTCGGGATCGTATAGCGGCTCGCTTTCGTTGAGCACCTGCTGATCGATGCCGTGGATCAACGTCGAGTCGTAGGCCTCGTTCATCGTGTTGAACGCGTTCTTGTAGGCCCGCTGGAGCTGCGGAAAGTAGTGTTCGTACTTGTCCTCAAACTTCTCGGGATCGAACTCAACCATTAGCTGATAGTTGGGAAGGAGGCCAAAAAGCGGGGCGGTTCAATGTCATAAACCACATAATGCGATATCAAATCCGATTCGGAAGCGGCTGAGTGCCGAACGACTGTGTCGTGACCGACGTTATCAGCAGCCGTTGAAAACCCTCAACGTGCTTTCAGTCCGCCAGAAGGATGACTGCCAAGCTACACGTCGCTCCGTGGCTATCAAAATCGACGACGCAGGGCCGAGTCGAACAGGGGGTCAGAACTGTTGCCACGGTGTCGGCGAGGAGAGTCGACCGCGGATGCGGAGTTCGCGGCCATCATCAGCCGTTCGGGTGTCGACGACGGTCTCAAACGGATCAAGCAGCGTGTGAATCGTCTGTTCGTCGTGCATTGTTTCGTTGATCACCGCGATCGTCGGCCAGTGTTCGTTCTGCGTCTGTCCGAGCAACACACGGGTGAACTGGTAGATCCGGTCGGCCTCCCAGTACATCAGAAGTTGAGACAGCGAGTGCAGCCCAACTGTCAGGTCATCGTCGGCCATCGCCTCGGTCAGTTGGGTAAACTTTACCCCTAGATCGGTGAGGTTCTTTGGCGAGGAAATATATTTTGTCAGCTCCGTATCCTCAACGTCTGACCCCTGCTCGCGGCTGACACAGTCGACAACGCCGATCGCGTCGCCGTCGTGGCCGGTGAGTGTCTCATAATCCTCGCGGACGGTCGGGGCGTCATGGCCGGTTGACAACACAAGCGCACGGTCTGTGCGCGCGCCGAAGATCCGATGCATAAGCTCATATTTTCCGCTCATCGGTGGCCCAGCGACGATGATACTCGGCGTATCGGTGAGCCGATCGGCCAAGGGAAGTTCGGTTACGGACATTGGATCGGACAGGGCCGCCGACGAGCCGGGCGGCGTGGCGCGTGGTGAGAAGCCGATACGGAGATCCGGCCGTTCGGCAGGGTGCGGAGAGTGTCCCCCCCGAGAAGCGAGGCGAGTCGGTGACAGACGGCGGGGACGCTCATAGATAGATACGTCTCACAGTGGCAAATAAACATTGGCCTCAAATTCTCACAGGTGAAACTGGTCGGCTACTCAGCGGTGGCGACGTTGGGGTCAACCCAGACGACAAAGCGATCCTCGTCTTTGACGATGCCGTGGACGTTTTCATCGTCGGCGGTCGTCGTCTCGTCGACCTCATCGGGGGTGACGTCCGTGACCTGATAAACCTCATCGACGATCCACGCGACGGTCGCCTGGTCGTCCATGGCATCGGGATCGAAGACGATAATCCGTTCGCGGGTTCCGCCTTCCTCGATATCGAAGATCGTCTTCGGGTTGATAATCGAGGTTGTCCGACCCCGAAGATCCATCACACCCTCGACGTGTGGCGGCGAGTTCGGGATACGGGTGAGATCACCGGCGTCGACGATCTCGTCGATCACGCCGATATCAAGACAGTACGTTTCATCACTGAGCCCGAACTCCAGCACTTTGGTTGCCTCCCCCGTGGCAGCCTCGGCATCAGCGGGTTGGGCTTCACTTTCGGACATGTGCGGTATTGACGGGGTACCGGTAGTTAACTCTGTCCAATAACGTATCACTCATTCGGAGAGAGCCGGTGGCTTTATTCTTGCCCTTTTTGTAGTACCTACAACAATGAGGGGCGAGACCCGAGGCAGGCCACTGGGCGAAGCCGCCGGATTCGGTGTCACCAAGGAGCCGTCCCGCCAGCTGTGGGCCGGAGGTGACAGCGGTGCGTAAGCCACGGACGGTCGTCGTCGACGACTCCCGATTTATGCGCGGACTGATCTCCGACCTTCTCGATGAGGCCGGGGTACCCGTTGTCGGCGAGGCCAAAGACGGCGCTGCGGCCCTAGAGGTCATCGCTGAGGAGGAGCCGGATGCGGTGACGATGGATCTGGAGATGCCCCGAATGAACGGCATCGAGGCCGTCGAGCGTATCATGGCGGAACACCCGACACCGGTGCTCATGCTGAGCGCCCACACAGAGGACGGCGCGGAGGTGACCTTTGAGGCTCTTGAGAAGGGCGCGGTCGATTTCTTCTCAAAACCCGGCGGTGAGGTATCAATGGGCGTCTCCCAACACGCCGACCAGCTTGTGGCAACGCTGCGGTCGGTCGCCGACGCCGACCTCACACAGGCCAGCCGGCAGGCCGCCGACACTCAACGTCAGCCGGCGAGTCCAGGGCCTGGCGGCGCGGCGACGGCAGAAATCGAGGGGTTTGAGGATCAACACACCGTCGTCATCGGCTCTTCGACCGGCGGCCCCGACGCTGTCGAGCAGGTGATGAGCGAGTTGCCCGGCGGCGACTGTCGGGTGATCATCGTCCAACACATGCCGGAGGCGTTCACCGCGCGGTTCGCCGATCGGCTGGATAACGCCTCGCGGTACACCGTCCGAGAGGCCACCGACGGCGCGCGGATCGGTGCCGGCGAGGCTGTCGTCGCCCGCGGCGGAAGCCATCTCGGGATCACCGGCTACAGCAACGGGCGGATCCGCGTCGAGTTGATCGAGGCAGATCGCGGCCACTCGGTGCGACCCGCCGTCGACGAGACGATGACGTCGGTCGCCGCGCAGATCGACGATCCGCTGACCGGGGTCATCCTCACCGGGATGGGCTCGGATGGCGCCGAGGGCATCTGTGCGATGCAGGCCGCCGGCGCGACAACGATCGCACAGAACAAGGAAAGCTGTGTGATCTACGGGATGCCGAAACGCGCGATCGAGGCGGGCTGTATTGATGAGGTTTGCCATATCGACGACATTGCGACAACAATCAGGGAGCTGGTATAATGAGTGACGCACACCGCAAGGCCTTCGTGGCTGAAAGCGAGGAAGGTATCACCGAGCTGAACAACGCACTGCTGGATCTGGAGTCCGATCCCGACGACGACGATGCGATGGACTCGATCTTCCGGATCGCCCACACGCTGAAGGGGAATGCCTCAGCGATGGGGTATGAGTCGGTCAGTGAGCTGGCCCACGAGATGGAGGATCTGCTGGACGAAGTCCGAGAGGGCGACATCGACGTTGACATCGAGCTGATGGATCTGCTTTTCGACTCCGTCGACTATCTCGATGCGATGGTGAGCGATATCGCCGAGGACGGCGAAACGGATATCGACGCCAGCGGGGTTGAGGCCGATCTCAGAGAGAAGATGGAGACCGGCAGCGTCGGCGACAATGATGAGGAAAGCGATGACGAAGCGACAGCAGCCGACGACACAGCCGATGAGTCCGACGACATGGCCAGCGACGAGGCGGCCACGGAGTCGGCCAACGAGACGGTCGACGACGCCGATAGCGACACCGCCGAGGCAGTCGACGACGAAACAGACCCCGAGGCCACGGCCGATGACCCAGCGGACGATCCCGATGGCGACGAGACGGAAGCGATCGCTATCGATGACCTCCCGGATGAGATCGCCGACGCCAGACTAGAGACGAGCGAGGCGGTGTATCGGGCGGAGATCGGGCTCGGTGACACCGAGATGCCGGGCGTCGAAGCCATCTTCATCATGCAGGAGATCGAGGAGGGCTACGACCGGATCGGCACCGACCCGGAGCAGGACATGATCGAGGACGGCGACTTCGATGAGACGTTTGACGTCTTCGTCGTCGATATCTCGGCCAGCGAGATCGAAGGGATTCTCGGCGAGTTGGGCAAGGTGGAGTTTGCCTCCGTCAGCCCGGTGACACCAAACGTTGACGATCCGATGACAGTCACCGAGGCGGTCGACGCCGCCGGCGGGGCAGTCGACGCCGATGCGGAGCCGACCGCGGAATCGGACGACGCCGACACGGAGCCTGCAACAGCAGCCGACGACGAGAGCGACACCGCCGGACGCGACGATCCCAGCAGCGATGCTGACAGCGATACCGACGACAGCAGTGACAGCAGCGACAACAGCGAGAGCGGGCGATCCAGCCCTGATGCAGGTGGTCGCTCCGGGCCAAGCAGTTCTAGCTCCGACGATACCGATATCCAGTCGGTGCGTGTCGATGTCAACCAACTCGACGAGCTCTACAATCTCGTCGAACAGCTTGTGACGAGTCGAATCAAGCTACGACGAGAGATGGAGCGAGAGGGCATCGACTCCGACAATCTCGACGAGCTCGATAAGATCACCGGCAACCTCCAGGATACGGCGATGGATATGCGGCTGATCCCGCTGTCGAAGATCGTCGACACCTTCCCGCGGCTAGTGCGGGACGTGGCACGGGAGACCGGCAAACAGGTGAACTTCACCGTCACCGGCGAGGATATCGAGCTTGATCGGACGATCCTCACCGAGATCCGCGATCCCCTGATCCACGTGCTGCGCAACGCCGTCGACCACGGGATCGAGCCGCCGGAGGAACGCGAACAGAAGGGCAAAGCGCCGACCGGCAACGTCTCGCTGACAGCGACCCGCGACCGCGATCACGTCAACATCGAGGTCGCCGACGACGGCGCGGGGCTCGATCCGGAGATGCTCAAGCAGAAGGCCATCGAGAAAGGCGTCAAAACCGAAAGCGAGCTCGAACGGATGGAGGAATCGGAGATCTACGATCTCGTCTTCCATCCGGGCTTCTCGACGGCCGAGGAAGTCACCGACGTCAGCGGCCGCGGCGTCGGGATGGATGTTGTCCACAACACCGTCAAACAGCTTGACGGGACGGTCAACGTCGAAAGCGAACTCGGTGAGGGAACAACCGTCACCCTCCGGCTGCCGGTGACCGTGGCGATCGTGAAGGTCATGTTCGTCGAGGTCGGCGGCACCGAGTACGGCATCCCGGTCAAGAATATCGCGGAGGTCACCCGCGCCGACGAGATTCGGACGACCAAAGGCGACGAGATCATCAACCACGACGACGAGATCTATCCGATCCTCCGACTCAGCGACGCACTCGACGAGCCGAGCAGCGTCAACGGCGACGGGATGTTGCTGCGGATTCGGGAGGAACACCGCAAGGTCGCGCTTCACTGCGATCAGGTGATCGATCAGGAGGAGGTCGTCGTCAAACCGCTTGAGGGCGTCCTCAGCGGGATCCCCGGGCTCAGCGGGACGGCCGTGTTGGGTGATGGTGATGTGGTTGCTGTCCTCGATGTGGTGACGCTATGAGACAGTTCGAGGACGAAGGGTTTGGTCGGGTGATCCGCCATATTCAGGATGCGGTCGACTTCGAACCGGAGTACTACAACCCGGACTATCTCGATCGGCGGATCACCGCTCGGATGCGACGCCAAGAGGTCGAGGCGTACGACGACTACCTTGAGATACTGCAGTCGGACAGCCGCGAGAAGGAGGCGTTGATGGATTCGCTGACCATCAATGTCACCAACTTCTTCCGCAACCAGGAGATGTGGGAGGCCCTCCGGCCGGTGTTGCGCGATCTGACCGATGAGCACCGTCGGGTACGGGTCTGGAGCGCGCCGTGTGCCGACGGTCGAGAACCGTACTCGGTGTCGATGCTAGCCCGCGATGATCGACGGATAGACGACGGTCGGCTCACTATCGTCGGTACCGATATCAGCGACGAAGCCCTCGAAAGTGCCCGCGCCGGCACCTACGAGACGACACGGACAACTGATATCGGCGAGGAGCTCAGTCTGCTTGACGACCCAGAGACATACGTTGATGTCGAGGACGACACGTTCACCGTCAAGCCGGCGGTTCGCGATTCGATCCAGTTCGAACGCCACGACCTGATCCAAGACGGCCCACGGCGGAACTGTGATCTGGTCTTCTGTCGAAACCTCCTGATCTACATCGACAGCGAGTTCAAGATCCCGATCTTCGAAACACTGACCGACTCGATGCAGGATGGCAGCTATCTCGTCATCGGGATGACCGAAACCATCCCACAGGAGTTGCGGGATGAGTTCGAACCGGTCAACAAACGCTGCCGCATCTATCGATACACACCGTAGTCCCAATGTCGCTGTACGATCTCGCACGATCCGGTGATGTCGACGGGCTCGAAGAGATGCTGCTGGAAAGCGACAGCCCGGCGGTGCGGAAGCGCGCCTGTGAGCTCCTCGGCGAGATCGCCACCACCGAAGAGATGGATGCCATCGAGACGCTCGTCTCGGTTGCCGTCACCGACGAATCCGGTGCGGTCAAAGCCGCCGCAGTCGACGGCCTTGACGAGATCGGCGCGGAAGCTGTCGAACAGCTGCTCGTCGAGATCACCGGCAAGAAGATCGATCAGGGGGCCGATTGGGCGGTCGCAAAGCGGTTTGCCAAAGCCCTCTCCTCGGAGATCCCCGAACTACGGATGGCAGCGGCCGCCGCACTTGGCAAACTCGGCGACGAATCCGGGATCAACTCCTTGAAGAGCGCGCTCTCAGATACCGACCCGCGTGTTCGACAGCGGGTCTGTATGGCCCTCGGCGAGATCAACCACCCCTCAGCGGTGCCGGCGTTGATCGACCGGCTTGGTGATCCAAACGGGCAAGTTCGGCACGAAGCGGCGATCTCACTGTCGGCGATCGGCACCGATCAGGCACTTGCCGCGCTGAAGAACATGATGGACGCCGACAACACCGCGATCCGGCGGATCGCTGCCTCCGCGCTGGGCGAAGCCGGCACCGCCGATGTGGTCGAACCGCTGGCAGCGGCATTAAACGATCCCGACGAAGGGGTGCGGAGCGCGTCGATCTACTCGATTATCGAACTGCTGTCGAACGTCGACACCCAAAAGAGTCACTCGATCCGCGATCGGATCGTCACCGAACTACAGGGTGCCGACGACGCGACCGTCCAGCCGATCGTTGAGATCCTAGACGAAAGCAGCCAACAACGCCAGCGCCGGAATGCCGCGTGGTTTCTCGGGCGGGTCGTCGACAAACCCAACCGGGAGACCATCAACACACTCGTTGACGCGCTTACAAGCGATGACACCCAAACCGCCCAGTTTGCGGCCACCAGTCTCGCCGAGATGGGTGGAGAGCTAGTCGAAGACGAACTGCTGGAGCTTGTCAAGGGTGATGCCCCGGACGACGCCCGCGCACAGGGCGTCTTTATTCTGGGAAAGATCGGCGGCGAGCGATCCCGCGATGTGGTGGAAAATCTTACTGAGGATGATAGTAAACAGGTTCGCAAGCGGGCGTTCTCGGCGATCTCGAAGCTCAAAGGTCGATAGTGATATTACAGAGGGGCGAGACAGTACAACAACATGTATCGATCGACACCCCATGTGAGGCGGTGAGTTCCGATGAGTGAGGGTGAGTACAAGATCGCGGATACGAAAGGGCGATTCGCCATGGCGGTCAAAGAGGGGCGGCAACTCAACAATGTCGACTGGTCGCAGGGCCGGATTCTGCTGTCGAACCGCCGTCTCATCCTTGCCGGCAACGACGGCAAGCGGACGATCGCCCTCTCGGATATCAGCGGGTTGTCAGGCCGACAGGACGCCAGTCAGTCGATCGCGGCGGCCTCAAACTATCTGGCACTCAAACTCGGCGAGGATGTCATGCTGGTGTCGGCCGCCGACCACGAGGAGTTCAAAACGGCGTTCTTCAAAGCTGTTCTTGACGAAAACATCGTCAAGGCCAAACACCCGGCTGTCGAGGGCGGCGTCGTTCAGGATACCTCCTGGGAAAAAGCACGCCTGAAAGTCGAGGAGGATGCGATCGCCACCGCACTCCAGAGTGGCAAATTCGTCGAACTCGAATTGGAGGAAATCAGCGAGATCAGCACCGAACAACGAACGGTCGGCGGCACAGAGCGAACCGTCATTCAGGTCTCCCACGTCGAGGGCCAGACCTCCGTTGAAACCCACCTCACAGGAGCACAACGAACCTGTCTCTTTGTCCAGTCGTTTCTCAAGGAGGGCGAACGCCGCAGCGAGGCCAACGTTGACCTCGCACCGTCCGAAAAGGAGGTGCTGATGGCACTGTACTCCGGGGTGTCACCGTTCGAGATCCCCGCATTTATTGGTCAAGATGTTGACAAAGTCGAGGAAACCTTCGAGAAGCTTATTCAACTCGATATCGTCGATGAGGTGCGGACACGCCACGAGGTAACCCTGAACTCGCGGGGTCGCAACATCGCCAGCGAAGCGATGAACGAGCAGTAACGAGTTGCAGTATCAAGGGTAACAGGCAAACAGTCGATAGCGTACTCGCCGGCTCAGGCGTTGACCGACTCGATCTTCTTGTTGACGATCACCTGTCCCTTCGCCGTCAACGACAGCCCTTCCTCGCCGTCCTCGACGAGTTCCTTGCTTTTGAGCTTGTCAACGATGGCTTTTGTCTCGTTGATATCGCCGGTCACAAGCATGCTGAGCTCCGCACTACCGCCGGCACTGTACAGCGAAACGAGTGTTTCGACCTCTTCGTCGCCGACCTCAATCTCCTCGAGGGCTTCCATGATGTCGCTGTATTCGAGCCGGACATACCGGCCGAGCAGGTTGAGCTTGCGGCCGTTTGGCAGCGTGATCAGTGTCGTCAGTGTCGTTCCGGCCTCGGAGTGATCAACCGACAGCGTCGGCCGGGTTTTACCGCCGATATCGCGCTGTTCGCGGCCGAAGTCGATAACGCCGCCGAGGTCGATCGTCACCGTTTCATTGTTGCCCTTGAGATCCAACTGGCCGCGTTTGAGGCCGAGTTTCATCTTGCGGTCGCTGGCGTCGGTGATCCGTCCACCACGTTTGGCCGGGTGTGTGACGATCACGGTTTGACCGCCGACGATGATCTTAAAAAAGACGGTTTTGAACTTTTCGACGTTTGGGCCGGTGCCCTCGATAACCGCGACCTTCTGTTGGCCGTCTTTTTTGTAGGCGATGGTGACGGTATCGTTGAAAAACTGCTTGAACGCCTGTGGTGGCGAGCCGATGTTGGTATCCACAACCGAGGACAGTGGAATGCGTGTCTCCTGATCGTCGGTGACCAACACCAACTGCTTGTGGCTGAGGAGCACGCGGCCGGTGATCGGTTCCATCGTCTCCATCTTCTCGGTGTAGAACCGACCGGCGAAATCCGCCACCACTCCCTCACTCATATACTACTGTTCGTTCCGCGGTCCTCTTCATTGTTTCGCGCTGTCGGTGACACAGTATCGCCCATTCCTGTGGGCGAACGCCCCGATACACAGGCCAAAGCCGGACGCCGCACCTGCGGGAACAGCAAAGTCTAATGCCGTGGGCGCCCAACGATCTGTTGATGCCAACGGTAACCTACCTCAACTACGAAGTGCTCGATGACCACGGCTGGGAAATGGACGACGACGACCTCTTCGACAAGGCCGAAGATGAAGGGCTTGACGGCGAGGACTACGGTGAACTCGATGTCAACGAAGGCGAGTACATCCTTGAATCCGCCGAGGCCCAGGGCTACGATTGGCCCTTCTCGTGTCGCGCCGGCGCGTGTGCAAACTGCGCCGCCATCGTCAAAGAGGGCGAGATCGACATGGATATGCAGCAGATCCTCTCGGATGAGGAAGTCGAAGAGAAAAACGTCCGGCTCACCTGCATCGGCAGCCCGGACGCCGACGAGGTGAAGATCGTCTACAACGCCAAACACCTCGATTACCTTCAGAACCGCGTTATCTGAACACTGGAGTTCCTCCAGCGACAACACATCCTCGCGTGAGGATGTGGCTCTCTGCTAGTCCGTAGCTGTTGCTACCAGTCTATAGCTATCTCTGCGTTCAGTTTCGTCACAGCCAGTTGCGACTCACGTATTCGACAACGATATCGGGTTGTTCGATATAATCAGATAATTCATCGACGATGCCGCCGACTTCGCGTGCCGATAGCGTCTCCTCGGTTTGAAACAGGACACCGACTGGTCGGTTCGCCGCAATAGCGAGAAAGTCATCGTCCTGTGTGAGAATCAGTCGCTCCTCACGCGCTGCGTAGCTGGCGATCACATCGTCGCTCACGCCGAGCCCGAGTTCGGCGACATCACCGATCCACTCGGTATCGTGGTCGAGTTGCTGGAGATGGGTGATCGTTGCTTGCTCGATGTTTTCGTCTGCAAGCAGCCGATACCCCATCAGCGACGCACGTCGTCGGGGTCAGTCGTCAGGTGGTCGTGAGAGTCGATTGCCGACTGTCGCTGCTGTTCGACGTCGTCCATTTCCTTGGGATGATCGTGGTAGTAGGTCAGCGCGCGGTAGACATCGGCCACGTCGAGAGTGTACCGCTCTGAGACAGTTTCGGGATCGAGCCCGCGGTCTTCGACCTGCGTTTTGATAAATCGAACCGTGATCCGGCGACCGTCGAGATGCGGCTCGTCGTGGAGGTCGTGGACGATCCCACGTTGGACGCGGCTCATATCCCGTTGTTTCGTCACCATCGCACTTGAACATCCGGCTGAAAGAGCAAACCGATAACTATTCGACGTACTCGTACTGTCGCTCGTTCATCCGGCCCCAGCCGGTAAACACAAACTCGTCGCTTGGCTCGGTGAAGTCATCGATATCGACGGTTCCTTTCTCGTGGTTGTGGCTGTCGTGTACCTGTTCGTACTCCGAATACGAGAGGTCGTATCGAGCCCGGAGTTGGGCGTCGACGTTGAGTTGAGCGATTTCGGTTTCCCAGTTCGGCTGGACGGTTTCGGCGTGGATTTCAGCCTGCGCGCCGGAGCCATACGACCCGACCAGCAGCTTCTCACCGGCCAGGTTCCGGTCTTCCTCGGCGGCATACTGGAGCGCAGCAATGCGGGCGATATGCACCGACCCGGTGTACCAGTTGCCGACCTGCCGGGAGATGGTGAGCGTCGGCTCGATGGTGCGGTCGTACCACGATTGGTACTGCTCGGTCTGTTTGAGGGCGTCGGTATACTCACTGATCGCCTCCTCATACGCCTCTCGTGAGGCGTAGTCGGCCTCGCGTGGCTGGCGACCAATCTCGCCGGCGAGGGCGTCTTCGATCTCGGTGTCGCGGCTCATATGGCGATAGCCGAGCAAGGCTGCCTTTCGAACCATCCCTGGGAAGGGGGTGTGGAACGGAACGGAGGCAAAATCATCGGGATGCAGATCCCAGGCAACGGATTCGAAGTCTTCGACCGCTTCGCGCATGCGCGACAGATATACTTGCACCGACCGTTTGCCGTCGACCGACGGGAACTGCTGGTTCGGCTTCAGAAAGTCGGTTTCGTCCATGCTGCCATACCCTTGCTCGGTTGAGATCTCGACGAGATCCGGGTCTTCGTCGATGAGCATGGCGACCGCGCCCGCACCCTGTGTCGCTTCACCAGGGTCGCCACGGGCGTACAGCGCGGTGTCAGTGGCGATCACAAGGGCGGCCCGCCCGCGGTTGCGACCGGCACGGATCCAGTTGTATGCGTCATCGATCGATTGGGTGCCGGCGACGCAGGCAAACTTTCGTTCGCCCTTGTTGGCGTGGCGGAACTCGCCGTCGAAATACTGTTCGAGACACCCCGCAACGTACGTCGACACCGGTTTGGAGTTATCGAACGCTGACTCGGTGGCAACGTCGATCCGGCCGATATCCTCGGGGGTGAGCCCCGTGCGATCCATGAGCCGCTTGGCGGCGTTTGCGCCCATGGTGACGATATCCTCGTGGAGATCCGGGAACGACGAGCCGACCAGCCCGATCCCCTTGCGGTATTTGTCCGGATCCTCGCCTTTCTGTGGGGCAAAGGTGTCCGGCAGATCGAGTTTGAGCTTGCCGGTCCAGACCTCAACCGCGTCGATGCCGACAGGTTCCATACGCGAGATTGCCCGAGGTGGCTTATGGGTGTGTCGATACGAATGACGTCGATCGTCGAATCACAGCCCGATCAGTCGTCGTCTTCTTCGATAACTTCGGGATCCGCAAAGGCGTCCTGCAGGCTGTCGAGCCCGTTGAGCCACTCGGAGACGAGCCAGGAGTCGAGTTCCTCGATGTCGCTGCCGTCGAACTCGGTGCCGTCGATGATCTGGGTGCCGGCCTGAACGAGGTAGGCGAGTGCAGCGTCATCATCCTCGTCGGCGGCCGCAGCAACCGCTTCGGTGATGTTGTCATCGAGCGGTTGTTCCTCGACAGCCCCACCGATCAGATACTCCTCGGCAGCATAGAAAACGGGGATGAGGCTGGTCTGGACACTGTCGAGTAAGAGTAGCTTGTTTTCGGCGTCGAACTCCGGTTCGGCCAGAACGATGTCGTTGATAAACTCCAGTTTGTCGAGGGCTTCCTCCTCGTCGAGATGGCCGTCCGCAACGGCGGTGATGATCTTGGCGATCGCGATGGTGGTGTCGTTTTGGAGATTGAAGTAGAGCCGGGCGAAGTCCTCGCTTTCGGGATCGAGATCCTCCTCGCCGACCCGCGTCAGCCAGTTCTGCCAGCGGTCTTCCGAATAGAAGGTCTCGGCTGGCTCGTCCTCATCGGTCATACTTGTGTCTCCGGGGGCGCACTCAAAGACCTTTCTTCTCGTTTGGGCTGCTACTCAAGTGTTCGGCGGGTATCGATGCCATAGACCCGCTTCGGCGTTTCGACGTGGGCGATCTCGATCGCCTCATCGTAGCCCCGTTCGCGGAGCCACCGGACGCGCCGGGGAACGGTTTTCGGCCCCATGACCGCCCCCGGCCGGTCGGGGTCATCGATGTAATCGGTCTCCATCAGAAACGGGTCGTCCGACTTGGCGGCAGTCGCAAGCCAATCCTTCTTGCACATCACACTCGGTGTCGGGCCTGTGAGGCGACCGCTGGCGTAATGTTTGACGACATGGAGCGGGTCAAGGCCGCGGTCGTCAGCCCACTCGGCGATCTCGGTGAGATCTTCGCTGGCCTCGGTGTGGAGTTGGACGACACAGTCGAGGTCAGCCCCAAGCTTGAACCCGTGTTTCATCACGTCGTTGGAGGCCGCCCAGACGGCGTCATCAACCTCGTAGTGTGGCCGCCCGGATTTCAACGCGAGCGCGTCGCCGCACTCAACGTATTCGGCGGCGATATCGAGAACGCGTTGCATCAGATCGGCGGCCTCCTCCGGCGAACAGCCGCGGCCGTCGATGAGGCGGCTGATAAGTCCCGGGTGAACGCCAAGAATCGGCCACGCACGTCCCGGTAGCCGCTCGGTCGCATCAGCGACGGTGTCGATGGTGGTCTCGAAAACCGAGCGGAAGTCCTCGGGATCGGTTGATTCAACGCCGAGATGCCACGAGGGCTTGTTGACGACAAGGAGGTGAGTGCCACCCAACTGGACGAAGTCGTCGACGGCGTCCATCCCGCGGGCGGCGTCGGGATCGAGATGCATGTGATTGTCGAGCACCGGCGTGTCGTCCATAGCTGTGGGTTGGCAGCGACGGGCAAAAATCGGCTGGTCTCAGTGGTCGAGAGGCTGCGGCGATGTCGCTACGCGGTGTCGTCGGTTGTGAGATCGAACGCAAATTCGACCGCCTGCTCGGCGTTGTCGCCGTCGTCGCTCTCAGCGTCATCGACGATGGCACCGGGGTGGGCCGCAAAGCCCTCATGGAGTCGCTCGTAGGTGTCGTCGACAGCCTCAACGATGACGTTCGTCTCGCCGATTACCGGCATGAAGTTCGTGTCGCCCTCCCAGCGCGGCACGAGGTGGGTGTGGAGGTGGTCATCGATTGAGCCGCCCGCACCCTCGCCGCTGTTCATGCCCATGTTGAGGCCGTCAGGCCCAAGACCGTCGTGGAGTGCGTCGATAGCGACCTGCTTGAGCCGGGCGTGATCCAGCAGTTCGGCGCGGGTGAGGGCGGTGTAGTCGCCGACGTGGCGATAGGGGATGATCATGAGATGGCCCGGATTGTAGGGGTAGTTGTTGAGCAGCGCGAAGCTGTGCTCGCTGCGGGCGACGATCCGGCTTTCGCGGTCGGCGTCGCGCTCGGAGAGGACGCAGAACGGACAGCCGTCGATGGGTTGCTTCTCAGAGTCGCGTTCAACCCAGTCGATCCGCCACGGCGCGAAGATCTGCTCCATACAGGGGGCTATCGCTTGGAGGTGTTAGTGGTACCGTCAGGCGGGGTCGGTGCGGAACCGCGTGATCGGTACGTCGGTAACGTCAGCGAAGTCGTTGTCGGCACCGACCAGCAGCGTCCCATCGACGACCGCAGCCGCAGCAAGCGCGAACGCGTCCCCGAGTGCGGGCGAGTACTGGAACTTGAAATCGGCTGCGATCTGCCATAGCTTGTCGGTTCCGATTCGCTGGATACCGCTTTCAGCCAGCACATCGATGACTGTGTCCGCTCGTTTTCTCCCGGCATTGCCCCGGACGATATAATGGAGTTCGGCGGCGTTGACGGCCGCTGTGTAACCATCAGTTGTCCCTTCGACAGCTGTGAGATACCGTTCGACCGTATCACTCCCCGGTTCATCCGAAAAGTAGGCGATCAGCGGCTCAGCATCGAAAACGACTGTCTCCGGGAGGGCCTGTGTCTCACTCATCTTCGTCGTCGCTCGCGCCGTATCGATCCCGGAGATCGCTCTCGGCGGCCTTGTCTCGCTCCCGTTCGGCTCGTAGCTGCTCTATCGGTGATCGTCCCTTCTCGTCGGTTTTGCCTGCCAGCACGCCGCGCAAGTCAGTAACGGACTTGATCGGTCGAACGACGATATCGCCACTCTCAGTGCGGACGAACTTGACTCGCCCCGGTGTTGTGATGCCAAGCGCGTCCCGGAACTCCTTCGGGATGGTCGCCTGTCCCCGCGCCGAGACGGAGACGACTCGCTCTGAATCTGACTCACTCATACTTTTTCTATACAATACATCTATCTTCTTGTACCTAAGTATACTGGTGAACTACTGTCGGAGGGCGATTGAGCTGTCAATAGTGTGTGCGGCAGTTCACTGGCATCGGTGCCCCCACTCAGGTAGTTGACCTGCAAGCTATTTTTTCTGTGTGGGTACCCATACGTAGTGTATGAGCAAGAATATCGTCATCAGCGACGACGTGTATCGTCGTCTAAAACGGGAAAAAGGCGACCGGAGTTTCAGCGAGGTTATCGATGCAAAACTCGACAGCGGTGGGACGCTTGCTGAGGTTTCGGGCCAGCAGGTGTTCGATGCTGAGACAGCTGACCACGTTAGCGACGAGATCGAATCGCTGAGCCGCGGGACAGTCGAGCGGATCACCGATGAAACTGATTGATACCTCCGTTGTCGTCGATATCGACCGCGGCGGGGTTGACGACAAGGTCGCAACCCTCGACAAGCAGGGTCGTCATTTGCTCAGCATGGTGACCGTGACCGAACTCCAGTTGGGTGTTGAACTACAGTACGAGCCCGGAACCGACGCCTACCGAGAGGCCCAAGACAAGCTGACCCGACTGCTCGCTCGCTTCGATATCCATCCGATCACACGGCCGGTCGCGACGACAGCAGCACGGATCATCGGATCGCTCAAACAACAAGGCTGTCCGCTCGATGACCTCCACGGTGTCTACATCGCCGCGACGGCCCGGACACAACAGCTCCCTGTTGTCACCGCCAACGTCGCCGACTCTGAGCGGATCGACGATATAGAGGTTGTCGACTGGGAGACGTTTTGATCGGGTTAAGAACCGACTGATCCGACCGAAGGCAAACGTGATTACCCGGCTTCATTCCGGAACCGCGTGATCGACACGTCGTCGATAGCGTCGTAGTCGTCGTCTGCACCGACGAGAAGCATTGCCGTGAGCTGTTCTGCCGTCGCCAACGCGAAGGCGTCGCCGAGTGCTGGATTGTGCGAAAGCACATGATCGGCAGTCCCTTTCCAGCAGTCGGCGACGCCGATCGGTTCGGTACCGAGATCAGTGAGCCAGTCGATGTACTCGTCGGCAGTCTCACGGTCGTATTTCCGCGCGAGGATGTACCGAATCTCGCTGAGTGTGACGTAGCTGACGAAGCCTGTAGTGTCGTCGACGGCGACTGCATCAAGATACTCCTCGACGACATCACTGCCGGGTTCGTCGTCGGCGTGTGCGACCAACGGTTCGGCGTCGAAGACGACACGATCAGGAATCGTCATTCGGTGTCGGCCCGGTTGTCGCGTTCGGCTCGATCTTCGGCCCGTTTCTCACGGAGGAGTTCTGTCGCGGGCTTGTCAGTCGTCGCGTCGCTCCGGGTGGCGAAGCCGCGCATCTCGCTCGGCGATCGAACCCGCTCGACGGTGATCGTTCCGTCGTCTGTCTCCCGAAACAGGACTTTTCCCGGTGCGTCGATCCCGAGTTGGTCACGGAACCGTTTGGGAATCGTCGCCTGCCCGTGTTTCGTGACCGCGACGATCTCTTTTTCAGGATCGTCACTTGATTCTGAGTTACTCACAGTTCATAATTTATCGCTATTCATACCTAGTTCTTGTGCCCAGCCGAAGCCGGGTCTCAATCAAAGTCGTGAATCCCAGCGGTCGTCACCTCACAGCCGTCCTCGGTAACGATCATCGTGTGTTCGGCTTGGCTGATAAGCTGGCCGTCGGCTTCCTTCAGCACGGGGTAGCCCTTGATGATATCCGCGTTTTTCAGCGTCCGGAGCGCCATCGCCGCCCGCGAGCTGTCGAGCCAGCGGGCCGCAAACGGCAGGTCGTCGAAGGCCGCCAACTCCTCCATCACCTGTCGAGCGCGTCGATCCCGCACCGAGCCGTCGCCGACCTGCTCGTAGATCTCCTCGGTCGCGCCCTCGCCGACCTTGCCGCGGCCGTCGGTGGCGAACGGCTCGATAGCGATCACGTCGCCGACCTCCAGTTCAACCCCGCGATCAACCGCGCGGTTCGGGATGCTCGGCCCGGTGTGGGCGTCGTAGCGTTCGACGCCGTGGCCCGTCAGATTGAGGATTGGTGTGTACCCGTAGTCGTCGATTGCGGCTTCGATCTCGCGGCCGACATCGCCGGTATCGACGCCTGGCCCGACGGCAGCAACAGCGGCCGCAAGCGCGTCCTCGGCGGCAGCGACCATGTCGCCGTGACCGGTGTAGTCGACGGTGACGGCGGCGTCGGCGATATACCCGTCGACGTGGACGCCGATATCGAGACAGACCATTTCCTCGCCGAACTCGGTGTCGTCATCGCGGGCGGGTGTGGCGTGAGAGGCAGCTTCGTCGGTCGAGATGTTGACCGGGAACGCCAGCCCTGCACCAGCCTCGCGGATGGCGTCTTCGGCATACTCCGCGACCTCAAGTTGTGTGACACCGGGTTCGATCATCTCACGAGCCTCGGTCATCGTCTCGACAAGGATTTCACCGGCCTCGCGGTAGCTCTCGACGGCGTCGGTATCGAGTGCGCCAATGCTCATGGGTGTGTGTTGGCTGGCGGCCGCAAAGCGGTTTCGACCCGGTCGGATCTGGTAGCCGCCGCCGGGGTCGAGTTGACGGAGAAAACCACGATGACGAGAATCCCGGTAGCGAGGACAGTGTTTCCACTGTTTTGCGGCAGCCACGGAGAACGGCAGGCCTTTTAGTTTGGTTGCAGAATCCTTCACCGTCTATGAGCTACGACAAGATTGAGGTTCCCGAGGCAGGCGAGCAGATCACACTCGCCGACGAGGACACCGGGGAACTGAACGTCCCAGAAACACCGATCATTCCGATCATTCACGGCGACGGAATCGGTTCGGATGTCGGCCCGGCCGCCCAGCGGGTGCTCGACGCCGCCGCCGAGGCAACCGGCCGCTCAATCGCCTGGATGCGCGTCTACGCCGGCAGCTCCGCCCGCGACAAATACGACGAGCACCTTCCACAGGAGACCGTCGACGCCATCCGCGAACACCGCGTCGCTATCAAAGGCCCGCTGACGACGCCGGTCGGCGCGGGCTTCCGCTCGCTGAACGTCGCACTCCGCAAGAAACTCGATCTCTACGCGAACGTGCGACCCACCTACCACCTCGACGGCGTCCCGTCGCCGGTCACAGAGCCCGAGGCGATGGATATGGTCACGTTCCGCGAAAACACCGAGGACGTGTATGCCGGCATCGAGTGTGAAGCCGGGACTGACGGAGTCCAGGAGCTCAAGGAGTTCGTCGAAGACGAGATGGGCTTTGACAACACGATCCACGACGGCCCCGTCGGTATCGGCATCAAGCCGATCACCGAATTCGGCTCAAAGCGACTCATCCGTGAGGCCATCGACTACGCGCTGGCCAACGATCGGGACTCGGTGACGCTCGTCCACAAGGGCAACATCATGAAGTTCACCGAGGGCGCGTTCCGCGATTGGGGGTATGAGGTCGCCGAAGAGGAGTACGGCGAGGCGGTCATCACCGAGGACGAACTCTGGGAGGAGTACGACGGGGAAGCCCCCGACGACACCGTCGTCGTCAACGACCGCATCGCCGACAACATGCTCCAGCAGTTGCTGACCCGCACCGACGAGTACGAGGTCATCGCGACGATGAACCTCAACGGCGATTACATGTCCGACGCTGCCGGCGCACAGATCGGCGGCCTCGGCATCGCGCCGGGCGCGAACTTCGGTCACGGTCGGTGTCTCGCCGAGCCGGTACACGGCTCCGCGCCGAAATATGAGGGTGAAGATAAGGTCAACCCGACGGCGATGATTCTCTCAGGCCGCGAAATGCTTGATTACCTCGGGTGGGACGATGCCGCCGACCTCGTCCGCGATGCCGTCGAGCAGACGATCGTCGACCGGACAGTCACCTACGACCTCCACCGACAGATCGAGGGCGGCGAAAAGCTCGCCACCAGCGAGTTTGCTGACGCTGTTGTCGAAAAGATCAACGACCTCGCCTAACGAATCGTTGCCAACGAATGCGGCGATTGTTGAGTGAGATAGAAAAACACACATAGCCCCATCCGCTGGGTAGGGGTAGATGTACGGGTGGCTCAACCGTCAGTTTCGCCGTGGCTACGAGCGACTGCTCCGCCGGGAGATCGGCGAGGGGCCGACCCACGTCGCCATTATTCAGGACGGCAATCGGCGATACGCCCGCAAACAGGGCGAGGACACCCCGGAGGGCCACCGTGAGGGTGCCGACACCTCCGAACAGGTGCTCAACTGGTGTGAGGAGCTCAGCATCGACGAGCTAACGCTGTATGCCTTCTCGACCGAGAACTTCGATCGGCCACCCGAGGAACGGGAGCCGCTCTTTGATATCATCGAAGCCAAGCTCTACGAGCTCGCCGACAACGACCGTGTCCACACCAACGAGGTCTCGATCCGAGCGATCGGCGAGATCGGTCGCCTCCCCGAACGCGTCCGGGAGGCCATCACATACGCCGAGTCGAAAACCGCTGGCTACGATGGGTTCCGGCTTAACGTCGCCCTCGCCTACGGCGGGCGCAACGAGTTGCTCCGGGCGGCCCGAGAGGTCGTAACCGCTGTTGCCGACGGCGATCTCGACGCCGACGACGTTGATCCCGATGCGATCGAAGCTCGGCTCTACCGCCAGCCGGTGCGGGATGTCGACCTCATCATCCGCACCGGCGGCGACGAGCGTACCTCAAACTTCCTCCCGTGGCACGCCAACGGCAACGAGGCCGCCGTCTACTTCTGTGCGCCCTACTGGCCGGAGTTCTCGAAGATCGACTTCTTACGGGGGATTCGCACCTACGAGGCTCGTGAGGAGTCGTGGCAGGAAAGCAAGATCGACCGCGCCGTCGCGCTGGCCAGTGCGGTCGGCAGCCTCGAGCTCAAAGAGGCCAGCGAACTGGTAAGCCGGCTCCGCGGGAAGCTACCGCAGGCTGGGCGTCGGGCCGTCGCCGAGGAGCTTGAGGCGGCGACGCCAGCCGACGATGACTCGGAGTCGCCGGGAGCAGATGCGACCCTCGATCCCGCTGACTAAGCCGCCTGCCGACCGTCATTTGCCGAACCGTCGCTGGCGATCGGCGTAATCGAGCAGCGCGCGCAGGTAGTCGCGCTCGCGGAAATCCCGCCAGTTCACGTCAGTAAAGTAGAGTTCAGAGTAGACGGACTGCCAGATCATGAAATCCGAGAGCCGCTCGGCTCCTGTTTTGATGACGAGATCGGGCTCATCGCGGAAGACGAGCCGCCTGTCGATATCGTCAGCCTCGATCGCTTCCGGTTCGAGGTCACCGTCGTCAACGGCTTCAGCAAGCTGGCGGACGGTCTCGGCAAACTCGCGTTTGCCGCCAAGGCCGATACTCACCTGAATGGGAGCATCGACGGATTCGGTGTCGCCGGGGCGACGCACCGCCAGCGGCAGCGGTGTCTCTAAGGCGGTGAGCTCACGGCTAAGCGTTGGGATGACAGCCTCATCAAGCACGCTCACAGAGACGGTGATCCGGTCGGCACCGTACTCGACAGCCCATCGGAAAAAGTCCCGCAACGTCTCGTAGGCCCCCTGTTCGAGCAGGTCGCGTTCGGTGATGACGACGGCGACGTGTTCCGGCGGCGGGTTCGACTCCCAGCGAAGCCGCAACGAAAGATAGGCCTCGTAGAGCACTGTTGTCGGTTTGGGTCGGTGGTGCAAAAACTGCGGTGGCACGAACTGGGCGTGTGAGAGAGCCACACGCCGGATTCGACATGTCGGGAGCGTTAAGTGGCCGTCAGGGGTACCCGGTGGTGTGACATCACGGGTTCGTCGTGCCGGCGCGTTCGCCCTCGTGGCCGCGCTGTCACTTGTGGCCCCGATTGCCGGCGCGGCGACAGCGGTTCCCTTCGCCGCCATCGGTGCCGCCGCAGCAACACTCATCGACGACGGCCCCGTCTTCGAGTTATTTGCCCGACCGGGCGACCGCCAGGACGGCCGGCTCAACGGGCTGGCCGGCTTCGGCTTTGCGGCCGCCGGGTTGGCACTGTTGTTGGCACTGCCACAGGCTGGGCTCCCAGCGGAGATCTTTGTCGCCGCCCTGTTGGTACTTGGCGTCGGCAACCTCGGGACTGAGATCGCCCGCACCCGCAGTAGCGATCCATTTCTCGCCGTCGCCGGCTTTCTCGCCGGCGGGATTCCGGCAGCGATCGCCGGCCAGTTCGTCGTCGCGGCCGTCGACGGCGAGACCGTCGCGTGGTCGGCGGTGATCCTTCTGGCCGTGATCGGCGGGTTGATCGCCGCGCTCCTCCGGGAGCTGCTGTACGAACGCGACGATCCGGTCGTCGTGTTATCGGTGGGCCTCGCCAGCTGGTTTGTCGCAACGCTGGTTGGGACAGTGCCAACCACGGAGTTGATCGCCGCCGTCATCGTAACCGTTGCCCTCGGTGGGATCTCCTATGGGCTTGGGACAGCAAACGTCTCCGGGATGTTGACCGGGATACTCCTTGGTGTGTTGACGATCGTCCTCGGCGGCTTCGGCTGGTTTGCCGTGTTGATCACCTTCTTTGCGGTCGGCGGGATAGCCTCGAAGTTTCGCTACGACCGGAAGGCCGCCCGCGGCGTCGCCGAGGACAACGACGGGGCCCGTGGGGTGAGCAACGTCCTTGCCAACTCGGGAGTTGCTCTGCTGGCGGTCATCATGGCCGCCGCCGGGGAGTTCGTCGAGCCGGCCGCGATCGTCAGCCTCGCCGTCCCGTTTGCTTTTGCTGGCTCGCTGGCGACCGCCCTCGGCGACACCTTATCGAGTGAGATCGGCTGTCTGTATGATCGCCCGCGGCTGATCACGACCTTCGAGCGCGTCGAACCCGGCACCGACGGCGCGGTGACGTGGCAGGGCGAACTTGCCGGGCTCGTCGGCATCGGGCTCATCAGCGCGCTGGCGACGGCGACGCTCACACTTGGCCCGGAGGGATCGACCGGCATCGCCGCTGGCATCGTCGCCGTCGGCGGGTTCGCGGGGATCACGACCGACAGCATACTGGGGGCGACAATCGAGGGCGATCGGCTCGGCAACCAACTGGTGAACCTCTGTGCAACGCTGACCGGCGGCGGCATCAGCGTCGCCCTCGCCGTTAGCCTGTTGTGATGCGATCAACGATCCGTCATGCGACAGCCGCCGATGCGGCAAGAATTCGTACGCTGCAGGCAGAACTTACCGAGCCTGCACCAACCCTGTTGAACGCAGCACTCACCCAAGTAGACACAGCAGGCAGCGCGGCCGCCACAGCAGCCGACGACATGTCACCAGCGATCGGTGGGACGTTCAGACTGTTCGTCTCGGTTAATGACGCGGGTCTGGCCGTTGGTTATCTGCTTGCGATGACAGGCAACACAACCCATATTGCTGAGCTCGTTGTCGATCCAAGGTATCGCCGGGAGGGGCGGGCAAAGGCGCTGCTTGCCACCCTGCTCGAACAGCACAGCCAGCCGATAACCGTCCATGTCGCTGTCGACAACACGGCGGCACGATCGCTCTATAACGCGGTCGGGTTTCAGACACAGACGCGAAGCGACGATCGATTTGAGGATGCCGCCGGGGTGACGCTACGGTATACAGGCGGGGATTAGGCTTCCAGTTCCGGCTCTGGTGGCTGCAGTTCCGCGGCGGTTACCACCCGCGTTCCGATCGGCTGTTTGACGAACTCGCCGGTGCTGGCGGCGACAATATGATCGAGGCCGTGTTGGGCGGCAACGTCAAGCAGTCGCTGGCTGCATTCGCCGTCGACGACCAACGCGTACGGGTCGGCGGCGGCCTCGATCGCCTCGATGAGTGCTGCTGGCTCGGTCTCGGTGATGACCCCAAACTCAGCGTCAAGAAGTCGGGCGGTGCCAGTCTCCGCGTCGATAACTGCCGCAACGTGGCTGCGCACGGTCGATGGCTCGGCGTCGGTGGCATCGGCAGATTCGTCGGTATCGTCAGCCGAAGCCCCATCGACAGTCGAATCGGTGTTACCGTCCGCGTTGTCGCTGGCCGGCGACGCAGGTGTCGGAGCGGAGTCGGCGTCAGCCGGAGAGTCGGCTACCGCATCCGGTGTGGGGGCCACGTCATCGGAATCGGAGCCTGCTGCATCGGCGGCCGTCGCGGCACCAGCGTCAACCGTGTCGTCGACGGCCCCAGCAGCGTCGACAGCTGACTCGGCTGTAGCGGTTCCGGTATCCGTATGCGCCGCAGTGTCCTCAGCGGTGACGCCAGATGACGCCCCGGCAGAAGGCTGATCGGACGGTGGCGATGGCGACGCCGCAGGGGAGCTTGTCGGGACGACCTCGACCTCGGTGTCTTCGTCGTGCGGTGGGAGGTGGTCGTCGGCCGAGCGGGGTTGCTCGTCGGCGGTCTCATCGATGATATCAGCGATCGCCTCCCGGACGTTTGACGCGCCGCGAAGCCGGTCGGCGATAACCTTCTGCTGGAGCCGGTTGATAACAGCAGAGCGGGACAGATCCTCAACCGACCGATCGGGCGGCGCGAAGGCAACGAAATCGATATCGCCGACCTGCAGCAGCTCCCGGAGGATGAGCTCGCCGCCGCGGTCGCCGTCGACGAAGACGGTCGCCGTCCGCTCGGCGGTGAGATCGGCGACGGCGTCGGGCACGTCGGTACCCTCGACGGCGATGGCGTTTTTGATTCCGTAGGCCAACAGTTGGCGCACGTCAGACCGGCCCTCGACGATGATCACCGCATCGGAGCTGTCGACTTTCGGGCCAGCTGGCAGCCCCTCATACTCGATGACATCGGCGACGCGGGCGGAATCCCGCACGTCGTCGACGAGGTCTGCCCCGGAGACACCGGTTTCGTCGAACGCTGTTGCCAACAGCTCCTTGGCACGGTCGACGATCTCCCGGCGTTTGGCCGCTCGGATGTCCTCGATGGAGGTGACCTCGATGTCGGCCCGGCAGGGGCCAACACGGTTGATCGTCTCCAGAGAGGCCGCTAAGATCGCGGTTTCGGCCTTGCCGAGGCTGGTGGCGATCGTCAACTCGCCGAATGACTGGCCGTTTTCGGAGCTGATCTCAACGTCGATCCGGCCAACCTTCGAGGACTGCTGGAGGTCACGAAGATCCAACTCATCGCCCAACAACCCCTCGGTTTGGCCGAAGACCGCGCCGACGACATCGCTCCGCTCGACGATGCCGTTGGCGGCGATCCGGGCGTGAATCAGATACTTTGTTGTGTCGTCCATGGGAACACTCCAGCGACGGAGAGACGTACAGGGTGATGCCGCTGATATCATATATAAATTCTACGATCTGAAATACCTGTCGTCAGCAGTGGCCACACTGACAGCCGATAGGAACCCTGCACGTCGAAATGGTGGGAGCTCACTCGTCTGGTGTCGACCTGAATTGAATAAAATTTATCTTCAAACAGCAACTCTGCGAAGAGATAGTAATCTTTAGGGGCATCTGGAGTATACTAATGATACAAATGAACCCGTCGATGCGCGCTGCCGGCTGGCTACTTACATTCGCCGTCGTCGTCGCCGGCGCGGTGCCGTGGTTTCTCTGGGGCAGTAGCCAACTGATCGGTGGCCTGCCGCTGTGGCTGTGGTGGCATATCGGCTGGATGATCGTCGCTACCGCCATCTTCGCCGCCTTCACGCGCCACGGCTGGGATCGGTATCTGGGAGGCATCGATGCCTAACCCGGCTCTGCTGTCCGGCGGGCTGTCGACAGCGGCGACATCGGTCGAGTTACTGGTCGTTGTGGGCTACCTGCTGGTCGCGTTGTTGGTCGGCTTAGTAGCCTACCGGCTGACCGGCACCGACGCCGAGGACTACTACCTTGCGAGCCGATCGATCGGCACACTTGTCTTGCTGTTTACAACCTTTGCGACGCTGTTGTCGGCGTTTACCTTCTTTGCGGGCCCCAACCTCGCCTACAGACAGGGCCCCGAGTGGATTCTGGTGATGGGAACGATGGATGGGATCCTGTTTGCGATCCTCTGGTATCTCATCGGCTACAAACAGTGGCTGATTGGCCAACAGCACGGCTACGTCACGCTGCCGGAGATGCTCGGCGATCGGTTCGGCTCCACCCGGCTTCGCGGGCTAGTCGCGGGCGTGAGCCTCTTTTGGCTCTTTCCGTACGTGATGCTCCAACAGATGGGTGCCGGCGAGGCACTGGTCGGCCTTACCGACGGGGCGGTGCCCTACTGGGGTGGGGCCGCGCTGATCACCGTCTTCATGATCCTCTATGTCGGTCTCGCGGGAATGCGCGGGGTGGCGTGGACCGATACGATCCAGGGGCTGTTCATGCTGGGCGTGATCTGGATCGCCGTCGCGTGGGTGCTGTCGGCGGTCGGTGGGCCGGCTGTCGCGGCCGCCGGGTTGGACGCGAACAACCCGACATTCCTCGCGTTAGGGAGTAGCTTCTACACACCGCAGTATATTATCTCGACGGCCGTCGTCATCGCCTTCGGGGTGACGATGTTTCCGCAGATTAACCAACGGTTCTTTGTCGCCGAATCGGCAGCGGTACTGAAACGCTCCTTTGCGCTGTGGCCGGTGTTGGTACTGCTGTTGTTCGTGCCGGCGTTCCTGTTGGGGACGTGGGCGGCCGGCCTCGGGATCAGTGTGCCTGAAGGCGCGAACGTGTTGCCGGTGTTACTCGGGGAGTACACTCCAGGATGGTTCGCCGCACTCGTGATCGCCGGCGCGATGGCGGCGATGATGTCGTCGTCGGATTCGATGCTGTTGTCAGGGTCGTCGTACTTCACGCGGGATCTGTACCGGCCGTTTGTCGAGCCCGCGGTGACAGCCGACCGGGAAGGGTGGCTCGCCAGAGGCGGCGTCGTCGCCTTCGCAACCGGAACCTTCCTCACCAGTCTCACCCGGCCGGGGACGCTGATCCAGGTCGGCAGCACCGCCTTCGGTGGCTTCGCCCAACTCACGCTGCCGGTGATGGTCGCCCTCTACTGGCCGAACACAACGCGACGTGGGATGCTTGCCGGAATCGGCGGGAGCCAACTGCTGTACCTGAGCCACGTCTTCGTGCCGACAGTGCCGGTTGATATCGGTGGCACCACCATCTCACTGTTTGCGCGAACGTACGGTGGCTGGGATGTCGCCCTCGCTGGGATGGCACTGGGGGCGGCACTGACCATCGGTGTCTCGTGGGTGACCACAGCCGGGGTCGACGAAGCCGCCGAACGATTCGCTGTTGGTGCGGATTGAGGCGACGCCGATCTGCTCATTTCTGTCTGGGGAATACGTTGACCACCGGAGACAGGTGGCTATCGGATATCATGAATAGGTGTGGTGACTAATGGCACACATAGCATACAATAGAATATCCCCACTTTGTGCTAATATATTAGTCAACAGTAGCTGTTTCAAATCTTATCTCAAAAATACCTGAACGACTATTACTAATTCCGGGAAAAACTTTATTGCTTGTTGACTGCTTGTCTCACCTGCAAGGACAAGAGGACTGACGTATGAGTTCAACAAATCTTCACGGCACCGGGCAGCCGACGATGACGCCGACAGTCGGGCCGAACGAGCCGACCGGCGAGAACGCAACGATTCCGGAAACGATCCCACAGACCGAACGGACGGTCTACCGGGACAGCGACACCGTCATTCGTATTCATCCAGCGGCACCGGGCGACGACGCGCTGTGTGTCACGCTGTATGTTCCACTTGATGAGGTGACGGCGTCGCTGACGCCAGCACACGCCTCCACGTGGCGCGAGCAGTCCTTCGAAACAACTGCGAACACGGTTGATTCACTCCCTGACGGGGTGTACGAGCTGTACAGAGAGACGGTTACCAAGCTCACCAAGCGACTGTCCGTCTCGATCACCGAACCGGCAAGTGGCTACGGTCAGTGTCACCGCCGCCACGACGGCCCCGAGATCGTCTCCTTCCGCACGCGATTGCGGTGACCGCGAAACTGCGGGGCTTGTTGTGGAGTATCCCCAGACTTATTTGCGTATACATCGCACCAACCCTATGGTCTATCGCTGGCGGTCTCGGCAGGCTGCCTACACGGTGTGGGGAGCCCAGCGAGAGCCGATGGCCGAGGAGATCAAACAACATCTCTTCGACCATCACCAAGATTATCTGTCGCATGAGGATCCGGGCGTCAGCTGGGGGTGTCCCTACTGTGATCGATCAGAGATCAGCTACGACGAGGAGAAAACGATCCAGCATTTCAAAGACCACCTCTTCGGACACGAAGACCAGTTTATCGAGTCGGGCGTCCACGTTGCCGATGACATCGACCGGTCGGGCAACATCCTTGTCAAGGCACCACAGGGCAGCCCGGGCATCAAAAACGCCCGAGTTCATTTTCTCGCACCGGGCGATATCGTCATTCTCGTGACGACAAATCCGGCAGCAAGACTCCGGTTGCTGCGGGAAGAACTCGGCAGTTGGCCGGCGCTGACGGTCGTGTTGACAACGAAGGATAACCCCGCCGAGGATATCGCCGGGCTCGATGTCTCCAACGTACCGATCGAGATCGTCAAGCTCAGCAAGCGGCTCAGCCTCTCGAAGCTTGGCAATACGATCTCACAGGTGCTCGACGAACACGGCCGCTCGGAAGGCCGGATCACCGTCGAGTTCGACATCCTTTCGGAGCTTATCGACAAGTTCGGCGAAAAGCCCGCGTTCAAATTCCTCCAGATCCTGACCAACCAGTTCAAAACGGTCGGCGGAATCGCCTACTATCCGCTGGATCCCACCGCCCACGACGAATCCACGCTGGGTCTCCTCGACGACTCCTTTGATCTTGTGGTCCGGGCAACTGAGACCAACTTCATCGCCGACAGGGATAATCGCTGATCCCAGCGACGGCACGCAGATAGATTCCACTGGAACCTGATAACTGGCTATGCGCCTCTATTAATACCGACGGGATCTCCAGGTTCCAGATACCGTGAGTTGGCGGCGGCGACAATTGACAGTACCACGCTGCCGGTGTATGTCGTCGATCACGACATGCTTGTGCGACTCGGCCGGCGACAACGAGCGTGATCGACCTTTTGAGACGGCACTCGGCGAGCGATAGGGACACCGCCGACGCGTCAGGTCGGGCCGAGAACCGGTCGGGCAAGCCGTCGAAGCAGGCTCCTGAGTCCACCGATGGCCAGCCGACCAACGCCGGTGACACCGAGCTGACGCGTGTTGAGTGCATACCGAGGCGAGTCATCGGCGGTCATCACCGTTTTGGCGGCGGTTGAATCGGCTGATGGGTCGTCGACACGGACGATCGGCCCGTCGTCGCCGGACAGCTCGATCGCCGCCTGCACCTGGCGTTCGGTGAGATCGCAACAGGCGGCAATCTCGGAGACGGTCTTCGGGCCAGCTTCGAGCGTGTCGGCGATGCGGTTGAGACGTAGCATCCGAAGCAGGAACGCATCGGGATCGAGATCGTCGGCCTGATCGATCTCGGTATCGGCGGTGTCGTACGCGAAGTCGACACGGGCGTCCAGTAGCAGCCAAAGCCCCCCGATGACGGCCGCAACGGGGGCCCACAGCACCCGAAGCGCGGCCGGCTGGCGAAACTCAGCGACGAGCCACACAAGACTGACAGCAAGCAGCACCACCGCGAAGCCGGCAGTCACCCAACGATTGTCGATGCCGGGCGTGTCGATGAGCACCTGGCGGGTTTCAACGATGAGAAATGCGGTCGCCAGCCCGGCGACGAGTGCGACGTTGCCGGTGAAAGCAACCACGCCACCAGCCACAAGCAGGTACACCAGGAGCGTTCGGGGTGACACGCGCTGTGTAACGCGTGCAGTGAGTGAGGAGGGCATACCGTAGGCTATCGGCCGTATCGCATAAATAGACTGTTAGGCCGACTGGTTTGCCTGCCGTTTTCGTTTGATACGACGGTGCATCGCTCGCTCAATGATCGTGCCGTCGCCGAGCTCCTCATCAGGGTAGGGGTAGGTGCGGTCGCAGGCATCGCAGGCCCAGACGTGTTCGGTCAGAATGACCCACTTGGAGACCGTTTGAATCCCGAGGGCATGCTTATCATGCGGACAGTAAGGGCCGTGTACATAGGTGTAGGCGGTGTCGTTGGCGCTGTAGTCCGACGACCGCCACTTGCCGTACTCGCCCTGCCAAAGTACCTCAAACTGCTCTAGTTCGGCGGTCGTATACACCGTTTCGGGCTGGTCTTTGGCACTAAATGAATGGGGGTCGATCGTTTCAGACTGCTGTTGCTGTCGGGACGATTGGTACTGAGAGACGGCAAAGCCAAACAGCCCCAGATAGACGAGCACTGATACCACCAGCGAGATAGTGATCACCGTCAGCAACATCACAGATGTGGGTGCCGACGGGCGGTCAGTGCGCGGTACATACGTGCTTGTTACTGGGTATCACTCAAAAGTACACTGTTCGACACGACGCGTCGCTGACAGGGCTGTGTCGTCAGAGAACAGTCGCTCAGGGGTGGTGAACGGTGGGTCAAAATGGGCCGGCACGAATGTGAATCACGGTCGCTCCTGCCGTCGCTCTCTAATTCAAATCGTGTGTGTTCAATACACCCACCGTTCGTGGTGCCTCGCTCGCGGCACTGCGTGCCGCAGTCGCTCGGCGGTGGTGAACGGTGGGTAGAAATGGGCCGGCACGAATTTGAATCACGGTTGTTCCCGCTGGTCACTCCCTCATTCAAATCGTGTGTGTTCAATACACCCACCGTTCGTAGTGCCTCGCTCGCGGCACTGCGTGCCGCAGTCGCTCGGCGGTGGTGAACGGTGGGTAGAAATGGGCCGGCACGAATTTGAATCGTGGTTACGGCCACCCGAAGGCCGAAGGATACCAAGCTACCCCACCGGCCCGCACTCATCGGCACGCCGCGGCCGGATTTAACCGTTATGATCGTCCCGACTCAGTACTCGGTGTAGCCAGCGGTATCCAGCCAGTTGTGAGCCACCGTGATCGTCTGATCGGCATGCAGCGTCTCAGGGCCAACCCGAAGTCGCTGCTCAGCGTGTTCGGCCAGCAACTCGGCCTCGCGGTCGGTGAAATCGGTGTGATCCGAGAGGACAAAGATCGGATCGCTCGGGGGTGATACCGCCGGGAGCGGCGTTCCCTCGGCGTGCAGTTGAACAACCGGCCCGTCGCTGGCAACGTCGTCAAGTGTCGCCTCGAAGCCAAGACGATAGAGTTCCATCCCGGGCGATACCTCAGCGGGCAGGTGACCGATAGCATCCGCCCGTTGGTCAAGCGCATCTCGAATCCGGGCGGCGATCGTTCGCTCATCGGGGTAGAGTCGCCGGAGCGTGTCGCTGTCGAACCGTATGGTGTACTCGTCGCTCACGACGAGATGCATCCGGACGTGCTCGCGGATGCCATGGGAGAGAAACACCGCCGCACCGACACAGCGGCACAGGATGTCGAGACGACCGGCCCCCGAGAGATCGTCTAAGGGGAACTCAGCGGTTGCCGGGGCGTCGTGACCGAGCACGATGAACTGACGCATACCAGGGTGTCGACAGCAAGGGGTTTAGTGACAGCTACTTGGATCGGTCACGAACCGATAAAACTGAGAGGCGAAGCGAAAATCGAAGACACAGATCGAGAGAGCTGTCAACATGTCTTATTGTAGTCGCCGGAATCAAATATACACCGATTGCTGCTCGGAAAAGATCAGATCCATACAGACATAACCCGATCAAGTCATCAATATCAAAGTTTGACGCTAGTAACGTAACTTAAATTGATTGCGCTCAAAGGCTAGTTGTATGAGCAACTACGCCGAGAGCTTCGGCGATGGTGGGCTGAACGATCAGGTCGATGTCGACTCACTCATGCAGGAGATCGATCTCGACCGCGGAGAGATCGAGTGGCGGAAGGATTTCATCAACTTCGATGAGGAGGATGTCGCACGACTGACCGATCTCCGGCCGCTGTTTGCGGCCCACACCGAGGATATCGCCGAACGGTTCTACGAAAATCTCACCCAGTACGACCAGACCGTTGAGGTGATCGGTCGCTCTGAAAAAAACGTCGAACAGCTCAAGGAAACACAGCGGGCGTACTTTGCCACGCTGGCCAGCGGCGAGTACGACTACGACTACTTCAGGAATCGTGCGCGGATCGGCAAGCTCCACGACCTTCTGGAGATGCCGATGAAACAGTATATCGGCCAGTACGGCGTCTACTACGACCTCATCCTCCCGTTGCTCACCGGACGGACGGCCGACCAGCTGACCGATCGGGTTCAACGAGCCGTCGACGAGACCGCCAGCGACGACGAGATCGCGAAGGTCGTCGAATCAGAGATCGATGAGCTCCGGGCTGATATCACGAGCGTCCTCCGGATCATCAATCTCGATATGCAGGTCGTCGCCGACACCTACATCCACTCCTACAGCCAGAAGCTGGAACAGGAAATCGAGCAGCGCGAGCAGTTGGCCCGGGAGGTCGAAGCTGACCTCAATGAACCGCTGACCGATCTCCAGCGATCCGCCGCGGAGGTTGCCCAATCAGCCCAAGGCATCTCATCGCTGACTGACGAGCAGTCCGAACGCATTCACTCGATTGCCAGTGAGGTCTCCAATATGAGCGCAACCGTCGAGGAGATCGCCGCCTCCGCCGATGAGGTCGAAACCAACAGCGAACGCGCCCGTGGGCTCGCCGAAGACGGTGAAGCCGCTGCCGACGACGCGATGGGCGTCATGGATGATGTCGGCGACGCCGTTGATGCGGTCTCCGACGATGTCGATGACCTCCAAAGCCGCGTGAGCGAGATCAACGAGGTCGTCGACGTGATCAACGATATCGCCGAACAGACCAATATCCTCGCGCTCAACGCCTCGATCGAGGCCGCCCGCGCCGGCGAGGCCGGCGAAGGGTTCGCCGTTGTCGCCGACGAGGTCAAGTCGTTGGCGACGGACTCCCAAGACCGCGCCCAAGAGATCGAGGATCTCGTGACGGCGATCGAGGCGGATACCGAACAGACCGTCGACAGTCTTGAGACGACGACCGAACAGATCGACCGCGGCGTCGAGCGCGTCGCCGAGGCGATGGAGCTGCTCGGTGATATCACCGAAGCTGTCGAGGAAACCGCCGACGGGATCCGTGAGGTGTCGGATGCGACCGACCAACAGGCCGCCAGCTCAGAGGAGGTCGCCAGCATGCTCGACGAGCTTGTCGAGCAGGCCGACACCGTCGCCAACGAGGTCGAAGAGATCGCTGCTGCCAACGAACAACAGGCCGATACGATCGAGGACGTCTCCGATGCCGTCGGCCGACTGACCCAGTAGCTGCGCGGTTGCTCAGTCAGTCAGTCAGCCCGTAGCCGCGTTTGAACAGCCAGACGTTGAGCGCGGCGACAATGGCGGTGCCGCCGATCAACAGAGCCAACGAGAGCTGTGGATCAACCTCTGAGATCCCGAGGAAGCCGTACCGCACACCGTTGACCATGTAGACCATCGGGTTCAACAGCGAGAAATCACGGAGCAGCGGCGTCAGATCCTCAAGGGAATAAAACACCGCCCCGAAGAACACCAGCGGGCGGAGCAGGAACTGGTTCATCATCGTCAGATCGTCGAAATCCTCCGCCAGCAGGCCGCCGACGATGCCGAGGCTCGAAAACAGCATCGTGATCACCAACAGGAAGGCGACCAGATACAGCGGTTGCTCAACGGGAACCGGCTGGTAGAGCCCACCAATGATGAAAAAGCCGAGCACACCGATCAGCGTTCCGACTAACACACCCCGCAACGCCGACGACAACAGGTACGCCCAGACCATCTGGGTGTACGACAGCGGCGAGGTCAGCGTCTCGTCGATATACTCGTTCCAGCGGCCATGGAAGATCGAAAACGAGGCGTTCTCGAAGGCGTTCGACACCGCCCCGAGGACGACGAGCCCCGGCAGAATGAACAGGATGTACGGAACGCCGGTGATCTCGCCGACACGATCCCCGAGGACGACGCCAAACACCGAGAAGTACAGCACGTTCGTAATAAACGGCGGGATGAAGGTGTTTTTCGGCCGACGGACATAGCGGAGGATCTCGCGTTTGACCAGCGTGTAGAAACCGGTCGGGACGCCTGCGGCCGCTGCCGCACGGTCGACAACGCTCATCGCTGGCCTCCGTCGGGGGCGACCTGCTGTTCAGCCAGCGGCTCATCTGTATCGTTGTCGCCACCGTTCTCACCATCGCTGTCGTCGTCGCCCGCGTTGTCGGCGGTGTCGTCGTGACGCGTCATCTCGACGAAGATTTCCTCAAGAGAGGTGCGGGTGATTTCAAGATCGACGATCTCGATGCCTTCACCGTCGAGTTCACGGACGAGTTGCGGGGCGACCAGTCCACCGTTGCGGGCGGTGACGGTGAGTTGGTGGCCGTCGCGGTCAATGGCCTCAACGCGGTCGTCGCCGGCGAGCAGTGCCGGTAGCGTTGTTGGCGGCTCGCGGAGTTCGACCACGATCTGGTCGGTGCCGCGGTTCTTCAGTTCGTCGGGCGTCGCCACCGCCCGCACCTGACCGGAATCAAGGATGGCGACCTCATCACAGAGGCGTTCGGCCTCCTCGATGTAGTGGGTTGTCAGCAGGATCGTTTTCCCTTGATCGTTGAGGTCGGTAACCAGCTCCCAGAGATCGCGGCGAAGCTGTACGTCGACGCCGGCTGTGGGTTCATCGAGAATCAGGAGATCGGGATCGGTGATAAGTGCCCGCGCCAGCAGGAAGCGACGTTTCATGCCGCCGGAGAGCCAATCGAAGCGGGTGTCGCGTTTGTCGTAGATCCCAACCTGTTTGAGCACCTCGTCGGCTCGTGCTGTGGCCTCCTCGGCAGGGATCCCGTGGTAGCCGGCCTTGTGCTCTAGAACTTCGCGAATCGGGAAGAACCGGTCGACATTGAACTCCTGGGGGGCAAGCCCGATGGCGTTGCGCGTCTGTTGGTAGTCGGCCTCGACGTCGTGGCCGAAGACACGGGCAGTGCCGCCGGATTTGCGGACGAGCCCGACGAGGATGTTGATAAACGTCGTTTTCCCCGCGCCGTTGGGGCCAAGTAGGCCGAAGAAACTCCCCTCAGGGACGGTCAACGAGACGCCGTCAAGGGCGGTCACATCGTCGTACTCTTTGCGGAGATTCTCGATGGTAAGCGCTGGTGATGACTGGCTCATTCGGTTGCCTCCACGTCGGCGATCGCCAGCGCGTCATCGACCAACTCAAAGACAGCAGGGTCGGCCGGTCGATAGTAGCTCCATTTGCCGTCCTTGCGGGTGCTGACAAGCCCGGCGTCAGTTAGACACCGGAGATGGGAGGCGACTGTCGACTGTGGCGCATCAAGGGCGGTTTGAAGTTCACAGACACAGCATTCGCCGTCTCGTAGTGCCCACAACAGTTGGAGCCGCTGAGGGTTCGAGAGGGCAGCAAAGAGACAGCCAACCTGTTCGGCCACGTCAGTGTCGCCGGCGCGTTCGCGAAGCGTCGTTGCGGCGTCAACAGGGTCATCGTGGAGCCGAGTGAGGGAGTCCGGCAGCTCCGTGATCGGCTCAGTAGACTCAGTCATATTGTATACTTTCGATATGGTCGGGCGGGGTAAATACTGCGCGGTCGGACGATGGTGTGGGTTGTATCAACACAGCAATCCCCAGCGAAGAGTGGTGTGAAGGGCAAGACAATTACTACCGCCGCCACCTCATTCTGTATGGACGCTCTTGCCGAGACTCGCGCGGTCATCGACGCCGGCCCGGTCTGTGATAGCTGTCTGGGCCGTGTGTTCGCCGACCGGAGCTTTGGGCTCTCGAACGCCGATCGGGGAAGCGGGTTGCGCACCGCCGTCGCCATCGCCGACGACGAGCCCTACGAGACGGTTCCCCCCGAGGAGTGTTGGGTCTGTGACGGCGAGTGTGGCCGCTTCGAGGAGTGGGCCGACCGGGCGGTCGCCGCCGTCCAAACCGTTGGCTTTGATACCTACCAGGTCGGTACCCGAACGCCGCCGCTGATCGAGGAAAACGACCGGCTGTTACGCGAGGACGCCGGCGTTGACCCGGACGCCGGCGAGCTGTTCAAATCGAATTTTAACCGGGAGGTTGGCAAGCGACTCGGCCGGCAAACCGACACCGAGGTCGACTTCGACCGCCCCGATATCCAGTTCACCCTTGATCTCGCAAACGATCGTGTCGACAGTCAGATCAACTCCGCGTTCGTCTACGGCCGGTACCGCAAGCTCGAACGTGAGATCCCCCAGACAGAGTGGCCCTGCCGGGAGTGTCACGGCAGCGGCCGGCGGCGCGGCGAGCCCTGCGATCACTGCGGCGGCGAGGGGTATCTTTACCCCGAAAGCGTTGAGCAGCTGACCGCACCCGTCGTTGAGGAGGCGATGGACGGTTCCGACGCAACGTTCCACGGCGCGGGCCGAGAAGACGTAGACGCAAAGATGCTCGGCACGGGTCGGCCGTTCGTGATCGAGATCGACGAACCACACCGCCGGCGGGTTGATGCCGGCGAACTGGAAGCCGACATCAACGCCTTCGCCGACGGCAAGGTCGAAGTCGAGGGGCTGCGGCTGGCCGGCTACGAGATGGTCGAACGCGTCAAAGGGCTCGACGCCTCGAAAACCTACCGGGCCGCCGTCGAGTTCGACGCCGGCGTGAGCGAAACGGATCTCACTAACGCGATCAACGAGATCGACGGCGCGACGATCAAACAGGAGACCCCACAGCGCGTCGACCATCGACGGGCGAGCAAAACCCGCACCCGCGACGTACTGTCGGCGAGTGCCGAACACGATGACGCCCGCCATGCGACGGTCGACATCCACGGCGAAGGCGGCCTCTACATCAAGGAACTCATCTCCAGCGACGACGGGCGAACCGAACCGAGTCTCGCGGGCCTGCTCGGCGTCGGCGCGACGGTGACCGCACTCGACGTGCTCGCCGTCGAGGGCACCGAGGAGTCCTTCGAGCGCGAGGAATTTTTCATCGGTAGCGACGAGGACAACACGTAGACAGCGATGTCAGCGTATCAGATCGGCGTCGACGAAGCCGGCAAAGGCCCGGTCTTGGGCCCGATGGTCGCTGCGGCCGTTCGCGCCGACGACAGCGATCTCCCCGACGGGATCGACGACTCAAAGCGACTGACCGCAGCCACACGCGAGTCGATCGCGGCGGAACTCCAGGAATCGTCGGCGGTCGGAGTCGGCCTCGGTGTTGTCACCACCGACGAGATCGACGATCCAGAGACGGATATGAACAGCCTGACGGTTGCCGCGCAGGTGCGAGCCCTCAGTGAGGTCGCCGGCGAGGGCGACCACGCGCTCGTCGACGCCGGCGACGTGTCGGAATCACGGTTCACGCGTCGTGTTGCCGACGGTGCCGCCGATAACAGCGTTGCGATCGACGTGACAGCCGAGCACGGTGCCGACGAAGCCAGTCGGCTGGTGGGCGCGGCCAGCATCATCGCCAAGGTCGAACGCGACAGCCGGATCGACGCCATTGGTGAAAACTACGACCGCGACATCGGCAGCGGCTATCCGAGCGATCCGACCACCCGCGAGTTCCTCGCCAAATACGTCGACCGCCGCGGTGAGCTGCCGGCCTGTGCGCGTACGTCGTGGGCAACTTGTGAGGACGTGGTGACCGCCGCCGAGCAGTCCAACCTAGCGGAGTTCTAACGGAACGGCGGCAGTCGCCAGCCGTAGGCGATCAACAGGAGCATCACAACAGCAAGGAGACCAAACGCTCCCAGCGGCGCATCGCTGGCAATAAGCCCACCGGTAACGGCTGCAAGGCCGATCCAGCCGACCAACAGCCCACCACCGATCTGAGTGATCGCACGAACCGCACCACGAACGTCGGTGCCACCCTGCTGTTGGAGCTCTTCACGAACCACGCGTCTGATCGCGGCCTCGGTCTCGGGATCAAGCGCTGTGTCGTCGTCAGTGGAGGGCATCACCGGGGTTTTGACAGCGATCAAAAAGAACGTATGGGTTAGCGTTTCGTTAGCAGATTCCGGAGGATGTCGCCGTAGGCCGGGCGGGTGACAAAGACCCCAACCAGTACGCCGAGGATCGTGAAGATAGCAAAGCCGCGAAGATCACCCAACGACAGCACTGCCAGCGGCGACATGGCGATAACCGTCGTTGCGGCGGCAACACCGATGACCCAGAAGGCCTTCTTGAACCGCGAGCTGAAGACGCGGTTACTGGAGACATCGCCCTCGGCCATCACCCCATCGGCGATGATCACGAGGTCGTCGACCCCGGTTCCAAGAACGGCGATAAAGCTCGCGATAACCGACAGATCCAGCGGGTAGCCGAGGTAGGCGGCAAAGCCAAGCAGGATCAACACCTCGGAGAACGCCGTTAGAACCATCGGTGCGGCGACCTGCGGTTCGCGGTAGCGGGCAAAGACGACCCCGGAGACGGTGAGGATAGCGAGAATCCCGATAATCAGCGAGTCGGTACGGAAGTTCTCACCCTGGGTCGGCGAGACAAACGAGGTCGTCCCTTGATCGATCGCCAACGGGGCCGGCAGCGCGCCAGCCCGGAGGTTGATGGCGATCTCTTGGGCTTCCTCAAAGGAGGTCGTTGTCAACACGAAGCTCGGGCTCCGTGCCCAGTCGCCGGTTCGCATACTGTTTGCGAGGTCGCCGTTCATCCCGAAGGAGTTGATCACGTCGCCGTCGACGACGAGTTGGAGACACGAATCAGTGTTCTGTGGACTCTCCTCGTAGCGACAGACCGCCCCGCCCGGCTGGGCGACACCGGTCTCGACGACGCTTGATTGGAATGTTTCAGCGATGCTGTTTTCCTGCCTGATCGAGACCGGCACGCGGGGGTTCGGGCTCCGGTCGTCGGGTTGGCGGGCGTTGCTGATCGAGGCGAAGTCATCCTGCGTCAACACGGCGCGTTCGGTGACATACTCGCCGTCGCCGTTGTTATCGTGGTAGATGTCGATCCGAACGTTCCCGCGTTGTTCGATCAGATCGATCACATCGCTTCGATCCTGTCCTGGTACCTCGATGAGAATGAAGAAGCCGGTGCCGTCGGTGACCTGCTGGACGCTGGCCCCCGAGAGGCCGGCCTGATTGACCTTCCCTTCGATGACGTTGATCGCCTCATCGCGGGTCTCTTGGGTGAGGCCATCACGGATCGTCTCGTAGCTGTAGCCCGCCCCACCGAGGGCCTCGCCAAACTGTGCTTCCGACACGTTGGGGTCGACAGCCTCGACGGTCGGGCCATTGATCGTCCCGCGTCTGACCGTCACGTCTGTCGTATCGCTGTTGGGCAGTTCGTTGGCGACGGCGGCCGCGACGTTCGTGGGAGATTCGTTACCGATCACAACGTTTTCGGCGGTCATCCCGATCAGCGGCGCGCGGATGCGGGTGCCACCGGCAAGATCCAGGCCGTACTGGAGGTTTGTGAGTCGGTCGCCGGTGGTGGCGTTCTCACCGCCGACGTTTGTCTGTGGGGCCATCGTCGGCGAAAATATCATAAACAGCGACACCAGCAGGATGACCGTCAGCAGCGTCAGCCGCCAGTTGGATTTGAGCTTCTCGATCATGCGTTCACCCCGCGGTTGACATACCAGCGCAGCAGACTCACGTTCAACAGATAGGTGTTCATCAGATCGGCAAGCAGACCGACGACGAGGACGATCCCGATGGCGGTCATGATCTGAATGCCGAAGAGATACGCCGCGACGGTCATCACGGCCATCGCCGCGATCGAGGTCAAGGTCATCGTCACCCCGGTTCGCATCGCCCGGCTGGTCGACTCATAGAAGTCACCGGACTCCCGAAGGATGCTGTTGTTGAGGAGGATGTCCGAGTCGACGCTGTACCCGATCAACATGAGCAAGGCGGCGACCGTTCCGAGTGAGAGGTTGATCCCAAGCAGGTTCATCATCGCCAGCGGCAACACCACGTCGGAAAACGCTGAGGCGATGACCGCGACCGATGGCGCGATGCTGCGGAACATCACGAACACCAGCACGCTCATCCCGAGGAACGCGACGAGAACGCCGCCGAGGGCGATCGTCTGGGTATTCGCCCCGAAGCTCGGTGACACCGAGGAGCTGGCCTGAATCGAAAAGCCCGCCGCCTCGGCCTGTTGTTCTAAGACGCTGAGTTGATTGCCGCCGTCAGGCGTGTCGACAGCCCCCTCAGAGAAGGTGAGAATGTAGGTGTCGTCGGCCGCGATCTGTCGCACCGAATCCGGTTGGGCACTGAACGCCGTTTCAATCTGTTGGGCGGCGTTGTCGCCGGGGTCGTCGATCCGAATCTCCGAGCCACCGACGAACTCCAAACCGAGGTTCGCCGGCGCGCCGGTGAGCAGATACCAGCCACCGATTACGAGCAGCGCGACCGCGAGCAACGCCAGCGGCACCGCCACCAGCTGGCGGTTCGAGTACTGGGTGTAGTCGACGGTCGGTACCGAAAGCTGAGCCATATTGTCGGTGGAATACAGGCTTGAATAAGCCTTCTCATATTCCTGGGGCAAAACACGGTGGCAGCGGCGGTCTGGGGCGGACTACGGCAGGTATCGAACGCTGACGACACCGGGTTCAGACCGAACCTCAACGCGGTTGATGCCCAGCCGAGCGGCCCGAGACAGGGTCGCTTCCCGGTCATCGATCACGTCGTCGACGGCGGTGGCGGTGTCCGCATCGGGGACGGTCAGGATGTGTAGCTCGCCGGTGCCGGCTCGCGGTTCGGTCGTCAACTCGCCAACCGGCTGCTCGGCGGCCAGCTCCTGTTCGCGGGCGGTCGGCGGCTCCGCGCTTTCCTCAATCGACAGCGACCGTCGCTCATCGATCTCGGTGAGTTGCCACGAGACCGCCATCGGCGGCTCAGGGGCGACCGTCCCCTCGATAGCGTCGTCGGTCTCAACGCCGGGGTTTGAGGCGAGGGTGTGTACCTGGCCGTCATGGACATCCTTCAGGACGGCCGAGTCGTCGTCAGCATGGGTGACGAGAAACGTGCTCTTCTTCGGGTCGGGTGTCGACTCGTCGGTCATACACACTGGTAGCAGCGGGGGCGTGTTGTCGGTTTCGACCCGGCAGAAAACACTCGCGTTATCGTGAGAGAACGTAGTGGACGGCAGTCATTACGCCTAATAGGCCGGCTGGCGGCGCGATCGCGCCGATCTGCGGGATCGCATACAGAAGAGCAACGATCGGGGCGGTAAGCCCACTCGGTTGCGGACGGGTGACCACCTCACCGTCGAGGGTAAACGACTCGGGCATCGAGATGATCGCCGCGACGTACAGCGAAATCAAGAAGACGCAGCCGAGCACCGCCATGATCGTGTCGTAACGGGGGTGATACGACAGTCCCTTGCGGTGTTTGCGGGCGACCAGCAGCGTCGGCGCGAGCAGCGGCCCGGCGGTGAACAAGCCGACGACGGCGATAAACGTCCGCGACAGCGTCAACGAGCCGCCCGGCGTTGATGCCGTCTGGCCGATCCAGACGACCAACGCGAGGGTGAACAGCCCACCGATAAAGAGCGCGGCCAGCGTGCCAACGATAACATAGAGCCTGAAAAACAGCGAATCACCCTGCCGGAAGGCGTAGGGGAACGCACCGATGACGCCGCGGTAGGCCTCAGCCATTGTTGACGGTAGCGTCGCCGACAAATTAAACGCCCCGGGATCGACCGCCGATAAGCCAGGTCAACTACCGACGAGGCCGATCAGGCGAAGACGGGTGTTTTTCATCCCCCGCCCGCGAAATACGATTAATGAGTCTCATTGCGTTCGATTTTGATGGCACGCTGTCGGACTCGGAGATGACCGTGCTGCTGGGCGAACAGCTTGGCGTCGCCGACGAGATGGCCGACATCACCGAGCGAGCGATGAACGACCAACTCAGCTACGCCGAAAGCCTGCGCAGTCGCGCGGAACTACTGGCCGGGCTGAGCGAGGCCGACGCCGACGACGCCTACAGCGAGGTCGTGCTCCGGCCCGGTGCTGCCGACGTAATCGACCGCCTGCGCGAGGCGGGCCACACGGTCGCCATCTTCACCGGCGGCTTCGAGCGCGGCGTCGCCCACGCCCTCAACGACGCGGGCACCGAGGTCGACCACATCGTCGCCAACGCCCTGCCAATCGAAGACGGCGAGTTGACTGGCGAGGTCACCGGCCCGCTCATCGAGGGGACGAAAGACGACCAACTCGAAGCCCTCGCCGCCGACCTCGGCGTCGAGATGGACGAGACGGTCGCCGTCGGCGACGGCGCGAACGACCTGCCGATGTTAGAGGTCGCCGGCCTCGCGGTCGGCTTCGAGCCGAAACCGGCCGTCGAACCCGCCTGCGACGACGTGGTGGCGACGATGGCGGAGTTAGGCGACCTACTCGAATCGCGCGGTGTCCTGTCGGCGGCCGTCGACAACAGCTAACGAGGACGCCCCGAACTCTTCACGCTTGCCGCTGTCTCACTAGTATGGAGGCCACATGGCACCGCGATTCGGCTGTCGGTCGGCTGACGATGACGCTGCCGATTGCCGTGATCGCACTGCTGATCCCGGTTGGGCTGTTCCTTGATGAACTTCCGAGAGTTGTCCGCTTTGCGCCGTTTGTGGTGAGCGTCGGGCTGTTCGGCCTCCCACACGGCGCGGTCGATCATCTGATGCCGGTTCGGCTCAGCGACACCGCACTGGGACGGTCGCTAGCGGTCGTGAGCATCGTTTATGCCATCTTAGGTGGCCTGTATCTTGCGGTCTGGGCGATCTCGCCGGCTGTCGCGCTGGTGGCGTTTATCGGGATGACATGGTTCCACTGGGGGCAGGGCGACGCCTTCGCGCTGCGAGCCTTCGGCGATGCCGGGCACATTCGCACGCGAAGCGACCGCTGGGCGTCACTGATCGTCCGCGGCGGGCTGCCGATGTTGGTGCCGCTGCTCGGCCAACCGGAGGGCTACCAACGGGTCGTCAACGGCATCATCGCACTATTCGATCCGACGGCGACAGCCGCGGTAACCCCCTTATTTCGGTTGGACACGCGACTCGCCCTCGGGGTCGGATTTGGGGTATTCACCCTCAGTAGCCTGCTGTGGACGGCTCGCCATGTGTGGCAGGGTGACACATCCGCGGAGGGGCTGGTGTGGGACGCAGTGGAAATCGGGGTGTTGTGGGTATTCTTTTGGCTCGTCCCGCCGGTGTTTGCGGTCGGACTATATTTCGCCGTTTGGCATGCGGTGCGACATATCGGTCGGCTGGCGATCGTCGATCCGGCCGCGCAACAGGCACTCGACGCCGGCGAGTGGCCGGCCGCGCTCTGGCGGTTCTATCGGGATGCGACGCCGCTGACGATAGCCTCGCTCGCGCTGTTCGTCGGGCTGTACGTCTGGGTGCCGACCGACGGCTCGCTGAACGCGTTGCTGGCGATCTATCTCGTCGGCATCGCCGTGTTGACGCTGCCGCACGTCGCGGTCGTGACGTGGATGGATCGACAGCAGTACGGAAAAACGTATTACTGATCGACTAACCGATCAAGCCACGCCCTGGCGGACTGAAAGGGCGAGACGCGCTGGGCGAACCCGGACGACGTAAGCACCGCAGCGAACGAAGTGAGCGAGAAGCACAGCGAGTCCCGGGAGCACAGCGCGGCGAGGGCTTTCTATACGTACACACAGCACTCAGCTATCTGTTCAAACACCCCATTCTACTTCCGCCCCGCTCAGCGAACCCTTAAGCCCGATGCTGTCTAACCGTCAATAATGGCGGCCACCGAGGATGTTGGCTACATCGACCATCCACTGCTCACCGACGAGTTCATCGAGCGGCGGCTCTATCAACTCCAGTTGGCCGACGCCGCGAAACAGGGCCACACGCTCGTCTGTCTGCCGACCGGGCTCGGGAAAACGACGGTCAGCCTGCTCGTGACGGCCGAGCGGCTACAGGAAGTCGGCGGCACCGCGCTGCTGCTCGCACCGACGAAACCGCTCGTCTCCCAGCACGCCGAATTCTACCGCGAGGCCTTGCAGATCCCCGACGACGAGATCGTCGTCTTCACCGGCGAGACGCGGCCCGAGGATCGCGCTGAACTGTTCGACTCAGCCCAAATCGTCATCGCCACGCCACAGGTGGTCGAAAACGACCTCGTCGGCAACCGGATTTCACTGGCCGACGTGACGCATCTCACCTTCGACGAGTGCCACCGCGGCACCGGCGACTACGCCTACGTCTACATCGCCGAGCGGTACCACGCCGACGCCGAGCGGCCGCTCGTGACAGCGATGAGCGCGTCGCCGGGCGGCACAAAAGAAGATATCGAGACCATCTGTGAGAACCTCGGTCTCGACGGCGTCGAGGTGATGACCGAAGACGACGCCGACGTTGACGAGTTCACCCACGACACCGATGTCGAGTGGAAACGGATCGACCTCCCACAGGAACTGCTCGATATTCGGGACGGCCTCAACGAGGTGATCTCGGATCGACTCGAACAACTACGCGAACTCGGCGTGACGAAGGCGACGAGCCCTGACATCTCCCAGAAACAGCTCAACAAGATCAGCGCGGAGTTACGAAAGCTGATGGACAACGACCAGTCGGAGGGGTATCAGGGGATGTCAACGCACGCCGAGATCATGAAGCTCCGGCGGGCAGTGACACTCGTCGAAACCCAGAGCGTCGAATCCGTCCGGCGGTATTTCGAACGCCAGCGCAACGCCGCCGAGAGTTCGGGCGCGTCGAAGGCCAGCCAGCGACTCGTTGCTGAGCCGAAGGTTCGCGAGGCGATGCGGAAGATCGAGTCGTTCGACGACCGCCATCCCAAGTTCTCCCAGACGCGAATCCTGCTGGCCGAGACGCTGGGCATCAACAACGGCGAGCGCGTGATCGTCTTCACCGAATCGCGGGACACCGCTGAAGCCCTGACCGAATTCCTCGGCCAGCACTTCGACACCGAGCGGTTCGTCGGCCAAGGCGACAAGGAGGGCTCCGACGGGATGACCCAGACCGAACAGCAGGAGACCTTAGACCGGTTCCGCAACAACGAATTTGATGTCCTGGTCTCGACCTCAGTCGCCGAGGAAGGGCTTGACGTACCGGAAGTCGATCTCGTGCTGTTCTACGAGCCGGTGCCGACAGCGATCCGGTCGATCCAGCGGAAAGGGCGAACGGGGCGGCAGACGACCGGCCGCGTCGTCGTCCTGCTGGCCAACGACACCCGCGACGAGGCGTACTTCTGGATCGCCCGCCGCAAGGAGAAACAGATGGAGTCGGAGCTCCGGAAGCTGAAAGGCGTCGCCGACGAGGTCGAAGCGGAGTTAGACGACTCTCAATCCGCGCTCGATCAGTTCGACGGCGAGGCCGGCGACACGAGCGATAGCACCACTCCGTCGATAGCGACAAACGGCGGCAGCGACGCCGGGAGCCAGCCCGGCTTAGCGGATTTCGGCAAAGCCGAGGACGAAAGCGAGACAAACGAGACCGAGGATGAACAGACCACCGAGAGCGACATCAACGCTATCAACGGCAGCAACACAGACAGCCAAAATAGCGACAGCACCGACGACGCCGACGACGAAATCGTTGCCAACGCCGGCACCGGCACTGACGAGGTCGAGATCGTCGCCGACCAACGCGAGTTGGAGTCGACGGTCGCCCGCGACCTCTCGAAGCGCGAGGAGGTCACAACGCGGCTCGAAACGCTGGCAGTCGGCGACTACGTGCTGTCGGATCGTGTCGCCGTCGAGCGCAAATCGGTCGCGGACTTCCTCGATACGCTGACCGGCGGCGACCGCTCGATGTTCGAGCAGGTCGGCGACCTCGTCCGCAACTACAGCCGCCCTATCGTCATCGTCGAGGGCGACGACCTCTACGGCGAGCGCAACGTCCACCCGAACGCGATCCGTGGCGCGCTGTCGAGTCTGGCGGTCGATTTCAACGCGAGCATCCTCCGCACCGACGACGAGAGCGACACCGCGGAGTTGCTGGCGACAATCGCCCGCCGCGAACAGGAAACCCGCGATCGAGAAGTCTCGGTTCACGGCGAAAAGAGCACGAAAACGACCGCCGAACAACAGGAGTACGTCGTTGCCTCGATCGCCGACATCGGCCCGGTGACCGCGCGGTCACTGCTTGAGGAGTTCGGAACGGTCGAAGCCGTGATGACCGCACGGGAGGACGACCTACTGGAAGCCGACGGCGTCGGCGAGGTGACCGCGGAGAAAATTCGTGAGGTTGTCGGGAGTGAGTACGAGCCTTAGTTGAATTCGAGTGCACGCAACGTCTCGGCGGCTTCACGGGCGGCCGACAAGAGTTTCTTCGCACGGCGGGGATCATCGGTCTCAGCCGCGCGCTGAGAGAATCGTGTGACGGTGGCCGCAAGCGACTGCCGAGCGTCGTGAAGGCCACTATCGCCAGCGGTTGCCGGCGACGACGGCTGTGGCGTCGATTGGGATGATTGTGGCGTCGACTGTGACGATTGGGTGGCGGTTGGTTGCGACGACTGCATGGCCGGCGATTGTGGCGTGTTGATAGTGGGTTGAGTGTCGGCCTGCGTCGACTGGCCGTTTGTTGTGGGTTGGCTTGGTGTCGACTGACTCGGCTGTGCGGTGGTATCGGCTGGCTGCTCAGGTGTCGACTCAGCATCCGCGGGTCGGGGGGTATCAGTGTCACCCGGCTGGTCGGTGATGGGCTGCTGTGTTCCGTCGCTTTTGACAGCCGCCTGTTGGCTGTCGGCTTGACAGGTCGGGCAGAACGTCTGGCCGTTATGTCGGAACAGGGGATCACCGCAGCTGTCGCAGTGCTGATTTGTCATCGTCGCCCCTTTCAACAGCAGCTCGCTCATCCGCTTGGTGTTGGCCCGCTTGTCCTCGTCGTCGGCGTACTTCTTCCGGAGCTTCTCGCGTTCTGCTTCCTTATCGAAGTCGCTCATACTCCGACGAAAGGGTGGTGTCCGGAAAAACACAGCGGCTCCAACCTGTCGCACCGAAACGCTTACTCGAAATCCGGGCGCATACCAACCCATGACAAAAGTATCAATCGTCGGTGCCGCCGGCACCGTCGGCGCGGCAGCAGGCTACAGCCTCGCACTCCAAGATGTCGTCGACGAACTCGTTTTCGTCGATATCCCGGATATGGAAGACAAGACGGTCGGGCAAGCCGCCGACACCAACCACGGGATCGCCTACGACTCAAACACGGTCGTCCGGCAGGGCGAGTACGCCGACACCGCCGGCAGCGACGTGGTCGTCATCACCGCAGGCATCCCGCGCTCGCCGGGGGACACCCGGCTGGATCTCGCCGAGGACAACGCGCCGATCATGGAGGATATCGGCGCGTCGCTGGCCGAGCACAACGACGAGTTCATCACCGTCACAACGTCGAACCCGGTCGATCTGCTGAACCGCCACCTCTATGAGACAGGTGACCGCCCGCGAGGCCACGTCATCGGGTTCGGTGGCCGACTGGATTCGGCGCGGTTCCGCTACGTCCTCAGCCAGCGGTTCGACACCCAGGTGCAAAATGTCGAGGCGACGATTCTCGGCGAACACGGCGACACACAGGTGCCGGTCTTCTCGAAGGTGCGCGTCAACGGCCACGATCCAGAGTTCGATGCCGACGAGAAAGACGAGATCCTCGCCGACCTCCAGCAGTCGGCGATGGACGTGATCGAGCGGAAGGGCGCGACCCAGTGGGGGCCGGCAACGGGCGTCGCCCACACCGTCGAGGCCATCCTCAACGACACCGGCGAGGTGCTGCCCTGCTCGGTCGTCCTCGACGGCGAGTTTGGTCACGACGATACCGCCTTCGGCGTTCCGATAAAACTCGGCAGCGACGGCGTCGAGACGGTCGTTGACTGGGGGCTCGACGACTACGAGACGGAACTGATGGCTGACGCCGCCGAGAAGCTACAGGAGCAGTACAACCGCATCGCCTGAGCGTGCGGCAGGGAACCTGAAACAGAAGGCTGAGACAGCGCGTTAGAACACACTGTCGGCGGTTGCCGCCCCAACAACGCTAAACACCGCGCCGATGCTGATCGCGCGGAACGTGACCGTGGCGACCTCAGCGAGCGGGACAGCCGGCGGGGAACCCACAAACGTCGCCGGCGCGTCGAAGATGCCCGCGAGGATCGCTACCGAACCAAAAGCAACGATCATCAGCGAGATAAACCGGATCGGCACCCCGACGACCTGCTGTTCGTCATCGGGGTCGCGTTTCGTGTCGGCTTGGTAGAGCGTACCGTAGCCGATCAGCGACACAAGCAGAACGTTGAGTGCAGCCTGCAGGTGGCTCATACTCGCCGCTAGCGTCCAGACCTCCTCGGTGACGACAAACGGGCCGGCCAACAGAAACCCGCCGACAAGCTGCTGGGCGGAATCAGCCAGTCGAAACTGGCGTCTGAGCTGCGTCCCGGAGGGAAGCACGTGGCGAGGGCGCATACGAGGAGCACGGACGGCGGCAGTATAAAATCGGAGGCTGTCGCCGACAATGGGGATGTGTTTAGGGATCGGCGACCAATATCCAACTATGAGCGCACGCGAGGAGTTCGACAGTTGGGCTGCCGAGGGCCGCGACAAGGGAATGGAGGATCGCCACTGGCATACCGCCAAACACGTCCTCGCACGGATGCCAGTCGAGGCCGGCGACGCGGTCGTCGACCTTGGGACGGGTAGCGGCTACGCGCTGCGGGCCCTCCGGGAGACCGCCGATATCGGCCGCGGCTACGGCCTCGACGGTGCCCCAGAGATGGCACGCAACGCCGCCGACTACACCGACGACGACGCTGTCGGCTTTCTTGTCGGTGACTTTGACGCCCTGCCGTTGGCCGACAACAGCGTCGATCACGTCTTCTCGATGGAGGCGTTCTACTACGCCCGCGATCCGATCCATACGCTTACAGAGATCCGGCGGATGCTCCGACCGGGCGGGACGTTCTACTGTGCGGTCAACTACTACGAGGAAAACGAGGCGAGCCACACCTGGCAGGACAACATCGCGATCGAGATGACACGCTGGAACAGGGCGGAGTACCGCGCAGCATTTGACGAGGCCGGTCTCCATGTTGCTGAACAGGATACCATCGCCGACCGCGAGATCGACATCCCGCCGGCCGAGGCGTTCCCAACTGAGGACTGGGAGACGCGAGCGGCGATGATCGATCGCTACCGGACGTGGGGCACGCTGCTAACCGTCGGTGTTGCCCCATAGTATTGTAGCGCACGGTAAAGCCAGACACTCGGGCAGCGTCGTGGGGCTAAGCAGGCACCGTATCGAGTACTGGCCAACCGACCGTGTCGCCGAGAAGATCGGTACGAAGCGAGAGTGTTGACTCACAGCACCGCCGCCGCGACCATCGGCGTCAGAAACGCCTCGATGAGCGCGGCAACAACGAGGACAACCGCTAATCCGAGCAACACACGATAGGCCATCCTGAAAGCGTCAACAAATCGTGAGAGCGTCGCCCGGCCGGTGACAACGTCAAGCGCGACAGCCGCGATATGGAACCCGAGCCCGCCGGCGATGAAGATGGCCGGGAGCTCGATGATCCCATGTGGGGCGACCAACGCGAGGAACGCCGTCGAGTCGATAACGCCGTACAGCCCGCCGATGAGCGCGCCGTTGAGCAGCATATCAACGCCTGTTGACACGCCGAGGGCAACCCCACCGAAGGCGGCCGTCGCCGACACAAGCCAATTGTTGGCCGCCAGCATGACGAACGTGTCGACGGGGTAGCTGCCAAACACCATGCTCGGCTCGGCTGGCGTCGGAAACTCCGCACCAAAGCCGCTTGTCGTCTGAAACCCGATGATCGCAGCAGCAGCAAAGACGGCTGTCGCAAACAGCACCGACAGCGGCGCCTGCCGGAGGAACCCACCGAGCGCGCCCACCCCGTCGCGGAAGGCGGCGACGAAACGAGTGCGGTGGGGCGTGGTCGGGGCGGCCACAGATGAGGAGTCGACCGCCGGCGAGTCATCCGCTCCAGCCACGATCGGGAACGACCGATCGGCGTAGATGCCAAACTTCACGATATCGAGAAACGGCAACAACAGCAGCGGCCCGACCAGTCCCGAGAGCTGTGAGACCCCAAACAGCGAGAACAGCGAGCCGAGGATCGACAGCACCGCAAACACGGTGAGCGCGACAAGAACATAGCCGGCAAACGCCCATGGGCGTCCGAAGGGAAGGCGCACACTCCGGCGAACACCACCGACCAGTCCGACATCGTCGACGACGATGGACTGGCCAGCAAAGAGCAACAGGAGTGAACTTACCACGATGAGGCCGCCGCCGAGGAGAACGCCGACGACGGTAGCAGTGGCACCGGCAGCCGGCGAGAGTGAAAGCAGACTCACACCGATCACAATCGGGACAAGGCCGAGCACGGTAACCAGTGTTTGGAGGATCGACAGCCCGACAAACGACGACCAGTCGGCGACAAGCCCCGCAAGGGCTGTGTGAACCCCGTCGTCGCCGTTGAGCGCGCCGTAGATGCCGTGAAGAGCGACCGCATTCGAGAGGCCGGTGGCAACGACGCCGACGAGCAGCGCGCTCCCGACACCGACGACCAACAGGGCGATGATGGCCGGCGAAAACACGTCGACGACAGCTGATTCGAGCCCTGCTGGGATATCCGGCTGCGTTGCGCCCATCGCCGCAGGGTCGATATCGGTTGTTTGAACGTATGATTCGAGTTCGGTCACCAGCGCTTCGAGGCGGCCATCGTTGACAAGCAAGACGAGGACAGCACCGATCGACACCACCAGCGGGACACGGACGGTGGCGGTTAACCCGATCCCGAGCAGATAGACCGGCAGCACGTCTGCCGGACGGTCAACGAGGAGCCGAAGGCCGGTTTGGAGGGCGGATCCAACGGTCACGCATTGTTGTAGTTGTCGGGGGCTCCTAATGGCTCCGAATCACCGCGAACACAGTGGGCGATCACAGCCTATGTGGGCGTTTTGCAGTCGAAACAGAGGGGGTTGACACCGAGACACGTATCGCTGCCACCGGGGTCGTCAAGTGCGTTCGCCACCAACCATCGCCAATGAGTGATGCGGACGCCGCCCCCCTCCAACCTGACCGGCCGGGGGAGGATCGCCCTTTCACCGTCGACGCGCCGTTCGAGCCCGCTGGCGACCAGCCAGACGCCATCGAGCAGTTGGTCGCGGGCTACGAGTCGGGGATGGACGAACAGACGCTGCTCGGCGTGACTGGCTCGGGCAAGACAAACACTGTCTCGTGGGTTATCGAGGAACTCGACACACCGACGCTCGTCTTAGCGCACAACAAGACGCTGGCGGCCCAGCTCTACGAGGAGTTTCGAGAGCTGTTTCCCGACAACGCCGTCGAATACTTCGTTTCGTACTACGACTACTACCAGCCGGAGGCGTACGTCGAACAGACCGACACCTACATCGACAAGGATATGTCGATCAACGAGGAAATCGAGCGACTGCGACACTCCGCCACCCGGTCGCTGTTGACGCGAGATGACGTGATCGTCGTCGCCTCCGTCTCGGCGATCTATGGGCTCGGCGATCCGGGCAACTACCGGAAGCTGGCCCTCGAACTGACGACGGGCCAGCAGATCGACCGCGACGACCTCCTCGGTCGGCTGGTCGATCTCAACTACGAGCGCAACGACGTTGACTTCCAGCAGGGTTCCTTTCGGGTGCGCGGCGACACCGTCGAGATCTTCCCGATGTACGGTCGCTACGCCGTCCGTGTAGAGTTTTGGGGCGATGAGATCGACCGCCTGCTGAAGATCGACACACTCACCGGCGAGGTACAATCAACCGAGCCGGCGGCGCTTATCCACCCCGCAGAGCATTATTCGATCCCCGAGGGGACGCTTGAACAGGCGATCGAGGAGATCGAGCGGCTGATGGACGACCGGGTTCGGTACTTCGAGCGCGAGGGCGATCTCGTCGCGGCCCAGCGGATCGAAGAGCGGACGACCTTCGATATCGAGATGCTGCAAGAAACAGGGTACTGCTCGGGGATCGAGAACTATTCCGTTCACATGTCGGATCGGGACTCGGGTGAGGCCCCCTACACGCTGCTCGATTACTTCCCCGATGATTTCCTGTGTGTTGTCGATGAATCACACGTTACCTTGCCACAGATCAAGGGTCAGTACGAGGGCGACAAATCCCGCAAAGACTCGCTGGTCGAAAACGGGTTCCGGCTGCCGACGGCCTACGACAACCGCCCGCTGACCTTCGAGGAGTTTGAGCAGAAAACCGAGCGGATGCTCTACGTGAGCGCGACCCCCGGCGACTACGAGCTAGAACACTCCGAACAGGTCGCCGAACAGATTGTCCGGCCGACCTACCTTGTCGATCCCGGCGTCGAAACCGCGCCCGCAACCGGCCAGATCGACGACCTGACCGACCGCATCAACGAGCGGATCGACCGGGACGAGCGGACACTCGTCACGACGCTCACCAAGCGGATGGCCGAAGATCTCACCGAGTATCTCGAGGAAAGCGGCGTCAACGTCGCTTACATGCACGACGAAACCGACACGCTGGAACGCCACGAGTTGATCCGGAGCCTCCGGCTCGGCGAGATCGACGTGTTAGTCGGAATCAATCTCCTGCGTGAAGGGCTGGATATCCCTGAAGTCTCACTCGTCGCGATTCTCGACGCCGATCAGGAGGGCTTTCTCCGCTCGGAGACAACACTCGTCCAGACGATGGGGCGAGCCGCCCGCAACGTCAACGGCGAAGTCGTCCTCTATGCCGATGAGACGACTGACGCGATGGAGGCCGCTATCGACGAAACCCGGCGTCGCCGCCGCATTCAACGCGAGTTCAACGAGGAGCATGGCCACGAACCGACAACCATCGACAAAGCCATCGGCGAGACGAACCTGCCGGGGGCGAAAACCGACACCGACGGCGTCGCGAGCGAGGCACCGACAACCGACGACGAGGCCGCCCACCAGATCGAGCAGTTGGAAGATCGCATGCAGGAGGCCGCTAACAACCTCGAATTCGAACTCGCCGCCGACATCCGTGATCGGATTCGGGAGTTGCGACAGGAGTTCGACCTCGATGGCGGTGACGAAGGCGTTGCACCCGAAACAGAGCCGGATTTCTGAAACGACCGATCGGGCTCTCTGTTGTGGAGGTGTTCAAACGTAGCATCAGCCCTCCAACGGCCATGAGATTAAGCACGTCCTGTGACTACATACCATATGCCGATGGGAATCGTCGGAAAGGAAGAGTTAGCCCGAGAGGTGACGGCCGCGCTCGGAGATTGGACACCGACGCAAGCACACGAACAGGAGGCTGCGTTTCAGGACGACCTCCATGAGTATCTTGACGCCCGACTGAATGCCGGCGGCGGAAAGATCCTCGATTCGGGTGGTAACTTCGTGGTCGACAGGGTGAATAGCGATCTTGATTGTGATGTCGTCGTCAGCGATACAATTGGCATTACGGTCAGACAGGATCTCGTGGCTGATGAGATCAAACGGCTGGCTGAACAGGTTCGGGAGTATCAAAAATCATACACTCATGTTGTGGTCATTGCCTGCGGCAGTATTGATGATGACGTGTGGGAACAGCTGCAAATCACGTATCAAGACCAACACGGAATGAATAACGATCCTGGGAGCACCCCGGTGATGTTCCTTCGGCGTCGTGAGGTGAGCTACGGTAACGGTAAGAGCGCTGCGGATTACCAACAACCGGCTGACACGACCGGAGAGAGTCTCCTTGAGATGACAGTGTCAGCGATCCAGCGTCGGGTTCGACGATTAAAACGGTGAGACGGGGGGCGTTGTTCGTGCTTCTATCCCGGTCTTAACCTATCCACTGACCAGTTGGTGGCAGCATACGGGGGCCAGTACTTCAGTATCCTGATAGACCAATGGAAGCGGTGACCCAATGGAGCAGAAAGCATGGCAAGCACTGATCCGACGAAAGCGACGCTGGTTGTGTGGCAAGATCGCCGGATCGGTTTGAGGAGCCGACGAATACGAGCACCTGTCCACCATCCAGTGGGCCGCTAACGAGTACGACAGTCACAGAAGAATCGTTGAGTTGCGGTATCGCTTTCGGTAAGGAAATTCTGACAACCGGCGACCGCCGCGGTGGCTCCGACAGAACACGTTGTGAGGAACGTGCGTCGATGGACACTTCGGGGTTGGTGTAGTCATCGAAAACCCTTTCAAGCGGTTAGATCGGACGTTGTGTTATACGATACAGCCAGCGTTCGGAACCTAGTAAAGTTAGAATTTTATATCGGTTTTATCTAACAAATACAGCATGCATACTTAATTACCCATAGAGGATTTACAGATTATGGACGAGGTACCGAGCCAGTTTGAGTCGATGGATGTCGGGATCTTGATCCACGACCCACACACTGGTGGAATTCTCTATGCTAATCACTATGCAGAAGACATCTTTGGGTATGCGAAAGACGAGCTACAGGATATGGACATCTCTACGTTCAGTTCCGAGTCATTTTCCCAAGAAGAAGCAGTTCAACGGATTCGAGCCGCTGCGGACGGACATTCACAGCAGTTTGAGTGGCGGCATAAGCGACCGACAGGGGAATTATTTTGGGTTGAGGTTCGACTCTCTGAGGTTACGATCAACGATGAACTGTATGTCATAGCCATCGTACGGGACATCACGGAGTATAAGATGACCCTAAGACACCTCCGTGTACTCACTCGGATCACGCGTCACAATCTCAGAAATAAATTGAATGTTATCAGTGGCTTTCTTGCGGAGTTTGATGTTGATGATAAGGACGCTGACCAACGTATCCATGATCGAATTACTCGAAATGTAACGGAACTGCTTGATCTGACACAGTGGATCGACACCGTGAGGTCAGCTACGCGGATCACCACCCCTGTCGAAACCTGTGATATCGCACAGATGGTGCATGAGGTTGGGGAACGGTATCGACGTGAAAATGAAGCCATTACGTGGCAGCTGGAGGGTGAGGAGATCGTCGTCGCTGCTGACCCCAAGATCAAAACCGCAGTTGAGGAACTTGTTGAGAATGCGGTTCAGCACAACCCACACGATGGATTAGAGATAACGCTCGCTGTGACACAGGGTGAGGATAACGAACAGGCCACCCGTTATCGCCTAAGCTCCAGACAGCCCATTAGCTCGGTAGCAGAGACAAATATGC
>NZ_QMDW01000030.1 GCF_003605635.1 Halonotius pteroides
AGAGACTCGCTACCGCGACACAGCAGGAGATAGCGAATTAGCTAAAGACGAATGCATATCCGTATTCAGTTCTCAAAACGATAGCGACGGATCGATTGCCCAGTAATTGTTAGCAGCTTCTACTAATCACGAGCCGGCCGGATCGCCACACCCCAGTATCGATCTGTAACAAAAGGTGGGGAAAAGATCCCCAGCTGACCAAGTAAGTCAGATCGTGAATGACGGATCTGGATCGGGAGTCGGACGGTGGAAGCAACTGGTCGCCTGAACAGCGACCACCCACAACGTGTGGATGTGGATTTCTATATGTATCGGTGCCACCGGTGGAGTGAGCCACGAATAGCTGAAACGGTGGTGTGTTGCCGTAACCGAGTTATTGGATAAAATGATTACTCAGGTTTGACTGCAGAGATTTCGAATCTTGGGCCGCTAAGTGAACCGTCGGTCACTGCAATGTCCCAATCGTGGGCACTGACGATGCCCTTGACGATTGTAAGCCCAAGTCCCAGTCCTTCCTCGCCTGTCGAATACCCATTCTCAAAAATGCGGTCATGCTCTGTTTCAGGAATATCTGCCCCTGAATTTTCGATGTAAAACCCGTCTTCGTCGTCAAGCGAGCCAACACGAACAAGCAGATCCGCATCAGCGTCCGTAAACACTTCAGAATCGGTATGTCTGTTCGCTATGGTTGGATCGGCAGGGCCACCATGCTCAATTGCATTTCTGAATATATTCTCGAAGAGTTGTTTCACTCGTTGCTTGTCCCCCGTGAAGCCATACCCCGAGACGACTTCGAGAGTTGCATCAGCGCTCTCAATTGTTGTCCAACAGTCTTCAGCTATTTCTGGTAACGAAATGGAATCAGTCTCTTTTATACCCTGCTCCTGTCTCGCCAACGCTAACATATCATCAATCAACGCTTCCATCCGATCAAGCGCCCGGCTAACCGTCTCCAACTCGTCGGTCGTTCCATGCTCGTCTTTGACAAGCTCAACATTGCCTTGAGCGACAGCAAGCGGGTTTCGAAGGTCATGGCTGATGATGTTGGCAAACTGTTCCAGCCGCTCGTTTTCACGCTCTAACTTCTTCCGGCGAGCAACTCTTTGAGTGATGTCTCTGAAATAAATAGAGATACCGTTATCATCTGGATAAGCGCGGACATCGTACCAAATACCATGAGGCTGGTAATGAGCTTCGACCTCGGTCGTCTCACCGGAGTCCATCGCCCGTCGAAGTGCGTCTTCGAACGGTGTATCTACGAGTTCTGGGAATGCATCCCAGACGCGGGTTCCGATTAGTTCTGCTCTCGGTCGATCGGTGAGGGCCGCGCCCTCACTATTTACATAGGTGTATTCCCAGTCCCTGTCAACCGCAAAGAAGCCATCAGTAATGCGTTCGTAGATTGTACTCGTATCGGGAGCCGACCGGTTGCGTGCCGTTTGTTCGTCGGTCATCGCTAACTCAACATGATGACTCAGCACTGTTTTTTGCGCTGGCACGTCGGGCCCACGTTCAATATCCAGCGGATCGCTGAGTTCGACGACAACTGGCTTTGGCCCGGGATTCATCAGCAACAGTACCGGTGTATCAGGGTAGTCGGCGACAGCAGCCATTGTCTCTGATTCTGCTCCCTCTACTGAGGTCAGCACGCATTCGATATTGTTTCTTGAGAGCTGGTTGTGAACGTCGACACGATCATGGGCAGCTCAATCTCAAACTCCGAGGTCTCTGAGAGTGCCGACGGTGGTTCGACCCCTTCGTCAGGATTTCCAAGAACCAACACCCGTTTGGGTTCAGTCATCGTGGTCACCCTGCGGCTGGCGCAGACGAACGTCGGTGATCACGTTGTCGACGTCGTCATCATCACGGGCGTGTGTCAGCCCTTCTAGCTCAGTTAGTGATGCCGTCTCGGTAGCCGCAGTCGGTTGCTGGTGACTCTGGGTGGGGTCTTGTGATACGGTTGGTGGCTCGGTGGGATGTGCTGCCCGGTAGACGCTTGCTCGTCCTGGAATCCGCTGAACCCGAATGTATACCGTACTATCGACCGCAGCCTCGGCAAGCTGATATTGTAACGATATATCGGCATATTTGACCACCTGAAACACTCGATTAGCGGATGCTGTGGTCAGCATCAACACACCCCGTGAATTCATTACCTTCGTTACCCGGTATTCGGATGCGTCTGACACAGGATGCTCCATATTGTAAACTAGCTACTATAGCGGATACTTCTTGACGCTGGTAGACAATAGATATCTTATACTCACACCCTGGATCAACCCCTGCGGTGCCCGTGCCGACTGGTTCAAAACGAGCGGTATACGAGTCAGCGGGAAGACGGTATCAAATTACAACACCCCGCGTCTCAGTGCTCACGTCCCTGGGAACTCCAAGGTAGTCCCGACTACCCATCCCTGGGGGGAAACGGTGAGTGTAACAAGGTATCGCAACGGCCAGTCAGTCGACAGGCCGGCTGCTGTTACTCAAGTTCGTAGATGACCACTTCTACATTGGTACGGAGTTGATCGTTGTCGGAGACCCAGCTCCCCCGAACGTCAATATCATTCGCTTGGGCAGTAGCGATGAGCGTCCCGAGAGCGGCTTCAAACTCGGCTGTGGTTGTGAGCGAATCCATCCACGGCGTGTCGCTCATAGCTTCACCTCAGGCGGCAAGGTGATCGTCTCTGCCCGGCTACGAATATACGGCCAACAGTGTAACGCTCGCGCAAACAACTGACTCGACTTCATACAGACTAAAAGGTCGCCAGCGGGATGTGTATGCCGGAAAGCATGATATACCATGCTTAACACCACAGTACGGCAATAATCGTACGACAGGGATTTATCTACTTATCTACCAACGAACAAATATGGGCGTCATCGTTGAACTGGCTCTTCCCGCGACAGAGTTTCAGCTCGGGCGAATCTTGGCTATGCAAGAAGATGTGAAGGTGACGCTCAAGACGATGGTGCCGCTCGGGGGACGGTCGGTTCCGTTTTTTCAAATCTCCGCGGGATCTCACGAAGGATTTGAACAACAGGTTCGTGATCATCCGACAGTCTCCGATCTGTACGTCGTCAACTCCCACGACGACGAGACGCTGTACGGGCTCGATTGGGAGATTGACGACGACACGTTCTTCGATAGCGTGATCGAGCAGAACGGCCATTTGCTTGAGGCATCCGGCGGTTCGGACACGTGGGTGTTTCAGGTCCGATTTCGATCCCACGACGACCTGTCGACGTTTCAGCAGAGCTGTTTCGACGGCGACATCCCCGTTGACGTGCGAAAAATATACAATCCGACCAGACCCGACGCCGGCCCGTGGTACGGACTCACGACACCGCAACGCGAGACGCTTACCTACGCCGTCGAAATGGGATACTACTCGCTGCCCCGAGGAATCTCGACAGAGGAGACCGCCGACGAGTTCGGCATCTCGGATCAGGCCGTCTCCGAGCGGCTGCGACGTGCCGTCGAGACGCTCGTCACGAATACGTTGCTGCTTACTGCAGCCGAGGAGTGACCGAACGGGCGTGGTCAATCAGTCGGTTTCCGATGGTGCCGACGCGCTGGTATAACTAACATGGTGGGCCAGCCTGAACGGTGATCCCTTGTGACGGTGATAGTGTACCATGAAAAACGTCCGTCAGTGGTCACTCCCGTGTTCGCTATGAATGAATCCGACCGCTTGGAATGTATGGAGTGTGGAAAAAGCTACAACATGACGGTGAACTGGCGGTGTCCACGCTGTAAGGCACCGAACTTTTATTCATCGGTCTGACACACCTCGTCGCAGACAACACTGTGAGATGTGTTGTTGGACACGTTCCGACCGAAAACGCTCGATAGCCCACCGGAGCCAACCGACTGACAAGTCGTACGGACAGCACACCCGAAGACGGTCGGCAGTTGAGGCTCGGTTTTCGTGGGGTGGCGGTGTGAAACAACATTCACACCGTCCACATTGGCGGTTAGTTGCGTGCACAGTGAATCAAGTGTGAAATTATAAACAGCATTATCTACCACGCACGCCAGCTATAAGCAGAATCGCGAATAGCCAAAACGGGGGTGTTGCCATAACCGAGTTTTGGATAAAGCGATTACAAAACCCGCTCAACCACCCTGTATCGGGGTGATTTGGAGGAAATAAGAGATTCTATAATCGAATAGTACAGACAATTCGATTATCACACGGGTCAAAGATGACGGGAGAACCCACAGCAAATGCCTGGTCGATCCATTCGATGAGGAGGCTTCCCAACTCGAAGCTGCCGCGAGAGATATCGATTTGGAGGGCGAAATTGCGATGCAACTCATGATCAGGTATGGGCTCCGGGTTGATGAGATTACTTGCACACTTGATCGGCTAAGATGATCGTCCAGCAGCTATTGCTGGCTCCTCGAAGTTCAGGGGAAGAACACGAAGGGTAAGGGAAAGAAAACCAGAGATGCATGAGTTCCCGAAAAATGGCTAAGAATATTCAACGATTCAGGAGCAAGCGTGACAACGTTGGCAATATTCTTTGATTCTGCCATCTTACCATAGAACCCGTGTATTCTCACACGATAGGCTCGACGACAATATGATCTTGCGTCAGGCGAGGAGCCTTCGCGTTACCGTTCTGCTCGTACTGGATGATCCCAAGCTCAGCGAGCGTTGAGAGATCGTTACTTACCTGTGATTTGTCTCTCTCCAATTCGCGTGCGAGGCCGCGAACAGACTCCAGAGCAGTCTCTCTAAGCATCTCGATCAGTTCCCGCCGCTTCGGAGTGAGTACAGTCTCAGCACTTTCCCAGCTGATCACTTGGACACCCGACATCCCACCACGGGCAAGAGCTCGGGCCATCTCCCCACGGAGATCGGACTGGGTAGGCGATCCATCTGCATTTACAACAGCACTATCGTTTGATTCTTTGTCGGACATGCTATTCTTTTTATCGTTGTACCTGAACCACAACAACTTAACAATGCATGGAAATTGAAGACAGACACCGATTCAAGTCCTGAAGAGTATGGCTGGATCTATAACTCACGCCGGAGCCGTATCTGTCTCTGCACGCTGCCGCAACGGGAGCTGGATGTCGATCTCGTCGTACTTAACGACAGGCCGCTTGGCCCGACCCTCGTCCTCAAACTCGACGACGCCATACTCTTCGAGCCGCTCCAAGTTCTCCGAGACTTGCTTGATATCTCGGTCAACGAGCCGGGCAGCCTCGCGGATGCTGGCCGGTTCATCTTGGGCAATCACCTGGAGCAGATCAATCGCCCGGGGTGTGAATACCTGCGCCAGCTGGTCTGTCGTCTCGAAACTTAACCGACGCGGGGCATCGTCAGCAGGCCGCTCATCACTGAGTGCTTGCTCGAATGCCTCAGCCGTTCGGTGCTGCGTCTCGCCGATTGATTCGACCGTCACGATGAGCGTAGTGTTCGTCATGATGTGTTTGTTCTTGAACCGCTCTGGTTGTCACGCACCTGTTCGACCTCTTTCCAGAATCGCCGTTGGACGGTATCATATCCTGGAAATTCGTACTCCTCGTCCAGTCCGTCGGGCGTGTGACGTTCGTGGTGGCCGTGGGAGTTGTCGTAGCGGATGACCGTCTCGCCGGCGTCGGTGCCGTAGTGCAACCGGTACTTGACGCCGTCGGGGAACTTCTCGGATTCTGGCACACTCAACACGCGAACACGGAGGACACCGCCATCCACAAAGCGGCGTTCCGTGTCCTCTACTACTCGCACGTCGTCGGGTGCCATCTACAATCGATGTTATACACCACAGCATTATAGCTGTTGTTGTGGAGAACATCATAAATATCAAGCTTATCGTAACTGCCCTGCGGTGCAGTCCAGGGCAGATCACTATCACTCATCGACAGCACCCTTGTAGTCCCAGACGAGACTGCCTCCATCACGATGAACCTCGTATCGGTACGGGCCATGGGGGCATGTTGAGCACGATTCCTTGCCACAGGGAACCTTCTTGATTACCGTTGTCGTCTCACCGGTGTCATCAACTGCTTCAATACTTTCTTCCTCGGCGACCTCGATCTCATCTTCCGAGATATCTGCTCGGTACTCGATTAACTCGTCAATCCATCCCTGCAGCTCTCGAAGCGTACTTTCGTCCTGTTTGGGAACACCTTCAGCGAGGTACTTCGGGACACTCCCAGGCGGTTGGGGTTGTTCTACTACCATTTTCTTACCTAACATAATGGACTATCCCGGGAAAATTGTTAGGTAAGAACTGAACTTAGGATCACCACACAGAGAGAAGAAAGTATTATTTGTGGAAGAAACATATATTTCATACGAACAGGAATGAGTTCAGATCAGAACACAGGGAACGAAGATCCCATCCAAGCAGCCGAAGCGGAGTGGAAAGCTTCAACGACTGCATTAGAACGTGTCAAGCAAGTCAGTGAGCAAACCACAACGACAGAGCCAGTAAGTGAAATTGCCACTGAGGCACTCGTCAGCGAACCGACTGCCCGCAAACATCTCAACGCACTCGTCGAGATCGGAACCGTCACAAAAACCACCGAGAGTGGCACCACGAAATACAGTCGTGACGACGATCAACTCCTCTATCAACGCATTCGAACCTTAGCTAGTGAACACAGCCGGGAGACACTAATCGACGAGATACAAGATCTCAAACAACGGCTAGACGAACTCAAAACCGAGTACGATGCTGTCTCGCCGGAAACTGTTGTTACGGATCTCTCAACAGATGCCGTTGAGAGCGACTGGGAAGCCGTCGCGGAGTGGCAGACTGTCGAGCGGGACTTGCATATCGCTCAAGCCGCGATCAACTATGAACGAGCCCGTGAGATCGGGCGGGCGACCGAATAAGCGTTTCCGATGACAGATCGTCTCTCCGAGCCAATTGGGCCCGTCTCATACCCAGTCCTCCAGCAAATTCGGGATTTGCTGTTGAGTGAAGAACCGCTTGTTGAGGCGGCTGAGTTTGATACACCAGTTAGTCCCTCAGAACTGCTCGTCAAATTCGAGACCGGATTGGAAACAGCAGGCCGGTTCGAAATCACCTGGTGGGAAGCAGGTGCGTATCGCTTCCACTACACCGAACCAGGCGGCATTGATTTTCGCTTCGATAAACATCCGAAAGACGGTGCCCCCCAAGTACATTACCATTCACCACCAGATGCAACCACAGCTGAACCTTCACTACTTGCAGGGACTAGCCAACCACAGGTAGTCACACGAGTGATCGTCAGCCAATGGCGGAACGCGATTATCGAACAAAGAGAGCCAACTCTTCTCAACGAACGGTGAGCATCAAGAAGTCCGGAGACTGATCTGGTTTTCACTTCGATGACGGGGGGAGTGTTCGACCTATTGTTTACACTTCGATGACGGGGGGTGGAACAACTAGTTCTGATCACAAATACGCAAATTCACATGAGGGGCATCGATTCTGCGTTACACATCGATGACGAGGGGTCTTCGACCAGATATACTTCGGTGTCGGTTCTTACTAAAAACCATGAAACCACTAAATTCAGGCAATTCATAGGATACAGCGAGTGAATAAACATCGATGGAGGTTAATCTTTTTACTCCTACGGTGTACAGCAAGTATATGGCCGGTAGTGATCAAGACGGGGCGAACCAATCTACCCTTGATGAAGAAAATAGTTCTACATCGGATGGGCAGCAGTTAGAATCCGCCCGTGAGGATGCTACCGGAGGATCAAGCCAGAATCAGGAATTGGCCGAGGAGGGTGCTCAGCGGTCGATCCGTGATATGCTCGATGATGAAGGTGGGGCATCGGTTTTCGTCAACCGGGATCTCGTCGAGCCGGACACAATTATAAATGAAGAGCGGATCGTCGGTCGTGACGACCAGCTTGAATCAGTCGTTTCATTTCTGAAGCCGACTCTCCAAGGGAATCGGCCGCCAAATATGCTGCTGTACGGCCCCGCGGGGACAGGTAAATCACTCATCATCGGGGCCGTCACACGACAGATCATCGAACTCTGTCAATCAAAAGGCGAGCGGTTCGGCGTTGTCGATGTAAATTGCCAGCCAATCAATACCCTCGATCAAGCCGTCTACGAACTTGTTCAAACCGTCGCGCAAGACGTTGGTACGGAAATTGGGGTTCCAGAGACCGGCGTATCGACAAAGCGAAAATACCGACGTCTGTACGGACTCATTAACGAGCACTACGATTCGGTCATCTTCACTCTTGACGAGATAGACCTCTTGGTCGGTCGACGTGAAAACGACGAACCCGCATACTCGAAGCTTCTTTATCAGCTATCGCGGGCGAGTAACACAGATGAAATCGAAGGTCGGGTATCCGTCGCAGCACTGACGAACGATCCAAAATTTATGGAAGATATTGACGGGCGTGCCGAGAGTTCATTCAACCCTCGTGATGTCTATTTTCCGGACTATGATGCGACCCAATTACGCGAAATTCTCAATAATCGATGCGACGCGTTCCGCGAAGATGCTCTCGACGAAGACGTGATTCCGCTTGTAGCGGCCTTCGCTGCACAAAGTCATGGTGACGCACGAAAGGCGATTGATCTGTTTCGTGGTGCGGGAGATCTCGCAGACGAACAGGGAGACGAGGTAGTGACGGAAGATCACGTCAGAGAATCACAGGAAGAGATCGATAAAGATCGATCGTTAAAACTCGTTGAGGGACTCACAACACAAAAGAAGATTTCACTCTACGCAACTGCAGCAGTTGCGCATCACTCGAAACGGACGGGAAGTTCCGTTCCGAGTCCGGTAGGATTCAAAGTATATCAGTGGGTAACAAATGAACTTGATGCAGATCAGATGACTCGTGAGACGTACGTCAAATATGTCAAAGAACTCTCGACGTACGGGTTGATTTCAACATCCCGAAAAAGTCGTGGACGAGGCGGCGGGATGTATATGGAGTTCACATTCACGGGTGATCCTGAGGCGATGATGACTCGGATTGTCGATGATACACGCCTGGAAGGAATAGCCCAAGAGAAGGAACTCCTCAGTTCAGTCGTGAATGCCCAACTGAAAGAATTCCACGAGGAGTAGCGAGATCCTGTCAAGTACTCGATGTGAAACACACTCCCCGTGTTCGATGTGTAAAGGCAAAATAGCAGCGGGATAGAGGTCGAGAAAGTCCCGAAGTAAACTACCCTACCCTACTCCTTCGGCGCAAACGCGCCTCAGTCCTTGAAGGTGGGGCTTTGATGTGGACTCCCGGCAATCAGTCTCCAGCAATAGGCTGGTAACTCTCGCCGTTCAACGTCCCACCATTTATACGCACGTTTACTGGTGCGTCTCCGCTTCCCGACGTGGGCGAAGAACGGAGTCTGTGATGCTCTGTTCGAGAGTACCGTGTTCCAACATTCTTTGCGGCATTGTAGTCGGCGTTCACTTCATACCCGCATTTCAGACAACAGAACTGTTCTCCATCGCGGTTATCCTCATGTGTGAACCCGCAGTCTGTCCGTGAACAGCGTTGTGACGTGTGGTTCGGCTCAACCTGTTCGACGCTGATGCCACGCTCCGGGGCTTTGTACTCAACATACTTGAACAGCCGACGAAACGCCCAAATGTGATGCCACTTCGCCTGTGGTAGTCGCTCACGAATATCGCTCAGATCCTCGAAGACGATCACGTCACACTCATGTTCAACGGCTTGTGTGACGATCTCGTTAGCGACGGTGTGGAGGTACTGTTTTCGCCATGCTTCTTCCCGCTTTCCGAGCCGGAGCAGCGCGTTGTGAGCGGCCTGCGTTCCCTGTTGTTGCATTTCACCGCGCCGTTTCTCAAATTCACGACACCAGTGATCGTACTCGTCACCGTTCCAGAACCGTCCGGTTGAGGCGACAGCGAGACTGTTCACACCGAGGTCGATACCGAGGACTGTCTGGTGCCCGATATCTTCCGAAACCTCTGTGTGTTTGTCACCGTCGTTTTCGCTATCATACTTCCGCGTGGTGATATGGAAATAGAACTCGTCGGTTGCTTTGTCGTATTGTAGCGTGCTTGCACGGAACTCAAAATCCTCAGACAGCACGTACTCTTCGTAGGGCGTTGGACTGTCTGAGGGGAGTTCAAAGTCGCACTCTACACGCCCGTTGACCGTTGAGAGTGAGACTTTGTTTCGGTAGAACGTCGCGCTCCGCTTGTCATAGACCATACTCCACGACGTAAACTCCGGTTGGCTTACACGCTTGCCTTGTTTCCAGCGTTCAACACAACCTGTGACAGCTTGCACAGCACGTCGGATCGCTTCTTGCACAAGGTTTGCAGTGAGGTCGGTTTCGGCCCGAAGCTCGTCGTAGAGCGCATCTCGTGCGGTACTGTTAGCCGTGACACACGCTTTGTAGTCGGTGTCGTCCCAACAGAACGCTGCGGCACGGTTCGCACAGTGGAGAAACTGTTGAGCTGATTCGTGGAAGTCCTCGCGCCGTTGGTCGGGAATGTCAAGTTTGACGGGTGCGGTACGTCGGACTTCCATATTTCAGATTAAGAAACGACGCTTTTTATACTTTGGGAGTCAGGTGGTCGTCGTATAGTGGTTGTGTCCTGCCATGTCGGCTTCCTCCCCGGCCTACTCGCGTCGTGCTTCCGGCCAGTCGGAAGCCCTCGCTCCTTGAGGCCGGAGGCTCCGCCTCGAAACTGCTGATGTCGGTAGGCAAAGAACACGGAGTACCCGTTCACCCCACAGTCTATTTTTCTAACGCGCTGAAAACGAGATTAAGAGCCTCGTGATCCCCCACCCCCCGTCATCGATGTGTAAACAGCGGAAGGTGGAAGAGATAACTCACGGTAAATAAACCGCGAAAGTCAGTTTGAAACCACGAAACAGTCGATATCAAGAGATATGATGTTTGAACACGAGAAGTACGGTGGGTATGGTGGAGACATGCATGTTCGGTTAGTCGAAGCTTCACTTCTCCTAACCTCGATATCTAAAACCAGTACGGGTATGGTTGTGACGTATTGTATAAAAAACTTTGCTGGGTAATATACATTGCTTACGAGAATAGATTATCGACCGCTGAGAAGTTCTTCTACGTGTTTATCACCTTATCGGCGTTTTTCCACCATTTTTCTCTCATCCCCTCCCCTCCTCCCAGGGTTTTACACATCGATGACGGGGGGAGGGAGTGTAACCGAAGTTCATTTTTGAATGTCGGGTCGATCCGAACGGCGACAGCACACTTCCGACAACTCTGATGAGTTGCGTCTCATAGTACGACGCATCATACGACTCAACTTCTCGTGAGATGCAACCCTCCCGGGGTTCTCATTGACGACAGAATACCCGATGTCCTGTCTAAGGTGAACCGCAAGGTTCTACTCCCGAACTCGCTCCAGTGAGGCCACATTCTGCGTATTCTGAGTATCTCTCTCTGTCCCACCGACTATTTTCGAGATACGATCATTGAGTCTATTATAGCTATTCCTGAATAAAAAGCTATTTTGGAATAGCGCAACGCCGGCATAATTATGAACCTATTCATACTATTCACCATAGAATTAAGTCGAGAGAGGTTGTAACTAATAAATAGTATGAATGGCCGAGATAGTAAAAATAGCTTAGATAGCACAAATAGTCCAAACAGCCCATACAAATCGATACAGACCGACGGGAACTCTCGGGCTGTTTCGGTGTGTATGCTGAAAGGGGGCGTCGGCAAATCGACGATCGCTGTCAACCTTGCCCGTCAGCTGGCCGCGCACGACCATGATGTTCTCCTCATCGATCTTGATCCGAACGGCCACGCCTCCGTCGGCTTAGGCTTTGACGACCAGTATCACAACACCGAGGAAACCATCGGTGATGTCTTTTTCGACGATGCTGATCCGACCTCTGTTATTTACGATACCAGCTACGAGTTCGATATTCTTCCGTCCAGTGAGGACTTAGAACAAGTCGAGAGGGAGATCGTCGTCGGCGACGTATTCCAACCCTCTGCATTGCTTAAACGTGAAGTGGTTGATCCACTCCTCGGAGACACATACGATTACATCGTAACTGATTCACCGGCATATCGTTCTCGACTCACGGACAACGCTCTCGTCGCGACAGCGAATTTGGTGCTTCCGCTTGCCCCCGGAAACGAGGCGATATCAGGTTTGGAGCGAACTATTGAACGACAGATCTCACCCCTCCGGCAACACATGGGCGTCGATGTCCTTGCTCTGGTGCCGAATATGCTAAGCGGACGCATTGACCAACAGACACAGGATCGACAACTTCTCGAACGTCTCAATTCCCACGATAACCTCCAAGATCGTATTCCAAACTTCGCGCGGATTACCGACTGGGAGGATGTCGACGCTGGCAATATCAAACCTTCACCTGGGATTCGGGATCGCACTAGCATTACGAAGGCCTACGGGGAACGAAAGCCGTTGCTAGACTACGATCCAGACTGTGACCAACTGAATTGTTTTGACGAGTTGGCACACATTGCTGAGGCTGGGGAGGTGGTTCGCCATGTCTGATGATGATCCGTTCGCCGACCTTGGTGATACACTCGAAGAGGAACCTGATGACAATACCGGAGATACGGATGAAGCGTCAGAATCGGAAGCGGTCGACGAGACTTCATCTCAAGAGGTTGTTCCGCAGCATGATCCGATGACTGATCCAGCATTCACATACGAGGCTGCCAAACAGCGTCCTTTCTATGCTCGTGAGACTACGATTGATGACTTCGATTCTTGGTTGAAATATGAAATGGAGCGCGAACTCAACAAACAGGGCTACCAGAATATTGTTGTTCGAGAGATGACCGACGCTCTCCTGCGAACCGTTGTGGAAGAAAATCTCATTGACGAGGTGGCTGAACGGTTCGAGGAAGCCCGAGAATCTGCTTTTTTGGAATAGGACGAATAAATTGCTATTCTAGAATAGCCATAATTAGCATCGCTAACTCGGCAGCAACAAGTGTGCGCTTACCGTATACTGAACTGAATGCGTCTCTCGTTCGACGATGGCACTCTCTTACTTGAGGATGCTCCCGATACTGTCCCTAACGCCGCCTGGGACGACCGTGTCGAGGAGTACCGGGCTCAAGCCCAGCACTACCGAGAGATCTACGAGTGGGCCACCGGTGACGGCCAAGCCACGCTTCGAGAATCGACGGCGACTAGCGCGAAGTTCGGGAATACTGCCCGTTCGTTTTCTGAATTCGACCTCACGCCATCGGTTGCTATCGAACCACGGGACTACCAACAGGAGGCACTGGCAGCGTGGCGAGATAACAACCGGCGTGGAAGTGTCGTTCTTCCGACCGGCAGCGGTAAAACGTTCCTCGCTGTCCAAGCTATCGCCGATGCCGGTGTCAGTACGCTTGTCGTTGTTCCGACGATTGACCTGATGAACCAGTGGCATGCCACCCTCACTAACGCCTTTGGCGAGCAACTCCCAGACGGTGTTGGTGTCCTTGGCGGTGGCAGTCATAACGTGACCGAGATCACAGTCACGACGTACGATTCCGCCTACCGGTACATCAACGAGTACGGTGATCGATTCGGCTTGCTCGTCGTCGATGAAGTCCACCACCTCCCTGCACCTACCTATCAGCAGATCCCCGAGATGACGATTGCTCCGTATCGACTCGGGCTTACGGCTACCTACGAGCGCGCCGACGAGAAACACGAAGTGCTGGAAGACCTCCTCGGGTCGGTTGTCTACCAAGAGGCAGTCGATGAGTTGACTGGCGAGTATCTTAGCGAGTACGAGACGATCCATATCCAAGTTGAGCTCACCGGCGACGAACGGGAGACCTACGACGAAGAGTACCAGATCTACCGCGAGTATATCGATACTCACGATATCGAACTCTGGAAGGAAGACGGCTACCAGGAGTTTCTCAAACGAACCTCATATGATTCGCAGGGGAGGCGAGCTCTCATCGCCAAGCAACGAGCAGAACGCATTGCTCGCACCGCGGAAAAGAAACTCGATACCCTCGATAATCTCCTGAAACGACACTACGAGGACCGGACGATCATCTTCACCGCCAACAACGAGTTCGCCTACGAGATCTCCCAAGAATTCATTGTTCCCTGCATCACCCACCAGACACCCACCGACGAACGAACCGAGATCTTAGAGCGATTCCGGACTGGTGAGTACTCGATGCTGGCCACGTCGCAAGTCCTCGGTGAAGGGATCGACGTTCCGGCTGCGAACGTCGGGATCATCCTTTCGGGGAGTGCGTCCAAACGCCAGTATGCGCAGCGACTCGGTCGCATCCTCCGCCCGACTGAGGACAATCAGCCTGCCCGCCTCTATGAGATCATTACCGAGGATACGATGGAGACCTACGTGTCAGATCGTCGCCGACAGGGGGTGGCCTGATGCTCACTGCCGACCTTGCTCGATCCCGCACAGACGGCGACACGGTCACGCCATTGTTCGTCGATCCCGACGACGACAGATACCAACAGACGGCAGCTGAACTCATCGAGATCTTTACCGGTCATCTGGGGGAACCGAAAGGCGAGTTAGAGGCAACGATTGACGAGTTGACCATCGCCGATACGGACTACAAAATCGTCCAGGGGCTAGCGAAACTCCTGCAAGACGAGTGTGAGTTCGAAGTCGTTGCCCCAGTCGATCCACAGGATATCCGTCGGCGATTGTTCGAGAAGGCCAACGACTCGTATCCGGTTGTTCGCCAGCCAACACTCGGGGATGATACCCAACCACTGGACATCTACAGCAACGTCGCTGACCGACTCGGGATCTCGCTTGAGGAGTGCTACAAGGGGATGTATGCGGATCTGGACGAAAACAAACGCCTCGTTCGCTTTGGCAACCAAGCCATCGAAGGCCACGATGGTGAGGAGACGACGACTACCACACAGCTCACCGGTGACAGTGCGGAATCGTATGCCGATGATACGATTACTGTCGAGTGGCTACTCACCCGCTACAATCTGGCATTAGCGCAGGCTGTTCTCTACGATGCGACGGAGATGCGGATTCGCGTGTGGGATTCCTTTTCGACGGTGTTCAGCTACGTCAAGCTCTTCGGGTTGATGCATCGTATCTATCCGATTGACAACGCCGGAAACAGGGTTGAGAGTACGGACGTAGCCGATGGATACGAGGCTGTGCTTGATGGCGCGGCCTCGCTGTTTTCGAAATCCCGGAAGTACGGCATTCGGATGGCGAATTTCCTGCCAGCCCTGCCGTTGTGTACGCGCTGGGAGATGGAGGCAGAGATTCTCGACGAGACAACCGGGACAACGGATCACCGCCGAACGCTTGCGTTGGATCATACTGATGGCCTCTCTTCACACTACTCGGCACAGAGCGAGTTTGACAGCGATGTCGAACGAACACTCGCCGACAAGTGGGAGCGGGCGAACACCGAGTGGGATCTCATACGTGAGGATGATGTCCTTGATTTCGGTGCAGAAGTGATGTTGCCTGATTTTGCCATTGAGCATCCTGATGGCCGACGTGTAATCCTCGAAATCGTCGGCTTCTGGACGCCAGAGTACCTCTCAGAGAAGTTGACGAAGATCAGGGAAGCTGATGCAGCCAATCTTGTGGTGGCAGTTTCAGAACGGCTCGACTGCTCGGCAGACGATTTTGAAGGGATGGACGACCGGGTGCTGTGGTTTAAATCTGGAATTCACGTGTATGACCTCGTGGAGTTGGCTGAGGAGTATGCCTTGCCGACAAATACCTGAAATTCACAACTCAGTCGGTAGATTATTTCTTGGTTAGGAGATTTTAATCGACAGATTTAGTCAAATCCGGATATACGTCATGGTGTGAGCGTCGGTGAACCTCCCGTTGAGCTATCCGATTCCCAGCAGCGTGGGCTGGAACTGATCGAGGAGACTGGCGGTATCCACCAAAGCGAGTTCTGGAAAGAACTTGATGTCTCATCACGCACTGGAAGTCGGATCGTTGACCGGCTATTGGAAGCTGAGTTGATTGAACGCACGGAGACAGTGTACGATGGCCGGAAGACGTACTATTTAGAACCGACCAAGATTGATCTCGATTACCGTTTGTTAATGGCTGGTGACATGCTTTCCCCATTTATTGGTGAAGGTGATGTCGATTCCCAAAGCGATGTGTTCACTCAGTGGGTGATGAATCTCCAGTATGAGCAAGAGTAACGCGGACCGATTGGTATCTTCTGATGGGTACGCTAGGATTCGAACCTAGGGCCTTCCGGACGCCTTACCAGCGTTGCAGTCACTGGCCGTGCCGCGCGGACTCACGGCCCTGCTGGTGAGACGCACTCCGGTTGTTCTGCCAGACTGAACTACGCACCCGCTGAATAGCTTCTCTGTTCCGGTATCAAAACAAGTGGTGATCTACACAATCAACACCTCACAGAGTTGGCCCTCCCGTCTCGTATCGTATCGTCGTGTTCAGTTTCGCTGCGGGTGGATGAGTATTTTGTAGGTACAATTTGTATGACCAGTTGGAACTTGGCGGATCGTCACACGCTCCAAGTTCTTCTTCCCGTATGACCGAACACGATCAGTCGGTTGGTATCTGCCCGTTCTGCGGTTCGCCACTCCCAGCTGGGTCGGTATTGATCAGATACGAGTCTGATGGTGAGCAGCGTGTTTTCGCTCGGTGTTCGGACTGTCGAGAGCCGGTTCATCCCAAGTGAGCCCACCGGTGGGCGGGACGACTGTGACCGTTGAGCGACTCTGACCGTAATGATTGAGTATAATTGCAAGCAACCATGCGCGATGCAGATATTAAGATATCGTAGTCACCAACACAGACAACGACAACCGTGACCGCAATTATGCCTGTTCAGCGTCAATCATCGGTAGTTCGACCACGAACACTGCTCCCTCAGGATTGTTATCTTCGACGCGTACGTCGCCACCGTACTGATCGACGAGTGTCTGTACCAAGTATAGACCGATTCCGGTTCCGGGACTGTCGAGCCCTTTGTTACCCTTTCCGAAGATCTCCTCTTTGTGATCGTCCGAAATGCCTGGCCCGTTGTCAGCGACTGCCACAGTTAGTGTTTCGTCATTGACCGTGACCGAAAGTTGAATCTGCGGTGTTTCTTTGTCATTGTGAACCACCGCGTTCTTGAGGAGGTTCCGAAAGACGGCTTTGAGCAGATTGTTTCCCGAAACGATACTGTTCGGAATCGGGGTTTCAACGGTAATGATGGCGTCGTCAAACTCTGAGCGTGCATTGTTGATCACCGAGTCAAGATGTTGATCGAGTCTGACTGGTTCAATATCTGTTTCGGTATTCACCATCGTCTCGCTGAGGTTACGCGCTGTCTTTGTCAGCTCAATCGCACTTTTCGTGCATTTCTGGACGGTATCGATATGCTCTTGTCCTGACTTGTCGGTGCATTCTTCGATCATACTTGCATGGCCACGAATGACCTGCAAGTTGTTTCGAATGTCGTGGCGAACAACTTGATTGAGCAGTTTGAGATTATCCCGTTGCTCCTCGATTTCTTGTTCGTACCCTTTGCGCTCGGTAATATCTTGGATCGCCCCACAAACAGCGACCATTTCTCCTTCTTCATACCGCGGCTCTCCGCGTGTACGAACCCAGCGCACCTCGTCATCTGTGGTAACAATCCGCAACTCCAAGTCGTACGGTTCACCGTCAGCAGTGACTCGGTCGAAGACTTCCCTGATAGTGTCCCTGTCGTCCGGATGGTAAAAATCGATAGCATCCTCAGGCGTCGGGTTCGCATCCAGTGGTAGCCCGTGGATACGGTATATTTTTTCGGACCATCGCAGTTTCTCGGTCTCTAGATTCATCTCCCATCCCCCTACCTCCGCGACTTCCTGTGTATCTTGCAGAAACTTGCTGATACGTTCAAATTTTTCTTGCCGTTGCTGGCGTGTGAGTTTCGTCCCGACCCACTGTGCCATAATCCGGACAAACGATTCCTCAGCGTCCGTTATTGCTCTCTCCCGAGCCTCAGGTTGGGAGAAATTCAGGGTGCCATATCGTTTGTCATCAACAAAGACGGGAGCCCCAATGTAGGATTCTAATCCCTGCTTTGCATAGGCCGGATGGTTCTCTATGCCACCATCATTTGCACTGTGAAATGAGACTGGCCCGTCGGCATCATAGACCAACGAACAATACGTATCAGAGAGGTCGAATGTATCTCCGGGGCTGATCTCTTCGTTGGGGGTAATAACGTTTTGAACCGTATACTCAGATCCATCAATCTTTGAGAGGATTCCGATATCAATGTCAAGATACGCTGCTCCTAAATTAAGCAGGTCACTTACTTTTTGATTGAATGTTTTTTCGGTATCAGTCACTATTTCAGCCAATGATTCCAGTGCAGTATTCTGTTCTGTGAGCTGTTCTTTGCTCTCTTTGAGTTTCTGTTCAGCCTGTTTGCGCGATGTGATGTCGGTCGAGACACCAGTGAACCCTGTCGTGTCGCCGTTCCCGTCGGTAACCTGATCAAGGCGGGCACGTACCCATCGCATCCCACGCTCAGGATGTTCAATACGGAATTCTTGTTCGACTGGCCACTCAACGATCCCGTCTTGCTGTGCCTCTATATCCGCGAGTAACTCGTCTTTGTCGTCGGGATAGACGTGCCGGAGCCAAAACATCGGGTTGTCATGGGCCTCCTCGGGTGTAATCCCGTAGATTGTTTCCACCGCTGGATTCACATACTCAGTTTCTGAGTAGTCAGCCGGCAACATGAAAAACGCATCTTCAACGTTATTCGCCAACCGCTCGAATCGCTCGCGGATTATCTGAAATTCCTGTTCGCGTTCTTTGCGGTCGGTGATGTCAGTCGAGACGCCACAGAGAGCTATAACCTCGCCATCCTCGCCGTACACCGGTGATTTTCGCGTCAGCCGAACGGTGTCCCCTGTAGTAGTTGGGATGGTCTCCTCTATCTTGATCGCTTCTTCGTTCTCAATGACTTGTTGGTCGTCTGTCTTAGCCTGGCCAGCAATATCTGACGGAAAGAGTTCGTTATCTGTCAAGCCAACGACGTCCTCATCTTCTACGTTGAACAGTTCACGGCACGCCTGGTTCATTACGAGATACTGTCCATCAGCATCCTTCAAAAATACCGCTGCGGACATGGTTTCCATGACGGTCTTGAACCGTCGATGGATTCGTTTTAGCTGTTGTTCTTGCTCTTTTTGCTCTGTTATATCTCGTGCGACGCCGACGATTTGAGTGACTTCCCCAGCATCAACGATTGGGGTAAGCTTTGTTTGCCAGTGACTCGTCCCGCCTGGTAGATCTAATCTCTCTTCGTACCTGATTGTCTCTTCCTGTTCGACACATCGACGGTAGTTTTCTGCAACAACCGTTCCCTGTTCGTCATCAAGAATATCTCGTGGCGTTTGTCCGCGTAGCTCGGTTTCCGAAAGACCAGTCCGCCGCTGATGCGAGTCGTTGTTCCGCAAGTAAGTGAACGTGTAGTCCTGATCTGATTGCTCAACATCAATCAAGAAGGCTGCGTCACTCATTTCATCGAAGACGGTTTCATAAACGCTTCTCGACTCGCCGGTGATTGTTTCACCCTCATCAGGCTCCGTTGGGGTTTCTGAATTGCCTTTCATATTGTGGTTTATATTCTTAAATAAAGACGAATACTGAAATAATAGAATCTTTCGGTTCAGATAATGTGGATCGTTAACGGCACAGGCTGTGGTGAATACGCGCTGTGCATCTCGCACTGCGTTCCTACCACCTATTCGATATGTTGCAACCCAAGTAGCATTCAATAACCCCCCGGCGTGGGCTGGTTCAGCACCGACCCGTAGCTCTTTGCGAGGCGAGTGGTAGCCACTGGTATGGGCTTCACCGCGAGTTGGCACACGCTCATCACCGAATTAGAAGAGCTCCCCGAGGAAGCAACTCTCGTTACGCCGCTCTCCCACGATCAGTTCACGATCAGCGACGTACAGGATCAGCGGGTAGTCATCCAGTTCCAGGATCGAGATATTGATCCGAATCAGCCGTTACAGCGTGAGCAATTCGAAACACTCTACGAGCGGATTACCGACGCTCACGGTGGGTTTGAACTTGATCGACTACCACCAGATGCTGATGCGTATCCCGCTGTTTGGAGCTTACATCCCCGCTTCGAGATCGACGAAGAGCAGGGTGTAATTGTCGAACGCGACGGCCCAACCTCTTCACAGGTCATTGAGACGAGCTCTGGTACCCAAGCAGATCTTGCAGAAGCCGAGCGGACAGAACCCGACTTGGCGGTGTATGCGGATGCACTCTTGTTGATTGATGCGCTGGAACGGCATGAGGTAGAGTATCTGGAGGGCTTGGAGACCGAGGGCCTGGTGAACCTCTACACGTTGCTGTCTGATGTCCAACGAAACGCTAACGAACTCCGCCAAGAAGTGCGGAGCGTCTTGCTCACCCGTCTCCATCACGACCAGCCAGTGGCAGGCCAGTATGGTTCGGTGCAGCGAACGAGCAGGCGAAACCGGACGCTCAAAGACGAGGAGCACGTCTTGGAGGTGCTCGAAGACGCCGGCATCGACCGTGAGCGTGTCACCAGCGTTGATACTAGCAAAGTCGATGAAGCACTGGAGGTAGTCGAAGTCTCTGAGTCCGAGGTCTATGACATCGAGCAGAGTGAGTACGTTCGGAAGGCGGAGGTACACGATGAGCAGAAGGAGACTCGATTGCAAGGACTCAAAGATCAATTAGCTGCTACGGAAGGTGAGGAAGCTGATGAACTCCGTGAGGAGGTCGAAGAATTAGAAGCCCGAATCGAGGAACTCACCGATTTCAAATCAGGCACTGCCTTTCAGACCCAGTCGGGAGCTGATCCCTGATTCGGGTGCTTGCTTGCGATTTTAACGGCCACCAACTATTGTATTTGCCTCTAGTGTGGGTGTACGCATGAGTGTCGTGGGGGCGATGTTGGCGGTGCTTTCCGGACACGATGATCAAGGGACTCAATATGAGTGCCAGCACTGTGGAAGTCAGTTCTCTGTCCATCATCACTCCTGTCCAGAGTGTGGCGGCTACTCGATTGATCGGGCTGAGTGGTCAGCAGAATCTGAATGACCGAGAGGTGAGTGATTATTTGGCTTGGCCAGAGCCGAAGCGACTACTCATTGTTAGCTTCAGAGAGTTGTGCTGCCTCCTATTCGTAGCGATCGGCAAGCAACTCCCGCCCTCAGGAGTCAATTCGTAGCTGTTTGTTCGGTCATCAATACTACTTTTGGCGACGTAGCCCTTCTCAACGAGCGTGTCGAGATTGAGATACAACCGCCCATGATTGACTTCTGTGTTTCCGTAGTCTTCGACTGCACGCTTGATTCCAAGGCCGTATGAGCCATCGAGCCCGGCGATACAATACAGCAGATCCCGCTGGAAACTGTTTAATTCGACATTGTCCACTCGATTGTTGGAATCCTGAAATACATTTCTACCGCATGTGTCAACTTATTGCTTCAAATTGTCAGTGTGGTCATTGGATTGGTGGCCGGATGGCGTGAGCTGGTAGCTCAAGTTCTTCACCGTCTGGCAGTCGTATCCGATAGCGTGGTTCCTCTATTTGTTCGCCGGTGATTGTCGTTATTTCGCCTTTGACGACATCGATGATGTGGCCATGGCCATCGTGATACTGGTCGTGATCGGGATCTGTCTCGTCGGGAATATCGATGCGAACTGTGTCTCCAGTGCTGAACTCGGTCACACTCGTAGCTATTTGCGAGAGTATCTTAGTCGTGTTGGGGTGTGTGATGTCGCTCAACAACTTCTGCAAAGGCAACATTCTCTTTTGCAGTTTCAATCCGAACGGTTGCTCGGTCACCAACCTCTGTGTTCGGAACGATGACAACGTAGCCTCGATCAATTCGGGCAATCCCATCACCTTTGTCTCCGATGCTATCGATCTCGACTTCACGTGTCTCGCCGACATCGACAGGTGGCTGTTGCTCGTCTTCCTGTTCAGGTGCTGGTTCGACTGGTTGATCAGCTGAGGAGTCAGATGTAGTGTCTGATTCTGCTGGCAGCATCGCCACGCGGTATGTTTCAGTCGTGTCTATCGTACCGTTTTCTATCTCTCGGTCGGGAATCTCAATGTGATATGAATCGTCTTCAGTATCCACCTGGGCAGTGAAGAGGCAAAGCAAGTCCTCAGAAATTTCCATACGGTAAGCACGCTGCCGAGGTTGAAAAGTGATTCAATTTGGTACTGTGAAGAGCAGCGATTTCACCGATGTGAGTGTATGAGGGTAGTAGTTGGTCACCTTTCAATCGCAACGATATTTTCGAGTGGCTCTCGGTACTCACCTTCGCCGACAACTGTACCATCTGCGGTGATCCGGTATTCTTCGTCGTATTGGGTGAGGCGTAGTTCAGTCGCCCTGTGAGTGACATCCCAGCCAGCGTCGATAAACCGCTCAGCCAGACTGTCAAGCCATTCTGCGTCTAACTCGCCAGGTTCGATCTGTTCCAAGCGATCCTCTGGGAAGCCATACTGGTTGATGTCGTGTTCGGCGACCTGCTCAAAGAGCGTGTCTGAATCGAGACCTTGCCAGTTGTCGAGTGCAGTGGCAATGGCATCTCGAAACGCCACGATGATGAGTTGTTCGTCGGCAGGATAGTCTGGGTTTTCCGCAGCAGCTGTGGTCGTTCCGGCATCCGTTTCGTGTTCCCAATCGGCGATTATCTTGTCTGCGGGCAGGTTCAGGATAATGGCTTCGTCGGGGTCATCATCTTCAGTGTCAGCCACTGAATCGCCAACAGAGAATGTCACAGCTGATTGCTCGGGGGCCATCTCAGTTGTTCAAAATGTGGCAGTCATCAAGTATCTCCCGACTGAGAGTGTTCACAGGTTCCCACCATAATTTGTCTGTCCCTTGCTTTGCAGTCGCCTATCCGAAATGTAAAATATATCATTGAAAGTTAACATGCTAAAGATGAATAGAGTTGCTTCAGAGTTCGATGGAGCATGATAGCAGCGTACTATACCCGGTGTTCGTCGGACTGTACAACTACGATGTCAGTGATAGAGTCCACCAGCGAACCTCCGGCCTCACCGCCAGACTCTCGACACAGCACGGAACCACACACGACAGAGTCCATCGATGCAGAGTGCTTCTTGGAGGTCATCTCCGACACGTATGCACAGCAAATATTGTTGGCTCTGGTTGATTGTCCGACAGCCGCCGCCACGTTAGCCGAGGAACTGGATGCGTCACGACCGACCGTCTATCGTCGGCTGAACTCTCTTGAGTCAGTTGGGCTGATCAAAAGTACCGTTGCACTCGACGCTGACGGTCATCATCGAAAACAATTCCACGTTGTCGTGGACAGCGCGAATCTCACATTCGACAGCAGCGGGATTAAAGTCACAGCTCTGAGCTAATTTATTCTTTTCCATTGACCGAATTTTTATTCCGGTGCTAATTGTTATAGAAGCATGACCTCAGCCCCTAGTGTTGCGGAAGTTCATGATGCAGTTGAGGCTCGTGGATCGGTTGGGACACCAGTTACTACTCCAGAAGTGAGCGAATCGTTCGAATGCAGTGACCGGACAATATATAATAGACTTGAAACGCTTGTCGATAATGATATTCTACAAACAAAAAAAGTCGGTGCTCGCGGACGCGTGTGGTGGCAGCCAACTGAGGAGGATACACATAAGAGAACGAGGAGCCACGAAAGGTATCAGCTATTATTCGAGCAGATAAACAAGGGGGTCTGTGTTGTTGAGGTTCTATTCAATGACGCTGATCAGCCAGTAGACGGAAAATTCAATCAAACGAATTCTGTATTTGACGAACTCACTGGACTACAAAATGCGGCTGGCAAACGGATTTGTGAGTTGGAATTAGAATATGCTGAAGACTGGGTTGAGATATTAGCGCAGGTTGCAAAGACAGGAGACTCGATCCACTTCACGCAGTCTTTCGACCAGCCGGAAGAGCAGCGATGCGAGATCAATGCTGTCCGGATCGGTGAACCAGATGATCTGACCGTTGCTGTCTTGGTAGATGATAGTGCTGAATCTGACGAATCTATACCGTCACCACAACCGAACGACGATCGATTCGAAGCCCTCATCGAAGCCACCACAGAAGGTGTCTATCGAATAAGCTCTGATTGGTCTGAAATTTACGAGCTAGCCGGTCAAGACTTTGTCGCAGACGATCGTTCGATGAGCTGGAAGGAGTATATTCCAGACGACGAACAAGAGCGAGTCGGTGCGGCAATTGAAGAAGCCATTGAAACACAGAGCCCCTTCGAGATGGAACATCGAGTAAAACGTGCTGATGGCACTATCGGGTGGACGCACTCAGGTGCTGTGCCAATTATTGAAGACGGCGAGATTGTTGAGTGGTTCGGGACAGCAATAGACATCACCGAGCGTAAGGAACGTGAACAAGAAATCAAATCCCAACAGGAGTGGCGAGAGGCTATCTTTGAGGGGAGCCGTGATGCGGTATTTATTTCTGATACGGATGCGAATTTCGTCGAGGTGAATGCCGCAGCATCTGATCTCACCGGGTACGACCGTGAGGAGCTGT
>NZ_QMDW01000031.1 GCF_003605635.1 Halonotius pteroides
ATAGAAATCCCTGATGGATCTGTTCGGCCTCGTAGGTCGTGAGTGCATACTCAAGGCCAGTGTTACGTATCTGCGAAAGGGGTTGTTGAAAGGAAACGCGGACAGCGTTCGGTTCAATCCGTGTCTCAAGCCAGTGATGATAGAGCTCCTCGGGATCGGTCACCTTCGACTCCTTGAGAAATCCCTTTGATTCGAGTTGGTCGAAGTAATCGTAGGCCCACCCCTTCGAAACCTTCGCACGCTGTGTAATCTCGTACCGGCTCAGCTCTCCACCGGGATGATTCAGCAGTACCCGGTGAAGACGTTCTTTCTTATAACCCCGTTGTCGATCCGGTTTCTCAAGCAGCATACTATCTAGGTTATTTCTTGTACTTATATACTTAACCGAACGTTCGGCTATATCAGATTTTTATATATCTAACCGAAACATGGCTTCCGAGGACTCAACATAAATCCGTGCGATGTGAACTCTAATCTGGCCAAAGAGAGCTTAAAATGTGGATTCATTGACTCACGCAATATTGCAATAGTCGTATGTTGCAATAGTCCTATGAATACTTCCCCGCGAAAGACCGTCGTTCATGATCATCTCGCATCTGGACCACAAATTCGCCGTGATCAAAACTACCGGCTACAGACTCCCGCCACCCAGTTACCATGTCGGCGTATCGGTCAGTGATTGAGTTTGGACCGACATTCCTGCTGAGACCGACTTCGATCATGACCGATAGCACGGCGAGTGGGGATGGGTTGTAGATATCTTGGAGGACGGAGGGGGAACGCTCACCGGTGACGAATGGGAAAATCAGGGAGAAGAAAGAGCTCGGTCGCGGATCACCCCGTATATCCACAGACGCCGGAACGTGGCGAGTTTACTACTGGCAGGAACTGTGGGCGTCCACAGTCGTGATCGTCGGCACGGGCTTGACAGTACAGTGCATCAGGGCCACGATGGTGCAGACAACCTTGGCAAATCTGCTCGGCTGCGTCTCCGCAGGACGCACACTCTCGGTCGGGTAGCTCGTTTCGGGTCAGCAGTAACAGCCCCTCCTTGGGAGTTGAGATGTCTTCCTCGCTGTCGGAGGCAAGTGTCGATAGCTCCCACTGCCCTGTTTCGACGACTGAAAGGGTAAGGTTGGTACTCGACCCCCAGTCGTAGACGTAGGAGATCTCCTTGGCGGTGTGACGGTCCAGGACGGTTCCCAGCGAGACATCCATCGACTGGCCTCGTTGGGATTCTGCTCCGAGTACGCCCGGACTATCGTTTTTGTAATCGGTGCCTCCGATCTCAAAGCTGCTGAGATGGTGACAACACTCGACCCAAAAGTCCCGCAGAAACGAATCCAGAGTCAACAGTGTTGTCTCGCGGTGTAAGAGGGTATGTATCCAGTAATCGCTCCGCTGAGTGCCGCTGATCCGAAGGACAACAGCATTGGTTCCCGTCTCGGGTGCTGGGAGACAAGACCGGAGGTGGCGGTTCATTCCGCGTTTGGTGTACGTTTCCCCGCAGAGATAGCACTGACCATCGGTCATATCCTTCCGTTCAGCGTAGGCACTAATATGTCGGTCGCAACCGTGTTGAGGTGTTACCATCGGCGATATGGGGTGTCTCACCCGTGTCATGGAGATAGTGGTCCCAGGGTCGGAGTTCTCATCGACACCCAATCTGAGCAAACAGCAACCCACGGCGACTACTCGTTGAGGTACTGTCCTTCCCAGTCCGCCCGCGCCTCAATTTCTCTATCTCCACGGCGCGTGAGCGTGTAGTAATTGGTGCGGCGGTCACGCTGGCCTTTCTCTACGAGTCCCTTGTCAACGAGAGTGTCGAGATTCGGGTACAGCCGGCCATGGTGGATTTCTGTTTCATAGTACGATTCGAGTTCATCTTTGATCGCCAGTCCGTGTGGCTCATCACGTCCAACGATCACGTAGAGCAGGTCACGCTGAAACCCAGTTAGATCGTGCATCGGCAATGTCCAATCTCTATTTGTTCTCTCAGATAATAAATATATTGAATTGAGTAATTTATATACTCTGATACGAACCGTGCGAGGCCGTCGCGTGCCTAATACGTCTATACGGTGATTAGAATCACTGCCAGTAGTGTCAGTTTCCTGCCGGACTGTGGATAGCTTGGTCGCTCTCCCGATGCAAGCAGCCTACTGGCTCAATCCCATTTTGAACCGGGGCATCCTCGCTTCGTTCTTGGAGTTGACCGCAGGAAGGAGTACGTGAACTCAACGGGCCAGGCGGTTCGTGAAGGACTGGTTCGGTTGAGAGCTCTCAGTCTAAGTCATATCCCGAGTTCATCTCGCAGCTGCTGTTTCGCGTCAACATCGCCAGATGCGTGACCGAGGGCGAGATCAGTGACAACCGACTGCCAGTCCTGGACTTGTTCCATGAGTGCTCCGGAGAGTTGGTCATCGGTTTTGTCTTCACCAGCCACCGTCCGTACTGCAATCCAACCGCGTTGGGGAAAATATTCGATCACGGCACCAGCGGTAGGTGTTTGCAGTGCAATGCGTTCGGTTTGTCCCGTTCCAGGACTGCCGCTCATTAACGACATCGCAGTGTGTATTCCATCGGCCTCTTCGAGGGCTTCGACCTCTTCAGTTGGAACCGATTGTTCTGGAAAGGCTGCTACGACATCGCCTTGGGAAATCTCGCCTGTTTGCTCGATAATCTTGCTGACGTGATCCGGGTCGGTGAGTGCCGGGCCGGGACAATCATGGAGCCGAAGTTTCGTCAACGTTCGAAACGTCTCTTCGCAATCATCACACGTGTGAGCCATTGATCACTCTCGGTCGGTAGCTACGCACCGCTGCGTAATTGATTTTGCTACTGGCTACTGTGCATTCGACGCCACACTGCTTGTTTTGGCTGTGTAAGTATCAGCGAATACAGAATGTGCCTCGATCAATTCGCACTGGACCACACTACGACGCAAATTTAAGCCCACTCCGAAGAGACTGACAGTATGGTCAGCGGCCTTCCTGCAAGACCACTCTCCTACCCAGAAGTTGCGGAGCTCAATCGCTCAGATGCTGTTGGGTTTGTCTTTCTAGCCACCCCACAGAGCATCGAGACTGCTGACGACAATAGCCGCCGTATCTATGACCTGCTGATCACGTCTGGGGAGACCATCTCAGCAGTTGTCTATGAGGATGAGGATACCCGCGGCTGGACTGCTATCGCAACGGCAGCTGCTGATGCTGACAAAGAGGAACTGGTTGCGGATGTAATCGCGCATCGAGATTACGACATCGATGATGAAGAGAAGGCCCTCGCATTCGTTTCAGAACTCTACGGCACGATGAACGAATTGAGTGAGGACTTGGTCGCCGAGTAATACGTGAAACTGGGTTCTGGAGACACTCAGCCGCGTAGACTGAGAAAGCCCTGACAGCTACCGCGTCTATTTTATCCTACAGCACGGAGAGAGCATAGGACTACGGGCCATTCCTCGAAGAGTGTCCAGAGGTGGCAAAAGAAGAGACACGGCATATCAATATCCTCAACGAAGGTGGGCGACTCCCCGAGGGACGGTACCTGCTGATAGAACTGTTCTGTACCGATCCAACGTGTGACTGCCGCCGCGTTTTCTTCAATGTCACCCACGTCGAGAGCGATCAATTGCAGGCAGTCATCGCCTACGGCTGGGAAGATCGGGAGTTCTATCGAGACTGGTTTGGCCGAGAGGCACAAGGCTTCATTGATGAACTGAAGGGTCCTTCCCTGAATACAGCGAGTCCACAGTCACCTCTCGCTCCGATACTCCTGAAGAAGGTTGAATCAGTACTCGAAGACGAGGAGTACGTAGATCGTATTGAACGCCATTATGAGATGTTCAAGCATGCGATCAGCGATACGCCGGGACACGCGAAGTGATAGGGATCAGCACTGATGTTCGGAGATTCCCACGAAGAAAACGATATACGAGAAAACCGCTAGACACGAGAGACTATGAACTACTCTGCTGATCCCTATGAGTTGCGGTGAGTTCAGTGCTGTCGGATCGGTCGGGGCCCGTCCATTGATCTCTCTTACCACCCGTATCCGAGGCTTCCTGATTGGCCTCACCGCTCCATACGTGCTGGAGACACACTGATATCGTTACTGCTCTATCTGCTTGGTTACTTCAATGCCGGCAGTGCCCAGTTGGATTGTTTTGAACACCAGTGCTACGGCAACGATACCGGCCGCCCCAGCCATCGACGTGGCGGCCATGGTGGTATCGTAGGGGACTGCCCACCGGATCGTGCCCGTCCAACTGCCAACCATCACACCAATCGTCCCGAGGGCCAGCATGCCAAACAAAATGCGAGAATTACGAAGTACAGCCCAGAGCAGTAGCAACCCGATGAGTGCCATACTTCCAGCGGAGAGTGGAGTCACCAGGTTTCCAATCAGATCGGGGGCTACCACTGACGCCATCAGCGCAGCGATTGCCCAGACGATGAGTAGGGCTGTTGTGAGCGTATCCACGAGCAAGCCGACCGCCACGGGCTTGCGTGGCTGTTCGTCGCCAGTCATATCGCACGCTACTGATGGGTGGTGGATAAAACGTCCTATCGTCAGACTTGTCACGCTCGTTTTTCATACAGAGAGTGATTCGCATACAGAGAGATCCGTATACGGCAATTCGTCCGGGTTACTCATCGGTGTCCGTCAACAGCGACTCACCAGCGGCTGGTCAATTAGCTGTCTTCTCCCCACGACTCGTAATCGTCGGAGTCGGTAACAAACAACCCCTCGTCAACAGCATAGAGGTAGCCGCGGCTCAACAGCCGGTCAAGTGCGTATTCGGCGTCTTTATCAGTAAAATCTGTGTCCAGTAGCTGTGTATGTGCCTTGTCCCGAGGGATGGCTTCATCAGGCTCGGTCACCTCCAAGAGAACCTCGTAGGCACTTTCAGCGACAGCCCCGAGTGGCCGCTTATCTCTGTGGTACATTTATACTGTGAATCTCCCGTCTCACTACAGATGTGGGGGTCAATAGGTATCAATCTCGGGGACTATACCTAGAGACCGCAGCCTAATCGACGGTCTTTCGACTGACTACATCTCGTCTCTGGTTGGTCGTTACAACTCGAAAACGGGGAGTGTTTCAAGACTAGTTGCCGACTTTTCATCTTATTTCAACTTCATGAGCATCTTCGATTTCATCAAAGAGTTCTTCATCGGCAGTATCGGGGGCTATACAACGGACAGTGTGTCTTCGTTTAGAGATACAAGACCGAATGTTGGAACTATGTTTCGCATATCGCCTCAATTAGTTCTTCATACAAATCAGGATGGCTCTGTTTCAGAATTTTTGCGTCTGTTTCGAGTTCGGTAATCCGTTGGCGCACGCGTGAAGCAGATTCATACCGCTTGCTGTCATCAACATCTACTTCGCCGGCAATGCGTTCTCGATCAGTTTTGGTCATGATTGCTGTGACTCCCATATCACCATTCGTTGAGCCGATGTAGTTTAGACATTAGGTTATATCATCATTGGAATTAGCTCATATCACAACATTAGGTTATAACCTAACTTTTATTATCGCCGGAATACATTCTCATAATGAGAAGCGCGGGATCCGGTCAGAAGATGGCCGGAGCGTGTTAGCGCACGCCCGACCGCGCTTCGTTGCGCACGAAGCATGAAGATAGAATTCCCAACCGGACTTCAGATTTCCGGCACGAGTACGCAGACTGAACAGTTCTGCATAGCCCAAACCACAGAGCACAATCTGTCTCACACACCTCGCAGTAACCCATTCTTTGGACAGCAACTCGCACCCAAAGTCACCAATCGAGGTAGTAACAGAAACACGACATACGCACAAATACCAAGAGGGTGCGGCGATGGGTGATGACACTGTCCCGTCGTCCACTACTTCGCGGAATGGTTCGTCATCGTCAGAGTTAGAGAGTGATGAAGAGCCGTTAGATCCAAGCGGGATCGCTCAATTCGTCAGACACGACCGCTGTCCACGCTATCTCAAACAGCGGTTCGAGCCTGGCTCAGAACCCGACGCCCGTGAGTGGCGGGAAGCGTTCAATGTGGTGAATCCCGCGCTCATGGGAAGTGGCCAGGAGTTCGAAGCAACCCAGATCGAAGCACTCGCTGCCAATGCAACGAAGATCATTGGCCCGGAGTGTGACGACGGAACGAAGGCCGGCGTGCCTGATATCATCGTTGATGAGACGTGGGAACCCTCCACTGAGGGTCGCCGCAACCAATTCCAGGCGGCCCTCAACGCGGCTGCGACACTCCAATCGACGACCGAGAAGACTCCGTATATCCTCTGCTATCAGGTACCACTTGGCGGCACGATTGGTGATGAGACGTTGTGGGGGGAGGTCGATTGTCTCGTTCTCGCCCCGACAGCGGCGACCGACGTATCTGACCAGACCACTGCCACAGAGTGGAGTGCGTCGGCTGAAGAAGAAGTTCCAGCAGAGCTAGGACCGGAGTCACTGTCAGGTGGTGAGCAACCCCAGAGCCAGCCACATCCGGACGGCACCGACGCTGCGGTTGTCGCACGCGTGCTTGAAATCAAGAGCGCAACGAAACAGAAACCAGCGCACTACGTTCAGGGGTCGATCTACAGTGCACTGCTCGATCAATTCCTGAGTGAAGAAGCCACACCCGCCTGTCGCATTGAGACAAGTATCCTTACACAGGAGACAGCCGCTCGGTCAGGTGACTCGTTGGATCCCTTCGAGTTGCCGACCTTCTCTCGCCACGAATGGGAGTTTTCCGTTGAGCAGCTGCTCGCTGCGGATGGCCCTGTCGATGAAATACTGGGGTCTGATCTCGATGAGCTCTCGTTCTCAATCGACCGCGTCTGTAACAACTGCGCCTATCAAGAGGCCTGTGCGACGACAGCCGTCGAAGATCCGACAGCCCCAGCCAGTCTCTCGCTGCTCGGCCTTGATCCGTCTGTCCAAGCTAGACTGCACAATGCCGGCGTGACCAATATTCGGGATCTCTCGACGCTGCTCCCACGGCAGAATAACACGCATCCAACCGACGAACCACCGACACTCACCCTTCCACCCGAGCAACAGCGACAACTCGAAGAGACCCTGCCTGGATCAATCCATGAGACTGTTCAGCGAGCACAGGCAGTGCGTGGGGAGATCGATCCGGAGTATCAATCCTACAGGAGGCCACCTGCATTCCCCGATAAGGGATGGATTCCACTTCCAGACGACCGCAAAGATGGCTGGGGGAATATCGAGGGGTCCAACGCAGGGGAGTTGATCCACGTCGGGCTATTCGTCCGACCAGATACGGCGATCAACCGCGTTGCAGCACTCGGGGCCTGCGTCTACGCCGAAGCACATGGCGAATACATCACTATCGGTGAGGTCATCGATGCAGTGCCAAACGATCCAGATGTCGCAGCCGAAGTTGAGACAACGCTGCTCGACCGATTCTGCGACCAACTATTCGAGGCGATCGAAACAGTCGGCACAGCGCTCGGTAGCCCGGAGGAATCGGCTATCCACTGTTATACCTACAGTGACCACGAGACCGAGTTCCTCGCCGAAGGCCTAGACCGCCATGCGGACACACTCTCGCAAGCCCGCGCACTGCGTGCGCTGTGTAGTCTCGATCTAGAGGGCCATACCGACGTTGATCAATCGATGATCTCACCGGTCCAACCGATCATCAAGGATCACTTCGCGCTCAGCTACCCCTCGGAGGGGCTCCTCACAGTCACCGACCAGTTCGATTCAGACTGGGATCTCGACACGTTCGACCCCATGGATGGTCGGGAAGACGAACCAATGCTCCGGGGCATCTTCCAGGAGCAGTTCCTCAACGAGTCGGTTCAGTATCTCGATGATGGATCGGGCATTCGACTGCATCTCGCAGACGACCGACTCCCTGACAGCCCCGCCGCTGCAGCTGCCGAGTCAGATAGCGCAATCCCAGATGGCTGGTATCCCATTCGGAAGCGTTCGGGTGGGCAATTCCCCATCGAATATATCTGGACCGTGACGCCGCGACACCCCGGCGACAGTACGCCACGACTCACACCCGAGACCGTCGACGAGTGGAACGACGGTGACAGTGCAGCGGATCTATGCGATGTGGTCAGCGGATTCTATTATCGAACGAACAGGCAGGAAGAGCCGCTCCAGCGACGCGATGTCGAATACCTCGTTGAGCAACTCAGTTCGACACTCCTGAGGCTCGTCCAGGCGATTCCCTACAGGGATGTCTACCGATCGAAGGAACCGATCGATGTAACGAGCCTTGCTGACTTCGAGGTACCAGTCTCGGAGCTTCCAGCGGCGGCCCGAGACTACCTCCGGATGGAGTTCGGGAATAGCCGTGAACAGACGCTGGAGCACTACCGGCAACCACTCCGCGACCGCACTCGGGGTGGTCGCTCGATGCCGATCCGGTGTACAGCTGTCGAAGAGGAACAGGATGGCTCGGTCACGATCACTGGTGAACTCGCCTACGACGCGTTGTTTGACGATGCGGACACAGCGAGGCAGATCGCCCAACAGACCCGACTCCGAAGCGGCGACGGTGTTGGCGGTGGGAGCTGGCGGCTTCTGACACGGATGCAATCAGCTGCATCGAGTAGCCAGCCCAGCAGTGATCCAACAGCCACGGTGAATACCGGATCTTCGGAAGCCAATACAGAAACTACCGTTACTGGCGATGCTAGCCGCGCGGCTGCGACTAGTATATTCGCCGACCCGGAGAAGGAACTCACCGTCGAGGAACCCAAGCACATCAAACACTCGCCGCCAGTACTCGTCGATGAATTCGACACCGAGGCGGGGACGATATCGTTGCGGACCTTCCCACATCGCTTCCAGAGCAACTACAGCGAGTTTCGCGTCGATCACTGTGGGTGGGAGAGTCCTGCCGGCAGCAATCTCGATGATTCGGATGCACTCCCTGCCGAACGGGACGGCTATATCGCCGCCCGAGAGCCGGTCTGGATCGAGCCCGGTGACATCTATATGCTGGATCCAATGGTCGACGACTTCGGGTCTCAAAAGACGGACTACGCACTGCAGTCCACGACAATCGAGGAGAACGTCCTCTGGCAGTATCTTCGGCGGATTCGCCAGGGGGAGTCGATCCCGCTCAACGACAACACTGTCGTTGATCCAACTGCCGTCGATGGGTTCCTCGGCACACTGGCCGATGCAGATCAGTGTCTGGAGCCAAACGTCGACCAGAACCCGTTCATCCGTGCTGTCGATCGGTCTCTGGTGCCGTTGCATGGCCCGCCTGGGACTGGCAAAACGAGTGGCGCGACGGCTCCAGCCCTGCTCGCCAGAGCCTACGCACGCGCACAGGACAACGAATCATTCGTCGGGATCATCGTCGCCCCGTCCCACGAGGCGGTCGATGCAGTACTCGATGGTACGACAGCGTTTCTCGACGACTGGCGCCAGACAGAATCCGGACTCGAAAACCTGCAGTTGGTTCGTGTGCTGCCGTCGACGCCGCCATCGGCTGGCGACCGTGTCGATGACACAACGGCGGCTGTCGACGTGACATACGCGAATTACCACAGTCAGGATGGTGAGGAAACGCTCCAGGGCCTCGCCGATGAGATGTTCAACTCGGCAGATGGAGAGGCCGACGCCTCCCAGCAGCTTCTCTTCACTACTCCATCGACCCTGTATCGCACCCTCGGCATCATCGCCGAGCAGCGCTCAGAGATCAACGACGATTCAGCCCCGGCAGCGATGCGGTACGAGGCGGGGCTTGCCGATGTGGTCTGTGTCGACGAGGCGAGCATGCTCGATATCCCGCAGTGGCTGCTGGCTGGAAGTGTCCTCAAACCGGATGGGCAGTCGCTGCTTGTCGGGGATCATCGCCAACTGGCGACCATCACTGAGACAGAATGGGACGAGACGCTTCGCAAACCACTGGCGGAAACCAAAGCGTATCTCTCGGCGTTAGAGTACGTCCACTGGCTCAACGAATCAGTCCCTGTCGCAAGTGACGACAAAGACAGGGATCCCAAGCCCAGCCATACCGTAACGGATGGTGGAAGATACCTGACGGACATGGAGCAATCAGAGCTTTCTGGATTCACTCTCACATCGTCGACTCCTCCAACTGGTGGTGATGATCAGTGACCCGAGATAGCGGTGCCGATCCGATTCCAATGGAGGAACTCACGGAGTCTCATCGGTTCGATAGTGAACTCGCTGCGTTGCTCACCAGATTCCAGTACCACAAGGATGACATTACGCTCACGGCAGCCGAACCACGGCCACTACCCTCCAGTGCCTATACTGCGTCGACAGCGGGTCTAGAGGCTGTCTTCGACTCATCAGCGTCGCTCGTGTTTGTCTGCTATGATGATCGCACTCACCAGATGGTCAACCCCATCGAGGTGACTCTCAGCCACGCCATCGCTACGGCCGTTCGCCAACCGACGGAAATCCGCCCGGATGGTGGGACAGCAGACTTCCGCAATTGGAGTGCCGATGGGACCGGTCGGACAGATCCTGCCGCACAGATGGATATCACCCAGACCGTGGCTGCCCAACAGGATCCGCCAAGTTTCGGTGTTGTAACCCCCCATAACGCACAGCGCGGCGCACTTGAGACACAGTTTCCTGAAGCAATAACGGCCAACACTGTCGAGAAATATCAGGGCGGTGAGCGTGATATCATCGCTGTGTCGGCGACTGTCTCTGATCCAGAGTTCGCCCGTCGGGAGGAACAGTTCATTCTCAATCCCAACCGGCTGCTCGTCGCGATTTCACGCTCTCGGCTCCTGACAGTTGTTGTCTGCAGCACGTCGTTGTTCGAAGTTGCCCCCAAGGAAAGCGACCGCCTTGCAAACGGTCCGGTCTGGGCACGGTTGTTCACCCAGACGGCCGGTACTGACCCGACTCCAGCGTGGAGTGGTTCGCTTGCAGCATTCACTGGCAACTCAGGGAGTTCGCATGCATCCGTTCCGGTTCGTGTGTATCCGAGTACCGATCCCGGTGGAATGTAGTCGGTCAGTTCCCCCTCTGCTGTACTGTTGTTGATTGCCTGAACACGTAAGAGGGATCCACTGCGACGGCTTGGTCAGGCGGGTTTGCCGTAACGGTCGTCCAATTGTCCAGTCAAACGCCCAGCAAACTATCTCTCAGAGCAACCAGACTGATTTTCGCTCGACGAGCATCTATTACGATGGTTTGGAGTCTCTGTCTGTGAGCTGCTAGCAGTTACAGCAACAGTCGTGAGTCGATTGGCAGCTCACCCCGTTTTTGCGCTGTTTCGACGAGTCCGGTCTGTATGGTTTCCGGCGAGTAATCGTGCTGGTGGTGTAATTGTTCGAGGAGCTCAGCAAGTCGGTGCTTGTGTGTCGATTCGTCGTTTTGACTCTGGATGATCATCTCGATTAGTTGCATGCTTTCCCAGAGTATCTGGCCTGCTGGCGGAAGGCTCTCTGGTGCATCGATACTGGTGAAGGGCTCTCGATCTGTCGGTAGTGTGTAGTCAGCAGGAGTGGTGAGGTGTGCACACCCGTCTGCATCGACATCGAATGCAAGCTCGGCTACGGGTTGCTCGGTTGCCTCATCATAGACGACGAGGTTGCGGTCGGTAAGCTTGTCCGAGCAAGACCCTACGACGGGCTGCTTTTCGGTCATCGTATCATATTCAGCAATCAATTCTTCGGCGAGTCGGTGGTAATCTGACGGACTGTTTAGCGGTGATTGCAGTTCTGTCATTGCTTTTACTCCACCCCTTACCAAATAAAAACGAAATACGTTCGATGGGCCCTCTTGGTCGGATCAGGATACGATCCAATGGGGCGTATGAACGTGTCTCTGATGCTCTCTCCAGAGTGGTGCTCTCTTTGGAGTGATGCTCTCTCTGCTTCGGAATTGTTCCCGTCGTGCTCTCTCCACCGCGGCAACCGCTTTGCTCTCAACTGCGCGCTCTCTCCCACGAACGCGGGTTGCTCATCGGGGGCTGCAATAGCAGTGACATCCTCCGCGTCGTAACCGATACCGCTTCCCGTACCGCAGCATTGGGATATTTGTTAGTCTACGGCACTACGTGTTCTTGTGGGGCTATTTCACCCGTTGAGCTATCGAACAAGTTGACTGAGAGCTGTGCCAGACAGCCGGTACTCCTATCCACAGAGGGATTCGGAGTTATCTCTTGAGATTTGGGCTATAGACTGTCGATGCACATCCGCTTCGGCCAGAATCACGCTGCGTCGACCATGCCTCAATCAAGCAGTCGCAGGAAACTGACTGGAATGTCGCCCTGTTTTTGCGCTGCTTGAACCAGTCCTGTCTCGATTGTTTTGGGCGAGTAGTCGTGGTGTTGGTGTAGTTTTTCGAGTAATGCGGCCACCTTTCGAATCTCGGTTAGCTCGTCATACGGACTGACGATGATCCAGTGGACAACCTCAACAATTTCGTAGATCAGCTCCCCTGCCGGCGGGAGCGTCTCCGGGTCATCGATGCTTGTGAATGGCTCTTTGTTCATCGGTTCTGTGTAGTCTGCGGGCATGATGAGGTCTGCCTGCCCATCAGAAGAGACGCCGAAGCTCAGCTTTCCCACAGCCTCGTCGGTATCGCGGTCACGGACGACAAGTTCTCGATGGGGGATCTCGTCCGGCCACTCACCAACCTCAATCGTTTGTGTGAAGGCTGGGCCATGCCGCTGTAGTACTTCGTTGGCAAGGTGCTGGTAGTCAGGGTCATTCTCGCACTGCTGTTGGGATTCTTCCATCTCTGTTACCTCCACTCATCACACCCAACAAAAACGCCAAATCGCTGGGAGTCTGCAGTGTGGTGTACCGTGTCGATGGTCTGCCAGCCCCCTGGAAACGCCGACGACCGATAGCGGATTCTATCTGCCGTTCCACCGTTGCTGGAATGCAGAATGGGCAGTTCGGTTGTTGGTTGATCGCACAATATCCCTCTGAATGCTGTGGCGGATGTAGACCGTCGACGGATGCCGCCGTTCGGTCAATTTCGATATCGGTGGGGCCGCCACTACCGTTGTGACTTCGGAGATTCCATTTGTTTTAGCCCCGTAGATATCTTCTACACCATCGCCCACTGTCAGATGCTACCACAGTAATTAGCGTGGTAATTACAGCAGTCATTACTGCTGTCATTATTTGACCTATCTCATTATTGAGGCGGTAGCTATCGTCAAGTGATAGCATCATCTGAGAGCCGACTGCCAGCACGCGAGGAACATGCCTGCCTGTCAAAGTCTGGAGATTATCGGTGCCAACGGTGGATATTCTGTCGGTTGTTGTTCGCGACTGATGTAGCGGATGCCAAGCGTATCTGTACTCATACACCGGACTACTGTGGGCCCCGTCACGATCACAGTGTAGGTGGTTGATGCTCTTGGGTTGGTGACTGACACCCGTCGACTCCGCTGAACTACACCGGCTGAAAATCACATATGTGTACTGATAGCTATATGTTGATACGGGAGTATCGATTACGAGTTGTTGGGGCTGAACCTGCCCAGGTGTAGCTATCGTAACGGGTGTGTTTCAGAGCGAATCGACTACTGATATGGCCACCTGCTGAACGCTTGAGTGGGGGTATCACTGATCCGGCTATGTGCACCGACCATCGTGAGACTGGCCAACGTGATGCTGTCAATCGAGATTGTACACACCCCACGTTCCAAGTGTAAATTGACTGGGCTACTCGAAAGTGACACACTGGATTTCAGCCATGATTATACGGTAGCTGATACAGTGATTGCTAGTCGTTTACTGGTGGAAACCACACCCCGCCTTCAGCAAAACATATCAGAGCACCAATGTAGAGTCGACCGGCTACGTCGGCATCGATGAGCCCGGTAGCTGTCGTCGTCAACAAGTGCGGTCACATGGATGGCGTTGATATTCGGACTGGCCGGTGAAAGGGGGTATGAGTAATTATGAGTGGGGCTGACCACTGAGTGCTGTCGTCACTGGCCGACCGGAACTCCCGCTGTTTGCATCGCCGAGCAACCGGCCCAGTAGAGTGCCGATCTTGACTGAGTTGTAGCGGTTCAGTGGTCGGGACTACTAGTAGTGCCGACCGCCGAACGCCGGGCGTTGCTGTTCCACACTCGCGGTGACTGTTGACTGGAGAGTGCCGATTGCGGTCGTAGTCAGTCGGGGCTGAACTGTGTCGAACGTTGGCCGGTTGCTGCCGATAGAGGAACCGCTGTCAGCGGGCGACTGGGACTGTTGAGAAGTGCATAAGCTTCGTGATACATTAGCCGTGGCGACCGGCTGTTCTACACTGCCGAATTGGGCTGGGCAATCGCTGTCGAAGTTGTCCTCACACTGTGGCAGCTGGCCGGCCATCCTACCTGCTGTCTGGGTTGACTTGCCTGTGTTGCGAACGCTACTGAGAGCCGCCCTGATCGGCCCGGTAGTCACTCAGTCGCCGCTGCCGATGCACTGCTGATCTGACGTTCGGTGTCGTGTTGAACCGACCGTTGAATCCGGGGTGTTTCTCTGTGGGATTGGCTGTCCGATAGCCGCTGTTGAGTCGGACTGTGCTTCGGCAGTTACCCGCGTCTAACTGAAAGTCCTATCAAGAACTCGATAGACCTATTCGTGGGTCTGCATCGAGGGGGCCGTCCATGCTGGCCCTGTCGGTAGTTGGTGGCTGCCGCCATGTCAGGCCTCTACACTCAGGCCAAAATCAAATCTCAAGGGAACCGTGTCTACCACGCTTGGGCTGACACTGGCCGGGTGCCACACAGCCCTCACTCTGAATCACTGAGCAAGTGATTCACTTGTGGCCACAGTCCACCCACTGTATCATCCCACTGATGATTCTACAGTGTGGACCATAGGCCACAGATTAAGCCCTCGCAGGTTCTACTCCCCCCTTCCTCTAGACGATGGCCCGATTTTGGAGGGGTGTCCCATCCCCCATGGGACACCTGTGAATAAAAGTCTGATATAGGTCTTTGAGAGATTCAGCAAAAGGCCAATTTCGACCGCCTACACATATGTATCTTAGATATTTCAAAAGAGGATGACGCGGCATTCGTCTTAGTTATTTCCTGTCCCACCCCCCATGGGACGCCACGCCGTCTGGTTATATTCACAAGTTTGAAATTACAGTAATATATATTATGTATGTTGGAGCTCTGTCCCACCCCCCATGGGACACTCCGCCGTACTGCGATTTGGGAATTATATTATTGATGGATGACGCTATGTGTCCCACTCCCCATGGGACACTCCGCCGTACTGCGATTTTCTGAAATTCCCCTCTAATTGTTATATTTCTCAGAGGTGTTTATTTCATTGAGAAAAATAGAAAATCATCGTGTAGTCGATATTCGCTTGATTTCAAATTGACATTCTACTGCTGACCTGTCAATGGCAATCCGGCTATTGGATCACTTAATACCTAACAACGATCCGACAGCGAAAAAAAAAAGACAAAACCAATTAGGAATGTTATTATTTTAGGATTATGTAATATTTTGTATATCATCATCCAGCGAGATTGGATGATATACATACGGTCTATCATCATCCATTCGACGCCGGTCTTTCTCGATCCCGAAGGCATCTTCAAGGATAGGTGTGAGATTCCCCTTCCGGTTGCTTTCGGGGAGGGATGGATCTAGTTCATCTAGCTTGATATCGTTCATCTCCGCCCACTCCGTGAAGACAGAAATCAGTGTATCAGTGCGGGTTTTGAGAGACTGGTTATCTTCTTCCTCAGTGGTTGCATGATGCTCGATGAACTGTGCAACTGCATCGATATCCACGTCGATGCTCGGGTTGTCTAGGTCGGGTTCTTCGTATGTATGGAATTTGGTAGCTCTATCGTTATCGGCGTCGTCTTCATCCGCACTATCTGTGCTACTTTCTCCGTCAGAACCGATGCCGTCCGCACTGCCGAATATGTCCTCGCTACTCGCACCACCCGGAACATCACCGGCCTCTGGTGGGCTGTCATCGTCGTCGTCATCGGTCGGCTGATCGGCCTCGTTGGTCGTCCCATTGGAGCTGGTATCGCCGGTGATCTTGACGCCAGTTGCCTCGGTGCTGTCCCCATCGGAACTGCTCTCACCTGCACTACTAGTCGCGCTCTCACTCTCACCCGACGCGCCCGATTGCCCCGACTGTTCTGCCGCCGACTGCTCTCCGTCCGACGCCGACTGCCCCGACGTGCTCTCCGACGAACCACCCGAACCGCTCTCTCCATCTCCGGGTTGATCGTCGGTGGTCGGCTGGCCTGACTCGCCATTTGTGTCAGGTTTCGTAATTACACTATCGTAATTATCCCAGTGAATCTCGAATGAGTGCTCCTCCCCTATAGCTGCCAATGTTTCACATTTCTTAGGAGCTTTCATCGTCTCGAATGGTCCGTGTGGACCATCTCGCTCCACCAGTTCGTCTTCGCTTACTATCTTCTCTGATCGAGCGTAGTACAGCATGGCATCTTTCGGGGCCTTCACATCGAGGATTCCTCGTTCTCTGACGTGCCGCCAAAACACGAATTTTTCCTTGGGCGAGAAGGAGCCACCGGGGTTATCTGCTCGGCGTTCACCCTCGGCAACGAGAACCGCAGTGCCGGGCGTGTAGGCTGTTTCACGTTTATGACAATATGCGATTTCCTCGCTGATGACACAGAAGTAATCTTCGGACTCGCCAGTGTGACCGAATGGCGATTTGCCACGGAAACCTTCGCCGAGTGAGGTCACATCTTTGAAGTTGAGATTGAATAGATCGTTGTCTGATTCAGTGGTATAATCGTCTGGGACGTTATCGAAATTGCCGGGGGTAGAACTAGACGCACCTTCTCTGACAGCTGGACTCAACGCGCCATTGTTTGGCCCGATACTCGGCAGGAAATTCAGGATCGTCATGGCGAGTGGCAGCGTCGTCCCCTCGGCTCTCGGGTCGGGATGGTAGGCCGGTGCGGAACGAATTGGATGGTTGGTTCCCTCTCCATCTTCGTTTTGAGTCAAGTCCTGCTCGACGTATCGGCGTTCGTCTGGAAGGTCGTCATACGAATCAATCTCGGGATAATCGATGCTACCGTTGAATAGGAGCTTGTCAATCCATACTGGTGTTTCGACATCACCACCCGAGCCAGCATTGTGCATCGCCCACATTGCTGGTGGGGCGAGTTGGCCCATCCCATCGGAGAGATAATCGTCGAAGTCGTACTTTGTCTCGCCGAAGCGAGGTAGCTCAATCAGGTAGGTTTCGAAGGCTCGATCAGGGGTGGCTGCCGAGGCAGCGACAGGCTCGGTCGAGGCTGCTGGGCTGTCATCAGAGTCAGTGTAGCTCTTGTCGCCGTCAGCGTCGTCACGGTTCCATTTCGAGTCAGGGATAGTCTGTGAGTCGGCGTCGTCTGTACGGCCCTGTGAGCCGGCTCTGCGACCGACTGCATCAAGGTGCATTGCTGTCCGTAGCGCACCCTCGAAACCGGGCCCTTTCTGCTTGACTGTCAGTGCGTCAGTAATGTCCGAATCAGGGCCGGCAGTTGTCAGTGGTTCCTTGCCCGGCTCGTCTGCATCGGAATCGTAGCTGTCGTGGTAGTCCTCGGTGTATCGTTGTGCGACGGAACTCGCTGGTGGGTCGGCGTCCTGAATGATGAATACCTGCGGCACGTCGTGTTCCAGTATCAGGGACTCCAAGTGAGGGAAGTGCTGTTCTTTGAACTGCTTGGTGACCGGCGAGATGCACGGAATATCGAATTCGTGTGCCGTGATTGCGTCGGCTATCCCTTCGGTGATGACGAGTGGTTCGCCTTTCTCGATGCTCTCTGTACCGTATATCGGCTCTCGAAGATGCCGGTCTTTGGGCTTGATGTATTTCGACTCACTGTGGAAGTCCGGCCCTTCGCCATCTCGACCGCCGGGGATGTCGGTGTTGATCGACCGTGAAATGAGGAATTCTGGATCTCCTGACTCGTCGAAGTACGGCAAGACATAGCGGGCTTGGATGAACGGAAGGAGCTTTCCGTCGTCTGTGACGTTGAACAGCCCGGTTGCAAGCATCTCTCTGTCAGTAAAGCCTTCTTCAACCAGATGCTCTCGAAGCGAATCCATGTCTCGGGGTGCCCAGCCGAGTTTCTTTTCCCTGATAGTCTTTGGACTCCAGCCACGATTATTCCGCGTCTCGATATTGTATGGCGTGACTGTCTCGGTTTTGTCCTCGGCGAGTACGTCAGCGGCATCGGATTGCTCAGAGTCATTACTGGATTCATTACCAGCGGTGTCCTCTGAGAGTCGGTGACTGGCTATTCCTGAGATGTCGAATTCGTTGGGGCCGTCCGTCTCGGCGATTATATCGGTTCGCGGGTTGATCTGACGGGTCGCAGCTGGATCGTCGTCGTACTTGGGGTCACGGAAGTATTCACGGGCGGTCTCCGGTTTCCGATACCCGGCGTCTGGGTTCTGTTCGTTCCACTCGACGTTTTCTGGGATTCGGTTATCGAGATTGTTGTGGAAGAACTCGATAGCCTCGGCCATTGCCGCCTTGACGCGCCATCCTGTTGGTGGGTCAGCTTTAATGCTGGCTTCGAGTTCGCGGAGATCGTCATTCTCGGCGAGGAGTTCTTCTTTCGTCTTGTCGGGTGTGTCTGGAGTCTCCTCAACAGGGGAGGTGTTCAGAGTGTCGTCGTCTTCGCCGTCCGATCCTGACTCGTCGGACGTAGTATCGCCTTCGTCGGGTGTAGCATCCGGGGGGTCACCATCACCACTACTAGTAGCCGCCGTTTGCCCATCCGGGGAATCGGCATCTACACCTCCCGCACTTCCATTCTCACTCGGGCTTGTCTCTGCCTCTCCACTCTCCGAGGGTGCTGTGCTGTCGGGTGTGTCGCCGTTGGTTGCCTGCTGTGGCGATTCTCCATCGTCATCGTCGGTATCATCGTCGTCGGTGTCAATACCGACTTTCCGTTCGATTTCAGGGCCGTCCTCTGATGAAGGGTCGTTGATCGCTAGTTCGTTGTCGTCAGCATCGTCCGGGCTGTAGAGTTCGCCACGCTCGACGGCATCTTCTATAAGCTCATGTGCTTCGTCTCCGCCGACTGTTTCTCGTGCGACAATCGCTACCTGAATTTGCTTCTTCGGGATGGCTTCTTCGTACACGTAGCCACGCGATTCCCAGAGACCTAACCAGTATGAGGCTGCGCGTTCGCCTGATAGAATATAGCCATCATCTTGTCGGAGTATACTATCAGACATTTCGCCGACTTTGATAGCCGCTCTAGCTTGCGGTTCAGTTTCAATACCAAGGAGGTTGATGCAGAAATCAACCATATCATCTTTACTTATAAGGAAGCTACCATCAAAACCACCCATTTCCCAGATTTCGGCCCACTTATCGCGGTCGGCAAACTGCTCTACGTCATCGCAGTACAGGTCTGGTCGCTCGGTGGGCAGTACGAGTCGGAGAATCGTATCGCTCTCAGTATCGTATTGCAGGTCGATTGTTTCGGCTGGGTCGGCTTCGAGGAGGAGATCGAATTCCTTGCCGATATTGACTGCATCTATTGCTTTGTCTTTTGAGAGCCCGAGTGCGCCTCTGATCGCTTTGGGTAGATAGTCCTCGGGAATCCCTGTGTTGTAATCAAGGTTGTAATCATCCCAGATGGTTCGCCACATCTCTATCTCGCCGGGATGCTTCGCGCCGAATTCTTCTTTCACTTCGTTTAGACGTGCGTGCGTAACGGGCGGGTGATCCTTTCGGTAGCCGTGGATAGTCTCTCGTGTGTTCACTTCCTGCCGAAGTTGTTCAAATGAGTTCATTAGAGTGGAGTAGATTGCTATTGTCGACATCTGAAATAGTTCAGACACCGATGCATGGGCCAGTGGGTGGTGGCTTGCAATAAGGTTAATCCAGTTTTTTGATGCTCAGTAAACAACAATGTGAGAATTCAGTGGTTGTTTTGGGGGTTTTTAACCAACAATTGCAAATTTATCTGATGTTGTTGGTTGAAAATTACGCAAGGTTCTATGTCAGCGACAGGGCACCAGTATCAACAGCAATGGCGGAACGAACTCAATCACAGTCGATATGACTATTTTATTATGAGTAACGCAGAGTAAGATCCGTCTGGTATGACCAGTCGCAGTCCATGTTCGACACTGAAACCCGAGACACCAGACGGTGCCAGTACATTGGCTAGCACTACTTCTGGGGTTTAACGAGGTCTCAGACGAACTATTACAGTAAATTTAACCTTATTTACCGTAAATTACTGTCATGCCGCCTGAAGGATACAACAGTCTAACCCTCTCTGATGAAGTTATGGAGCAACTCGGTGCTGTGATGGTCGAATATGACTGTGACAGTTTGAGCGACGCGGTCTCGACCGCGTCAGCTCTCGCTCTCAAACAAGACGAGGCTAAATTAACGCGGATTCTTGCAGATAAGTTGGAAGATTGACGAATGAAACCCGATTCAGCGTCGTGATCGGTGGCAGGTTGGCAATTATGCTCTCAGCTTACTGTAAAAACAGTATATTTTACTGTAAAACATCGGTGCTGACAGAGTTAAACCCCAGAAGTAGTGATAAGGTATAGAAACAAGTTTTCATCCCTAAGGCTAATCTTCCACCATGGGTCGTCAAAACCTCATCGAACATCTGCAGAGCCTGGCCAGAGAACTCGGCAAAACACCCACCACAGAAGACATGCACGAACACGGGCAGTACTCTGCTCAAGCGTATTACTATTATTTCGACACGTGGGAAGAGACACTCGAAGCTGCAGGTCTTGAGTCGACCAAAACAACTCGTAGTGATCTGATCGAAGATCTCCAGCGGATACAAGAAACTGTTGGAAACCCATCTTCGTGGGCCGATGCAATCAGAGAACGCGGCAGGTATCCCCTCTCTCAGATCTATTCGAAGTTTGGTGATATCGACTCCGCTCTCGATGCGGCTAATATAGACAAAGAGGTACCGTCTCCCATCAGTAAAGATGAAATAACTGCCGAAATCTCACGGCTGGCCACTAACGGAACTCCTCCAACGGCTGATCAGATGGATGCAGAAGGTTCCTACTCTGCACGAACCTGTGGGGATCGCTTCGGAACGTGGAACGATGCTGTGCGCGCTGCAGGATACGAACCGTCTGGAGCATCAACCGAGTATTCCGATGACGAACTTCTCAACGAGATAGAACATCTTGCCGAGGAGTTCGGACGGCCACCGACGACGAGAGAAATGATCGAACATGGAAAGTACACTGCCTCTGTCTACTTTCGGCGGTTCGACTCTTGGAACGACGCGGTAAGTGAAGCCGGATATAGTCCCCACAAGGAGCGCCAAGAAGGCGGTAATCAACGTATCCCGATGTCTGAGTTGCTCGATGAAATTGAAACAGTCGCAGATGAGGTCGGTGGGCGACCGACGGCCGAGGATATGCTCGAGTACGGTGCGTATTCGATCACGCCATACGTGAGCCGATTTGACTCGTGGAACAACGCACTCGAACGGGCGGGCTTCAGTCCGTTCACTGGAACCACCGAGGATCTGTTCTCACGAGACGAATTGCTCGCTGAGATTCAACGAGTGGGTCAACAAGTCGACCGGCCGCCAACAACGAAGCAGATGAACGAACTGGGCACGTACTCGACCTCCCCGTATCAACGCCTGTTTGGGTCATGGGTAGAAGCTCTGAGAGAGGCCGGGTACGAACCGACGACCCACCAGCTTCGCCGATATCAACCATAAGACATCAGCCGGTGTGTCATCCAAACACGCATGGAAAAAGATGTCCGCTATTCTTGGTAAGTCGTAACATCAATCATCTCAGAAGCGACCAGACTTTATTTCTACCACCGAAAGTGTCGGTTACCCTCATGGCGAATACGACTCACCCTTGGCTCCCCGAAGATGCTGACGAAAATTTTGATCCACTTGACCATGCGGATGTAACACCCTCTCCCGACACTCCATTGGTTGTTACCCTACGTGGAGGTGATCGAGAAGTCGGTCGGAGTTGTTATCAGGTCGACACCCAGCACGGCCGGTATCTTGTCGATTGCGGGCTAAATCAGGGCACCGGTGAGAAGTTCCCTGACTTTCGGGGACTCCAACCACAATCAATCGACGCTGTATTTCTCACGCACGCCCACGTCGACCACTGCGGTGGGCTGCCAGTCCTCGAAAACCGGAATCTCCTTGCTGATGAGGCTCCCATCATTGCTACCCCACCAACGGCCTCAATTGCCTCGCTCATGCTTGAGGACTCGTTGAAAATTCATCGCCGCGAAACCAATGGCTCACAGACAATCCAACAGTTTACGAGTCGTGATGTCGCCGAGGTGTGTGATCGTTTCCAGACGGTCGACTACGGCGGTGGCCGTATCGAAGGCGTGGCTCCAGTCTCGGATGTCGAACCAGCAATCTTCCAGTTCGGCAACGCAGCTCACCTCCTCGGATCTGCATGGGTAATGATCCAGACCGGTGGCTATCGTGTGTGCTTTTCGGGTGACCTCGGTGGCAGAGCCACCCACCTTCCCGATATGAGTCCGCCACCAGAGTCAGATCTCCTCATGTTGGAATCGACCTACGGCGACACTCACAGTCACCCCTCCCTCAGTGGTGCTCGTACAGGCCTTTGGACTGATATCGAACGGGCGATCCAGACGAGGGAGCCCGTATTGATTCCAACCTTTGCCATTGGGCGTGCCCAGACAATTCTGTTGATCATTGCCGAACGCTTCCATACCCTATCTACTGACCTTCGGGATCGTCTCGAAATTGTTCTCGATGGGATGGCCGTCGAGGGGACTGAAATCTATCATCAATACGTCGACGACGAGACCTACGTCGACGAGTCGTTGGTCAACCGGGTGACCGAGAGTGGTCAGACTGAACCGTTCTTCCCGGAGTCGATCACTACACCTGAGACAGACCAAGACCGGCAAGAAATCCTCTCACGTGCAGTACGTGATGATACCGTCCCAGTTATTATTTCGCCGTCGGGGATGCTAACCGGTGGAAACTCTCCGCGGTATCTGGCTGAGTTTGCAGCCCGCTTCGGGACTGCTTCGGTTTTCCTAACGGGATATCAGGCTGCCAATACCACTGGCCGGATCCTCCAGTCACAGTATCAGGCTGATCAAGAGGCGATCTCGGCAATCATTGATGCAACACCATTCGGTACTGACTGGCCTAACAGTACTGACGTTCAATGGGTTCACCCCGAGAATGACAACGGTTCAGAACTAAAAACCCGGCTTTCGTTCCCTGCTGACTGGATCTCCCTGGTTGACGGACTCAGCGGCCACGCCGCACAGAGCGGGTTACTCTCATTTGCTCGGACAGTGGGGCCAGACACAATCGCGCTCATCCACGGCCCCGACTACGCCCAAGAACGGCTTGGACCCCACCTTGCTGAGAACGTCACCGGTGTCAAGCAGGTCACTCGAAGCCGACGGCTGAGTCCTGTCGCCGTTGGTGCTGATTCGGATGTCGACACTGCTGCAATCTCACCAGAGGAGATCGACAGCACAGGCTATACCGACCTCGAAGACCAGATTGACCACCTCTATGACCTGTTGAGCCAGCTTGACGGAGAGGTTGCTGCTGCTCGCAACGAGGCAGGGCTCTCTGAAGCCGAGATCCGGGAGATCGTTCGAGATGAAATTGAAACAGAAGAGTGAATCATCGAGTGGTCTTGCAGATTAGTTGAGACACATATACCTCCGCTTGGAAGGTTTTCTTCATTTCAGTTGTTATTTCTGATCTCGAAATCGCAAGAAGGTGGTTTAATTACCCATATTCAGCACCCTTCAGGACGAATCTCGGGAATTATGAATCGCAAGAAGGCGGCGGTTCAATGATTTATAACTGACACTATAATTATTTTCTAGAATTTACGAAACTCATGAAATAAAAGAAATAGTTGCGATAAAGACATATTTATATGAAATAAAACGCAAGACAGCGGCGACCCATGTGAATGGTTACAGGGGTGCTGAATATGGGTAATTACCCGAAGTAATTATGTTATATCTATACTTAGTCGTCAGCAGTTACAGTAATATAGTGCTATTTTACAGTAAATTTGCGGCCCGTTTAGTCGTGTTAACTGAATATGACTTTGTTAATCCGCCGCAGCACTCCTCATGGCCCGTTTGAGATCTTTACCCACCACTGGCCAGAATGGTATCTTGTCTGTCACAAAACCATCCAAGCGGAGTACAGGGCAAAGATGATAGCGGAAAACCAGCACTCAACCACAATGGGATAGTCAGTGCTCTCGAAAAACCTCGGCCAGTTCATCTCGCATTGACTCCCGGCGGTATCGGCGTTTCTCGGCCTCCGAGAGATAGTTCTGAGAGACAATCTCCGTACTCGACGAGCCTCAGTCGATCACATTGAGAAGTTCACTGTCTCCGATAGTGGAGGCTAAATCGGTA
>NZ_QMDW01000032.1 GCF_003605635.1 Halonotius pteroides
AGGGGGCTTACCGCCTAGAATTAGCTAACGTATATTTTGACACGTTGATTAGTTCGGGATAAGAATGGCACGAGATCAGACGACACCGATGACTGACGAAGATATCGAGACGCTTCGAGAGGATATTGAAGAGGTACGGCAAGAAGTGCGTGAAGATCTCGCAGCGGACTTTGGTGGTAATCCAGAGGATTACCGAACTGGTAACTCAACTCCGGACGCTGAGTGAACGGCCTTGTGATCGCTCCGAGCCCTGGCCTGCTTCCAATGGAGTCTCTGTCTCTACCGAAAATCAAATATTCTATTTGAAGATAGATTTATTATCTTGGCGGGGTTGCAGTGTGTTATGAGCGACTCTGCTGGTATTGAAGCGTGGAAAGAACAGACCACTGCGTTCGACCGAATTCAGTCAGTCGCCAGTGCTGTTTCCAAACCACGGTCTGTCTCATATATCGCAGATGAGGCCCATGTGGCGGAAAATACAGCCCGAGACCACCTTGAGCGACTTGTTGAATTGAATGTCCTTCTCAAGCGTGACCGAGACGGGACAGCCCACTATACTCCTGATCCGCTTCATACCCGAATACAGATGCTTCGGGAGTTACTTGAACAGCATGACCGTGACGGTCTTATTCAGCTGAAGACCTCTTTGCAATCCCAGATTGAAGACTGGCAGAGCCAATATAGTGTTGAGTCGCCTGCTGAGGTTCGTGCTCGTGCTGCAGAGACAGAGACCTCAGAGCAGACACGAGAAATCCGACAGACAGCGAGTGATTGGGAACTCATCTCCTATCGTCTCTCTATCGTTGAGGATGCAATCGAGAACTACGACACATACAGCGAAGACTTCCGAGTATCTGCTTGATATGGGTGAGCCATCTGATTCATACGACTCAGCAACGGCGTCTCACCGTGCACTTCACAGTATCAAACAAGAGCTTACGCGACATCCAATCGTTATTGAGACTCGCGGGTTTCCAGCTGGCGAGTTTGTGGAAGTCGTTGCAGATCTTGCAATAGAGCGGTGGGGAGTTGACAGTGACAATGCTACGCTAACGGTTCGATGGTTTGCTGGAGAGAGTGAGGATGCCCGCCCTGAGTTTTCGTTCCATTACAGCGATGCTGAGCGTGATCTTGGCTGGCACTACCATGAGCAGGAACACGTTGAGGGCTGGGGCCATTTTCAGGAGCGTACTGGCACTGCTGAGTATTCTTACGAATCGTATACTTTCCCGTCAGAAAACCCCGCTCGACTTGTATGGGAAATAATGTCTTGTCTTTCTTCCAGAGTTTGAGCAGTCAACTACTATTTTTTAAACTTTTTTACTTCATCCAGGTACTCTCAGCTACAGCGTCACTTTCCCATGCAGGCCCATCGAACGGTTCGGCGTCTTTGAACGCACCATACCCTTCGTGAATGATCTCAACTGAAAGTTCTCCATCTGAGATAACCCACCGAACGGTATCTCCCGGTTCAAGCGCGTCATCGAGTGCAGCCCGAATTGCTGCTGGGATCGTCGTTGCATAACTGTCATTGATCGTGGATTCCGCCTCCACCAGCGTATCCGAGCCACTCGACATACGTGGTCATTACACTCCGAGCACAAAGATATTGAGACGTTTTGAATGGAGACTGAGAGGAGCTGCCCCACGAGATATGCGAAGATCTCGTAGCCGATCTTGGTGGCGACCTCGAAGAGTACCGGGTTGACAAATCGATTTTACTCGTGTTTGAACGCTTCCTTGACTTCGTCAAGAGTTGCAAAATCAAGAGATTTCGCGGCTTCAAGAGCTTGGTTAATATTCTCCTGAATTTCCTGTTCTGACTTCGAACTATCCCAAGCTGTATCGCTCATTATCTAGCTTAGCGGGTTTACGAGCAATATAGTCTTGTGCATCAGCACTGTTGCTATACTTGATCAAGCGGCGCAAAATTATCGTTATCTGTCCGTTTCAGTAGCTCTCGCCGGTTTTGTAGCTGCTTAGTCTTGATCAGTTCTTTCACAATGTCATCCCACGTTTCTTCTGATCCTCTGAGTTTACTTAGCTCCTCAAAGGTCTCTATACGGAGAGGTATACGCTTCATAGGATGTGGCATATCTACAGAATTGCACGCTCCCATAGAAGTCTTGTCGTGGTGGCCTGTCTCAAACATAACTAAGTCAAATATTATCAGAGATATGGCTGTTTCTTCTTGATCCGGCACGAAGCGTACAGCCCAATCGAGTAGCTACGTGAGCGCGGCTAGCCCGTATGCGGAGGTGACCGCATGAGCGGCACGCGAGAGAAGTTTAATGCGGTCTTCCTTGCGGCCGTCATGGTGCTGTCGATGGTCGCCTTCTCGACAGCGTTTGCTGGATCGGCGGCAGCACTCCAGAACGACGCTGATATTGACACCTCTCAAGACGTTACAACAGCTGGTGTGGATACCGGTCTAGAAGTCAGTCTCTCAAATATCAGCGGAAACTACACTGGAACCAGCCAGGGTTCGATAGAAGCCCTATCAGTTGATCTTTCGGCCTACTCCGGAAGTGCTGATTTAACTAGCCTGACAGGAAACGATGTTAACATATCGATCGATGGAACAGATGCCACCGACGCTGGTATCGGGGTAGCGGACTACAACGTTGTAGTGGACCCTGATGGCACTAGTAACAACGCTCTCGTTGCCTTCGAATTTGTGGACGGTAGTGGTACTCCAGTTGCTGTTGATTTCAATGGCAACGACACTGCAACCATCGATATTGCAAACTCAGGCAACTTCACTAACCCGACAACTACCGACTCTGACACTGCTGTCGTCGTTGGTTTCCACCCCACGTCCGCCGATCCTGCGGACGATGCGACAACAGATACTGATGGTTACTCCGTAACTGCACCATCTGTCGAAGTCACACCAGATCCTGGTGTGACGACTGTTGGCTCAGCTGTTGACTATACAGTCAACGTAACTGACAGTAATAACGAAGGCATCGATGGTGCTTCTGTTGACATCGCCAATGCTGGTGGTACTGATAACCTCACTGATGACTCAACTGGGGCATCCAACCTTTCAACAACAATCTCTACTGGAAGTGATGGTCTTGCGACAATCTCGCTACAAAATGTGACTGCTACTGGTGGCGATGGAATTGGAACCTTCGATTTCACCGCTACAGAGCAGTTAAGTAGCGATGCCGTCAGTCAAACTGTCACCCACCAGTCTTCGTCACAAAACACTGTCCTCATCCAAGGTGAGATCTCAAACGACGCCAACCCACCAGAGGAACTCGACGATTCCGGTAACGTTTCCATCACAATCACATCTGATGGCCCTATCGGTACAATCGTTGATAGCCGAAACATCTCTGAGTTTGACACCCTTGCGAACGACAATAGCCTTGTTGAGGAAGCAAGCTTCTCAGACAATGGTGGAGATCCTGGCACATATCAGGTTAGGCTGCAGTCGAGTCAGTCTCAGATCTACACGTTTGATGCTGAACCAGTCGGAGCCCTCACAGGCCAGGTTGAAGCCTTCGATGGCCCGACACGAAACATCGCCCCCGGTCAATCCGATACGCGTAACCTTCGACTCTCAGAGGTGATCAACCCAACTGACATCAATGTCGTCAATGTCGATCCAAGCTCGACACCCGATATCGAACAGACAGTTGATGTGACTGTTGAGGTTACCTCAGCTGATCTGGGCGGCTCCGTACTTTCGGATACGCCTGTTCAGGCGAGTGTAAACAACTCCGAAACCACCTCTGGCGTCGCTAACTTCAATAACATCGACATCAACGGAACGGCCACTGATGAGACAAAGAACACAGACAGCAACGGCCAGGCAACGTTCAGCGTGAGCGTTGACGGCTCTCCTGTCAGTGATATCGAGGAGGTCATCGAAACGCAGATTGAGTTCACTGCCACCGATGGCAACAACGTGCAGACATCTCAAGATCTTGAGTTTATTCCGTCAGTCGGCGACACCGGTACCCTCTCGGGAACCGTTGATGTCGTCGACGAAAACGTAACGCTCGGTACTCAGTCCAACATCGAAAACACGGCTGGCGTCGAAGTCCACGCAGTGCAAGAAGACCGAGTCCTAAGCGACAGTGTTCGTGTTGTTGATCAAAGCGACAATGGAAATGCTGTAGTTGAGTCAATCAACAGCACCAACATCTCTGATACGCTTGATCAGATCGGTATTGATGACTTCGACGATGCAGATGCAAGCATCGTTACGCCAACCTTCAGCGGCGGCGTTGCCGGTGAAGAGACCGGTCTTGGTGATGTTGAACTCGATACTGGCGACCAGTTCCGTGTCGTCACGTTCGAAGATGGTGAAGAAGTTACTCTGGATCCACGCTCTAATTACCTCGTGCGGAACCCATCGAGTGTCGAACTCATCGAAAACGAGAGTGACCAAAGCGTTGAAATCTTCGACAACGACGGTGGCTCTCCAGCTGAATTTGAACTGGCATTCCTCTCGAATGCGAGCTATCAAGTCCAGCAGAAGGTCGTAATCCAGAATGATTCGACTGAAGAGACCGTCTCTGTCTTCCAGAACATCACGGTAGACGAGGGTCCAAATAACGGTCCGCTCCAGGCTAACACCGAAGACGTATTCGATGCCTCTGAGGACCTTACCTACGAGGGAGTCGAAAACCGATTCGATGATAGTGATCGGACTGTCCAGACTGATACTACCAACGAGCAGGGCAACTTCGAACTGCTCAATCTTCCGACCGATGCTGGCAGTGCGCAGGACTATGTTGTGATGGCTGGCGGCAGCGATACAGGTACGGCCAACACCGAATACGGATTCGCTAACTTCGCTGGCTACGACACTGTAGCCGTTGAAGCGAACACAGCTGGATCCCAGCTTGATACCGACCTAAGCGTTCAAGAGTTTGAACCCGTCAACCAGTTCGCGTACAATCTTGACGTGACGGTTGACAACGGTGCTAAATCGGTCGAAGCACCGATCGACGAGCCGGTCAGCGTTGAAGTGAGTGCTACTCAACGCGAGCTCGGCACGAATGATGAGCAGCCTGCCGAGGGAATTGAAATCACGCTTGAAGCACTCAATTCCAATATCGGAGAGTTAGCAGACACGACCCCTGTGCTGGACTCCAACGGTGAAGCCACCACGACCTTCACTGGTGATAGTCCACAGGTCGGTCAGACAAACATCTCTGCGACCTTCGATGCACCAAGCGGCCCAGTCTCGACTGAGGGTGGCGAGCAAGCAACTGTCGACATCTTCCAGGATGCGCAGATCACTGGTGACGTTGTCGATGACTCTACACCCAGTGATAACCTACCGGGTGCAGAGGTGACGCTCACCGAAGAGAACGCAACTGGGACGTTCGTCGAGATAGCTAACACCACCGCAGGGCCCGCAGGATCGTTCTCCTTCACGGGTGAGGATGGTGTCCGCTCCGGTGAAAACTACACTGTCGAAGCCAGCTTCACGGATGAAGAAGGCAACGAAGGTACTGGCTTCGCTCAGATCTTCGAGATCCCTGGCGGAACAACCAACGCTGACATCGTGATTGAGGATGTCATTGCGCCCGAAGGCTTCGAGGTTGAAGATGGTAGTCTCGAAGCACCAGCCAGCGCGGCACCTGGCGAAGAGATTGAAGTCTCAGCCAACGTCACGAACACTGCTGGTGAGGAAGCGACCTCTCCGGTAACGTTCGTCTTCGACGGCTCCGATGTGGAAGATCAGGATGTCACGCTCGATGCAGGTGCTACTGATCCGGTCAGTTTCACCGTGACTGTTCCTGATGTTGCAGACGGTGACTACGAACACGGCATCGAGACCGACATCGACTCCGAGACTGCAACCATCACCGTTGAAGAGGATGCTCCCGCATACTACACACTCAAACTCTCTAACTCAATAGCCGATAGAGCCGCTCAAACCACTACAATAAGCACCTTCGCTAACCACCGACAATCTGGTTCGACCGCACTACTCCCGCGTAGTGTGTATAGATACACACGTACCCACACTGGAGGGCTCCGATGAACAAGAAGCGAACCAACATCTCGCTGCAACCGAACGTATACAAAAAAGCGAAAGAACTCGGAATTAACATCTCCCAGACAGCTGAAGAAGCCCTCCAAATCCGGATTGAAAGTGCTCACAATGGCCCGATAGCCGACGGTACACCAGCACCACTCGGGATTACGCTCGCCCACATGGACGCAGCGCGGATTATCAACACCACTTCCGACGACCTCGACCCCGAGCAATTCCTCGAAGAGTTCGAGCAGGCCTGCGACGTTGACTGGGATCTAGCCGAGCGAACGACGAGAGATCGGGTTCGATATGCACGAAAACTCGTTAATTTCCTTGATGACCACCCGCTGACGGCCTCTGAACAGGATCTTCGTAACTTCCTCCAGCAGTACGATGATCAAAACTGCGTCAAGACAGTCCGTATCATCTACGGACGATTCTACGATACCGACCTCGCTGAGAACTTCAAAATCAAGAACCCGCCGCCGACGCCGACAAAAGCACCCAGCAAAGAGGAACTCCAAGCCGTCTACCACGAGCTTGACGCTGGAGAAGAACAGGCCGCCCTCTTGTTGATGGCTACGTCTGGCCTCCGACGCAGCGAGATTCTCGATCTTACGCCGAAGCATTTCGATCTAGAAAATCGGGGCGTGTACCCCCAGAAGGCGGACGGACAAACGACCAAGCAGCAGTGGATGTCGTTCTACAGCCCGGATACGGAACGAAAACTCCACGACGAGTACGACTTCGATCAGATGGACTCGGATGAGCCTCTGTTCACTCGTCACAAGTCGACCTTCACGCACAATTTCGCCGACGCAAGCGTTGCGGCCGACACGATGCGGATCACGCCGCAGGTGCTTCGGGTCTGGTTCTGTCAGGAGATGAGTAGTCTCGGTGTCGCTGATCGGCATATCGATGCGTTCTGTGGTCGAACGTCCCGATCCGTGCTTGCGAATCACTACTCGGATTACACGCCAGAGAACCTTCAGAAAATCTACGAGGACGCTGGGATTTCGGTGTTAGAATAAAATGTGCATTTATAACAGATTGATTAATTTGCACAGAAATTACAAAATGCTATCATGTCCTCCCATCGAACGATGTCTAAGACTCTGAAAGCACGCGACCATCACGGGGCGGATTCTTTGGATATCACAATCCCCGTTGACGCTGTTCGAGAATATGATATCAACCAAGGTGATGTCTTCGAGCTCGAAGCTGAGGAACAAGACGGTGATGTTGTCCTCCGATACCGACGTGTGTATGAAAGCTGATTTCACCATCAGTCAGTGTCTGACTGTAGCTCTGGAACACTCTACTCACAGATGTCACCGGATTTACTCTGGCAATAGGTCAGGGGAGCACTGAGTCCGATGGACGATGATGGCCCACAAGGGTATGAGCAAGAGTTCACGACGGTCATCAACCGTCGTTCTCAAATTCGAATCGGCTTATCGACAGAGAAAGGCGATGTGACGCGATTTTTTGTCCAACTGGAATACTGGCGCGAAGGTGACTGGATGGAGGTGGTCCGATTTGACCACAACCCTAACACGGAGTTCGGTCACGATATCACGGAGGATGGACTCCACATGGATATCTACCGAGATGGAGAGAAATACCGTGTAAGAGAGGACTTCCCGGCGGTGAAGTTAAACCGCGCCCCACGCTATTGTACGGTATACATCCGAGAGCACGCGGATCGCATACTCAGGAGATTCGAAAAATGGCACAACGTGAACGCGAACGACCGATGACAGACGAGGAGATCGACGATGTAGCCGCAGCTGCCGATGAGCTTGGAGAACGGGTTGTCAACGCTCTCGCAGCGGAGACAGACCGCGATGCTGAAGAGTTTGATGTCGATCCGGACGATTACGAGTTTCCCGGCTCGGATTCTTAATTACGTTTTTTTACTGTTGCGGCGGTTCCAGACTCTTCATCCCGAAATCGCTCTTGGGAACGAATCGCCCTGCAAGCTGTGCCAACTCACGCGTGCGCTGAATATCGGCGAGATTGTGCTTGAGTAGTGGCAGCCACTCAGCGGCCTCAAACGCGCACACAGCCTCGCCGCTGTCCTCGAAGGGGTCACAACTCTCGTTCCCGATCAACTGCTCATAGACGCCCACAAGGTCGCGCTGATCGTTTGTGTCGAACCGATCCATCGTCTCCATCATGTCGGCGTAGGCGATGTCACCGAACGGCCACTGCATATTGTGTTTGAGAAACCGAGTCCGGCAAAACGGAAGGTCAAATCCACCGTTCCATGTCTCGCCATTGTAGGCGGTGAGATAGTGGCGGTCGCCGTCAATCTGCCCGGTCGCAACGTCGGCAACGGATTCCAACAATGCTTGCTCGTTCTCGACGGCATCCAGTGAGATCGCCCCGTTGGAATGGGTGTCAAGTTCGGTAGCGAGTGCCGGCGCGTCAATATCCCGGCCGCCAGTGTTGAGGATAATCGATTCTCCAAGGTCGTGCGCGAAGCCAGCGACCGTAATCACAGCATCATCGCTGAGGCCGCTGGTTTCGATGTCAAACGCGATTGGATCAAGGCCCATACCGTGTGGAATATCAGATCACGTATCAATCTCGGCGGGGAGCTTCCGCTTCCGATTTAGACACCGGTTCGCCCATAACTACCCTCGGGGTCACGGCGTCGAAACCACTATATATAGCCGTATTTCGACGCTATCTCGTCGGAGTGTCACTTATTGGCTGGTATGTTCGTCCCCGGTTGGCCCCGCTAGCGGTGATGAGGTTGTATTCCTCTAACTTTGATAGGTGGTTCCGCATGGTGCGCTTCGTCTTGGGATCGTCGACAACAGTACAGTATTCGTCGTAGAGGTCGCCGGGATTGATCTCATCGGTATCTGTGATGATGTCGTAGAGTGCCTGCTGGTGGTCAGTCAGCTTCTCAGTTGTCTTTTGTCGGATTTCCGATTTCGCATCCGAAACCACACTGTCAATCACGCTAGCGGTGATCTGGTTGTAACCGTCTCGTTGAGCAACCTTCGCGGCGTGACGGAAAATCCCAATTGCGGCACGGGCGTCACCGGCGGCATAATCGGCAATCAGCTCTAGCTGCTCGGTGCTAATCGCATCTGGATTGACACCCCATTGGACACGATCTTCTAGAATCGTCACTAGTTGATTGATACTGTACTGGCCGAACCTAATCCGGGCACACGCCTCCAATCGGCTGTTGAGGCGGCTATCCAAGTCGCTGAATACGTCCTCTTGCCGGTTCGCAATCAAGATCATCGTCAGGTTCGGGATACGATAGAGGTCATACAGCAGGCTCTTGTCCTCTAGTTGATCGGCTTCATCGAGGATCACAACATACGGCTCGTCGTGGTCTCTGAGCCGGGTTAGCAACTCGTCTCGTGGTGTCGATTGGCGGTGGATATCATATGCCCTGTCGATACCCTCAAGCAGTCTGTGGAGCGTCTGGAACCGGGTATGATCCTCCCAGCAGTTGACGTACTGGTGATCGAGGGCGACCACGTTCTCGCGGAGGCGATCGATGGTGTAGCGGGCGATACAGGTCTTGCCTGCTCCAGATGGGCCATACAGGAATGGCGTCTCGGCCCGCTTCCCATCGATAATCGGGCGGAGGGTATCTGACAGGTGGCTCACCTCTGCGGATCGATGTTTCACGTCGTTGGGGACGAACTCGGGCTGTAACACCCGTGCGTCGGTAATCATACTCTATAGATCACGGGCATTGCTCATAAGCAGAAGGGGGCAGTTTCCGATACCTCCGTAATACCGAGTATACGAGATATACCTGCCAATACTGGGGGTATCGGGAGTATTAGTAGGGTTCCGGGTTCATCGCTACGATGTAATAGCGATGAAGATAGCGATGTAAAATCGATGCAGAGCGATGAAGATAGATCAAATCCATGGCACGACCCCGAATCAGCGCGTCAGTCCCCGAATCTCTGAATGAAGACATTGAGCAATTAGTTGAAGACAATGATGGTATCAATAGCAAGGCGGAGGCGATTCGGCACCTGTTAGAGCGTGGGTTTGAGGCCGAGGAACTAGAGGTTGAGATTAAACATCGGGAAGCCCGGATCAACGAACTCGAAAATATGCTTGGCGAGCGGGATCAAGTTGGGGAACAGGTGACAGAGCTAGCGCAGACAATCGAGAACCAACAGCAAGCACCGTTCTTCGTTCAGTGGTGGTCATGGTGGCGAAGCCGTGGAGAGTCCGATGAGAACGCTGACAACGAAGCTGAATAGGCTATCGCTCGTCTCCGTTATAGCCTTTCAGGCCTATGCTGAGTTGGTTGGAAATCACTTGTTGGAGAAGTAGGTCAGTCACATCGGCGTCAATCGGCCTGACTGCCGCTCAGTTCGCATCGGTGGATTGAGTTGCAGTTCCGGTAGCTCCGGTTGACACTGCCCTCATTGAGATTAGGGGGTTAGAGGCTTCTATATAGAGTAATAGAATGTGAGTTAGTCAAAGAATTTTGGGAGATTTCGTCTTACAATCTTATCGTAGGGTGGTACATCTTCTTCAAATGCTTCGTTCCAATCCTGAGTGTAAGTGTCGATGACTTCACCACCAGTATCTCCTCTTAATCCTCCAACAAATCCTTTGACCGTTCCTATGTGAATTTCATCTTCACTGACCCGTCCTCTCATTATTGTAGTAAACCAATGCCTGAACCAGTGCGGGTGTATCCCAGCCCTTCTTTCTTGATCGTGCCAGTCATTTTGTTTGGCAAACCTTTCGACAGCTCGGGTCAATGTGGGCATACCTGGTCTAGATCCTACCCTAACAATGTGACCGGAATCATATTCGCTATCTCGTCTGTGATCTCCACCACCTTTATTACTCGTGATGACTGGGTTACTCGGAGAATTAGAGCTAGCCCGCATTGACAGATACCAAGCTAATAGCTCTACAGTCTCATCGTCAAGAGGAAGCTCTCTTGTAGACTTCTTTTTATTAGATATTCTTCTGCGCTCTCCATTATGAATTTTACCCTCACTGATAGTTGAATCAATATACATTGAATTTGGATTATTCCGTATTTGTCGTCTAGGATCGTCGATATACGTTGAGATTGGGTGGTTAAGATTCAAATCCCGTTCATCGAGGTTCAAAAGCTCTCCCGATCTTAATCCGTACTTCGCCAACAGTGTGATAAGAACAAGAGCAGTTGGAGAAATTATATTATTAATAGCTTCTCTCATATCTAAATAAGCCACTTCCAGCTTAGAACCACTGCGAGTGTTAAATTCAACTATGTTTTGTGCATCAACAAAGGGCGTTTTATTACCCTGAATATAGTTATTTGCTCTAAGATCGTTCATTATTTGAGCTACATTGCTAGCATAGTGCTTTATTGTAATACTACGGACACCATCTGACTCAAGAAATGCATACCAGTCCTTAACATCAGCAGTTGTAAGGTCAAATATTGTCTTATCAGGGTGTTCAGAGTCTATATAATCCCGAAGCCTATTCCAAGAGACTCTAAATGTATCTGCTGTGTTCTCTTTGATCTCATCTTTTCGAGTCCGTAAATAAAATTCAACTATGCTTTCATTAGGTTGTTTTTCTAAATCGTCTTCCCCGAAATCTCCGATATTTTGGCTCATCGGTATACCTCAAGTCCGTCTCGTTGTAGCTCAGGATTATCGTCTACAATATCAAGTATATTATTTCTAATAGCTTCAACAAGTTCGTCGTCTTTTATATTGAGTGCATTTTCTTTGCCTTCAGGAACAAAGTTCTCTATACCTACCGATTCAGTAGATGTACTTTGGGTATTCTCTGTCTCACTGCTTGAGTTCCGAGGATCATTCTCGGCTATAGAGTGCATACCGATGTTAATAAAGTACCGAGCAGCACGGGCCTTAGCTGAAAATCCATATTCATCCATCCGCTGCTGGAGTAGTTCCCAGTTGATCTTGTTGATAGCGAAGTCCATCATAACCGGCGCATCTTCTGGATGGCGTTTTTCTGACAGCGGAACCGCGATTACATTCTGATTCTCTTCAGCTTCTTCCATACTCAGTATAGTATAGACTCACCACAGTAAAACTTGTGATCGAAGAGTAATTGTAACGAAAACTGTTCGGGAACAGTAGAAAGCCGCGAAAATAATGGAGCCGTGCCGTTTTATATATATCATATTTATTATCGTTATAGAATCGCAGTAAGGCGTAGGGGCAGTTATTTGTTTTAGTGGCGAGATTGACGCTAGATTTTTTTCTGCCCCATTAGAAGTTTAACTCAGATATCTATAGGTAAATCCAGTAAAGCTTATTTAATGGGAGTTCGTGGTATATAATGAGATGAGTCAAGAATCGGAGGAAGATTACAGAGTTGGTAAATCCACAATTACTAACATTGAATTTGGCCCTCCCAAGTTTCTGTCTGCTATACCACAGAGAGCACGACGAACTCTTGATGCAACAACAGAGGACTTGGAATATGAGCAAGGAGAGGAAGTTGAAAAAGTGGTTGTGCAAGCTGAACTAACAGTCACAGAAGTCTATACGAAAGACCTGTAAAATAGCCACTCACGATCATGAATCCAACCCCCACAAGGGGGGTAGGAGGTAGCAAGACACCGACCATCGATCATCCCTGCGGTACTTTGGCGAGTCTGTCAGGGAACGATCGCAAGGTGTCCACCTATTTCTTGCTTCCCAATGGTAATAGATGTTGTCGCTTTGCAGCCATAGCGTCGGCTGTCTGGGGTGATTGCAGTGTCTAACCCTGGCTCCGACACTGACAAACCGAGGATCACCCTGACTCAGACCCGCCCAAAACGGGAGAAGGCAGCGGATATCTCGCTAGACGGGCAGCCGCCGAATGACGTGTGGGAGGATATGTCGCCTCTGTTGTCCGCAATCGCTGCTGGCGTTGATACAGTTGTTGACGAATCATCGGCATCGCCATCGCGTGCGGTCAGACACGCCCTCTCAGCACCCGATCTGACCCACGAGCAGGAATGCGTCATTGCGTCAATCGTCTCATCGTGGCGGTCTAATGTACGGTTTGACCAGCAGTGTGACGCAGCTAGCTTTATCCAATCACTCGGCTCTGGAGAATTGCTTGACGGCGGCGTCAGAACCAGCATTGAACACGCCTGCGCTGTCGCACAGCTAGTTGAGACAGATGAGCCTGTTGTCATCCGCTTTGGCGAGGACTTCAAGCAGCAGCGGGCAGATCAGCGACGAGACATTTGCAAGCTCATCTCGCATCTGAGTACGGCCGTCGAGGTGTATCTTGTCCCGACAACCCTCCGGTTGGAGCAGTGGATCGTCCACACTCACGACGGCGATCTTCCCGGCTCGCTTATCGAACAGCGTAATACTAGGCAGGGTACATCCACCGACGATACAAAGATGGTGCAGGATGCGATTGAGCGGTTCGACATCGACGGTGAGATAATTGACACACTCCGGCATATCGCTGCTGCTCCCTCCGAAACACGGACTATCAGTGATCTTGAATCAGAGTTCGGTGTTCAACGAGATACGATTCACAACCGTCTGCATCATCTCAGAGAGTACGATTTAGTCTCCGATACTCTGTCTTCCGATGACGATTCAATAGTGTCGCTCATTTCCGCTGGACGGTCCTATCTCGACGCTGTACGGGCTTCTGTGGGTCTACAGTCTTCTCTTGATGACTCGCTTATCGCCGTCGGAAAATCATCTAACAATAGCCGTGTTAAACCCGCGTGCTCACGGGACACCTCCTCCCCGCCCCCTTCTCCATCCTCCCGACCTCGTAACCGCCTCCCTTGTCTCCACAATATCCGCGAGTTGCCCCGCCATCGGTTCCATGCCATCACTGCAACTGTCTCTAACGCCGATATCTCGGTTGTTGACACTGATGTTGATCTCTTAGATGATCGTGCTGCCCCTGGACGTCATTATGACCACGACAATAGGCAACTCATTGTCTCCGCTGAATATGATAACCCCCTGAATTACTGGGTCAGCATTGCACGAGCCTTATCTAATCGGGATATATGGTCGTGGATACTTACTGATGACAAGCTTGATGCCGCTAACAGAGACAAGTTCCGCGACCTCTTTGCCGATCACAGAGTAGTCCTCCGACAACTCCGCTGTCTTGGATACCTCCCTGACCGTATCACCGACATTAACGACTTCCGCGATCTCATACTTGATGCTCTGGATAAATTACTGGATGACACCAAGCGACTCACGAACGGTAATTATCCAGATGCCCTGAATGAGTCTGAGTTCCGTGGTGACATCGTTCGTGATGCACACGGATTGGCCGGTACAATGGCTCATATCCTCGATATAGTTGATGTTGAGATAATCCGCGAAGTTCGTGTCCCTCGCTATCGAGAATTTTCTGGAATAAAGAAACAGGGACTCATCAAGACAATTGGCAAAGGCAGCGCGATACAGTCAGTCTATGGTGAAGCTAATACTTACAGACACCTCTACGAAGATCGTGAGAACAAACGAGAACAGGCGATTGTCCCTGACGTTGACGCCCATGACCCATACGCTGAGTTGATCGGTTCTTTTGCTGTTGTTGGTGATTTCAAGAGTCAAACGAAGGACTTTGTTCGGTCGCTTAACAATAACTTGGAACCGGGAAAACCGCATGACGATGCCCCGGAATTTCAGTTGAACCTCTCAATCAGGGGCGACGTATCCCGTAGTGAATATGCCCAGACAGCCACCCGGCTCTGCCGGGAGAAGAACATCAACCCGACGCCGCAGGCTGTGTCGACGCTAGCGGGCCTCTGCAACTCGCCGTTTGAGGTCGCTGAAGCCCTCAACCACCTCCAATCCAATGAAGATCGTCGATCAATCGACGCTCGCGAAGTCCGATATGCGCTATCTCAGCTCGGTGCTGACGACATCCTCCGTGGTACTAACTCAACACCTCGGAAGGCAGTCATCGCCCTCCTGAACGCCACAGAACCGCTCTCCCAATCGGAGCTGGCTGATCGAGCCGACGTTTCCGAGCGGTCGCTGCGGGATCACCTCCCCGACCTGCTCGACCTCGGGTTGATCGACGAGACACCGACCGGCTACCGCTTCAATCTCTCGTTCAACACCGGTGAGGAACGAACGAACGACCGCTATCCGATGTACGTGGTCGATCCCGACCTGCGACCGGATATCCACAAAGCAGCGAAGGCTCTCAAGACGGCTCACGAACACCACTTTGGGACACCGATACCGGACGATGATTTCCCGAGTAGCCCGACTGGGAGGGACTGGTGTGCCGACCTTCGTGGTATAGAGGCCGCTGATACGTGGATTCGGAGTGTTTTACCCCTGCTTTGGGGCCTCGAAACCAGGGAAGAATACCGGGACGACCCTGATCTCGATCCGCTAATCGATGGCGACGACACTACTGATATTAGATTGGGGCCTGATATTCCGCAGCAGCGGCTTGCTGCATATTCAGTATCGAAGGCGTCAGGCTGAGGGATCGCACCAATGATTTAATCAGCCATTGATTGACCGATTTTGTTCTCTGTAGCCTCGCCAAGATACGGCTCAATCGCCGAGTAGTCTGACCACCCACCAATCGACATCATCGTTCGTACGTCGACGCCCCGTTCAACGATGTGGTACGTCGCCCAACTTCGGCGGAGATCGTGACTAGAGACAGATCGCCACCGATCACCGTGTCCATCCTCAGCTATCTGCTCGGCCGCTTCTTTTACCCACCGGCGGACAGACTGCGTCGTCACCGACACGATTGACTCGGTAGCGTCTCTGTCACGCTCGCTACTGAATCGCTGGATATTCTCAGCTACCTCTTCGGGAACCCATACATCTCGGGTTTTCTTTCCGCTCCCCTTCGTGTTCTTGCCTTGGACTTCGAGGAGCCAACAGTCGCCGCTGGACGACCATCTGAGCCGATCAAGTGTGGGGTAAGCGATCTCATCAACCCGGAGGCCACACCTGACCATGAGTTGCATAGCAATTTCGCGCTCCCAATCGACATCTCTTGCGGCAGCTTCGAGCTGGGAAGCCTCCTCGTCGAATGGATCGAGCAGGCATTTGGTGTGGGTTCCCCCATCGTCTTTGATCCGAACCATAATCGAGTTGTCTGTACTATTCGATTATAGCAGCACTGATTTTCTCCGAATTGACCCCGATATAGGGTGGTTGAGCGGGTTTTGTAATCGCTTTATGTGATAACTCGCTTACGGCACACACCACATTTCCGCTGTAAATATTTATTTGAAGAGCGGTGTGCTGTCGATAGATTTAGTTGGATAGTTGAATACTCTCAGGTGGCCGTCTTGTGACCCATACGGCCATCTGGTGACACCCCACCGACTCACCGACACCCACCCTTTCGTCCGGGGGAATACAGGCACTCCACTTTCTCCCGCTGTTGATTCTCGATGACCATGTGGTTCATCGAAAATCAAATGTGCAATATGTGCATAGACACGAGTGACCGGTGAGTCTGATGGATAAGAAGCGAGTCAATATCACGCTCGATCCAGAACTCCACTCTGAAGCCAAAGAGCTGGGACTGAATATCTCAGGTGTCAGCGAGAGGGCTTTGAGACAGTATGTTCAAGCTCTCACTAGCGGTGAAGAGGTTGTTCTGTCTTCATCTGCGTCAGACTCACCTATCGATGGCGACCGCGAGCAGCAGGCGTCAGAGCCGCCACAGGAGTATGCTGATGCCTCCGTTGATGAGATCATTGCTGACTACGAGCAGTACGGCAAAACGGTTCTTAACCGGAGTCAATCGACGCTCGATCAGCATACCCGATACGTTGGCCGACTCCTTCGCCACGCTGAGAAACCACCTGGGGCGATCAGGGAAATGGATATCATCGCGTATATCGAGTCAGAACAGCCAATCAGCGATGCTAAACACAAGAACATCCTCTCGGCTGTCCGGGTTTTCTTCCGTGAATTCGTCGATAGTGAGGCTGCAAGCAGCTTCGAGATCCCAAATATCAGCCCGAATCCAACGTCTGTCCCGACCAAAGATGAGTTACAGACGTTCTACGAGACTATCGATACCCGCCGATACCGGGCGGTCTTCCTGATGTATGCGACCTCGGGGTTACGCTCCGCTGAGTTGGTGCAGCTCACAATGGACGATATCAACGAGGAAGACCGGATGCTGATTCCCGATAAGGAATCTGAGAGCAAGCAAACGTGGGTTTCCTTCTACAACAAGGAAGCAGAAGCGGCGTTTGCGGCATACAAACCCCACCGAAAACCCGGTGATAATCGGTTGTTCCAGCTGAGCAAACCCGCTGTACTCAACATGTTCCAGAAGATTTCCGAGGAGTCAGGTGTGAAGATCACCCCGCAGGTACTCCGCCGGTGGTTCGCTTCCGAGATGGCTTCTCTCGGCGTTGACTCAAGCTACATTGATGCATTTGCTGGTCGAGTTCCCGAATCCGTCTTGGAAAAACACTACCTCGATTACTCGCCTCGCAAGTTGAAGCAGATCTACGATGACGCTGGCCTTACTGTTCTTGAGTAAGACCGACCAGCGAATAATTTATGTTTTATGACCTCATACCACATAATAGATGGTAGATGCGCTGGAGCTGAACCGTGCTGTCCCCGGTGGTCGGGTTGAGATATTTGCCGTTCCAGATGAAGACTACCCCGGAGACTGGTTTTATCGGTTCCAGTTCTATCATCCAGAGACTGGGGAAATACTCCGATATGATAACGCACATGATGCAGATGACATCGGATGGCACCACCGACACATCAATTTCGGTACGGACTCCGAAATTAATTTCCAGAGTATCACTGCTCATGCTGCTCGATTTCTCCAAGAAGTCAATCATCTAACTAGCATCGAAAACACAGACCATGACTAATTCAATCGACAACGGTTGGCCTGACAAGTACAGCGACCCCCGTGATCGTCCTTACCCAGCTCTCCTTCGTGTAACTGTTGAGAGCTTTGAGACCATGCAAGAGGACGCCCTTGACGCCGTAGAGAAGATTGCTGACGGGGAATCACAACCAGCTGTGGTCTCGTTCGCTACTGTTGGCAACCTACGCAAAATCCTCACAAATCGCCGAATCGAACTGTTACAGTACCTAATCGATATCGACGGTGCGGCTGAAAGCATTACCGCAGTAGCCAACGAGCTTGAACGAGACTACCGTACGGTTCACGACGATGTCAGCCTCCTCGCCGATCATGGTCTTCTGTTCATCATCGACGAAGGCCAGTCAAAACGCCCGTATGTCCCATACGAGCGGATTCATCTTGATGTGGAGCTTGCTGGACTCTCGGCTGGAGAAAATTCTGCCCTTGCGTGAACTACCCCACCCTACTCGCTCACGGCTTGCGCCGGTCGATCCTTGAGGGTGGGGCTTCCTGTTTCAATGACGCGCTTTGTATCCACACCTGACACCGAGTCAGATGCGAACATAGGGAGCGCAGTCTCCACAGGCGTTGTACCTTCGGAGTGAACCACTCCTAGCTTGTCGAACCCACGGGATAGAATATTTATCGCTGCATTTGCGTCTCGATCCATCTCAAACCCACAGGCCGGACAGGAGTGTTTCCGTACCCACAGCGGCTTGTCGGTGGCTACGCCGCAACTAGCGCACTCTTTGGTCGTTCCGGCTGGGTCAACTTCAACGAAGTGTGTGCCTTCACGGTCACACTTGTATGAGAGCATGGTGGTGAAGGTGTTCCACGCCGCTGACGCCGTGTTTCGGCTGTTGCCGGCAGACTCAAGCATGGACTTGATGTGCAAGTCCTCAACGGCCACAAGGTCATATTCGGTAGCGTAGTAATTCGACAACTTATGCAAGAAGTCTCGACGCTTGCGTTTGAGCTGTTGGTGACACTGCGCCACCTTCTGCCGTTGCTGTTCCCAGTTATTCGACCCGTGGTCTTTCCGACTGAGTTTCCGCTGTTCGCGCTGCAATCGCTCACGTTCGTCGGCCAGATCGAGCGACCCAATGGCTCTGCCGTCAGTGTCGTGGGCGTATTTCAGTATGCCCACGTCGATCCCGACACACCGCTCAGGCCTCTCCGGTTTCTCCGGTGTTTCTTTTCCGTCAACCGTGACACAGGCAACCCACTCACCAGTGGGTTCCTTCTTGATTGTGACCTCTTTGATCGTCTCACTGTCCGGTATTTCACGATGTTTCACCACGGGAATATCCGCGAGTTTCGTGAGTGACAGCACAGTGTGGCCGTCCTTACTATCGAACTCGAAGCCAGACTGTACGTAGGTGAAACTGCGGAACTCCTGCGGTGCCTTCCAGTTGAGGCTGCCGACCTTGTAGCCCTGCTGTTTCAGCTCAGAGAGAGCTTTAACACTATCCTCAATCCGCATGACAGTGGCCTGTGCGACTGTCGAGTACAAGTCGGTGAGGTCGTCCCACCACTCTTTCAGATCAGGCAATTGGTCGCGCACCTGTCGCACTCGCTGATTGAGCGTCCCCGCCGATTCAGGGATTTCGTTGAACTCGGTGAGCGCGTGGTTGTAGAGTTGCCGACAGGTATCGCGGTGATAATCCAGTCGCTCACGCTGGCTAGGCGTGGGATCAAGCCGGAACCTGTAGGCGTAGTGCATTGGCGGTAGCTATTCGTCGGGATCGGACGTTCGGACGATTTTCACGTCTGCGCCGCGCCACTGTTTCGGAACGAGGACGTGTGCGCCGTTGCCGGTCTGTTTCACTTCGCCCTCGATGACTTCGTGGCCTTCGATTTCATGCCTATCCATCACTTGTGTTTATACATTGTTTTAACATAAATGTGTCGGTGCGTGGGAGTGGGGTAGTGATGGGGAACAGTGTATGAGTGACGATGACGGCGGTGTATCCCCTCCCTACTGCGCTACTCGCTTCGCTGCGTTGCTCCTTGAGGAAGGGGGCTTACCGCCTAGAATTAGCTAACGTATATTTTGACACGTTGATTAGTTC
>NZ_QMDW01000033.1 GCF_003605635.1 Halonotius pteroides
TGATTTCAAAAGCAGTGTTGTAATTTCGACTCAATGGCTGCTATTCAACAGAGCACTTCCAACTAGCCGCGCTTTTGAACTTCATCCTGCTTCCGATTCAATCTTGTTTGTTGGGACAGCATATGTGCTTATAATATTAATATTATTTCTTGTATTGGGCATTTTCTCCTCGATACTTTTTAGTAAAAAGAGGATTTCAACATAATCGGTCGCTTAGACCAACGCACCGGCTTGCAACTGATCGACAGCTACTCGCGTGCAGATCCACATTCACCGTGGCATACGCTTGGGCTGCCTCCTCTTTTACAGCCCTTTTCAGTGAAAACCACCTTAACTAGGAGTACTATTGATCTTGGGGATAAGTCGCATGCAACTTCTGAAGGTGGATAACCTCCTTATGGCCCTTCAGCTTCAATTTTTTCTGTTACCTCATACTGATATAACGTTGGTTCAGCACGCATATGCGGCTCAATTGCTTTTTGAAACCACTCAAGATGACTACTTGACTCGTGTGCTTCGACCGCTTCCCAGTCCTCATACTGTTCAATAATTCTCGCCGTTGCTGGTGCCTCAATATCGAATGTTATCCTATAATCAATAACCCCGGGTTCCTTTCTGGAGGTAGAAGCCATATCTTCTAGAATTTTGCTAGCTTCTGTTTTCAAATCGTCATATATTGGAACTTCAGAGTGAATAACAATCATATTTCTCCATAATCCACCTGTTACATAAAATATGGTGGTTCCTGCAGTGATGAAATATCTGTAGCCTTGGGTATTGTTTTGATAATATAAACAGGTGGTGATTAAGACAAACTTTTCATACAAGACAGAAAAACCCATAGAATACAGTCTAATTTATTTAATTTGGTCTTTAACCTAGAAAGATTTAACCGAAGTAGGAATACCTGATTACATATGGCATCTGATTCCAAAGTAGTAGATGGTGAGGCAGCTGATTCACTACCAAAGGGACTGCGTTCAAATGAAGCGTTACATGATCCATTTGATTGGTATCACAACAAACGGAGCACAGCACCAATCCAATATGATCCCAATCGAGGAGTATATGATGTATTTAGCTACGAACTCGTAAAAAAGGGGCTTCAGGATGCTGAATCCCTCAGTAGACCACAATTAACAGAGGAAGAAACGGACGATCCGCTTTCGTATTTTGATACGGGTATGGTTTGGTCTGATGGGCCAAGCCACAAACAAGTAAAAGGAGAACTGTTTCAATATTTTAGCCCGCGCATGTTGCAGGGGATTGAGGATTCAATTGTCTCAATTACAGAAAGCCAGTTAGATACAGCGATAGCTGATACTGGTGAACTTGATCTTGTTGAAGACTTTGCTGTTCCTGTCCCGCTACGGGTTATTATGGACTTCATCGGCATTCCGCAGGATGATCATGAACAACTACTGGAATGGTTAGAAACATTTCGGTCAGTTATGACAACTGAGGACAGCGACAAAACAAGCGTAAAAGGTGGCCATATGGCGGATGCAGCTGAGTATTTCAAAAATTTAGTAGATGAGCGTCAGTCGAATCCACAAAATGACCTTATTTCTCAGCTTAGCACAGAAACGGAACTAACTCCAGAGGAAATCGGATCAAACTGTTTTGATTTTGCGCTTGCTGGACAGGGAACAATGTCTGAGCTGCTAACCAATGCAGTGTATATATTAGATCAGCAAAGCTATATTTCCGAAATTGATGATTATGATCTATCCGTAGTACTTGAAGAAATACTGCGGTACAGAAGTCCACTTCAAGCCCGAGCAAGGAAAACGACAGATCAAATTACGTTAGGAGAAACGACGATCCCCGCTGACGCAACTGTCATCCTATGGATCGGCGCAGCAAACCGAGATCCTGAAAAATTTGAGGATCCAGACATGTTCGATGCTTTCCGAGATCCTGATCATCTTGCGTTCGGTAGCGGATCACACAATTGCATTGGTGCTCCAATCGCACGAATTGAAGCACCAATTATACTGGAAACTTTGTTTGATAGGTTTCCGCAAGTAGATATCGATTATGGTAATCTGATCCCGAAGCCAAAGGCCTCAAAACTTGGATTCGACAAGATGCCAGCTCAATTTTCCCCTCCCTCTGTCTGAAGTGCTCTGTTGAATAGGGTTCTCCGTGCGTGGTTTGCGCGAATTTTAACCAAGACATGGCGTGCGTTTCTCGGCGGATAATAGCACAGAAAAGCTCTGAAAGCTAATTGGTGAGAAGGAAATAACGGTCTAAAATTTCCGTGCACTAAGTGCACGGTTATTTAGGAATTTTTCAGGACCACCATCACTTTGATAGAATTTTCTTTTATTAATTCATCGGGTGCCAAATAATGCCAGAAGAAATCTTGATACGTCGGTTTTTACCGGCCACATATAAGCGACAAATCCACCGTATCCCGCTCTCCAAGAATTGGGAGGAGAAGGCTCTTACTGCAATAACTGAGAATTAGCTTTCAGATCGCGCCGAGGTCATTAAACGCCGGCGACCTGCGAAGCCTCGCTGCAGACCGTGGGTACGACGCAAGATCCTTCTGCGATGAACTCCGTGAAAACGGCATCAGACCGCTGATCAAACACCGGATCATGAATCCACTTGATCACGCCCACAACGCCCGCATGGACGGTGATCGGTATCACCAGCGATCAATGTCTGAAACTGTCTTCTCGTCAATCAAGCGCACGCTCGCCTCCGCTGTGCGTGCGCAAAATTGGTGGTTAGAGTTCCGAGAAATGCTACTGAAAGCTGCCGTCTACAACTTTCGTCGGAACGTCCGATATCCGTGAAATCAACCGCAGTGTACCGAAACTACAGAGACAAAGTTAGATAATAATTTCTTTTTTTATTTCTAGTTTTAATTTTTTATATTCCAGGCCAAGTTGTCCTATCATTTCAAGCACAGGATAGGTAGTGGACAATGATTGATAAAGATATGAATATAAGTCTGAAGTGGTACGATCTGTTTGCATCGATTTTCTTATTTTGTTTATATCTTGTTGTCTAATAATTGCTATATTGTCAAAAACATATAAATCATTACATATTTTATCTTTATATTCAATCAGACGGTTATGATCTATGTGTGAAAATTCAATTTTAGAATAATTATAGAGAGAGTTCGCAAGATCATTAAGCTCTTCATAGGAAGATTTAATCGAATCTTGTTCTAGTTGAATCGTTTTTCGAAGTTGTTTGCGGCTTTCAATTGCATTTTCTATTTGGTTTATTAATGCTGATTTTAAGATCCGAGTAAGGTTAGAAGATTCTGTTAGTGCAGTTGCGATATCAGAACCAAATTCTTCACTGATACTTGAGGCATATGTATCTCCATATTCAGCATCATAATGTGAGACAGACATAACTGTCTCACAATAGGCTGTACGAATTCTAGTAGTTGCATCAACTGTAGGTTTCTGTTCATAGCTGAATTCACCGATAGAATTTCTCGAGGCTGTATTTATACTAATATTTAATACCTGCTTCTTGAATTGCTCAAAAGCTCTAATTTCTTCTGTAACTTGGTTATTTTCTGTTAAAAGAATATCTATAGCAGATGAAATTTGTCCTCTCGTATTTGGGATAGCTGAGAGGCTCATACAGGAAAATTCTTTTAGAGACTAAATAATATTTCGGTTATCTGGATATACATACCCATATTAATAGAAAGAGCCAACCTATATTCAAATATATTCTACTTTTTATTTTATTCTAACTTCCAGCTATATTCTAATCTTCGGCGATTGAAATGCCGATCGCAACCTCGGTAAGCATCTCATCTCTACCACTAACTGTAGCTTCAAGTTTCAGTCGAACACATCAAGAAAGTCACTGTCTCCAGTAGCGGATGCCGAATCGGTCTCCAAAGTTCATAAACCATCCTGAGCGTGGGTCATCCAAAACCTTGTACACTTACAGTTGAAATCTATTTTATACAGCCTCCATCAACCTACCCTCTACACACTGGCTGTGGTGACTAGTGCTGCTTCACAGCCTCATGTCCCGCTTCCCATCGTGTTGGCTGTCTCAATCCTGCTCCCTGACGGCGTTGGTGAACCCGTTCACGTCACCGTATTCGACCTTGAGCGATTCCAGGCTCGGTGGTCACGCGCATGAAACGGACAGGGAAGCGATTACGGTAGCCAAGCAAACGAACAGATGGCGCGCCTCGGCGAGTGCCTCGCCGAAATCACGCCCTGCGACCTCCGGAAATCGTTATTTTGTAACTCTGGGACGAAGGTCGTCGAAGGAGCGATCAACTCCGGAAATCAAATGTTGAGTGTTTCGGCCAGTTCGTAGAGAGTCTCGATGACGAGGTCGGGCTCGGAACCAAATGGCTCCCATGGCATGGACTTTCGATCCACCCAGGCAGCCTGCATTCCGACGTTTTGAGCACCCATTATATCGAACCACCCCGCGGTTACGTGGACGATTTCCTCAATTGGCGTTCCGGTGCGTGTAGCTGCGTGTCGATAAATCTCCGCGGCTGGTTTGAACACTTGGATCTCGTCAGCACTAATCGTTTCCTCGATAATATCGCCGATATCGGCATGCTTGACCATCGAATCGAGCATCTCGGGGTTGCCATTCGAGACAACGTAACAGTCGTATCCGCCGTCACGGAGTCGCTCGATTCCGTCGCTGACATCGTCGAACACATCGAGCTCGTGGTACACATCAAGAATCTCGTCTCGCTCTTCAGTGGTGATGTCGGCACCGTAGACGTCGAGCGCGTACTGGAGTGCATCCCGGTTCATCTCGTAGAAGGGTTGATACGCATCAATAGCGTTCGCGACAAATGTATATTCGAGTGACCGGGCCCGCCAGAGCTTCGAGACGGGCTGTGGGTCGTCAACTCGCTCGGCGAGTGCTTTCTCGGCGGCGTCGATGTCGACGAGCGTGCTGTACGAATCGAAGGTGACTGTCGAGACTTGATCAGGTTTGAATTCCATATGTTGTCCCATGTAAGCAAATATAGCAACATTCCGGAAAAATATAAACATCTTGGATAATTAAGTGCGGTCTTCTCGATACTCACTTTCGAGACCCAGATCTGCCAGTCACCATCTTTTTATAGGATAAACGAACCGAAGACAGCGTTGAGACGGATCTCGTTGGTATCATCGAGATGATCGTTGAAGCCTATCGTGACGAATATCTGGAAGCTATAATTTCCTGTGAGTTCCCAGCAAGTGCATCGGTCGCTGCGGGTGACGCGCATCGCGCACGGTGTTCATATTGAATATAATATATTAGTTGTTACTAATAATAATCCAGTCGGATCGCCACACCGCCGGTATCGATCTGTAACGAAGGTGACGAAGGTGACGAAAAGATTCCCCAGCGGAGGCCAAGTGAGTCAGATGGTGGGTGACGGATCTGGATCAACGGTCGAGCAGTATCTGGTCGCGTAAAACAGCAACCACCTACAATTGGTGGATGTGGATTTCTATGTGTATTGCTGCCACCGGTGGGATGAGTCACGAATAGCTGAAACGGTGGTGGGTTGGCGTAATCGAGTTATTGAATAACTCGCTTACTCAACCCGTTCAACCCCCCTATATCGGGGGTTATTCGGAGAAAATCAGTAATTCTATAATCGGATACTCAGGACAATTCGATTATGGTTCGGATCAAAGATGACGGGGGAACCCACACCAAATGCCTGCTCGATCCATTCGACGAGGAGGCTTCCCAACTCGAAGCTGCCGCGAGAGATATCGATTGGGAGCGCGAAATTGCGATACAACTCATGGTTAGATGTGGGCTCCGGGTTGATGAGATTGATTACCCTACCCTTGATCGGCTCAGATGGTCGTCCAGCGGCGATTGTTGGCTGCTTGAAGTCCAAGGCAAGAACACGAAGGGCGGCGGAAAGAAAACCAGAGATGCGTGGGTTCCTGAGGAGGTGGCTGAGAATATTCAACGGTTCAGTAGCGAGCGTAACCGAGACGCTACGGAGTCAACCGTCTCTGTGGCAACGTCGTCTGTTCGCCGGTGGGTAAAAGAAGCAACCGAGCAGCTGGCCGACGATGGCCATAGTGATCGATGGCGATCAGTCTCTAGTCACGATCTCCGCCGAAGTTGGGCGACGTACCACATCGTCGAGCGAGGCGTTGACGTGCGAACGATGATGTCGATTGGCGGGTGGTCAGATTACTCGGCGATTGAACCGTATCTCGGTGAGGCCACAGAGAATAAGATCGGCCAGTCGATGGCTGATTGATGGCTTCTACCGAAAGCAGTGAAATAGCGGTATTTGTCTCGAAGTTGGAAGTAGAGCTGTGCAAGATGGAGAGCTTGAGTTCAGCACGGCCAGTGGGATCTATGCGTTCATACCACTATTGGTTCACGTACCGTTGGTGATCACGTTCGTTCGAACGTACATGGGACAGCGAGTTTTAAATACGCAAGATGACGTAAGGGGCGGTGGATCACCGGCAGTCATTGTTCGTTGTCCTGCAAGGTGTTCCCAGTACTATCATGACTACATCATCGAACGACCGATATTCCGAGTCTCCAACCGAGGCCTTCGAGCGAGCACTCGCTACGCTGCTGCGGGAGTTCTTCGCTAATGGCACTGAGATCGAAGGCGGGTGGGAGGTCACCTCTCCGTCGGAGTTGGTGCCGGACTGGCGGGTCGATATCGAGAAAACCAGCGGTGTTGTTCCTCCGGACAATGGCGGCGACTTCATTGACGAGTGACGTCCTCTGTCTTAGATAATATATCTCTATCTGGTTCGAACTGATCTCCAAAAAATATGCAACTGTTGTGACGTGGTAACATACAGTTAAGCTACCTCATACCAGAGAGCCATGTGTACTCTACGGTCGCAGTCCAATAGAGAACGATCAAAGAAAACGGCGGAGTATGATAACCATATGCCGATCAAAACCGATGACGACAGCAGCCCTGAAAGCATTGACGCAGAGAAAGCCATGTCGGGAGTCTTCAAACTGCTTTCCCACTACCGTCGCCGAGTCGCACTCACATATCTCGCCACACAGGCCGGTACTACCCCTGTGAGCGACGTGGCCGATCAGATCGCGCTCCTCGAAGACGAACACACCCGCGACAACTACGAGCGCATCTGCATGAGTCTCGTCCACACTCATCTCCCGGTGTTGGCCGACGCTGGCACTATCACGTACGATTACGACCAAGAGGTCGTTGAACTGCGTGATCAGGGGACAGACGTACTTCAGTATCTGAATTACTGACAGTTGATTTACTATTCATCTGTATTTGTGTGTCCTCCCTTTTCAACGCTTGATTAGTGGCCGTACAATCTACGCGCTTTGGGTTCAGCACAATCGTATCCAGTGGTAGCCGAGATTCGGTGCATGATTTATTTCTTGTGCCAGTCAATGAATCTCAATGGCTGGTTCGGGGCGAATCACCGAGGAGGACGTGCTCGACGCCTTCGAGCGGGTAGCTGCTCCTGACGAATCACTCTCGACACGGGAGGTCGCCGACGCCCTGGATTGCGCCCGTCGTACTGCCTACGAGAGACTGTCCGGGATAGCCGACGATGGGCGGTTAAACACGAAAAAAGTCGGGGGGCAAGTGCGCATCTGGTGGCTCCCTACCGACAATGATACCACCGACGCATCGACCGCTGAGACCCCTTCTCTCCCCGAACTCACCTCCGAGCAGATCCTCGAACTCGAATTTCACTCCGAACAACTCGCCAAGCCATTCATCGAGGCGGGTGGGCCTGCCTTGCAGGTACGGGTCAATAGAATCGTCCCGCTTGACGATGGGGGCCAACTACAGTACTGGACCATCACCGGCATCCCCCCGAAGACGTATATAGAGTTGGTCACCGACATGTCGATAGTCTTCAATGTCCGACTGCTCGGTACCGTCGAAGAGACGTTCAGAGTGGGGGTCCGAACCACCGCGGACTCAATGTTCACTGCGTTCGATGCGTTCGACGGCTACACGAAGGAAGCCTATATCGACAACAGCAAGATGAAAGTCATCGCGGAGTTTCCAGCGACCGTCGACGGTGAGGCGGTGGTTGAGGTCGTCCAGGGCGTACATCCAAGTTTGGAACTCGTCGGACAGCGCCTGGTGTACACGCCGCTGCTATTTCGAACGCTCGCCGAAGAGCGCCTCACAGAGCGCCAGTGGACCGCCTTTCAAATGGCCTACTACGCCGGATATTTCAACCGGCCACGGGAGAGTTCGGGCGACGACCTGGCAGAACGGATGGGCATCGCCCGGCAGACGTTCCACCACCACTTGCGGGAAGCCGAACGACTCGTCGCTCAACTCCTCCTCGAAGAGCTAAACGAGGAACGCAGCACAGTCGGTCACAGCGGCGGCAGCGATCGTTCTGACTAGTACCAACCATCTCTTACCCCCGTTCGACCACTCAGGAAGAGTTATGAAAGAGAATTGCGAGAGGCTGACCGATGTAGAACCAGCGTACGACTCGCCCGGGTTAGTAGACAGAGTCGGATACGATCCGACAACCGAGACATATCACGCTCTGCACGACTGGACGAGCGATAGCCCACTCTCGATAACCGTTGTCGAGGCGCTCGCTACGGCGACCGGTGACGAACCGACAGAGATGAGACCGATTCACTCGGTGATCGATACGGATGCACTTGACCGGGTGCTCTCCCGTGACGATACTGTGATGCTTTCGTTCACGTGGGAAGATCACGACGTACAGGTATCCAGTTCTGGCGAGATTATTGTCTCCAGATAGACCATGTTCCGTAGCGATCCTCCCTCTGCTAACGAAGACGTGGCGAAACTCCGTCTCCAACTGAGTGAGTTGTCCCTGTCAGAATTAGAGAAGTGCGGACTGGTTGAGTGGGACAGGGACAATCACATCGTACGGAAAGGCCCGGATTTTGACAGCACATTGCCTGAAGAGTGTGTTGAGTGAAGCAGACCGTGCCTCGGTATGTAATTCGAGTATGCCTCTCGAATAGATGATTACTGCCGCTACTTGCGTGATTAGCGACATCCGGGTTATATTCTCTAAATTATATTTCTGCCAGGATGAACCAATCGTGACGCTGTTAGTAACAATAATTGATAACTTGATCCGACTCCGATACATTATTTGCCTATACTGATCGATCAGAATAACCCGGTACGGTCTTAGTCGTGGTGCAAGATACGCGCTGTGCATCTTGCATCTCAGATCAAATACCATTCTTATCTGGTAGCATCTCATCCAGTCAGTTCAAAACCCTACCAAGCAGCTGGGTTGAATCAATTACGGAGACATCAACACCTCGTGAATGGTTTAATGACAGGCATAGCTATTATCAGACCAAGGGGATCAATCCGCCTCTGAGAGCCGACTCCCTACTTATACGGAACTGCTTTCAACTATGGTTCGTTGCGACTCATCCAGAGACTCGGGCCACCGTCCTATCGTGATTGCCCTCTCTTTGTCTGCTGACGTTGCAGCCTCGGCTTCCCGTATCTCGTCTCTATCTGCATACGCCCCCCATAGGAACGCCCACCACCTGGATAACCGACGATGTGCACTGAATAGTGCTTTCAGATCATCTTCTGGGTGGATTGGGCACATCCCGCTCATATACACCTCTTCGAGCTCCGGAAAGTCGTAGTGTGTAATATAGTGACAGATTACACGGCTCCCGATATCCCGGGGGAACTCCGCAGTAATAATCTGGGTATCTGGATCTGGATCTCCAAACGGCTCACCGCGATTACTCTGTGGACTCCACCATGGCTCTAAGTGGCCTTTCCACCGCCGTCTACCTCCGGATTCAGTTGGCTCGATGATGTCCCACGCTGCCAGTTCGTTGATATACCGGTCGTAACTGCTTCCAGAGATCCCAGCCTGCTCGATGATGTCTGAACGACCCAGTGGCTCTGAAGCATAGAGAAGAGTTTTCAGCAGTTTCGTTGCTGTTGGCGGGAGTTCAGGCAGTAGTCGGTCAGCCGGGAGTTGTGACAACCCGTAAGAGATGTCGCTGACACTTATGAAATCAAAACTTTGGGTTGACTGAGCGATGTACAACATTGCCTCGGCAACATCGTGGGGACAAGCTCGGTGGGGACGATCTTCAGTACCCAATACTCGGAGGAAAAGCCGCACGAGACGCTCTAGGTCGTCTTCTCTTTCGTGGATATCGCCCTGGTGAGAGACATTGTACTCCTTTGTGGTGGCATACTCTTCGACGAGATTACGAATCGACGTATAGGTATTTGCGATCTGCACGGGGATCTCCATCACCGGTGCAGCCTCTGTTCCTTCAGCGATTGCCTCCCGGATCTCACTGGCTTCACGTCGAATCGCCGTCTCAATCTGTGGCTTGAGATCGGTCATTGTTGGCCCTGAAAACACCCATGAGGCAGTCAGGTGCATCGTTGGATCATCCTCGTCAATATCGTACGGAAGCCGCATTTTCAGCTTCTGCTCGCGCTCTTCGAGAAGCATGCGGTATCCTGAGTGAATTCCGTAGACTGACTGTTTAGGAACTGTGTACCGGGCGAAATCGAGGAAATCATTCAGCCGCTTGTCGTCCCGGATCAGCATTCCAGTATCCGGCATTCGGACGTTGATCGTCACGTCAACGCCAATTGCGTAGTAGAGCTGTGTCGCTGAGGCAATCAGTCCCTGGAGATCCCGAAAGAGCTCTTTCCGAGCTTCGATATCATCGCTGTTGGTGAGTTCTCCAACCTTCTGAAGACAGAGGTTTCGAACCGTCTGGATACGATCTTTCCAGCCACTGTAGTGTTCTTCGTCCTCGCTAAACCACCCAATCTGGTGGCCCCACCGGATGATGTCTCCAGCTTTCTGATCGAGTTGCTCAACTACAGCGTCGTCAATGTCCTCGAACTCGTTACCGAACTGGGATGGCGTGAGGATCTTACTCAGAGCTTTGTCGCTCAGTAAGGCTCCCGCGATACGTCCCAGTGTTGAGAGGGGGCCACCCCACTGCGGTACAACAAGGAGATCGTCGTGGAAGCAGCTGAGGTAGGTAACACGACCGTCGTCAAACTTGTCCAGACGGTCATCCACGAGGTTGACTCCACGGGTTTGCCGTCCAGCGAGGTATCGCTCGTGCATTCCCCAGGCGTCAAGCACCTCAGATGGGCCATCAAGCCACTGTACGTAGTCGTCGCCCTGGGTTGGAGATCCCGTCGTAGACAGCCACTCTTCGGCGGAGCTTGTGGCTGTCATGGTAGCGGTGCTGTCGGCGGTGTCGTTGGCGGTGCCGTCGGCGGTCGAAGGTGTCTCCCTCCCCCCTCCCGTGTCCCATTGCGCTCGATACACTGTACCTGCATCGGACTGAGGGGTTGGCGTAAGAGCCGTCTCAAATGTCGCCTGGGTAGGATGGATCAACTGATAGTCATCGGCAAGGAACTCTTCGACAGCAAGCTGGCCGAGTGGCGTAAGAGACGTGCTGTTGTACCGGCCTGAGCGATCAATAGAGACGAGACCCAACTCTTCAAGATCAAGCACATAGCGACCAACAGTGCCAGGTTTGACGTTGATCTCGTCGTCCTGCTTCAGATCGCGGTAGTCACGTGAGCCACCAGCAGGAAGGTTCCCAAGCAAGCGGAGGCGGCCAGACTCTTCTGGTAGCTCCTGTAACACTTCCCACGCCTGTTGACGGCTCGCCCCTGGTGACTGATCTGCCTCAATTACTGTCTCATGTGGGGACTTGTCTGGGCTCTCAGTAAGACCGAGATGTGCATCATACCACTTCGGATACCGTCGACGAAGATGCTTCTCCAAGCTAGGTGAGATAACGAGCCGGACATCAAACGCCGATCCCAGCACGGCGATTGCTGCCAGAGCTCGCACACCTGTTGACCGGTCGGTTAGATTAGTCCAAGATTGGCCATCGAGCAGGAGGGTAATCGGTTGAGGAGTGTCGTCTAGTTCGTGGTGGAGCGCAACTGGCCCTTTAGCGAGTGCCTCAAGGCCACCATTCATTGAACCTTTACCAGTCCCAACATCCGTCAGCAACTGCTTGAGCGTCTCATATCGACCCTGATGGTATGTCGAGAGATCGTCCTTTGTTGATTCAGCGTATTTGCATGCAAACTCGACTAACGAATTCTGATAGTCAACGGCTTCTGCCTCGCTGTCGCTCCATACTTGCGTGGAGTCCTGGGATTTTCGCTGTCCAAACCAGAGGGTTTTGTCCTGCAGAGCGGGTAACACTGACCCATAACGCCCGTGTGTGAGGATCTGTGGATCAATGTCAGCGATAAACTTCCGAATTGTATCGAGACTAGACGGGAGTAGTTCATCGAGCAGCTGCGGAATCCACTCAGTGATTCTCGGAGAGATGTCGCTAACAACGATACCAGATGTCGAAGGCGATCCACCGGGGGTAGCCTTCCGGATATTGAGGTTTCGATCTTGCTTATCGTGTGATGAGGTCATGTAGCCCGCCGTTTAGCGAAGCGGACTGTGCGGAGATAGATCGACGACCAGTTTGGGCCGAAAAGGATTTTAACCCGAATACCGACCGTACTGGTAGGAGCATACCGTCACACGCTCCTCGTAGGATCATATCCACTGATCCGCTTCAGGAATACTACGAAACGAAATCCGGGACTAAGTGTAGGATCTTTGGGCCCGGATTTTCGTTTGAAATTATACTGGTGAGTCATAACTATCGTGTACCCGTGGTGCTATCGCGGTTGGCTTCTATCGTGAGTTGGTGTTGACATGCTTCTCGATGGGTAGCGTCGTCTCTACGCGCCCATACGTGAGGGTGAGAGACGGAGCTGTAGCTCTCTGAAGGCAAACGCTTATACTGGTTCGCAAAGAAGCAGGAGGTGTCCAAGCACCTGCCTCTTTTGTTGAGTCTATGTCCTTTAGCTTGTAGCTCAATTTGTGATGTGGAGTGACTTAAACTATTGCCTAGGGGTTGCCCAGCTGCAGTCGCGCCTATCTTAACATAGGCTAAAGTGGCTGGTTCAACGATCTGGTCACTATCGTTGCACGCAGATCTGACAGATAGCTGATCATCGAAGCCGCCACCGTCGAAATTATCAACGCTCACCGGTCAACACCCCAGATTAAGGAAGACACTAGAGAGACGGTGAAACTAATACTCTGGAACACGAAGGAACTGACACGGCCCAACTCAATTGACGAGTCAGCGCAGGTATCCTTGCCACGGGAAGATGCGCTAACTCGTGTGGCCGGTGTCAGCCCCCCTCTTGGGGCTGAAACCAACATTCAGGAGTGGCTACTCTGAGCCGTCACCCCCCTCATCATCGTCAACAACTTCGGCGACCGAGATCTCGTCGAGCCGGACGAACGACTTCTTATTCTTGATTCCCAGCACTTCCCGCACCTCAACGGGGATGACAACCACCCCATCCTTGGAGCATTTGACGACCCCGGCAGACTCCGACCGCTCGGATTCGCTCATACCCCAGAATTGTGTAGGCCAGAGTGATATAATTAACGCAGTCTAATACAAATCAACTTGAAATTACTCGGTTAGACCCAGAATCAGTTTTTGTGTTATCACAGTTATATAAACACGCCTTTTCCATTTAAGATGTTAAAACTTACCCCTACGCAGTAATGCGATTCTAATATCTATTGATTTTATCCAACTGTATCAATATCAAAATCACCGTCAAATGTTAATACAATCGTTTGTAGAATAGATTGTCAAATCACAGCGTTACTTTTACAAATCTGGATGCACTGTGTTAGACTGTATTAGACTGAAAGTGAACTTGCACTACTAAACAATACACAAACCAATGGCAAAATACACAGAACCATGCAATATAACGGTCAGTGAAGAACAGGATCGACGAATAGAGAGAGCAGTAAACGAGGATGGTTACAGCTCGAAAGCTGACTATGTACGATCAATGCTCGAAGCCGGTGAGTCGAATGTCGCTGCGCTCGACCCACGTACAAGCGATACCGACACAGACACTCACGCCAATCATGATACCGCAGAGGCGGCAGCAAAGGCTCTCTCTGATTCCGCTCTCATCGATCAGTTAGATCAGGGAGAAGCCAACAAACAGGGGTTTGAGAAGTCTATACAGTCGTTACGGCAGGCATTTGAGAACACGCTTGTAGACCGGCTTGGAGAGTTGTCAAATAACCCAACTAGCCCGGTACAGGACGATAACAGAGGCAACTACTATCTGGAGGATTCCTGATGTCCGCTGGAGACGGCGATTATCTCGATACGTTCGATCCAGATGGTGATGTACTCTGGTTTTGGTACCAGAGGTGGCACTGCAACGCCAATACAAAGGATAACCAATCTACAGAGGGAACAAAAACGACTGTTAGAATTGCATTAAACAGATTTGAGCGGTTTTTAGCTGCACAGAATAGCGATCAAACATACGACTGCCATTGGTCGAACATCGACATTAACACTGTTTCTTATGATGATATCGTTCCACCCCGAGAGGTGACGCCAACATTAGCCGAGCAGTTCCTTATCGAACTCCAGCAGACGTTTGCAGCAAAAACGCAGCAAAACACATACGCCATTGTAAAGCAGGCGTATGAGTGGTGTGAAGACAGTGTTGAGTCAGTTGAGGCCGACCCATTTGCGGTCGTTGAAAAGAAGCACAAAGAGAAAAATAACGATTGGATTCTTAACACTCCAGATGTGAGGAATCCATATATCATTTCGATTCCAGAGGCTCGTGAGGTGGTAAGATCATGGAAGCACCCAATGTGGCTCGCAATCCAATTGCTACTTGCTAAGTATGGCCGACGAGTAGGAGGTATTAGCAATCTAGATTTCGAGAATGTTCATATAGATCACCCTGGCTGCGATTGGACTGTCCATCCCGATCTGCGGCAGTGGCCAGATCACATATCGTTCAGGGCTGACAAACGAGCGTCTGAGGAAAGTCGCAACACCGGGAATAAAACCAAGACGAATGCAGTGTATCCAATTGATTCGGAACTGAAGGATGCATTACTCTTGTATTTGACAGTCCGACCACAGCCAGACTCTCCGACTGACCCTCTGTTTATTAAGCAATCTAAAGGTGAAAGATTATCTGGAAGTAATATAGGCGGAAAGTTCAGAGAACGTGCGGAAGAGTTAGGATATTGGTACGGTGCCAACGATGACGACAACCTCAATCCACACTACTGGCGACACTGGGCGACCAGTTGGTATCAGAGCCAGTTCGGTGGCGACGAATCACAAGGACGCACAGCACTAACGAAATATCTCCGTGGCGACAGTAAACAGGATATTATCGGCATCTATGACAGCTATACAGAGGACAAGCGAGATACGATCCTCGACGCTATGCCGACGTTCCTTGAGCCGTATGTCGAAGGGTGACAGATGCAACAGACCCTAAATTGCCATCAGCAACGTGTTGTGTCTCAACCTCTTCTCAAATGCACCTATGACTAATTCCGAGTCTGAGACTGTCATCAAGGAGTACGCCCACGGCTACGAGATCGTCGAGGAGGAACGTGAGGGCGATTACAACCGGTACCACTACCAAGGCCCGATGGGTCGGAATCAAGACCTTCGAGAACCCAGACAAGGTCCAACTCTATGCCGACGTACACACCGTCACAGGCGGCTTCAGAGAGGAGAAGACCGGCGAACGTGGCGCACCACCTGCCGTCGCACAGTCCCGTGAGGACGTGCTGATGGCATACTACGCAGCGCAACCCACCATGTCGATGCAGTGGGTCGCTGCACAGTTCGATCTCCCTGAGGATCGTCTTCGAGAATACGTCAGGTCACTCCGAACTCGAGCCGAGCAGCAGCGCGCTGAACAGTCTGATTAATTTATTCTGGCAGAGTTAGTAGGCTATGCTAACTCACACCGATGACATCCGTCTGACGTAATTATATCACCTATCCACTCGTCTAAGATATCACATACGTACATGACCTCACAGACGACACAGACATCCCGGATCTGCTTCTTCAACCAGAAGGGCGGTACCGGGAAAACGACTGTTGCAATCAACGTCGCCGGAGCTCTCTCCAAACGTGACCGGGACGTGCTCTTCGTCGATGTTGACCCGCAGGGAAACGCCACTGAAGGACTTGGACTCCTCGATGAATACGATGCTCGACCGCCGACAATCTTCGATGTGATCACCGACCGTGAGGCACGAAAATCAGTGGATAGCCTGATTGTCGAACACGAAGAGTTCGACGTACTACCAGCAAACGTTGATCTCCTCAACATCGAGTATGAACTCACTATCGCTGATCTCATGGGGCGGATGAGCAGTGCTGAAGCTCAAGAGATTCTCGCTGACTTCGCTATCAACGTTGATCCGTCCGATCTCGAAAGTCGTCACGCGAAGGGGATGCTATCCAAGGCTCTGGACGCAATCAACTACGAGTACGATTATATCCTAATCGACGCACCGCCGTTCTTCGGTGAGATCTCAGATAACGCCCTCTACGCTGCCCGAAATGTATTGATCCCCTCACTCACGGAGTCAACCTCCCAACGGGCAATCGAGTTGCTCTTCGATCAGTTTGATGGCCTTGAGGAAGAGACGGGTATCACGATCCGTGATATCGGTGCTATCGCCAATCGTGTCGAGTCAACGAAAGAGGCTGAGAAAATGAAGGACTGGCTTGCGACTGCGTTCCCCGATGTTCCGGTCTGGAATATCCGTAAGCGTGTCGCACTACAACGGGCCTACGCAGCTGGTGTCAGTATTTTCGAGCACTCTGAAAGCAGCGATATGGAAGAGGTGTTCATGGAGATCGCCACTGAACTTGATGACGAGTTCGGGAAAGGTGAGCCAGCATGAGCGGAAGCGATGACGATGGGGACGACCAGGACAAAGACCGCGCCCAGCGTGTCAGAGACCGACGTAGCCGACGTGATCGTGATAGCAGAGGTCGTAGTAGCGATGACGAGGACGAGGAGCAGACATCCAGTACGTCACAGACAACACAGACAGATAAGACATCACAGACAGAACAGACAACACAGACAGATAAGACATCACAGACAGAACAGACAAAACAGATGGAACAGAGCAAACAGACAGAAGCAGCCGAGCAGCGCAGCATCGCGGACGATACATCACAGATGTCACAGACTCAATCCGATACGACCGACGAGCAGTCTCTCGACGAACAGCCGATCAAAGAACGAACCCACGAGACGTTCTATCTTCGAGATGACCTCCGACGTGAGCTGCGGCGCATTAGTGGGCAGGCGAGCCTTGATTTCGAGATGGAGTTCGACACCGAGCTAGAGAAAAATCGTCACCTACGCCCGTTGCTGCTCCATCTCGGAGCCAAGCAGCTGAAGGAAATGAATCCAGAAGCAATCGAGAATGCTCTGAATGAAACTGATATTCTTGACAGCGTGGACGTTGACGAGTGATTTAGTGCGTCTGTGACATCTGTTATATCAGTGCTATCTGTTCTATAACAGGCATAACAGATTGATATAGCAGTATATGATTTACTCGTCCATTCCGAGCCTCAATGGATTTTAGACGACAGTGCTGGGAACACTCCCAGCAGTCGCACTTCCTTGGGTTTCGGAGGCTCAAACCCCCACTCCTATGAGACACGATACCAACCACTCGGTATGGGCTTCAGTGCGAGTTGGAGCACGCTCATCAGAGAGCAGAAGAGCTACATGAGGATGCGATACTAATCACGCCAATAGAGCAGGCTCGTTTACCGAGAATTAGGTCACGTGATTCGATCAGTAATATAACCGCACCACCTTCGGATAGGAATTCTAAATATATTTACAGCGGCACTCTGTGGTGTATCTGCATTTCGGATTCGAACGTAACAGAAGCTAATACGGGCGATAAAACCGTTTTACAGGGGCAACTCGGGGTGGAAAAGATCGATACTAGAAGAGTAACGAGAGGTTCGTCCACTACTGAAACCAGCACGAATATCACCCAATAGTTAGTACAGACTACTAACAATGCCGAACAGGATCAAGAAATCAGCCGGGGGGCTGGCTCTCCAAATCACGATCGAGGCTCGGAAGTCGGGGCTAGTTGTCGAGGATACCGAAGGAACAGCGACACGCCGCGCTGAAGTCTATGTGTACGGATTTGACGATCTACTCTTGCTCGTTGACCGCGAGCACGTAGCCGTCTCACACCGGACAGAGTTGGTTGCTGCCGCAGCTCGGGATACGGGTTCGATCCATCGAGGCGAGGTTGCAATGGTCGAAATCGCAGGGAACGGCTACCAGATTCAACTTCCTGGCTGCCGAGATGCTGGCTTCGAGGTTGGTGACAACGCACCGGTGGCGGTTGGAAACGGCGTGATCGCCATCCACAATGAGAGTGAGCGTCGGCTCGCCGAGGATCTCTTGAGTATCCGTACTGAGCAGGTTAGTAGCTAATACTAATAATGGCTCTTGCTCAGCATGTTTTAGTGTAACCAAATTAATAAGAATGGGTCAGATCAAATAAATAGCTAAACAATCGAGCGATTCGAGACGCATGATCACCGCGATCTCGTAGGCGTCTACGACCAGTTGATAGGGAATCCAACGTGTGACCCATTCGATGACAGTGGCGCGACTGTGAGCGCGTTTGAAGCCGCTGAGTGGCTGCCACTGCTTAAGCACAACCTCGCCGACATCCAACGAACACGAGGACTCGCAGAACTCGCTGGGCGGTTTGTCGCTCGCTCAGATTTCAACATGAAAAACCTCGAACCACCTCGCCAGTGAACCTGCCATTGCGAACTCACAATAGAGCTCATATTTACATAATTAACTTGATAGTGGTTGTAGATGCTGAGAGAGATTCACCCAGTTTTAGCTGTTTGTTTTAAACAAAATCTTCAAGCGGAAATACCCGCCCCCCTGGGGGTTTAAGTCAAACCCACAAGCGGAAATGGGGGTCTGGAGGCATCAAATATGATTGAATTCCTATATGAAGATTAATTGCCGACACCCCGTGTGTAGATGCTCATGCTCGGGCCACAGAATTGCCGACACCCCGTGTGTAGGAGCCTACGATCAAATCCAAATAATTGCCGACACCCCGTGTGTAGATGATCATGATCGGGTCACAGAATTGCCGACACCCCGTTGGGTGCAGCAGGTGGAAAACCCGTACCGGGATGGGAACCGTATATTATGCAATCGTTTGCACGGTAAGACGGTAGGCGAATCTGCTCAGAAATATAGTGGGTGATACCCACCCCCCGGACTTCCGTCGTTAGCACCGCGTTCAATAGATACCAGTCGTGGTCATGATTTTAGCATGAAGGTCTGCAACCGCTAGGAAACTGAATCAGGATCGACCGCAATCATCAATTCAATCGGGATCGGCTGGAAGGTATACCGCACCCCTCAGTAGAAGCGGCTTTTTGCTGGAAGACACACCCTGCCGTGACCGCTGATGAGGATCGAGGAACTACTGTATGGGCGGTCGAATCGATTGGTGTCGAAAGTCTAGTTCCTCACCGTTGCTGAACTCTACCCGGTAGATGATTGAATCCTGTTTGTCACCGGTGAGCGTTCCTACTTCGTCCTCCAAGAGATCTACAATCCGTCCGTGCTCGCCGTGATATCGGTCGTGATCCGGATCAGTCTCATCAGGGATATCAACCCTGACTCGATCACCAACGTCGTATTCCGACATAGATATCGATGGTAGCACTTCGAATCAAGCTGATTTGATGCCTGCGATTGGTGGTACGGATTAGCGCGATAATTACGACCAGATTTCTGTGATAGCTGTTCAATCTACTCTGTTGAATAACGATACTTGTGGAGAGTGGTAGATATTGAATCGGTGTGTGAGCGACCCAGACTCGTGATTTCAAAAGCAGTG
>NZ_QMDW01000034.1 GCF_003605635.1 Halonotius pteroides
GTGGTTCGCCGCCACCCATTCATAGGTTCATTCACCATGGCGAGTCACTCCCATGGCTCGTCGACACATTTCGACCGGGTAGCGGTAGCCCTCGCGATCGTGACTGGGTAGAACGAGTAGTATTGAACCCAAAAGCTGTCGCTGCCAGCCCATGCAGGCGGGCTAACCGCTAGGCTTAAGCGACTCTCGGAGAGATTACAGCACGCGCCAAGGTGGCAGAGTCCGGCCTAACGCAGCGGCCTGCAGAGCCGCCCATCGTCGGTTCAAATCCGACCCTTGGCTTCCTGCTGCGAACATACGTGAGCCGCGGAAGCCATACCGATTTGAACCCTGTGACGAGCAACGCGAAGTCACTCCGGTTCAAATCCGACCCTTGGCTTCGTTCGACTCTTTGCGGCCTGTTGTTGCTACTGCCGCCGTTAGCCGAAGACAGTAGTGTCACAACGCAGCCATCGCTGATTCACACCTACGACAACCAGCTGTCTCAACCTTTGGGCACCACAGTAAGACAACATCCCACCTCTGTCGTCTACACGTGCGCGTGATCCGGCGTCGTCGGTTCAGACTGCGTTCCCTATACGACATCGATGCACGCAACGTATTAACCACCGGTGACAGCCACCCGTATGGGCTCTCGTGAGACATGGGCAACGCGGCTTGGATTCATCCTTGCCGCGATCGGCAGCGCGGTGGGACTGGGCAATATCTGGCGGTTTCCGTTTATCACCGCCGAGTCGGGCGGGGCCGCATTCCTCGTTGTCTACCTTCTGCTCGTTGCGTTTATCGGGCTGCCAGTGATGCTCGTCGAGTTTGTTATCGGTCGTGAATCAAAACAAAATGTCGTCGACGCCTTCCCGGCGATCGGCTACGGCAACTGGAAGGCGATCGGGGTGATCGGGTCGATCACCGGATTCATCATCCTCTCGTACTATAGTGTCGTCGGCGGCTGGGTCATCCAGTATATCCTCGGAAGCATCACCGGCGCGTACACCGGTGGCGCGGAGGCCTACTTCGGACAGGTTTCAAGCGGGCTGAACACTGCCGGTTTTGATCTGCTGTTTATTCTGCTTGTCGCTGGTGTTGTCGGCTTCGGCGTTCGCGACGGGCTTGAGCGGGCCGCAAAGCTGCTGGTACCGAGTGTGGTTGGGCTCATGCTGTTTTTAGCGGTGTATGCCGCAACGCTTCCGGGTGCTGCCGAGGGGTATGCATACTATCTTTCGCCGAATCTTGCGACCTTGCGTAGCGACGCGCTTGCGATCCTGCCGGCTGCGGCCGGTCAGGCGTTTTTCACGCTCTCGACCGGGGTGGGTGTGATGATCACCTACGGTTCGTATCTCGATGAGGATCGAAGCCTGCTCCGTGATGGGTTCGTGATTATGCTGGCTGACACCTGTATCGCCGTTCTCGCTGGGCTGATCGTGTTCCCGGTGTTTTTCGCCCAAGGCATCGCTCCAGGGGACGGTGGGATCGGCGCGACGTTCGTCAGCTTGGCTGGCGCGTTCACAACGCTTCCCGGCGGTCGACTCGTCGGCACCGTCTTCTTTGTCATCCTCCTGTTGGCGGCCCTGACAAGCGCGTTCAGTATTCTTGAGGTGATCGTCTCGTTTATAATCGACACCACCGGAATTGCGCGCTCGACTGCAACCACCGGCTCGGTGGCTGGCATCTTTGTTGTCGGCCTCCCTACGGCGTTTGATCTCCAGTATCTCACCGTCTACGACGCCATTGCAAACAACGTGCTCCTGTTGCTTGGTGGATTACTGTTAGCACTCTTTGCCGGGTGGGTGTATGCCACCGACGCGGTCACAGAGTTCAGTAAGGGACTCACCGCCCCGCAGTTCGTTCCGAAGCTTTGGATCTGGGTGCTTCGGGTACCGGTTGTTGTGGTGCTCTCATACGTATTGTCTCAGAATATCGCCGACGTGATCCAGACGATCCAAACCAGTCTTCTCTGATCATCCCTGTTGGCTAACCCCTAACCGGCAACATGTGTGACCGATATGCAATTACCGCCGTAGCGCTGATACAGGGTATGGATATTCGGCAACTGCACCGCGATCTGATCGAGCTTCACGGGCGACCAAACAAGACATACAGCGAGGATGGTGTCCGGCAGCTACTCACGACGATCCTCTCTCAGAATGTTACCGACGTACAGACATCTCGCGCCTCCAAGGAACTGTTTGCGGCGTATCCCGACTATCGGGCGATGGAGACGGCTGACCACGACGAACTGGCCGAGGTGATCTCGGAGGTTGGGTTGATGAACCAGAAGGCGACGCGCATCCAGCGGTCGCTGGCGGCGATCCGGGAGGAAACCGGCGGCGAGTACACACTGGCGTTTCTCGACGCGATGGACACTGAGGCCGCCCAGACATGGCTCACCGATATCAAAGGCGTCGGCTCGAAGACCGCTAACGTGGTGTTGAACTTCCACTTTGAGAAGCCAACCTTCGCAGTTGATACCCACATCGAGCGATTGGCGACCCGGTTCGGTCTGATCGAGGAGTCGACGACGGCCGACCAAGCACACGAGGTACTGAATCAGCTGATTCCGGACGACATCAAATACAGCCTGCACGTGTTGTTGATCACGCACGGCAAGAACTACTGTTCGGCACAAAACCCTCGCTGCGATAATCCAGTCTGTGAGCGCTACTGTGAGTGTGCGTCTTGTTGAGCGTGGTGTCGGCCCCCACCTCGGTGTTTCCTGTCTTTCGCTTTGGGTTAGCTGTCGTCGAGATCTGGCAGTTCGATCTCGCCGGTGTTGTGGATACTGCCACCACGGGGCCCGTTTGCGCCCAACTGCTGTCGTGCCTGCAGCCCTGATTGGTAACACTCGATCACCGCTGTAGCGTGTCGCTCACACGCCAAGACCCCAACCGCGCCGGCTTCGACAAAGATGAGTGGCATGCCGCCGCCCTGTTCGTGATTGCGACAGGCCGGACACTGAATCCCGCCGGCCGGCAGGTGGCCTAGCAGCTCCGCGCTGTCCTCGGTTGTGAGCTCGCAGATCGCCCGAAACTCCTCAAGATGGGCATCACAGCCAACGACCGGCACGGTGAGTGTTTCCACAAGAAGAAACGAGATCGCCTGTCGCCCACCGGATTCTAAGGCCGCACGACAGTCTTGGCAGTCGGGCCTGTCGCCGCGTGATGGTGCCGTGTTTGGTTCCATCGGGTATCCGTCTAGTTGCCCGCCGGCAAGGTAAGTGGTCGGGTGGACACCGCACCCGAGCGAATAGCCTCGGGGTGGCCAGGCGTTTCAGCCCTGTTATCGAGACGTTCAAACTGCGTGTTGCTACTGAACCGACACGAGACTGGCCCGCTATCCTGGCAGGTACCGTTTTCCTCAGGTCTCAGCGCGGTCAGCGAGCTCTGAGAGGGTCGTGGCGGCGCGAAGATCGCCGATGGTGCAGTACCACGCACCCCGGACACCGTTCGTGTCGTTGGGGACGGGTTCAGCCAATGGTACCAGCGTATCGAGCTCCAAGACGACGACGCGGTCGGTGTCGGCGAAGGGGTCGATCAGCGCGGCCCAGTCGTCGGTGCTCATCGGGCCGGGGTTGCCGCGGGTCTGTGACACCCGGTCGGTGACACGCGCGTAGTGGGTAAGGCTTGAGACAGGGGCTGTACGGTAGAAGGCCATATACTCGAAATCCGCGTCAGTCCGTGGGTACGACGCCGGGGCGGGATAGAACCCTGCTCGGCACCGGTCGAAGGTGTCGGACTGCGCGGCAACGACACAGACCCGTGCGTCTGCCGGTGCGTCGTCCGGTGGCTGGGCGGTGGTGTAGCGGTCTAGATCCATATCGGATGGTGGCGTGTCTGGCCTAAATACCGATCACTACAAGCAGCCTACGTAGCCGATTTGTGACACGGTCTCGGCATAGGGATCGAGTACACCCACCAGCAGATCGTAGTCGGCGTGTTCATGTTGCGTGCTACCTGATATCACAGTCCGAAGCACATTCATCAATGCAGCCCCATTGTATCGTATGCGTTTATTCTGGCATCAGCGCGATCTCCGAACACGAGACAATCTTGGGCTTGCGGTCGCCGCACGGGATGACACGCTCCTTCCGGTTTACGTCTACGACACCGACGTTCTGGAACACGTTGGCCGTCGACAACGAGCGTTGATGATGCGTGGGGTTCGCAAGCTGAAAGCACGGTACCGAGAGTTGGGAAGCGATCTGATCGTCCGGGCTGGCGACTCGGCCGAGGTACTCGCCTCACTTTGTGACGAGCACGACGCCGAGTCGGTCTACTACAACGAACACTACCGGCCATCACGCCGACAAGCCCAACAGCGCGTCGACGACGAACTCACCGCCGCAGGGATCAGCACCGACCGCCGAACGGATCTCGTCTTGGTCGATCCGGGGCAACTTGATTCGTCGTATCCCAACCACAGCCAGTTCCACAACGATTGGGAGGCAGCACCGAAAGCGACGCCGTACGACGAGCCCGACGAGACGAACCTACTCGGTATACAGGATGGCAAAACCGTCCCAATTCCGGATGTCGATATCGAGCTGCCAGCCGCGGGCTACGAGGCTGCACGCGAACGGTTCGATGACTTTCTCGATACCGGGATTCTCAGCTACAACGACACCCGCGACGACCTGCCGAAGGTCGTTACCGAGCCAACCACGGCTGTCTCGCGGCTGTCGCCGTATTTGGCGTCCGGTATGATCGGGATCCGTGAGGTGTGGGCCGGCGCGTCGGACGTCTACAGTGCTGTCAGCGGGCAGGAGCGTCGCAACGTCGACAAATACCGGTATGAACTGTCGTGGCGCGAGCAGAACTACCACCTTCTGTACCACAACCCCAATCTGGGTCGAACAAACTACGTCGACTTCCCAAACGAGATCGCGTGGCGCAACGACGAGGCCGATCTCGACGCGTGGACGGCCGGCGAAACCGGCTACCCACTCGTCGACGCCGGGATGCGGCAACTCGACCGCGAGGGGTATATTCACAACCGCCCGCGACAGGTTGTCGCCTCATTTCTCACGAAACATCTGCTGATCGACTGGCGTGAGGGTGCCCGGCATTTCCGTCGACAGTTGATCGATCACGACTACGCCTCAAACAGCGGTGGCTGGCAGTGGACCGCCTCGACGGGCACGGATTCGGTCGACGTGCGCATCTTCGATCCGGTAAGTCAGGCCAGCAAGTACGACGATGGCGCGACGTACATCACGGAATACGTGCCCGAACTGCGGGATGTTCCCGCCGACAAGATCATCGACTGGCCGACGCTGTCGGCCGACGAACGCAACCGGCTGGCCCCCGAGTACGCCGACCCGATCGTCGATCGAAACCACGGCTACGAACGAGCACAGGAAACCTTCGAGACGGCGTTGGGCAAGCGATAGGCGACCGGTGTCGCCAGCGGTGATTTGACACCGTCCAGCGACCGCCGCAGGTTCAAGCCATTGGGGGTGCAACCACAGCCATGCAGTTGGTACCAGATCTTGACGGTCGAACAGCACTCGTGACAGGGAGCGCACAGCGTGTTGGCCGCGAGCTGTTGTTGACGCTGGCTGCCGCTGGCGCAGACGTTGCCGTCCACTACAACACGAGCGTCGACGCGGCCGAGACAACGGCAGCCAACGCCCGTGAGTACGGCGTCGATGCCACGACCGTCAGTGGGGATATCACCGACCCACAGGCGGTCGACGAGCTGTTCGACACCGTTGAGGCCGACCTCGGAAGCGTCGATATCCTCGTCAACAATGTCGGTAACTTCGACGCCCGCCACTGGGAGGACATCGAGTGGGATACGTGGCGTGATACCGTCGAGAGCACCTTCTATGGAACCGTGTTGTGTTCCCGTCGGGCACTCGACGGGATGCGTGAATCGGGGTGGGGCCGGATCGTCAACATCGGGTTTGCCGACTGTGATCGACGCCACGCCCACCCGGTGAACTTCCCGTATTTCGTCGGCAAAACTGGGGTGCTCATGTTTACACGGATGCTGGCTAATGATACGCAGGATGACGGCGTGACCGTCAACGCGATCTCACCGTTCGCCGTCGAAAACACCGTGTCGGATGTATCATCGTATCCGCAGGGCCGGCCGGCCTCGTTCGATGATCTGGCCGCGCCGCTGCTGTTTTTCCTCGGCGATGGCAGCGGCTACATCAGCGGCCAGAATATCGCGGTCGACGGCGGGCGGCTCCCAGAGGTCTAAGAGACCACAGGGCGCATCGCTGGTGGCGACTGACCAGCGATCGTAGCGGTCGTCGTCGACGAGACGGTATCCGTCACAAGCCAGGACAACAACCGCTATGCGTTCGATACGGTCACCGACGACGAGCAGCGGGCCTCTAAGATCGGCGCGACGCTCGTTGGGCCGCTGACAGTCGCCGATGCCAGCGTCTACGTCGGCACAGCCGACAACGTGCTTGCTGCGCTGCGCGAAGCGTAACCGGGAAATCGGTGAGAAAACGGATACCACCAGCATACCACGGCGAGCGAAGCGAGCCGTGGTTTCGCCGGCCGCGACCGCAGGGAGCGGCTGGCAGTTTTAGTCCAGGTTTTACGAGGAGTGGTTTCCGCAGCGAGCCATCGGCTCGCGAGGGAACCCGACGAAGTAAAACGTGGGATGCCGCCTCCCCGATTTGAACGGGGGACAGCTCGATCTTCAGTCGAGTGCTCTCCCAGTCTGAGCTAAGGCGGCGCGCACTCCAAGCGATGGGGATTGCAGTAAAAAGAATTTCGAAAGACAGCACCCGGTTGTGTCGCAACTGTGTTGACCTGCCGTCGCGTGCGAGCGCGCATGCGCGCGAATCCCTCAAGTAGCTACAGCACTTAGACACATTGTGAGCCAGTCTTCCACAGCAACGACCGATGCTGCACCAGCCTACACCGAGGTTGATGTCTCGGTACTCGTCATCGGCGCGGGCGCGGCCGGCGCGCGGGCGGCCATCGAGTTGGCCGAACAGGGCATCGACGACACCCTTGTCCTTGGCAAGCGCGGCCACGGCGATGCCCACACCACGTGGGCCCGCGGCGGAATCAACGGTGCCCTCGGGACGCTTGACCCCGAGGACTCATGGGCGATCCATGCCGCCGACACCCTCGATGAGGGCCACTTCCTCAACGATCCCGACAAGGTCGAGACGGTCGCCGAGCAGATGCCCGACCGGCTTCGAGAGCTCGACGACTGGGGGATGGATTTCTCCCGCACCGACGACGGCGAGATCAACCAGCGATACTTCGGCGCGCAGTCGTTCCGCCGGACGGCTTTCGCCGGCGATCACACCGGTGAGTCACTCCTGAACACGTTAGTCGACCGCGCCCAAGAGCTTGAGATCCCCTACCGCGAGAACGTCATGATCACCAAGCTCGTCAGCGACGGCGACGAGATCTACGGCGCAGTCGGCTTCGATATGGATTCCGGCGAGTTCGTCATGTTCAACGCCGGCAGCGTCGTGCTGGCCGCCGGTGGCTACGCGGCGATCTACAACCGTCACACCTCCCGGGACGACGAGAACAACGGCGACGGCCCGGCGCTGGCCTACGACGCCGGCGCCGAGCTGATGGACATGGAGTTCGTCCAGTTCCACCCGACCGGGATGGCCGTCGACGAGTCCGACCCCGAGTGGGAGCCCTGGAGCGGCCGGCTTGTCACCGAGGCGGTTCGCGGCGAGGGCGGGCGGCTGTTCAACAGCGAGGGCGAGCGGTTCATGGAACGCTACTCGCCGGATCAGATGGAACTCGACGCCCGCGATGTCGTCGCCCGTGCTATCGCCGAGGAGGTCGCCGAGGGCCGCGGCACCGACAACGGCGGTGTCTATCTCGATATCTCCCACCGCGAGGCCGACTTCATTCAGGATCGACTCCCGCGGATGTACGAGCGGTTCCAAGAGCTCGGCGTCGATATGGCCGAGGAAGCGGTCGAAGTCGCGCCAACCTCCCACTACGGAATGGGTGGCGTCGCCGTCGACGCCCACGGCGAAACCGATGTTGACGGTCTGTTCGCCATCGGCGAGACGATGGCCGGCGTCCACGGGGCCAACCGCCTCGGTGGGAACTCGCTGGCCGAAACTGTCGCCTACGGCGTCGTCGCCGGCGACCGCATCGCCGACCGGGTCGACGGCCCGGGAACCGTCCCCGATGATCTCCGCGAAACAGTCGTTGAGCCGCAGTTCACCGACCTTGCTGCGACGGCGAACAGCGACGGCGAGTACGCGGTCACAACCGTTTTCGAAGCACTCCAGGAACTCATGTGGGAGCATGCCGGGCTCCTCCGCGAGGAGTCGCAGTTGGACGCCGGCCTTGACAAACTTGACACGGTGCGACAGCAGGCAAGCGACATGGACACCGGCTCGCTGACCAGCGAATCCTTCGAGTTCGCTGTCGACGTTGGGTTCATGCTGACCGCTGCTGAGGCCGTCCTCCGCGGCGCGAAACAACGGGCTGAGTCACGTGGGGCCCACTACCGGACGGATCACCCGGAGGTCGACGAGACATGGCAGCACAACATCTACTACGAGCAGGCCGATGTCGGCGGGATGACGACGCACACTGAGCCGGTCGGAACGCCGAGTGAGGCCGTCCAAGCAGCCCTCGACGAGGGGCACGAACTCGACTACCATCAACTGGAGTAACTGCCGACCGTCTTGGTCGGCCACGCGGTGTGTAACACAGATCGCGTCTTCGTGTTACCGTCCACAGCCGAAACGAATAGAATAGGGTCGATGTTATCCGGCTATCCGTCGGCCAGTTTCGTTACGCTGATCGATTCTCGAGTGCCGAATCGAGCAGTAGCCGCTGCTCCCGGCGTTTCACCTCGTGTTGGGTGTCCCGAACCGCATCGATATTCACGCTGAGAGAGGTGACACCCGACTCGATCAGCTGTCGGATCATCGTCGGCTTGGATGCCGCCTCACCACAGATGCTCGTATCGACATTCTTGGCGCGACAGACCTCGATAACATCCGTGATCAGCGTCAGCACCGCGTCGTGGGTTTCGTCAAACCGGTCGGAGACCCGCTCGTTGTTCCGGTCGACAGCGAGGGTATACTGCGTCAGATCGTTGGTGCCAAAGGAGACAAAATCGACCGGGCGATCGGTGATCGACTCCACCTGCAGCGCGGCTGCCGGGGTCTCGATCATCACGCCCCACCGTGTTTTGTCCGTGTCGATGCCCACATCCGCCATGATCTCCATGATCGTATCGACATCGTCGGCATCGTTAACCAGCGGAAACATGATCTCGACGTTGTCATACCCGACCTCCCGCAGCCGCTGGAACGCTTCGAGCTGATATCTGAAGACGGTCTCTGTCGCCAGCGACCGCCTGATCCCGCGGTGGCCGAGCATTGGGTTGTCCTCGATTGGCTCCGACTCCCCGCCTTTGAGCTTGCGGAACTCGTCGGTCGGGGCGTCCAGCGTCCGGATCCGGACAGGCCTGGCGTAAAACTCGTCGGCAACCGTCTGAATCCCCTCGACGAGCTCGTTGACAAACGCGTTTTCGCCGTGCTCTTCGATATAGTGTGTTGGGGTCTGTTCGAGCCCCAAGATCAGGTGTTCAAGCCGGAGCAGCCCGACCCCATCAGCACCCGTTGCAGCCCCTCGCTCGGCGGCCTGCGGGAGCGAGACGTTGACCTTGATATCCGTCGCGGTCATCGGTGTGACCGGGGTTTTTGGCCGCAACTCCTCCAGATCATCCGCCGGCTCTGGGGCGGTCTCATCGTCTACGCCCGCTGTGACAACGCCTTTGTCGCCGTCGACGGTCACCTCCTGTCCATCACTCAGTATCTCAGTCGCGTCAGTTGCGCCGACGACTGACGGCACACCGAGTTCCCGTGAGACGATCGCCGCGTGACTCGTCATCCCGCCCTCGTCGGTCACAACCGCAGCCGCCCGCTGCATGGCCGGCACCATATCCGGGGTCGTGACGCCCGTCACGAGGATGTCACCGCCGGTGATCCGGTCTGTCTCGTCGATCTGATCGATGCGCCGCACCGTGCCGGCGGCGGTTCCTGGGCTTGCGCCGAGCCCTTCAACGATGACACCGGTGTCGGTGTCAGCTGTCGCGCTGCTGGTGATCGACGTGATCGGCCGTGACTGGAGGATATAGAGCTTGCCGTTGTCGATCGCCCACTCGATGTCCTGTGGCTCCCCAAAGTAGCCGGTGATCTCCTGGGCTGTCGTCCAGAGGGTCTGTATCTGCTCGTCGGTCAGCGTTCTGGACTCCTGTTTTTCCTCCGGAACCCCGATCAGCTCCGTGTCGTCACCGCTCCAGGTGTACTGCTGCCGCTTTGTCGACAGATCCGTTGTCAACACTTCGCCTGTCTCGCCGTCAACAACGAACCGATCCGGCGTGACCTCACCGGCGACGACCCCTTCACCAAGCCCCCAGGCGGACTCGATGGTCATCTCATCGTCGCCGCTGACGGGATCGCTCGTAAACAGCACGCCACTGACCGTCGCATCGACCATCTGTTGGACAACAACAGCCATCTCAGCGTCCGCATGGGAGATATCGTTCCGTTCCCTGTAGACGCACGCTCGCTTAGTGAACAGCGATGCCCAACACTCCTTGACCCGTTCGATCAGCTCCTCACGCCGGACGTTCAGATAGGTGTCCTGTTGGCCCGCAAACGACGCCTCTTCCATATCCTCTGCTGTGGCCGACGAGCGGACGGCAACCCGGTCGCCGTCGGCAAACTCATGGTCGTAGATCTGGAGGATCTGCTCGGAAACCGCCGCCGGGACAGCCGTCTCTAAGATCTCTTCTCGGAGCTCGGCCGCTTTCGCGCCGAGATCACCGGTCGAGAGATACGTATCAACGTCACCCAGCGCGATCTTTTCTAAGTGATCTCGGTATGACTGTGTTGTCACCGTAAACCCGTTTGGCACGTCGGCACCGGTCTGGTGAAGTTCATGCAGCGACATCGCTTTGCCGCCCGCGATTGAACGATCAGTTTTCTGATTCGTCAGCCGCAGAACGTGCGACATACTATATTTGTCGTAGACCCTATAGTTAAAACTGGCGTAACCCCGGCTATCACGACCTGAAACGCACGTGTATAACGTAGCTGCTAATATTGAAGATCAATATATTTTATCTTGAATATTCATATTTCATATCTTTAGCCGAAAAACGGCGAAAAGTTAACTTGGATTCGAGTCAGCGCAGGGTTTTATTCTCGACCTGAGTAGCTGCAGTTGATGCCCACTATCGAGGCGTCACAACAGCAGGATCGACAGCGTCAGCCATCCGACGCAACACGCAACCAAACCGACAGGAAACAACGGTTGCAGCCGGCTTCAACACGGGGTTACACCGCATGTCGATGATCCACGTTGGCATCAACGGCTATGGAACAATCGGCAAACGGGTTGCGGCCGCCGTCGACGCACAGCCTGATATGACTGTCGTCGGTGTGAGCAAACGCTCACTGGATCACGAGGCGGCGGCGGCAGTTGACCGCGGCTTCGACCTCTATGTCCCTGACACCGCGGCCGACGACTCAGGCGGTAGCTGTGATATCTCGCTTACGGGCAGCACAACGGCGCTGATCGCTGAGAGCGACATCATCGTTGATGCGACACCCGCCGGCGTCGGCGCGGACAACGCCGAACAATACGCCCAGACCGACACGGCGGTTGTGTTTCAGGGCGGTGAGGCGTCGACTGTGGCACCCACAAGCTTCTGTGCCCGAGCCAACTACGCGGAGACGGTCGGGCAGGCGGCAACCCGAGTTGTCTCCTGTAACACGACGGGGCTTGCCCGCCTCATCTCACCGCTCGACGAGCAGTTCGGGGTCGCGTCGGTCGACTGCACGTTGATCCGCCGTGGCGGTGATCCAACCCAGTCGAACCGTGGGCCGATCAACGACATTGTTCCCGATCCGGTGACGGTTCCTTCCCACCACGCGGCTGATCTTCAAACTGTACTCCCATCTATCGATGTGATGACCAAGGGGGTGACCGTGCCGGCGACGCTGATGCACGTCCACAGCCTGACAGTGTGTCTGGCGTCTGCGCCGAGTGTCGACGCCGTTCATGACTGTCTGCGCGAGGAGCGCCGGATCGAGCTCGTCATGAGTGCCTACGGACAGGACACCTGTGCGGATCTCCGGGAATCGGCCTACGACCAGGATCGACACCGCGGTGATGTGTGGGAAAACTGCGTCTGGTCGGAATCGATCGCTGTCGATGGTCGATCCCTCTCGCTGCTACAGGCCATCCACCAGCAGGCCGATGTGATCCCGGAAAATATCGATGCGATCCGCGCACTCGCCGCGGCCGATGACGCTGAGACAAGCCGACAGATAACCAACGATGCCCTCGGCGTCGGCCTCACCGGGTCGCTGGCATAACCCGCCGGCGGTCGCCGGGGTTAGGGTGCGAGATTCCGAAGCGGTTCGTCCGTCTCCAGTCGATCGAGATTCTCGGCGATAATGTCCGTCATCCGCTCCCAGTAGCGTGGGGTGTGGCCGGCGTTGTGTGGCGTGATCAGACAGTTGTCGTGGCTCCACAGCGGGTGGCCGTCCGGCAGCGGCTCCGGATCGGTCACATCGAGGGCCGCCCCGCGCAGTTCGTTGGTCTGGAGTGCGGTACACAGCGCGTCGGTATCGACGACCTTCCCCCGTGCGATGTTGACAACGACGCTACCCGGCGGCAGCCGTTCAAGCGCCGTCTCGTCGACCAGCTGTGCGGTCTGCTCAGTCAAGGGACACGCAAGCACCAGGTAATCCGTGCGGGGGAGCACCTCGGGAACCTGTTCGATCCCGACGACCTCATCGGCAGCACCACCCTTCGACGGTGAGTTGCGAACCCCGATGAGTTCGACGCCAAACGGCCCGAACCGGTCGATGATCGCCCCGCCGATCGACCCCATCCCGACGACGGTGACCGTCGATTCGTATAGCTCATCGGCCTGGTAGTGGCTCCATGTGCCCGCCTGAGATTGCGCCCAGCCGTGATCGAGCCCGCGCGCAAACGACAGCACGTAGGCAAGCACCTGTTCGGCGGCGTTCGGCCCGTGGACACCGGAGGCGTTTGTCACCTGCACGTCGTTGGCGGCGAATGCATCGAGCGGCAGGTGGTCTGTCCCGGCAAAGGTACACGCAAACAGCTCAAGATTCGACGCCTGATCCACCGTCTCGGCGTCGATCTCAAAGCCTGTGATGATCCGAGCTTCAGGGAGCCGCTCCGCATACTCACTCGGTGTGGCGACCAGCTTGACCGTCTGTGACGGGACTCGCTCAGCAAGTGTGTCACGATACTCCCGTGCCGACATCCCGTGAATCGTCTGATCCAAAACAGCGATATCTATCGATGGCACACCCGGCTTTTATCTGCCTCTCGCATAAAAATCCCTGAGCAATAATAAAAAACTATTACACAGGTGTGTACTAGCATCGTATATGGGAAAACCACCAGATAGCTCAGGGGGACAACCAGCCACCACCCAGCAGACGCAGTTCACTCTGGCGGATATCCTTGCTGTGTTTGACCAACGGTCGGATCAAGCCAAGCCGTTGACCGCGAGCGACGTGATGGACGCTGTCGGCTGTTCCCGTCGCACCGCACACAACAAGCTCGGTGAGCTGGTTGAGACGGGGGCACTCGAAACCCGGAAGGTCGGCGCTCGGAGCCGCGTCTGGTGGATTCCGATGCCCCACTCCACGGATCACACGGCATCGGAGATAGCCCCACAACGGGATCCGGCGGTCGAGACACAGATCGCCGCTGCCGAGCTCCCCGGTTCGGGAACGGTTCTTCGGGAGCGTCGGGCGGCGCTCCGAGCGGCCTACGACTATGTCAAAGCCAACCCCGAAGCAACGAAAACGGACGTTCTGACGGACGTGTTCCCCGAGAACCCCGTCGGCTGTGAAACGGCTGACAACTGGTGGGCGATGATCGAACCCGAACTGGCCGATCTTCCTAACATCGATGTCGAGTTGCACCGAGACCGCATCTGGCACTTTGGGAAAGGATAGCTCCGACGAGCATGCGCGTTCACATACGTGGCCAGCCTGTTCGGATCGACCTCCCCGCTGCCCGCAGCGTGACGCCGCCGCTGACGTCTAAACGGAGGCCCCTCGCAGATGGATAGGACATAGCCGGAGTCACCGGACGACGAGGCGTCGGTAACGGACAGCGATATCTACGCTGACCAGACCAACGCAACCTACCCCACATCGACATACACACCGGTCGCCTACGACAACTTAGCGACAGCTCCACAGACCGATGACCAGCCTGAAACGGGCGATGATGGCCGATTGAAGCGATCTGATCTTCCGAAGGTGCCTAAGCTCAAATACATCGTCGGCCCGAGTGCGATCATGCTCGGGGCCTCGCTGGGCAGCGGGGAGACGCTGTTTTGGCCGACACTGGTAGCCCGTTTTGGCTGGGTGCTGTTTGCCCTGTTTTTGCTAGCAGCGTTTGTCCACTTCGTTGTCAACACCGAGATCCAGCGGTGGACGCTGGCGACGGGCGAAAGCATCTTTCGGGCGATGGAGCGGCTCCATCCAGCGGTGCCGCTGGCGCTGCTGCTCGGTGGGTTTGTCTCACTCGGATGGCCGGGGTGGGCGGCCAGTGCCGCCAAGATCGGTGCTGCGGGGCTCTCGCTTGGCACCTATGACCTCCTCGGCACCGAAATCGTTGGCTGGCGGCTGCTCGGGATCGTGCTCATGGTGCTCATCTGGCTCAGCTATCAGCTGGCCCCGCTGATGTACAACATCGTCGAGAAGCTTCAACTCCTGCTTGTGACGGGTTCAATCGCCTTTGCGATCCTGCTGTTTGCCCTTGTCGGCTCGGTTGAGACGATCCTGTCGGTGCCGTCGAATCTGACGCTGTCCGGTGAGCAGCTCCGCATCGAGACCGTGGCTATTCTGCTCGGCGCGCTGGCCTACGCCGGTGCCGGTGGCTATCTCAACCTCTCACAGAGCCTGTGGATCCGCGAAAAAGGGTACGGCATGGGCCGCTATCAGGGCCGGATCAAAAACCCATTTGCGGGTGATGACCCCGAGACGGTACACCGAAACGGGATCTCATTTCCGCCGAATCGAATCAATCTCGACCGCTGGCGGGGTTGGTGGCGGGTCACACAGCTGGAACACCTGCTGACGTTCTTCCTTGGGCTTGTCGTCGTGACGGCAATTCTTACGCTGGTTGTGTTCACGTATGCGGCCGGATCGACCGGCACAGCCGTCGATATCTGGCTGGCCGAAGTCGTGCCCGTGGTCGGGCCACTCACCAGTGTCGTGATCTACGCGCTGCTGTTTTTAGCCCTCTTTACGACCGAGTACGCCATCGTCGAATCGTTCGTTCGGAACAGCTCCGATATCATCTACGACCTATACGGCCGGGACGCGGGCTGGAGCCTCTCGCAGGTGTTTTGGACGCTGTTGACCATCTTCTGTGCGTGGGGGATCGTCATTCTCTTTGTGCCGCTGTCGGTCGACAACCCGTTTGGACTGTTGGTGGTCGGGGCGTCGATGTCGGGGCTGATGATGTGGCCTTACATCCTTGTGGTTCAGTGGATCAACACGGTTCGACTGCCGGAACATACGATGCCGGGATGGGGTCGCATCGTTTCGATGTGGTTTGCCGCCGGCTTCTTCGGCTATTTCAGCGTGCTGCTGACAGGGATCTATCTATCAACCCGGCTCGGGTGGCAGCTCTTTGAGACACAGGCAACTGTCGTCGGGAGCAATGTCGGCGGCGGGCTCCTGTGGCTCGGCTACGGCGTCATCCAGCTTGCGGTTATGTACCGTGTGGCTCAGGCGAAGCTGGCAGCGGCTGGCACCGTCGACGACGCCGACCGGGCCCGGGGGTGGTTCTCATGAGCGACACGGATCACACCGCCGCAGCATCGGAAGCTGTCCACGTCCATCTCAATTTCACGATGCGAGGCACCGTTCCGTTGCGGTTGGTCGATCTGTTGTTCCGGTCGACACACCTGCTGGTCGTGGAGTACGGCCATCTGACGCCGCTGGATCTCACGGCCGGCTCGCCATCGCGCCGGGCGGCCGCTTTTGCCGACCAGATCACCAGCGAGGGGCTGACAGCCGCACTTGAAACCGCAGAAACCGTCACCAAGCTAGCCTACGACTCGCTCGACGCCGTACGGGTGTACGACGGCGGTTGGATCGGCCGTGTGGCGGTGGCGATCGAGCCATCGACCGGTGCCACGACGGTCGTCCGCGTCCACGCCCCGGTCGATATCGACCAGTTTGTCGCTGCCGTGCGGTCGGTGCTGTCGTCTTATCCCGTTGCCGTCAAGCGCCGCGATGGGTTGGCCCTGGCGTTTAACCGACTGTTGGGTCGGCTCAGCCGGGATTAACCTGTCCGGTCGTCACTCCCGGCGAGCAGTTCGATCGGGTGTTTTGGGGGCTGTTGCAGTAGATCATCACGCTGATCGAGACAGGAGGTGCCGCTGGCGACGACGGTTCGATCGTCGGCTCGCTGGGGGTGACGGCACCGTCTGTGGCCTGTCGGCCATCCGTCGAAGGTGGCCGGGATCGGTTAGAACCCGGCCGGCACCACGACGTAGGCCAGAATCATCGTCAGAACACCCGTAACGACGCCGTAGTACAGTACCGGGATCAGCTCCAGCCGGATGACCCGCCCTTCCTCGCCGATAAGCCCGACGACAGTGAGGGCAGCTACCACATTGTGAATCGAAATGAGGTTGCCGATCGCTCCCCCAACCGCCTGTGCGGCGACGACGATCTGGGTCGGCGCGCCGATCTGTTGGGCCGCCTGAAACTGGAACAGCCCAAACAGGATATCGCTGACCGTGTTCGAGCCGGCGATGAACGCGCCAAAGGCACCGATAAAGCCCGAGAAAAACGGGAACAGCGTCCCTGTCGTACTCGCTGTCGCCTCCGACAGCAAGCCGAGCATCCCGGCGTCGGTCGGAGCACTCTCTAAGACGACCGTGCTGCCCGTCCGTTGCATGATCATAACGGTCGCAACCGCAAACCACAGCGCGATAACGGCCGGTGCGATATTCCGGAGTGCTTCGCTCCAGGAGGTCTTGATCTCCTCGGTGTTCATCCCGTGGAGTGCGTACGTGATCACCGCAACGAGGACAAAGAGACTCCCGGGCAGATAGAGGAGTTCGATGCCCTCCGAAAACGGCGTCCCAAGGATGTTGTTCCACATCAGCACACCGTTTGTCGAGAGGAAGCTTTGGATCGGCCCGACAACACGGGTCACGACGAGCAGGAGCGCGACAAGGAGGTACGGCATCCAAGCCGTCGCAAGGGACATGTCCTGCGAATGGGACTGCTCAAACGTCGCTGTCCCGCCGTCGGTTGCGACCGCTTCATCCTGTGGCTCACTCGTTGTGCCGACGCCTTTGCCGGGATCAATGCTGCCGATCCAGTGGTCTGGCCACTGACTTTGCGGCCCGAAATCCCATTGATCGTCGGGAATGAAGTAGCCAGCCCGCAGTGTCGTTGTCACCACGAGCAGCCCGACCATCGCCCCCAGCAGCGCCGGGAACGTCGGGCCAAGGAAGTACGCCGTTGCGACGTAGGGGATCGCAAATGAGGCCCACGCAAACAGGGTCAGCGGCAACACCTCAACTGCCGGCTGGATCGACCGCTCTTCGCCGAAAAAGCGGGTCATCATCGCAACGCCGATAAACGGGATGGCGATCCCGGCGATGGCGTGGATGACCGCCGCCCACACTCCGAGCTGGGCAACATACGCGCCGACGCTCTCGAAGCCGCCCTGTTGTACCACCTGCTGTGCCGCGCTTGTTCCCTCAGCAAACACCACGTCACGAAGGCCGATGATCAGCGGTGTTCCGACCGCGCCAAAGGTGATCGCGAGAATGTTGCCCGTCAGCGCGACAACGACCGCCGCCAAGGGTGGGAACCCCAACCCGACCAACAGCGGACCGACGATCGCCGCGGGCGTCCCGAAGCCGGCCGCACCCTCGATGAACGATCCCATGAGAAAGACGAGCAGGATAACCTGCACGCGTCGGTCGTCGCTGATCGAGGCAAAGCCAGCGTTGATGACCTCGAAGGCACCGGACTGTCTCAGCGTGTACAACAGGAGGATCGCGCCAAACACGATCACCAGAATCCTGGTTGCTGTCAGCGCGCCTCGTATCGACGCGGCGGCGATCAGCCGCGGTGACATCTGCCAGCCAATAAAGGCCGCGGCAGCCGCCACCCCCCACGCCAGCGGCATTGTTCGTGTTGCAGGCTGGTAGAGCCCAACCATCAACACCGCAATCATTGCCAGCGGGAGGAGTGCCAGCAGTGCCAGCGTCAGCTCAGCCATCACCACTCACCCCAGAATATACGCCGGGTGCCCGCATCGACGCTTCCGTCTGCCATGTGAGCGTCAACTGCTTTCATGCTCAGTCGATCACATCGGGTTAGTTTGAGTGTCTGCTTGGAGAAGATATGCACTCG
>NZ_QMDW01000035.1 GCF_003605635.1 Halonotius pteroides
CACCCGAAGATTGGTTCGAGAAACTCCTATGTTACAATGTATCGGGATGAGCGTTCCACAAAACACGCCCACACGGATCACTCGCAGCGGGGTATCGCCACGATTCCGACGCTCTCCCGCGGTTATCGACCCATATACGCACTCACAGTATTGTACGCACTGATGCAAACACCCGGATTCCCCGGTCTTATCGACGCTCTCGACCACCGTTCGACGGCTCACGATCCCCGACTCCCAACGCCCAACTCCCAACGCCCGACACTCGATGCCCGACTCCCCGGCTCTCGATCCCGCCACATCTCCCACAGTCGTCACTCCCGGCCTGATCGCTTCCCTCGCTCCCGGCGTTCCTGTTGTTCTCGGGTTCCTTCGACGCTCTCGCTGCTCTCACCGCGATTCCCAGCCGTTCCACGTTGGTATCGCCTGTGTCGCTTCTACGCTCTGACTCCACTCCCACTCTACTCTCTCTCTCTCTCCTCTCATCTCTTGTACTTCTCACTGGGTGTCCCACGTAGCTCACAGTTCCTCGCCGCTTACTCCAGTCACTCCCGGCTTGATCGCTTTCGGTGGTCGCCGTTGCTCTCGGGTTCCTTCGATTGCTCTTTCGGCGGTTCCCAGTCGTTCCACGTTGTTCGCTTCCTGTTGTCGCTTTCGTCGCTCCCGGCGTTGTTCTTCGTTCCACGTCGGTATTGCTCTTATCGCGCCTGCTCTCCCGCGCTTTGTCGTCGTCATCGTGTTGTTGTCGTATCGCGTTATACTGTTCGCACTCGTCGCTCACGCTATTATCGTTGTTATCGCCGTTATCGTCGTGTTGTCTTGTGGTTTCCACTTTATCGTGTTGGCCCCACTTCCATCTTTTTGCATGGGTGTAGAACCAGCAACAAACGACATTGATCCGGTGGTGATCTTCCTCTCCACCCCCCGTGTGCGATATGAAACAGCCGTCACTTCCACCACTACCGCACGACACACCCCACTGTCCATCTCTCCTCCCAGCTTTTACCCTTCCCTCTCTACGGTACTCCTCTATCTCTTACCACCGTCTATGCTGACCCCTTCCAACTCTTACCCCCTTTGTTTACAGTAGGGTCTTACTCTGATGGGTGTCCCACAGTGTCGACACCACCACGATTATCCACCGATCGCTCTTCGCCATGTTCCACGTCGAGACACTCACTATGCTCTCACACTCCTCGTTGTCTCCTGCTACGTTCCACGGTTCCACACGTTCCCTGCTCGTTGCTCCGACACGTTCGACGCTCTCGGTTCGCCTTGTTCCTCGCTGACTGCGTTCGCTTCGATGCTGACGCACTGCACTGCGTGACGATCTCCGATAGGATCGACGAGTCACTGGCAACCAGCACTCCTCTGACGCGTTCAACTGGGAACCACTGGCTTTCGACGAGTGATGCAGCTCGGTTACTCTCTGCTTGGGAACCGTGATGCCCGGAGCCTTCTTGCGGCTCTCTTCGCGTTCGATCGACCGGTGGGTTCGGAACACTGTGTCGTCACCACCACGACCACTGTTTGTCGGCCGGGAACTATGCGTGTTTTCTTTGCGCCGGCTGGCCCCATCCACGTCGCACACCCGACCCCCACATTTCTCTCGCCGTCGCCGGCGGCTGCCCGGCGCGTCGTCGTCGCACTCGACCCCCGTTTTGTTGCAGCCAAGCCAGACCCCCACTTTGTCGCACTCATACCTCACCCCTGTTTTGTTGTTGCTCTGCCGACACCCCAGTAGTCGTTGTTCGCCTGACACCCAGTTATGCTATCGCTCACTCTCACTCCCACTTCTCTCGCCCGCAGCAAGGTACCTCCCGGCCCACTCACTCTCACTCTCTATTCCACCTTCTTACCCTTGCCCACGGGGGGGCCGCATGCGGGTTTGTTCCCAAGGGGGGACACCCCCAAACAGCAAACCATGTTAGCAGCCTTTGATACAACACCCTCTTACAGCAAACCATTTTAAAAGGATAAAATAACAAAGGATGTGAAACAAAGGCTTAGAAAAAGCTATAATGACAGAGTCTATTTCGAAATAGGCTCTGACAAAGGTTTGATATCAAAGGCTGTGAGACAAAGAGGGTGAAAAAAGGTGTTCTATCAGAGAATGTAGAACAAAGACTCTGACAAAGGTTTGCTATCAAAGGCTGTGGGACAAAGGGTATGCAAAAGGCTGTTCTATCAAAGGTTGTGACAAACAGGATGTGAACATGGTGTTGTATCAAAGGCTGTGAGACAAAGGGTATGCAAAAGGCTGTTCTATCAGAAGATGTAGAGCAAAGGGTGTTAGAAGGTTGTGATATCAACGGTTGTGAAAAACAGGATGTGAACATGGTGTTGTATCAGAGGGTGTGAGACAAAGGGTGTTAGAAGGCTATGCTATCAGAGAATGTAGAGCAAAGACTCTGACAAAGGTTTGCTATCAAAGGTTGTGAGACAAAGAGGGTGGAAAAAGGTGTTCTATCAGAAGATGTAGAGCAAAGGCTTGGAAAACCTTCGAATAGCAAATGGGGTCTGTAGTTTGTGGGGTTAAACTGATATGGGTGGGGTGTAAGATGGTGGATATGGGAGACGTATTAGGTTCCCTCAGTCGTGAGCTGAAGTACAAAGAGAAGGAAGTGATGCGAGCGATCCGTGATATCAACAGCGCACCGGCAAAGTACAGTGGGTCAGATCGAGCTGAAATGCCGGCGAACAAACCACTAATTGCGAAGGTGAGTGGAGTGTCGAAAGATTCTGTTGAGTATCGGCTCTCACAGTCCGGGTTGGGTGAAGATGGAATGGGGTTGATTACTGTTCATCCGCCGAGTGTTGAGGGCAGAAAGTTCGGGCCGAAGTCCGCAGAGTTGACAGACAAAGGGATTCGTGTCCTATCGGCGTTAGACGAGCGTGAGGAGAGTAGCACGGAGACGATCGATCAAGAGGAGATCAAACAGTTGCGTGCCCGGCTCGACGCGATTGAGAGTACGGAGTTTGGTGAGGAGGATGAAGTGAGTGCCGGGAAGGTCGTCGGCCAGTTAGAGCAGGTACAGACGCGGATTGATGAGTTGGAGTCGATGGTCGAAGGAAATATTCAACGGTTCAACGAGCAGTTGGATGAGTTGGAAGCGCGACTCGATGGCGAGTGGGGGGCGGTAGATACTGAAACAGCTGAAGATATCGGTCGGACGTTGAATCTCTCGCCGGTGTTGTTCATGCTGTGGTCGGAGGTATTCGGTGTCGATGTTCGGGAGCTGGTGCTGCAAGAGACGATCACTGATGAGTTGAAAGCCGAGACTCAAGAGGATGTGCTTACTGCGATTGAGCGTGGGTTGAACGGGACTGGTGAGGTCGGTGGGGGGTCAGAGATAAGCGATGTGAGTCGGGGGTCGATCCCACAACAAGAAGAGTCGGCTGCTCAGGGTGATGGTTCTGATGGGCAAGCCGAGTTAGATGAGACAGGGAGTGAGACAACGAATGCTGATATCTCGCCCCCGGATAGCACGTAGCGGAGATCGCTTTCAGTCTGCTATTGGGTTCGTTGGTTGGTGTCGATCTTCTCTGTAGGTGGGAGTAGAAAGTGGGTGGTCAATACTACTCTTTGCCGGCTCCGGTGTAAGGGATAGGTTGGGTGTGGTAGCTGATTACTATCCGGGGAGATTGTTGAATCCAGTCCCATCATCCTCGTCCTCGTCATCACGATCGCCTTCGTCGGTGGTGGGCGTGGTATCTGACGCACTCATATCTGTGATCGATTCTGCACCGTCTGACTCCGGTTCTGTTCCGTTCGTCGATGGAGAGGTGGATTGGGCCGTCGTCTCGTTCTCCGCGGTGCCGTGCGGTTCGGAAGGCTGCTGGCTGGCCTGTGCTTCCTCGTCGGCTGGCTCACCGTCGGTCGTCGATTCTCCTGTGTCGGTGGCCGCTGTCTCGTCACTCCGGGTTCTCACTGGCGCAGTTACCCTCACGATCGATTCTGTCCCGTCTGACTTCGGTGCTGCTCCGTTTGTCGATGCCGACGTGGACTGGCTCGTCGATCCGTTCGCCGCGGTGCTGTCGCTGTCGGTGGACTGCTGACGCGACTGTGATTCTCCCGAAGGTGTTTCCTCCTTGGATGTGGCTGATTCGTCCTGTTGTGGCTCTGCTTGTCGATCAGGGTCGGGGTCGGATGGATCGTCGGGAGATGGCTGTGTCTCGTTCGCCGCGGTGTCGGGGTTGTGGCCGTTTGTCGCTGCGCCAGTGTCAGAGCTGCCTGTTGGTTCCTCTTGTGGGTCGGCGTGGCCGTTAGTGGCCCCCGCTTGGTTGGATTTGATCTTATTGAGGTATTCGATGACCTCACCTCTGGAGGTATTAGTCATGTCGGCTATCTCTGATATCGGTACGCCATCGATATCACTGAGGCTGGTGATATCATACAGCGATTCGATTTCTGTCTCTGTCTCCGTCGATGTGTCCTGATCGGGTTGGCTATTCGCTTCGTCGGGTGTTGTGCCACCGCCGCTAGCAGTAGTGTCGGTTGTGGCAGCCGTGTCCTCGACCGTCTCACGATCGGCGGGCGTTGGCTCACTCTCCGAAGAGGGCGTTTCGTCTGTTCTGTCCTCGCCCTCGGATGGCTCTGGGTCGTCGTCGACAGTCTCGGCGTCGGGGTCAGAGTCAGTAGCTCCCTCTTCGGTAGTGTTGCTGTCGCTACTGTCGTCGTTCTGTTCACCGTCGTCGTCCTGCATCCGATTTGGTGGGTCGCCGCCGGTTCCGATCACGTCTTTCAGGTCGATTTTCTCTTCTATCCATTTCCCGAGGTCTTGATCGATGCCTCTGATGACGCGTTCGAGTTGGTGGTATTCTTCGTCGGTTGGTTTGCTCCCATTCCCGATCTGTCCGATGCGATCGATCTCTATGGTGACATCAGGGTGGTCAGCAAGTTCGCCGGGGTTAACCCACTTGTCGGGGATATCGACATCTCCGTCGTCGTCAGTCTCGTTCTCGGTGGTGGTTGCGTTGTCGTTGTCGTCACCGTCGTCGGATGGTGTTTCTTCGGCACTCCCCCCGGGTGTGTCGTCAACAGAGTCACTCTTGGCGGTCGTGTCTGCTGTCGTTCCAGTATTCTCACCGGTGGCATTCTCGCTCGGCTCTGGACTACTGGTTCCACCGACTGCCGCGTCGACGGCGGCTGGCCAGCTCCCGAAGTGGGCGAGTACGTCGTCGAAGGGGGCCGTCTGTGGGTGTTCGTCGAAAGCGGTGGGTGATGGTGGCTCACCGTTGATCGTCAGCTGATCGATTTGCGTGACGATCTCGGCTTTCGACGCCGAAGGCTCACTGTCCTGTGGCTGCTCTTCGGCCTGTTGGTGGGACTGCTGCTGTTGATGGGCTGTCTGCTCGCCCGCCTGTGACTGTTGCTGTTGCCCATCCGTGGGTTGTGTCTCTCCGGTCGCCCCCTCGGTCGTACTTTCTTCCGCGTCGGATTCAGTGTTAGTAGCGTCTACTGACGATCCACTATCGTCGGTGGTTTGGCTATCGTGGCTCTCCTCGGTTGTCGCCGCGGATTGATCGGCTGGTTCGGTGTCGCTCTCACTGGCGTCACTCTCGGGATCGGCGTGATCTGTGGTGGCCTCTTCGGTGGCATCCTCCGACCCACTGGCTGTGTCGGTTGCTGCTGTCTCGTCGTCACCCGCTGCCGTGTACTCGGCGGGGCCGTCGCCACTGTCGATCTCGGGGTCGCCCTCCTCGTCACCGAAGCTCTCGCCCTCGTATCCATCTTCGCCGGCGTCGTCGCTCAACGTGTTGATGTCGACACTATCGATGTCAGCACCGATAGCGTCGTATAGTGGCCGGCACTCCCCACGCTCGTAGAGTTGTGGTTGGTCGTACTGCTCGTTGTCGGCATCGGGGAGGATGATGAAGTGCCAGTCGTCCTCGGTCGGCAGCTCGTCGAACTCGTGTTCGGGGATGAACGGTTCGTTGAACGGCTCCCAGTCTTCTTTCAGTTCCTCGGCTGAGTTGTAGGCGAGCTCTTTCCCACCGGCGTTGACCTGATATTGCTTCTTGCCGGGGTTGTATTCGTAGTAGGCGGGGACGGTCGTGGGGTCGCCTTCTTTCACGGCGTCGATATCGTCGAAGCGGAGTTTCTCAACATCGTCGTCGATTTCTTGATTGCTCGCTGGGGAACAGACAATCTCCCCGGTATCTGGGTCTTGGTACCAGACACTCCCGCGTTTGTCCGAGGCCGGGCGGAGGGCAATCTTATCGCGGTTCTCATCGAGGGCGTACTTCTGTTTCTTGTTGTAGTACCGGCGGATACCGTCCCGGCCAACACCTTGCATGAACGTCGGGGTGTCGCTGAGGATTTCTGTCCCCGGGCCACTGTCTGATGTCGCTGTCTCGTAGATGTTCTTCTCACCGCGTTCAGCCCATGCGGTAAACTCTTCGTCGCCCTCCTTGGTGACAAAGACACAGGTGTTGCCCTCGTCGACCGCTTTCCGGAGGTTGGTCAGCATCCGCACGGGGGTTTTGATCGTGGTTGTCTCGGCTTCGATCGACACGTCGTTGCCTTGTGAGAGATTCCACACTTCGGGGTATTCTTCTTGCAATCGCTCGCGTTGTTTTTCGATCTTCTCGACTTTCTTCTGTGGGGCGAGGTCGTCGTCCACGTCGGTAAAGTCGAATGGGGCGTCAGCAATCAAGTCGGAGAGTTCTGTCCCATCTTGTTTGACCCGCTCGGTGATGTATCCTAATCGCGTGAAGATCGCGTAGGATTTCCGAATCACCCACCGGTGTTCGTTGCCACCACCGGTTACGTCACTCCCGGTATCTTGATCGAATACGTTGGCTTGCCCACTGTTGGTGAGCCGGATATGCTGCTCGCCACTCCTCCGCTCGCTATCGACGTAGGCCGTCGACAGTTGCTCGAAGGCGTTGGCGACCTCTGCGAGTTCGACGTTGATGTCGTCTGGGAGACGGTGTTTGAGTTCTTGGATGACTGCGTCGTGGGTGACGAACGCACCGGGTTCTTTCTCTTGCCGAACGGCCGCCGCGAAGATGGCTTCGAGGATTGTCTCTTGTTTCTGTTCGACGACGCTCTCGCCGTCTGCAAGGACGGTACTGGGGGTGTCCATCCCGGCGGCTGTTTCGTCGTCCACGTCGCCTTGCCCAAAGTCGGCTTTGTCCCGAACGGCGGGATTCTCCGGGCCGGGCATGACGGCTTGCAGTTCGGCTTCGAGTTCCTGCACAATCTCATCTTCCTCGGCCATCTCAATTTGGGCACCAACGCCGGTTTCCCATTTCCCGCCGCCACCGTTGTAGAGCAGGTTGGCGTAGGTTTCTTCGTCCGACCGCCGGCGTCGACCGTGCCGGCGGAGTGAGGCGTTGATCGCTTCTTCGGCCTCATCTTCAACCCGTTTGGGTGGGTGTGGTGGGTAGACGTAGGCCCGGAAGGCGTCGGATTTCTCCATGTTGTCTTTGAGCGTCGTCCGGAGCCAGACGTGGTAGTTCACTTCCTCGGTGAGTGTGTCGGCGTCGACGCCGAGCTGCGTGCAATACTGGTTGGCCGATTGCACGTCACCGGGATTGAACGAAATAATCGTATCGCAGTTGGTGGTGATCGCGTCGACGACATTACCGGGCAACTGCTTGGGATACTGGTTGGCGATATTGAGTGAGAGCCGGTAACTACGACTCTCGGAGATGATCGACGGAATCGTATCGTCGGCAAGGGCGATATTGTCAAACTCGTCGACGAACAGGTAGAATGGTTCGCGGTTGTAGATGGACTCGTTGGCTCGGGAGCGAATCCGTGACCAGATCCGTCGGATGACGGCCATGCCGAGCATTTGCTTGAGTTCGCGTGGCTCTGAGCCCATCCGCACGATGATAATCTTGTTTTCGTCGATCGCTTTGGGGATGTTCACGCCACCCTTTCGGAAGCCGATCATACGCCGGGCGACGGGGTTCTCGATCCACGGCAGGAACCGACCGAGGAGTGGTTCGAGATCCTTGCTGTCCATCTCAGCAATTTCTTGCGTGTAGTCGTCGACGAAGGTGAGGCCGGCTTCTTTACACCGAGCGGCGAATTCTTTGCGTGAGGCTTCGGATTTGAGGATGTAGTAGAGGTCGACCAGATTGAGTTCGTCGGCGTCGTCTGGTGTCCGGTCGTTATACATATTCATCGCGGTGATGAGGTTCTCGGCGACGCGATCCATGCGCGGCCCCCAGTAGTCCGCGCTCATTTTGAGCATTTTCTTGAGGTCGGCGACGAGGTTCGACCGGGCGATTTCGTAGCCGTCGTCGTCGGGGTTCATTCCGAGCTTGATATAATTGAATCCGGAGAGGTGTTCGCCGTTGGCTCCGGGTTCGATCCAGAGTACGTCGTCGAGACGTTCCTCTGGGATGATCTGCATGAGGCGTTTGCTGTCGTCGCCTTTGGGGTCGATAAAGCACATTCCCGCGCCGCTTTGGATGAGTTGTTTGGCGTCGTTGGTCAGCAGCGTGGATTTGCCGTACCCTGTCTGACCGAAGATGGCGCGGTGTCGGAAGAGTACGTCTTTTTCGACGGATGCGTCGTGTCCGTTGCGTGTACCGACGCCGAGCCAGAGTGGTGAGGTTGGGTCTTCGGCGAGGTCTTCCATTGCGGTGAGTGCGCGGCCTCTGGCGTAGACTTCTTCGCCGTCTTCACCGGGTGGGAGCTTGTCGATATCAATCCCATTTGGAATACCGAAGGATTGGAGTTCGTGGCCGTAGGTTTGCCTGACACTAGTTTCTGCGTAGGCGTATTCGAAGTTGTCTTTCTCACCAATGAGTTGCTGGAGGTGTTGGGCTTCGTTGTAGATTTTGAAGAGGAGATCGTCAGCTCGTTCATGGTCAATATTGTCGGGGGTAAGGTGGTGCTGTTTGTGGTTGGCAAATACGTCACCCATTTCTTGCATCGTCGGATTTTGTTCTGGATCGACTAGCTCAAGTTTGTACCCAACGAGATTAACGATATATTGGACAATTTGATCGTATTTCTCGATAATATCTTGCCGTTCTCTCACGGCGACTTGTTTAGAGCGGAAGGTAGTAATGAGTAGATCAAGCTCTTGATGTACCATATCGAGCTGTGTCGGTTGGTCGTCTGGCACATCGGAGTCGGTGTTTGAGGTGTCATTTCCGGTTGCCATGTCAAGGAGTGATTTGTTTTGGGTGGGTGTGTGATCGTGGTGTTCGGTCGTCGGCCGTGAATCGAATGCTGCTCGGTCTGCGACTATTTCGGGATTGTCGTCGTCGTCGGGATCATCATCGTCTAGGCCGTCATCTGAGGAGCAAAAGAGGTCGATAACCATCGGTTAGAGAGTGCGATTATCCTCTCCGGCTGGCTGAACGCCAACTGGATATTTTTCTCTTAAAACTTGTTGTGTTTCAAACATATTTGGTTGCAGTACAGTTCCATATTTTATATTCTGAGCGTATATATTTTAATATCTCAGTGTTAGCACCTACTCCATGCAAATAGCTATTGTATTCAAAATAGTTGTGCACTCTAAGTTTCTAATTCTTTGTGTACCCGTGTTTGGCTTGCTCGCCATTTCGGACATTATCACGGTGATTCGACAAGCCCGAGAATATCTGGAGCTTTGTAGACCTTGTTTCGCTCTTTGTCAGTCACTTCGACGATGATATCTTCAGAACTGAGCTTCTCAATCGCGTCATAGACAGCTTGCCGTGACCGGCCGGTAGCCTCAATGGCTCGTGGGGCCTGTAGATACGGCTCTTCGAATAGGTGATCGATGACATCTCGCACTGCAGGGCTGTTGGGGTAGCGACTCCGGTAGTCGGCACGGAGGGAGACCAGATCAACGCCACACTGGTAGGCATCGATTGCCTGCTCAGCTATCGCATTGAGAACAAACGTGATCCACTCTTCCCAGTCTCCATGCTGGCTTACAGCGAGGAGTCGGTCGAAATACGTCGTTCGATAGTGATTGAAGTAGGCAGATAGATACAGATATGGCTCAGAGAGTAAGTTCGCCTGGTACAGTTGCAACATGATGAGCAGACGGCCGAGTCGGCCATTGCCATCGCGGAAGGGGTGAATAGTCTCGAACTGGTAGTGAGTAATGGCGATATCAATCAGCGGCGGATAGCTCCCATTTCTGATGTACGATAGCAACTGATCAAGCAGCAGTGCGACACTGTTTGGATTTGCTGGCACGAATCGAGCGTTTTCGAGTTGGTTATTCGGGCCGATCATAACCGGGAGCTCATCTCGAATATGTCCTGGCCGCTTGTCCTCTCCACGGACATCGACCAACAATGATTTGTGGAGTTCACTGAGCAGCGACTGGTTGATCTGACTCCCCTCGTCCAGCGCATTGAATCCCGTCCGGATCGCCTCAACGTAGTTGTAAGCTTCCCGGATATCCCGAAGGTTCGCCGCGGATCGGTCGGGATCATCGTCGAGGTTGTGGAGAACAATATCCGAGACGGTAACATCAGTGCCCTCAATTTGTGAACTCATTGCTGCCTCACGGACGACAAAGGGGGCAATAAGCAGGTTCTCGTTCTCGATATCATCGTGGAGTGTGGAGAGTTGGCCGAGTGCATAGCGCGCATCTCCGTACGCGCGAAGAAGATCGTCAGTGTATGAGACCTCCGGTGGGAGACCCGCAGGCTGATAACACGGTATCCCGTCATAGGGTTCGATCCAGCCCGGCCCATCCTCAAATTCAGTTGGATCCATTTGACTTAGGATAGAGTTGGCACGCATCTAAATCTAACGAAGTAGATTATAGTAGATTAGTAAGGCAGAAATAGATATAGAAATCAATTTAAATCTGTATTAGTAGATTTAAAAGCGGTTCAACAGCACAGTAATCAAGCGGAGTTGGAAGCTGTTGTGTGGGTTCAAATGTTGCCTAACTAGCTTTTCTCCAAAATCAACTGTTCAAGCCAGTATCGATTGGAACCCGAGTGAATCCGAGTGTCTGAAAGTCCGAATCGAAGCCTAAGACATGGTCAATATCACGTTCTGCAGCCAGGACAGCCGTGGTGTGATCAACGAATGAGATCGTCTGATCGTCGTACTGTTCAAATTGCTCGGCTGCTGCATCGAAGGTTGCCCGATCAACAACGAGTTTGTTGAAGCTCTCACTTTCGCGGAGTTCAGTGATCACTCGGGTCGCTTCATCATGATTGCTCTTCCGGAGGAGAAGAGTGGCGAGTTCTGAAAGCACTGCTTGTGTGGTGAATAGTGGGCCATACGGGAGTTCCCCACTGACGATATTGTCAAGTGTTTCACGCGCACGCGCATGATGTTCCGCTGGCTCGTAATAATAGGCAAAGAACATACCCGTATCCACAATGACTGGGGATCGCTGTACAGGACTACTCATTTATTTCGCCATACAGCACGTCATCAATATCGGCTTCGTCCACTGTTTCGTCGCCAGCAATTGGATCTGTTCCCCAGACAGGATCATCTGGATTGATCTCATTGACCTCGCTTTCTGCCTGTAGCCAGTAGATATTCCGTCCAGCTGTCTTTCGTTTGCCGAGCATCCCTTGACTGTGAAGTTCGTTCAATTTCCGGCGAGCAGCTTCAGCTGTTACATCGAGTTCCGCTGCAATATCAGCTGTTGTCACAGCTGGGCCATCAACACTGCTGAAAACCTGCCGCACACGGTCAATAGTGACTGTTTCAGCGTACTGCCCGGACTCCGTCCGTTCTCGACTCATAGATGATCGTACTGTCTCAATGGGAATAACCATAGTGGATATACCCATGTTGTGATCCCAAAGTGGATGGCTACGAAGTGGGCTCTGCAAGAACTCATCCTATACGTACACTGCTGTTGGTTCTATGAAGTGTTACACATCTCCGAAAACCTCGGTCAGTTCATCTTGCATCGACTCCCGTCGGTATCGGCGTTTCTCGGCTTCAGAGAGGTAGTTCTGAGAGACGATCTCTGTACTTGATGAGCCCTGGTCAGCGGCAATTCCCTCTAACCCCTCCATCATCTGTTTGACGGCTTCGTTGTAGGTCGTATACCAGAATCGTCGGCCCATCTTTGCGGTTGGTAGTTCACCCTCAACGGTCACACCAGCATCACCGGCGAGTCGTTTGAACCGATTGGTGACTGTCTGCGGTGAGATGTGACCCGTCGTTGACCGATCAGATGGAAACAGATACCCGTCCCACCCAGGGTTGTCAAGATCGATGATTCGCTGTTTCAGAACATCGACGCCGAACAGCACGGCGACCTCACCAGGCCCGTTCTTCCGCTGTTCGAAGACGATCCGGTTGTCTTCACCGTCGTCAAGAACGAACTGATCCAACGTGAGTGAGGCAACTTCGTTTGGACGCAGCCCCCACGCCCCCAGGGCGAGCACCAACAGTTGTTCCTCAATACTCTCGGCAGCCTCGTAGATCGCCCGCATTCCTTCAGCATCGACAGTCTTGTTGTCGGGATTGTCGATCTCCCAGCGGAACTGGTCGTTGGCTCCGTCGAGTGGATTATACTTCGCCCCCTGGAATCGAACTTGGTAGTCGTAGAACTGCTGTACATCGCCGAGATACTTGAGTCGGGATTGATCAGTGGAGAGTCGATCTTTGAGTACATCGAAGACCTCCATACAGCGGTCGTTTTCGCTTGGCCGTTCCTCAATATCGTCGAGGGTTCGCGTGAGGCTGACTGCTCCATGTAGCTGCTCGTAGATTCGAGCGTACTCTGCTATTCGGGAGCGACGACTTTTCACTGTAGATTCAGCGAGTTCCCCACGATCACGTTGCGTCGAGAGATACGTCTTGATCGCTGTAACCGTCTCGTCGTTCCGCACACTCCAGTCGTATCCGGAAGTCTCGTCGGAGTCCCCAGGGGGATCGTCGCCAAGACCCACTTCCTCGACGAAGAACTCCTTGATTGTGAGGTCATGCTGCTCTTGGAGGGCGTAGGACAACCCGGAGAAACCGTGGTCAGCCAGCCACTCATAACTCGGCCGACCGTGATCTGGGTCGTATTCGTCTTCTCGTATCGCTGGTCGGATCTCGCTGTAATAGAAATCGACCAACTCGTCGAGTGACTTCCGAGACCACTGATACTGTGAATCGCTCATGGGAACCGCTTCGCTGTGTTCTGGGGTGATTTGATATCGGCCATTCTCGTGAAGTAGAGTCTTTCTTCTACTATCCTAATACTTTTGGTGAGTGTGGTGTCGCGTACAGACATTACACTAAGTAGGGTATAGCCGCTGAATCAGTGAAAACAGTGATAAATCATATAACGCTATACCAAAAATTCTATCAAAATTTCAACTTTTATTCCCGGGCGAGAGTCTGATATGGGAATCATCCCATACACTTATTTTGATGGGATTTGTACCATATGTTGTCGATGGGCCATAGGGTAATCGAAGATGTTGAGAATCGCGTTGGAAACCGAGTTATCCGGCGAAAAATCATCAGAACCGATGACCCTCAATACCCGAGCGGATACCGCTACGCGCTTCACCACGGCTACACAGATGACGGTGGCACGATCCTCCGCTACGACAACGAGAACGAAACTGTCGGCCGCCATGAGCGACACACGGGAACCGAAGTCACCGAAATTGAGTTTCCCGGAATGATGGAACTCCGTGACCGATTCCTCACCAAAATCGAAACGCAACCATGACAGAAAACACACTCAAAATCACGTTCCAGCAGGCCGAAGAACACCGCCAAGCAGCACGTGAACGGCTCCGACGCGCCGAGGCCGGAGAGACAGGCGAGGTGATCGAACAAGATGTCCGCTCCATTGTCAACTTTGAGGACTTCGACGACATTGCCCTGCTTATGCGCACCGCAAACCTCAGACTCATTGAGACAATCGTCTCCGAGGAGCCAGCAAGTATCCGTCAACTTGCTGAGGCTGTCGAACGGGACTACCGCGAAGTCCACCGAAACCTAACTGAGCTCGAATCACTTGGTGTGATCGAATTTAATGAAAATGGTTCGAGCAAGCAACCGATACTGCGCGATGGGGCTAAGAACATCGATTTCTCAATTCGGTTTCCACAGTCCGTTGATCACGGGAGCGTTTCTGGGGCATCTGCTTGAATTGAAACTCTCATATCCGTGTGAACCCGCCAAACGCTTATAGTTTCTAGTTTCGTAACTCTATACAAGATGAGCTACGATACAGATCACGTCCAGAATGTGGGCGAGAGTCCGGGGGTGGTCACAGGTATTCCTACCTTCGTAGAACTACTCGATAATCCGGATCTCGCAGCTCTATACACCGCTATTCGGGACGACACAACGACGGGGCCCGAACTGATCGACACTACATCCATTTCAAAAAAGACGGTCTATGACTATCTCCACAAACTGGAGCAAGCTGGGCTTATCACTACAGTCGGTGAGGATGCAGGAACCACAGTGTATACTGCTGAAGAGTTCAAACTGACAGTGACAATCAGTGAGACAGAAGTCTCAATTACTCCTGAACTCATCGAGGTCATCGCACAGCAAACTGAGTATCCTGTGATTGGTCGGCTGCTCACCGATCACGGAATCGTCACATTTGCCCTCGCCTACGATCTGGTGAAAGCACACAATGAGGACGAGGTTACTATCCGCCAAATAACAGAGCTTACCAACCTCTCATCGGGCACCACCTACGATCTCGTTGAAGCACTCTATTCGATTCTGAATCTTGGTGAGACCGGGTCAGAACCGACGACCTACACACCAGCTGATTTCACTGACAATGATAGTCTGCTCGCCGACACCGGCGAGGAGTAAGCATCGGCGAAAATGTATATTGCTAATATTGCGGATACAGTGATGTTTCGGAGCTTGGGCAAGGAGCCAAACCCACGCCTCGAAAGGCTCAAACAGGCAGTGGAAGAAGCCGATACAGAGATCTGGGTGCCGCCAGTCGTCTATCACGAGCTCTCAGATACGAGTGAGGCGGACGCACCAGCAAACCCATATCTTGATACAGCAGTTGCGGAAGGCTGGCTCCGAGTAGCGATCCCTCTCGGTGGTGATCGAGGTGAAGGCTTTGACAGGAGTGCTAATTCGGTTGTGAAAGCACGCCAGATTGCTGATGACTTTCTTAATGCCCGAAGTAAGTACCCAGAGACAAACAACTGGCGAGATGCAGCTATCGTTGCATTGGCAGTGCGGCTCTTTGAAGAGAACGAACGTATCCGTGTGGTTACTCATACTGCAGACGAGAATCTAGCGAAAGCGTGTGCTCGTATCCCACCTGAATTTGGATACTACGAAATTGAATCCCGATACTACAATCCGCCACAGACAGTCAAATCCGAGTTTCCAACCGTTGATAGTCTCAGTTGGATGTATTAGCGATGGTTGTCGGAAGGCTGTTTGATGAGCTTCCTGTAGCCCCTGTATGAACATTACCGAGGATACGATCACCGACCGATGTACTCAGGCGGTGTTCAAACGCGGAGAAAACTACTATCAGGACGGCCACGTCCAGCAACTCAATCGGTTCGACGACCTCATCACAGCGACCGTTGAGGGATCACGACTGTACGATGTCACTATCAACTTTGACGGTCGGAGCCCCGACACCCGATGTACGTGTCCATACGATGGTAGCGGTGATTGCAAGCACATCGTCGCCGTGTTGTTAGATATCGCTGCCGGGGCACCGGCCGACGACAGCGACAGTGTCAAACAGGTGCTTGCGGATACCGCGGCCTCAGAGTTACGTGAGTTTCTCGGCGATGCACTCGAAACCCATCCGGAACTGCGCGAGCAGTTTCTCGCAACGTTCGGCGACGATCACAAATCGGTCGAGGAGTACCGCAGTCAGGTCGAACAGCTGTTCGAACAACACGCCGATCCGGGTATCTACGATGCAATCGACTTCTCAAAGTTCTTCGAGATGGCCGAGACCTATCGTGACCGCGAGCGATATCTCGCCGCCGCAACTGTCTATCGGGCCATCTTTGAGGAGGTCGATGCCAAATACCACTGGGTTGACGGCGCATACGATCACTACGCGCAGGTCATCCAGCGCGCACTGGACGGCTACACCAACTGTGTGCTTGCGACCGAGCCGACGCCCGCGGAGTTCGACACCTACGCCGGAGTTATTGAAGCGAGAACGACAACCGACCCACCGATCAACACAGACCAGTTCCAGCGGGCACTCAGGGAGTTCGAAGACCAATATGAAACGGACGGTGAGTGACAATGCGCGAGCCGACTGATCGATTCATGATCGAAACCGGAACCGGTACCGTCGCTCATATCATTGACACCGATAGCGACGAGTCGGGGATTGATTCCGGGGTATCATTGGGTTGCTCCGGCTCTGGAAAGAAAATGTGTAGCCGTGGCTACCGCAATTTTCGATCCCAGCAACTCCCGTTTTCCGTGTTTGTCGACGAACATGACATCGATAAATCGGGGTTCAAAGGCGACGCACCCGATGAGATCTGCTCGTACTGCTGGTCGAACACACGTGAGGAGCTTGAGACCGACAAAGCACGAACCGACACGGATCACGCCAACAGGATCGGGAGTGTCGGCTATCGCCTCCGCTGGAAACAGAAAGGCCGTGCGCGAGACGAGTGGCACGACATCGTGGTCAGACCCGAGACGACGGTGGCCGAACTGGATCGGCTTGTCTGTCGGTTTACCACGCTGGATGATCTCCATCGCTAGTTGTCCACTCTGGCTCAAAGAACCAGTTGCTGACACGTAGTGATCAGA
>NZ_QMDW01000036.1 GCF_003605635.1 Halonotius pteroides
ATAGAAATCCCTGATGGATCTGTTCGGCCTCGTAGGTCGTGAGTGCATACTCAAGCTCAGTGTTGCGTATCTGCGAGAGAGGTTGTTGAAAGGAAACGCGGATAGCGTTCGGTTCGATCCGTGTCTCAAGCCAGTGATGATAGAGCCCCTCTGGATCTGTCACCCTCGACTCCTTGAGAAACCCCTTTGATTCGAGCTGGTCGAAGTAATCGTAGGCCCACCCCTTCGAAACATTCGCACGCTGCGTAATTTCGTACCGGCTCAGTTCTCCACCAGGATGATTCAGCAGTACCCGGTGAAGACGTTCTTTTTTATATCCCCGTTGTCGATCCGGTTTCTCAAGCAGCATACTATCTAGGTTATTTCTTATACTTATATACTTAACCGAACGTTCGGCTATATCAGATGTTTATATTTCTAACCGAAACATGGCTTCTGAGGACTCAACATAAATCCATGCCATCTGAACTCCAATCCGGCCAAAGAGGTGGTGACCTCGATCAAAAATCACAGCCATCAAACCAACCGATTCCAAAGTGCCGACGACTGGACGCCATGTCACAATATGATGTCGGAGAGCGTGTTCGGATTGATATTCCCGACGAAACTGACCCCGATCATGAGCAGTATCATGGCGAACACGGTCAGATTACCGATATCTTGGAAGACGAAGCGGGCTCGCTCACCGGTGACGAACAGGATTCAATCATCTACCAGATCCAGCTCGACAATGGTGACAACATCGATGTCCAACACCGTGCGATCCGGCCGCCGATAGAGTAACGACCGTGGTCTGTCGGTTGAGACTACTCAATTCGCTCAAAATCTTCATGTTCGGTGACAAAGAGCTGAGAATCGATATCATACAGATAGCCCCGGCTCAACAGCTGATCAATCGCGTAGTCGGCATCAGCTTCTGCATAATCTGCTTCCAGTAATCGTTCGTGTGCATCAGTCCGTGTGATGCCGTCGTCAGGGTCAATCGTCTCCAGCAGAATCTCATAGGCACTTTCAGCGACAGCACCAAGCGGTCTCTCATCTCTGTCGTACATCTGTTCTGTGCGTAGTGCTTCTCAGTCGGGGTTTAAACGCCTATGGACATTCGCTCCGCGCGAACCCGCTCGGGCCAACTCCTGATTAAGTTTCTCACCGGACGTTACCCCTCAATGACAGAGTGTGACTGTGATTTTCGGGAAGTGTGGCAACACATATTTCTCACAGAATATATTCACTTAGAGTCGAGTCTATCTTACTCTTGTCTGAATTTCGCTGAAATAGTGCCCATATTCTGCTTTTATTATCACATTCAAATCAACAAGGTTAATATTGTAAATATTTCAGTGTACTCATGGCTCACACAAATTTAGACGAGAAATTGATTAATGCACTACTAGAAAACAGTCGAGAAAGTTTCCAAAGTTTGTCCGACGAGCTTGATGTGTCGGTGACGACCGTTTCGAATCATATTCACGATCTTGAAGCAGAGGGAGTGATCAATGGGTACACCCCGCTCATCGACTACGAGGCTCTCGGATACGATGTAACTGCGGTCATCAATCTCAAAGTCGAAGGTAGTGCACTCTCCGATATCACTGCACGTCTGGAAGCTGAACCGCAGATCATCTCAGCATACGAGACGACAGGGGATTTCGATGTGATCGCTATCGGGAAATTTGAAGATACCGATCACATGAACGATCAGATCAAGACGCTTCTCTCAGAGGCTGATATCGAGGGGTCAAACACGAGTGTTGTACTCAACATTGTCGCCGAGAACAAACAGTTTGAGCTTCCGGTGGAATCATAACCGTTCATTATCAGCCGCCATGACACGCGTCGCAGCCGCCAGTACAGCAGGCGATTGGGCTAAAATTAGATTCGTCTCGACGCCATTACTCAGCAGTTAGGCTAGTTCTACATCTGCAAGTTATTGGAGTTGATATTCTGAGCCGAACGTATTTTTATACCCTCGCTGTATGCATAGCCGTCGCTATTCAGACTCGAAGTCGACACACCCCCTGAACAGGTGTTGAAGTCTCCCCCGACTTCCACTCTTCGAGAAAGAAAAGGCGACATTGACCCCATTAGAACCCTGCTACCCACTGCACATGGTGGTAGCACTGCAACCCACTTTTCGGTTCGTCACAATATAATCATTCGCCAGTAGCTATTGTGTTTGATACTTGGAGTGGCGTCAGTATCGGATAGCCGCTCTCGATCCGACTGTGTCTGTTTGAATCCATGCAACCCCCCGTGTGCGAAGTGAAACACCCCAGAGTGTGAATGGCACCCCCCCACCATCGAAGTGTACTCAAGCGATGACCAGGGCGATTGAGGAGCTTGCCACCGGCGAGATCAAACGTGTCGAGAACGGACGAGGATTCGATTGTCTGTTCCGAGTCGGCAGGTGGTCAAGAGTTGTGGTGAGTATCGCACACCATCATGCAAGTGTCCGCGCGCCTGGCCGGGAGTCCAACCTCCGGACATGGTGAGGTGTTCTGGAACCAGCGACGTCGAAGACAAGCGGGTATGATCGATACGCGCTGTGCATCCCGCACCGCATACCTGCCAGGTCTCGCACAGGTGGTTGAGTTAACCGGAAGTAAGGTCTCAGAAGGTGAGGCCGTCAGATACTGGCTGTGAGGACTTGTTACGATCAGCTACTAACTTGCTCACCTCGAAGCGTGAGAAGATCGCCTGCAAGCCGACTCCCCTCGCCATCGTGGATCACAAGCACGCCATCCCCGACGCTAACTGGGGCAGTATCACCGAGTCTGAACCCGGCATCCTGACAGCCGGGGAGTTGGATCTGGTACCCGTTGCCTGCAATCTCGATTGTCGCAAGGCCACCGCGATGGATGCTATTGGTATCCTGTGTTGCCGCAGTGACTAACTCGGCGCGGTGGGAGACGCCGATGGTCTCACTATCGATGAGTAACAGCAAGTCATCGAATCCATACACGTAGACTTCAGCCCGACGTGTTGCTGCACCATCGTTGTCCTCGACGACCATCCCTGCGTTTCGTGCTTCGGTTGTGATCTGCAAAGCCAACCCGCCAGCTGATTGCTTGATGCTGTTCGCCATTGTTATCATCATATGCTAACGTCTCGACATTATACCTACTGCCGATCTGCGCTACAGCCGCTCTCAGACTGATCTAATGAATCGCCGCTTGTGCCAGATGCCCAAGAGCAGAGCAACTGGGAGCTCCCCAGAGGACTCGCCTCTGCTCAGGGGTCTGCTTGCGAGCGCGTGTAGAACGAACTACCAGATTTGAATTCAGTGAGTTCCTCAATACGATCCTCTAACTCGTTGATCTCTTCGCGGAGCTCCTCGGCTTCTTGGCCCTCGGCGGCAGCAAGCTGGTCTTTGAGCCCCTGCAATCGGCTCTCTTTTTCATCTTCGTTCACGTCGGCCTTCCGCACGTACTCGCTTTCGTCGATATCGTAGACCTCCGACTCGGCGATCTCGACCACCTCAAGTGCTTCATCGACTTTGCTGCTATCGACGCTGGTGACTCGCTCGCGGTCGATGCCAGCGGCCTCCATTTTCGCAAGCACCTCCTCGTCGTCTTTGAGCGAGCGATTCCGCCGGGAGGTACGCTGGACGGAGCCGTACTGTCCGGCCACCGGTTGATCGTGATGCAGTCGATCCAGGAGGACTGACCGCACCTCCTGTCGGAGTTCGTTGGCGTTGCGCTGCACGTCAGAGAGCAGGGTGTAGATGTTCACGAGGGCAGGCGTTTCCATGCCCTCCAGGTACTCCACGTCGTGGCGTTCAAGCACGTCGATCAACAGCAGCGCGTCGGCGTACACCGCAAGGTCTGGTTCGGTTCTCTCGGCGTCTGCTACGTCCTTATCAGGCTGAGTCTCGATGAGTTGTGAAGAGGTTGGCCCATCGCGTTCGATGATGACGCCCTGCTCTTCGTCAATCTCGAAGCGCGGGTGAACACTCCAGATCACGGGGTATGGATCGGCATCCGGTGGGAGGCGATCAAGTTCGAAGCCATCGCGTTCGTCAGTGATGCGGCGGTACATCGTCTCAAATTGGTCTCGCTGGAGCGGGCGATTCGGATCGATATCCCGGTCGAGGAAATTGATGATGACGCGCTGTTCTTGGACGCCACTAATCATGAACTGATCATGCGAGAGTGGCGTAATCAGTGTCGCATCCTCAGGCAACTCCTCTAACTCTCTGATGAGCGTACTCCAACTCGCACTGAAGCCCATACTGAGTGGTCGGTATCGCGTCTCAAAGGAATGTGGGTCAATCAATCAGCACCCGACGTACAATGGCTATCTAAAATAATCGCGTGAGGTAATAAAATAGATTCACACGGACACACATAGTTCTGACAATATGATCAGATCACTCCTCAGTCCCCACCGGTGGAGTGCCGCTAAACCATTTTTGTTGTTTTGTCACCGGTGGAGAGACAGTCGGTTGTAGGATCGCTCGTGGAATGAATCTACTAATCACCCCTTGTACCGAGTGAAACACACCACGCTTGCGAGTGAAACATACTTCAGACATGGTGGGGTGTCTCACGATACTTTGGCTATGGACACACCACGTTCCCGCTGTAATTCACTGGTCAATAGCGTCCATCCAATCTAGACCCCCACCCCCCTCATTCAAAGTGAGTCATATCAAAAGATCAACACAATATAATCGAACCACGTGAATCCCAATTACCAGGAGTGAGCTATTCCGATATAGGTGGATCGACGAATTGGTCAACCGTGACTAACTGGAGATCCTCGCGGGTGGCTGCCGCCTCAGTCACCGACTGCATAAATCCGCTGCGAGCAAATGGGATGTACTCGTGATTAACCACAGTTCCATCAGGTGCCCATCGAATCTGTTACCGAGACATCCAGCGTGGCTGTACAGTTCGACGCGATTCGATCGCCGGACGCCGTACTTGACTGTCTCCAAGAATACCTCGCCCACACACCCCTCGTCTAGAGTGAAAACCAATTACCTCTGCATTTGTGGTTCCGTGTGATTGTAATTCCTCCTCAGGGTCAGACTCAAACCGTTCAATATCGATTGGTATGTTACTCTCTATATAATTAGGTGTAATAGATGTAATGAAATAATTCAAACACGTGAGCCTACCCCCACAGCGGTTTTCCTGAGTTATCGATCGACACCACGTGTCTCAATCTGCTTCCAGTCGAGGCCGCGGCCTTCATACGCCTCTTTGACCTTCCCAGGATCAACGTCATCACTAAATTCGTGTTCATTCCATTGACCGCCGCTAGCACCCTTGTTCCGGTCAATCGTGTTTACGAAGCCAAACATCACTAACTTCGAGAGATGGTTAAACATCCCACGTTGGGTGAGAGGGTCTTTTGAACCGTCCTCGTTGTAGGCACGAACGACCCGAGAGTAAGCTTCGTGTATCGTGCGGGTTCTGGCAGGAGTTTTATTCACCAAGTCGAGGTGGGAAATTCCTTTGAGAATGTAGAGTTTCTCGTCGTCTTGGTCTGCGATTGATTCGACGATATTACCGTATTCGATTTTCTTATCCGCTTCTCTGACGTGGGTTTCATCGATCTGTTCTGCACCCTCACCTTCGGCGATCTCTGCAGACCCACGCAGCAATCGAATCGCACGCCGGGCACTACCAGAGGCTTCCTTATATGCTAGCGACGACACCAGATCGATGATACCCTTGGTGTAGGCACTATCATACAACGCCAACTCAGCGCGTCGAGAGAGAATCTGTGTGAGTTCAGTGGCGTCGTAGGGGGCGAACTTGATTTCGGTCTCACACAGGCTGTCTTTGACCTTCGGTGAGAGGTTCTTGCGAAAGGTATAGTCGTTGGAAATCCCGATCACACCGACTCTGACTTCTTCGAGATACCCCATATCTCGGGATCGAGGGAGTTCGTATAACAAGGTATCATCGTCGCCGATTTTGTCAACCTCATCCAAAACGACCAGTATAGTTCCATCGAGGTCGTCCAGCTCAGAATACATGATATCGTAGACATCCTGTGGTGCATACCCTGTACCAGTGATTCGATTACCTTGCTCCCGGAGCCGATTTACAATACCAACCGCCACCTGATATGAGGACGTTTTGTGCTCGCCAGTCGTGAAGTTCTCACAGTTAATCCAGATAACATTCAGTGTCACTTGCTCGTCTGTTGGGAGATTAGAATTTTTTCGCTCAAGATCGTCGACGAGCTTATTCCGAAGGTACTTTGTGACAGCTGTCTTTCCAACACCAGTATCGCCGTACAGAAAGGCGTTCTGTGGTGGTCTTCCTTTGTAGATTGGCTTGAGTACGTCTGTGAAATCAGCCAGCGCATCATCTCGACAGAGGATCTTATCGGGAGTATAGTCCTCTTCGAGCACCTCTGCGTCTTTAATTAACTCAACATCATCGGCAAAGATCGAATCGCTGTTCTTCATTTAGATTGTTTTGACGTGTCCATCTACATAACTTTTCTTGAGTTTCTTCAGTTTCTTGGGTCGTCGAAAAAGCCGGCTCTCACACAGCAGTTTTCCTGAGTTATTGGTTAATAGCGTTTCTACGAAGGAGACTGTTTTTCGAATTGGCATATATAACCACCACTGCAAATGAACCTAACATTCACAAATATGCTGAATATCATACCGCTGTACTGTGATTCTGGTTGTTGAAATAACCAGCAATAAACACTACTACACAAAACTTCTTAAACTGGTTTAGTAATAGTATGAGTTCCAGTTGAACTTGCAGCCGATAGCTCTGGTCGATAACTCAGGAAAACTGCTGTGTATGCGTCTTGCTATCGATATTTGACCATGTCTTCTCGTCGAATAACTCAGGAAAACTGCTGTGTGAGAGGGTAGCCATCACAACGGTACTGAGAGTGTTTGCTAGAAAATTTAGAGCCCTAGTCATTCAAAGCTAATTATCTCGGGGATCGTGTTCGAGAACCCACAATCCTGTCGCCGGTTGTGATAGATGGCCGTGTTCACCTAATCGTTTCAATCGTTGGCTAATGTACGATCGTGACCAATCAATATGCTGTTCAAGAAATGAAGGGGTAACACGACCACCGTCTTGTGACATAAAGTCAAGGATAGCTTGATCTGCATCGTTCAATTGGTTAGGTTCAAGCATTGCTATTCTGTTCGCACCCTTGATTGTTAATGATGGTCTTAGCTTATAGTAATAACTGAAATTAGTAACTAATAGTTACCTATAAGTATCTGGGATTGTAACTATAGGTTAAGAGGCACGGGTCGCCGGTAGAAACCGGACGGTGCTAGAGACACCGCCCGTGCTTCGCTGAGGCGAAGCATGCAAAAGAAGACACATACCGGACTTCAGAGTTCCGGCACGAGCACACAGCTTAGCCAGGTGCTATCGCACCTGAACATAGCATCACCCGCCAATGGCGACCCGATATGCCAAGCCTGCGGTGAAACAATCAGAGAGGGCGACCCAGTAACACTCCATCTCTCCCAACCAGCTGGTCACTCCAGCTACACCGTCGATCAGTCTCGCTGCAGCGATCACAGTGAAGACCTGACCAGTCTCTTCACACTCGGTGTTGGAGAGTTGATCGTCGACGGCCGAGTCGGGCAGTGTCGAGATCACGCCACCCAACAAGCGTGGCCAGTCCTGCTCGCCCCGTCTGTCCGCTTGGTCTCGGCACCCGACACTACGTCTGGTCGCGTTGTTAGCGATGACGAAATCCCTTCGAACGACTCTGGACAGGGTCAAATCGCCAGTCGCAACCCAGACACGGTGACCGCTAGCGGCGGCACTCAATCGGTTCTGTCACACGCTGACCGAAACGGTAGTGCAGCCACCTCAGAGCCACAATCAGCTGGGAGTGCCAACAATGAGTGATGATGCGTCGCCTCCGTCTGATCAACCCCAAGATGAGGACGATGGGTCAGTAGCGGACGACCCACTCACCGAGGAGCCATTTGCAGTCACTGGCATCGCACAGTACACGAGACACGACGGGTGCCCTCGCTTCCTCAAACAACGGGTTGCGCCTGGTTCGGAGCCCGACGCGCGTGACTGGAACGAGGCCTACCGACTGATGAACCCGGGACTGCTGGGCTACGGCGAGGAGTTCGAGGCCGACCAGGTCGAAGCACTCGCTGCTAACGCGACGAAAGTCATCGCCCCGGAACCCGATGACGACAGCAAAGCCGGCGTCCCAGCGATTGACATCGACGAAACGTGGGCATCCACGTCGCAGGGTCGCAGTGATCAACTCCAGGCGGCTGTTGAGGAGGCTGCGGCACTCCCCACCGAAACCGAGACGCCGCGGTATATTCTCTGTTTTCAGGCCCCACTCAGCGGTCAGGTCGGCGACAAGGCTGTCTCCGGGATGCTCGATTGCCTCGTCCTTACACCGGCAGCGGCGACCGAACGTGGTAAGCAACCTGCTGCCACCGATCCAGATACGACGATTGCCGAGATGGGAGACGATACAGCTGACTCCTCGGCTACTGAGTCCGATTCTACTGATGGCGAGGTTGACGTTGCTGCACGGCTCCTCGAAATCAAGAGCGCAAAAAAACGGAAGCGGGCCCACCACATCCAAGTATCAATCTATAGCGCGCTACTTGAACAGACCCTCAGCAGTGAGGAGCCGACCTGTCGTATCGAGACGAGCATTCTCACCAAACAGACGGCTGTCGAGCCAGGCGAGCCGCTCGATCCATTTGCAGTGCCGATGTTCTCCCGATATAATTGGGTGACTCAGGTTGAGCAACTGCTCGCCGAGGACGGCACAATCGACAGGATACTGGATACCGGCCTCGACGACCTCTCATTTTCGATCGACCGCGTCTGCAACAACTGCGCGTATCAGGAAGCCTGTGCAACACGTGCTGTCGAGGATCCGACTGCTCCGGCGAGTCTCTCATTGTTGGGTCTTGACCCCTCCGTCCAGCACAAACTCCGAGATGCTGGCGTGAGTAACATCCGAGAGCTCTCTGAGTTGCTGCCGCGACACAGCGAAACCCACCCGACTGACGACCCACCGACGGTCGCGCTGCCAGGTGAACTGCAGCGACACCTAGAGCGGGCACTCCCCGAATCCATCCACGAGACGGTCTATCGCGCACAGGCATTGCGTGGGGAGATCGATCCAGAGTATCGGGCTTTCGGTACCCCACCGACACTCCCGGATAAGGGCTGGATCCCACTGCCAGACGACCGCCGCGACGGCTGGGGTAATCTCGACGAGTCCGAGTCTGGTGAGTTGATCCACGTCGGGCTGTTTGTCCGCCCGGATATGGCGATCGACCGCGTGGCAGCCCTGGGCGCATGCGTCTACGCTGACGCTTACGACGAGTACATCACCGTCAGCGAGGTTATCGATGCCGTCCCGGACGAGACGGATCTCGCAGACGATGTCGAGGGCGACCTCTTCGAGGAGTTCCTGGAGCAGCTGTTCGATGCGATTGAGACGGTGGCATCAGCTATCGGCGACCCCGAGGCGTCGGTCATCCACTGCTACACCTACAGCGATCACGAGGCGGAGTTCCTCGCCGAAGGGTTGGATCGCCATGTCGAGACGCTCCCGGCGGCGCGCGCAATGCGTGCGCTGTGTAGTCTCGATCAGCGTGGCCATACCGATGTTGATCAGTCGATGATCTCTCCGATTCAGCCGATCATCACTGATCACTTTGCGCTCACCTATCCCTCGGAGGGCCTCCTCGCGGTCGCTGATCAGTTCCTCTCGGGGAGGACGATCGATATACTCGACCCGTTGGGTGAGCATCCGGACGGGTTGGCGTTGCGGGGGATCTTCCGCGAGCAGTTCCTCAACGAGCGGGTGCCGTACCTCAATGCCGATCCGGGGATCCGACTCCATCTCGGTGATGAAACGCTCTCAGAGAGTGACGCCGCCGAAGCCGCTAGCGGTGACATAGCAGGCCCAGATGGTCAGTACCCGATTCGCAAGCGATCCGGCGGGCAATTCCCGTTGGAGTACATCTGGGCGGTGACACCCAAACACCCAGACGATGCCACTCCACGGCTCACACCGGATACTGCCGAGGAGTGGGGAGATAATGGAAATTCTGATGAACTAGAAGAGGTGATTAGCCGGTTCTATTATCGTACTTTCAGACAGGAGGAGCCGCTCCAACGGCGCGATGTCGAGTACCTGATCGAGCGACTCAGCTACACGCTCGTCCGGGTAGTGGAGTCGATCTCCTGGAAAAAGAAAAACGCGTATCATCCCAAACGACGGGTAGACACGACAAGTCTTGCAGAGTTCGAACTGCCGGTCACGGATCTCCCGGAAGCTGCCCGCGATTACCTCCGGATCGAACACGACAACAGGAGTGCGCGAACGCTGGCTCACTACCGGCAATCGCTGCGCGACCGCGCTCGCAATGGCCGCTCGATGCCGATCCGGTGTAGCGAGATTGAACAGCAACCTGATGGGTCGGTCACGATTACCGCCGAACTCGCCTACGACGCGTTGTTTGAGGACTCCGAGACGGTGAGTCACATTGCCCGCCAGACACGGCTTCAGAGCAATGACGGCCCTGGCAGCGGCAGCTGGCGGGTGCTCACCAGAATGCAAGCAACCACATCTTCCTCCCAGGCGGATCGTGTCCCGACAGAGACGGCGAGTGCTATCACCCGAAAGGACACTGCCGGCACTTCCAGCGGTCTGGTACCCACAACAGCATCAACAACACCAACGGCACAAACAGAGCCCACCAAACCGCCGGTGGAACTCACCGTTGATGATGCTTCGGATATCAAACACTCACCATCGGTACTTGTTGATACGTTCGACACCGAATCGGGAACGATCTCACTTCGAACCTTCGCTCATCGCTTCCAGAAGAATTTCAGTGAGTTTCGTGTGGATCACTGTGGGTGGGAGAGCCCGGCTGGAACCAACCTCGTTGATCCGAGTAGTCCACCCGCTGACGATAAAGATGAATATGTTGCTGATCGCGACCCAGTTTCCATCGAGCCTGGGGAGTTGTACATGCTGGATCCGATGGTCGACAACTTTGGGGCCGGAAAGGCCGACAGGGCACTCGCAGCGACCAATATTGAGCACAATGTTCTCTGGCAGCAGCTTCAGCAGTTGCGTCAGGGAGAGTGGCCTCGCAGCGATGCTGAGCCAGTGGTCGCTCCGGCAGCGATCGAAGAATTTCTCAACCGGCTGGACGACGCAGCGGAGTGTCTGGGCCCTAATCCCGATCAGAAATCGTCTATCATGGCTGTCGAGCGGGCTCTCGTACCCTTGCAGGGGCCCCCAGGAACCGGGAAGACAAGTGGGGCGACAGCTCCAGCATTACTCGGTAGAGCCTACGCACGTGCCCAACAGGAGGAGTCGTTTGTCGGGATCGTGGTCGCGCCATCCCACGAGGCCGTCGATGCAGCGTTGGAGGGGACGACAGCGTTTCTGGATGACTGGCGGCAGACAGAAGCCGGGTTGGAAGAGCTTGATCTGATCCGGGTTCTCCCTTCGTCGCCGCCAGCCGACTCTGACCGGGTTGACGATACGACTGACGCTGTCGAGGTGGCATATGCGAACTACCACAGTGATGACGGGGAGACGAAACTGCAAGCGGTGGCAGACGACATGTTTGATTCTACGGAGACCACCCAGCAACTCCTCTTTGCCACCCCGGCCACGCTGTACCGCACGCTTGGAGTGATCGCCGAGCAGCGCGGTGAGATAGATGATGACTCAGCCCCGGCTGCGATGCGATATCCAGCGGGCCTGGCGGACGTTGTCTGTATCGATGAGGCGAGTATGATCGATATCCCTCAGTGGTTGCTTGCTGGGAGCGTGCTCAAACCGTCGGGACAGAGCTTGCTTGTCGGCGATCCTCAACAACTATCGGTGGTCAGCGAGACCGAGTGGGACGATCTCCTCCGCAAACCGATCGAGGAGACCAACGCGTTTAGTTCGGCGTTGGATTACGTGCTGCAGTTTGATCAGGTGGGAGGGCCGGCTGCAATAGCCACCACGACCGCCTCCCCAGCGGCAGATGGTGGCTCACAACAGCTAGCTCCGCATTTGTCTCCCACCGATGGGGCGGGTACCCAACAATCCCAACTCTCTGGGTTTCTGAGTTCAGATCCGACACAGCACAACGGGGGTGACGACTGATGGCCGACGACCCCGAACACTCGCCGATCCAGGTGGAGCAGCTCACAGAGTCCTATCGGTTCGATCAGGAACTCGCTACGTTGCTAACCAGATTCCAGTACCACAGAGACGATATTACCCTCACGGCCGCAAAACCACGCCCACTGCCATCGAGTGCCTACACTGCCTCGACAGCCGGGTTAGCGGCTGTGTTTGAGTCGTCGGCGTCGTTGGTGTTTGTGTGCTATGACGATCGCAGCCATCAGATGGTGAACCCAATCGAAATCAGCATCACCCAGGCGATCGCTGACGCTGTGTCATCGTCGTCACCAACAGCTAAGCCTGATGGTGGCCCGACCGACTCGGTTGGTGGAGATCCCACTGAGACCGCCACTGATGAGTCCCTTGTGACTGCCACACAGACAGACAGCGATGATTCATCCACGCCGAGTTTCGGCGTTGTGACACCGCATAATGCCCAGCGTGGAGCCCTGGAGATGCGGTTGGATGACGAGATGACTGCCAACACAGTCGAGAAGTATCAGGGCGGCGAGCGCGATGTGATTGCTGTCTCGGCGACGGTTTCAGATCCGGAGTTCGCTCGGCGTGAAGAGCAGTTCATCCTGAATTCCAACCGACTGCTCGTTTCGATCTCACGGTCGCGGATGCTGACTGTCGTTGTGTGCAGCACCGCGTTGTTTGAGGTTGCACCAAAGGACACAGAGCAGCTAGAAAGTGGCCCGGTGTGGGCGCGGTTGTTCACCCAAGCGGTGGGTCGGAGTCCAGATCCAGCGTGGGCTGGTGAGCTTGCGGAGTTTGTCGGCGATCCGGTGGATGCGCATGCAGCTGTGCCGGTGCGAGTCTATCACAGGGGGTAGGAAGTTACTGGGCCAACTATCGGCGTTGCAACGAGACAGCCCTATCCCATCTCGTATTCATCGCGCAGTTCGTGATTGCATTCTTAGATGAATTTGAGCTAATGCGAGGTAGAGAGGTTCTATGCAGCACAGCGATACTGTTCGAGAACTCGGGCCACCACCAGAAGTGCGATGATGTCGCACGGACAGTCAGTTCACGCTCTTCGACAGCTCAGCCCCCGTCTTGAACTTCACTTCATCCGACGCACTCGCAGCGTTTATCAAGTGTAACACCGGCGCATCCACCGCCACGTGCGTCAAGGCCACCCGACCACCACCGCCCCCTCCAGACCGGGACAGAATAAAACCGTTCACCATAGGGCCCTCAGAGTCAAACGAATCCGCCGAAAACACTCTGGCCTTGACCAACTCATCGACCGTTCCTGAGTCCATTCGTGCCCCCCGACGAGCACGCTCACTCAGCCCTGCTCGTACCACTACGTCACTGAGCCCATCTCCATCAGTGTCAGTAGTGTAATCGAAGCAGCACTCAATACCAACCACCTGCGCAGCTCCAGCCATCGACAACACCGTCGTCGAATTCTCGTACAACGCGGCATCATCGATAATCCACCCACCTGAGTAGACGAGCTGCCCGTCGCTTCGTCCTCGACCCACGTACATGAGGGCTGGAACCGGCTCCGGACAACCCGGTGGCTGAACCATTACCTGTGCGACTGTCAAGTCGACAATCCGACCCTGAGCATCCATTGTCGTCGGTGGGGCATTTGCTCGCTTCCCCCACGCATCCAACCCCTCCGGCTCGAACGGCTCGCCCTCAACTGGACACACCAACACAGACGCACCATCAGCAGACGGCGGAGTATTCTTCACCGTCACAATAACGTGGCCATCAGCAGCGCGCTCAGCCACGAGCCCACTACCCGTCGCCACAGGCCCCGTCATCTCCGCGACGAAGTGGGGCGTTTCCCCGCACACCGCACCCGGGAACACAGTGGAGTCGTCATCGTCACAATCACCGCTCTCATCCGGATCACTCGAACCGTGCTGATTTTTCCCCCACGAGTAAACCCTCCCCTCACCATCAGACTGACCCATCAGGTAAGAAAAGAGCCGCTCCGGCGTCACCGCGTCCTCAATACTCCCGTTCCCCCCCGGAACCTCAGCATCAGGCAAACACACAGCGAACCGCTCCGCAACAACAGGCTTCTGTTCAAGATACCTGAAAAGCTCCGCCTGCTCACCCGGACTGAACGACCCTGCCGGGTCAAACCCGACTGGTGGAAGTAAGTAATCCCCGACAAGGATATCGTTCCCGTCATCACCACTGTCAAGACCGAACGCTGCCCACTCACCGTCCTGAGCGTACTCCTGAGCTCGGCGAACGTCCGCCTCCCTGTCCGCGACGTTCTTCAGTGCCGCAACACAGGACTCGTCTGAACACCGCTCCAGCACTGCCCGCATCTCGGCCAGCACTGCTTCCATGTCACCCAATGCCTCAGTAATCTCTTTCTCCGTCTCCGGATTCCGACCTGTCCGCGCACTCCGCTTCGAAATCGCCGTGATAGCCACAGTCGTCGCCTCTTCGAGCTGTGCGTCGAGACGCGAGACGCGCCGGAACGTCTCATCGTCGTCGTCGATATCGTCGTCGATGATATCGCTGGGTTCCGCGATACTCCGATTACTCCGGGGCGAGTTGTAGTCCTCACCGCGAACGGCGTCGTCGTCAACGACATCCGAATCTTCGTCCCCGTCAGGACCCCGGAATGTCGACCTGTTACTCCGGGGCGTGTTGTAGTCCTCAGCGACGAGCGCAGTCGAGGTGACCCACCCTTCCAACTCAACTCGTTCAGCAACCGTCGGAGTCAGCCGAGCCACGTGTGGTTCCCCACGGAGTCCGCCTTCGAACGTGAATGAGATGTCCGTGTCATCGTCATTCCAGTCCACGCCAGCGAACACCGCCGCAGGCGACGAACCCGTATTCGTTACTAACGACGCAACTTGGCTCAGACAGCCACTTAGCGCGCCGATTGCGATGGTGCCGCTTACTGTGAGTAACGCCCTTCTGCTTGTGGTAGCATGTTGCATACTATCTGCGTGACTATCACGTCGTCGTGAATTCATAATCGAGTAGTAGATGTGATGAGTTATCATAAGTCTTCTTATACTTAGGGTATTCGTATAAATTGGCGTGCGGTAGATTCGCGCTGTGCATCTCGCACCGCATACTTGACAGAGTTCGGATATGTGGCTAACTCACCCAGAGGTAAGCAGTCAGAAAGTGAGGCCCTCGGATGTTACCTACGAGAACCTGTTACAATCAGCTACTAACTTGTTCGTCTCGAAGCGTGAGAAGATCACCTGCAAGCCGACTCTCCTCGCCATCGTGGATCACAAGTACACCATCCCCGACGCTGACTGGGGTGGTGTCACCGAGTCTGAACCCGGCATCTTGACACCCAGGCAGTTGAACCTGGTAGCCGTTGCCTGCAATTTCGACCGTCGCTAGGCCACCGTGATGGATGCTACTGGTGTCCTGTGCTGCGGCAGTGACCAACTCGGCACGGTGAGAAACTGCGACATTCTCGCTGTCGATGAGCAACAAGAGATCATCGCCGGTGTAATCCCCGGCAAAACGGCCTAACACGGCTGCCACGCCCGGTGACGGCGGCTCACAGCGGCACAGCGCGGCACCCACCGGCCGACTCCCGACGCCCGGCGACCACGTCGCCCTCGGATCGGGACACTCACCGCTGATCCGCGCCCGGCCGCCAGCTGACCACACCACACTCCCCTTCTCCCGGTCGAGCTCCCTTCGACGCCCCGAACAGCGGCCGCTCACGCCCCACAGTAGGCACTCCTGTCGCTCCCACCACGGCCGCCGGTGATCCGCACTCGTTCGCCCGACACCCACCACAGAGATCCATCACCCGCCGCACCCGGATCGACCTCTACTGCCATCGTCGCCGTCGTCGCCCACCGGTTCCTGATCGCCACCGCCGCTCGGCTCCCAGCATCAACTAACCAACGCCCCGGCACCACTGGCTAACCAACAGCAGCCACGCCCCGGCTAACCAACGCCCGGCACCGTCTTAACCAACATCGACCCACCAGCTTAACCAACACCCGGCCGACCGGCGGCTCACAACACCCCGATTCCCGGCGATATTGCACGTTCCACAACGCTCTTCTCGATAAGCCGTAACATCAATTTTGCTGGCGGATCATTGACCAGTCA
>NZ_QMDW01000037.1 GCF_003605635.1 Halonotius pteroides
TGATTTCAAAAGCAGTGTTGTAATTTCGACTCAATGGCTGCTATTCAACAGAGCAGTTCAATATTGGATCTTATACTGTGTTGAATAGCGTCCTCTAAACGGTGGTGAGAAGTCACCGAGGTTGAAGCTATTGCCCTCAACTGCTCATACACCTACTCAATTTCCACCTCCCTCTCCACGCACCGCTATTCAACAGAGCAGGATCTTATCACATCCAATACTCCATCCAATTGGGTGGACGTACGAACAGCCGTGGACGAACTCGTCAACTTGCGACTTGGCCGTTTCGACGACAACTTCGTTGTTGTGTCCGACATTCGTTACGGAGATGCCAGAGGACACGTCGAGATACTCGTTGCCCTCGTAGTCCTCGACGGTAAAGTCAGATGGCCGCTTGGCTGGAACGTTGAGCCACTTCCAGACTGGCACCACGTGGTCGTCGTACCGGGCCGTAACCTCGCCATTTTCGTTACCCGGTTTTTGATCAGGGTTCCCGGTCGTGATTTTTTTGATATATTGGTGGCTTGGTGTAGGGTGAACGCGTGCTCACACGGAAACCGCTATCTATCTGATTCCTCGATGTCCTCGGCCAGTGGCACCATCATCTCCTTTTCATCGAGATGGCAGGCCACGGTGTGGGTGTCCGAGTCTGCGGCCTGTTCGAGCTCTGGCCGTTCGCACTCACAGATGTCTCCGATCTTCTGCGGACACCGGGAGTGGAACGAGCAGCCGACCGGTGGATCCCTCGCGCTCGGCACGTCGCCCTCAAGATAGACACGCCTGTCGGCGGTGTCCATCTCGGTCGTCGGGATATTAGTCAGCAACGCTCTGGTGTAGGGATGGTACGGTGGCTGAAATATCTCCTCGGTGGTACCCATCTCCACGAACTCGCCGAGATACATGACCGCGACTCGTTCACAGATCTCATTGATGACCCCCAGATTGTGGCTGATGAGGAGATACGAGGTGCCATACTCCTCGCGCAGTTCACGGAGGAGATTGATGATACTCGCCTGGACGCTCACGTCCAGCGCGGAGACAGGTTCGTCTAGGATGACGAGAGACGGGTTGCCCGCGAATGCCCGTGCGATGGCCACCCGCTGTTTCTCCCCGCCTGAGAGTTCGTGTGGATGGCGGTCCAGATAGGTGATACCGAGGTCGACCTGCTGGATGATCTCCTCAATGCGGTTCTCACGTTCTTCCTGGGTCAGGTCAGTGAACAGCTCCAGTGGCCGCTCCAGCGTCTCGTACACCGTATTGGACGGGTTGAGACTGGATTCGGGATCCTGGAAGACCACCTGAACTTCCTTTCGGAAGTCCGCCATTTTCGACTGGCTGGCCGCCAGTTGGGGCAACGTCCTACTCCCTATCATGTCGATGCTTTCACCGCGAAACCTGATTTCGCCGGCAGTCGGTTCGAGCAACTGCAGCAGCGTCCGGGCGAGGGTGCTTTTCCCGCATCCGCTCTCGCCGACGATGCCCAGGGTCTCCGACTCGTGAATGTCGAAGCTCACGCCGTCGACTGCCTTCACCGGAGACTCGCTTCCAAAGAGCCGATCGACGAACGATGACTGGCCGTAGTACTTTTTTAGGTTTGTGACTTCGAGGATCTTCGAACCGGAATAATTGGTTCGTGCGTCTCTGAGTTCGGCCTGAATCGGGTCGCTCTGGACGGTCTCCAACCGCCGACACCGGGTCTCGTGGCCCGGTGTAACCGTCTCGAGGTCGATGCTCCCCTCGTGGCACTCCTCGGTTGCGAACTCACAGCGGTCGGCGAACACACAGCCGGTCGGGGCGGCACTTAGATCCGGCACCTCACCGGGTATCGCCTCTATTTCGACATCCCGGTCGATATCGGGAACGGCCGCCAGAAGGCCCTGGGTGTATGGGTTCGACGGGTTAGTGAAGACATCTTTGGTCGCTCCGATCTCCATAATCTCCCCAGCATAGAGGATTCCGACGCGGTCGGCCTTCTCGGCGAGGACGCCCAGGTTGTGAGTGACAAAGAGGATACTCGTCTCGAACTCCTCGATGAGGTCGTCAATCATCTGGAGGACTTTCCCCTCCGTGGTGACATCGAGTCCGGTTGTCGGTTCATCGAGGATCAGGAGGTCGGGGTTACATGAGAGTCCGATGGCAAACGCCACCCTCTGTTTCATCCCGCCTGAGAGTTCGTGCGGATAGCTCTCGGCGCAGTAGTCGGGGTCGGAGATATTCACTTGGCGTAACATTTCTATCGTCTGCGACTGCACCTCGCTCTCTGAGAGGTTCTGGTGTTCCCGGATCGTCTCGGCGATCTGTTCGCCGACCTCAATGCTGGGGTTGAGCGCCTTAGCTGGTTCCTGCGGGACGAACGCGATGTCGCTCCCGCGGAGTGAGCGTAGCGCGTTGGGGGAGAGATTCTGCAGATCCTCGCCCTTATACTGGATAGACCCAGACGTCTGTGAGCCGTTGTCGTCCAGTGCACGCAGGATCGCCCGCGCGAGCGTGCTCTTGCCGCTACCGCTCTCCCCGGCGAGGCCGAACACTTCTCCGGGTTGGATATCAAACGAGACATGCCGCAACGCCTTGACGCTCCCTTCTTTGGTGGCGTACTCGACACTCACAGAAGCGACAGACAGCACCGGATTGGACTGGTGCTGTTCCGGACTGGTCTTGGTGCTGCTCACACTTGATCACCCGTCACTTTGGGATCGAGTTCGTCGCGCAGTCCGTCGCCTAAGACGTTGAAACTAAAAATAGTCAGTCCTAGGAACAGTGCCGGCCAGATGAGGAACCACGGGGTCTGCCAGATGTGATTCTGCGATTGGGCGATCATGTACCCCCAGTCCGGGGCCGGGGGCTGGGCTCCGAGACCAAGAAACGAGAGCGACGCACCGATGATGATCGCGTACCCGACCCGGATTGTCGACTCGACCGCGATAGGCGGAATAATGTTGGGCAACACCTCATAGAACATGATATAGCCGTCCGACTCGCCGCGGACGCGGGCGGCTTCGACGTACTCCTCGTTTTTTACTTCGAGAGTGCTCGAACGAACGACACGCGAGATTTTCGGGATGAATACCACCCCGACGGCGAGCATCGCCGTCCAGACGTTCGAGGGCAGCGACGTGAGGAGGATAAGTGCCAGGAGAAGCGTCGGAAAGCTCATGATTACGTCCATTACGCGCATGATTGCTTCGTCGATATACCCACCCTTGATGCCGGCCAGGAGGCCGATCGGGACGCCAAAAGTCATCGCGAGGGCTGTGGATCCGACGCCGAGCAGCAGGGTGCTGCGACCGCCGATGAGCACGCGAGAGAGGAGGTCGCGTCCGATGTGGTCGGTTCCGAAAAGGTACTTCGCGTTCGGGGCGAGATACGTTTCCGTCGGATGAGTCGCCGTCGGGTCGAACGGCGAAATATAGGGGCCAAGGACGGAAACGACCATGATTACACTGATTACGACGGACGGGTAGAGGATCTTGTCGTTTTTCGTGAACCACCGTAGCCTGTCCGCGACGCGATGGAGTCTATAGAACCTATTCGTTCTGGTCGGTTTCGTCAGTCGGTTGTCGGGAATCATGATTTATGATTGAATTATCAGCTATAGTCGATCTGTGGGTTCAGTCGAGTGTACAGGATGTCGGCCAAGAAGTTGCCGAACGTGTACGTGAACGCGATCACGAGTACGGCTGCCTGGATCAGGGGGAGATCCCGGTTCCGGATCGCTCCCACGACCAACCGGCCGATCCCCGGATACGCGAACAACTCCTCGACGACTACCAGCCCACCCATTAGGTATCCGAAGTTGAGCGCGATCACTGTGATAGTCGGTAGCAGGCTGTTGCGGAGAGCGTGTTTGATAATCACTTTCTGTCTGCTCAAGCCCTTGAGCCGGGCTGCATCGGCGTACTCCGAATTCAGCGCTTCGACCATCTCCGACCTCGTCTGGCGGACGACGTGGGTCATCAGCACGATCGAGAGCGTCAGCGCCGGCAAGAACATGTGGGTACCCCAGCCGACCACGCTCTCGAAAGGCGAGACGTATCCCGACGCTGGAAACACGCTGAAGACGGGGCCGCCCAGCAGTAGGATGAGCAGGAGGCCGGTCACGAACTCGGGGATGCTGACGCCCGCGTACACGAACGTCGATATCACCGAGTCGACCCGGCCGTTGTGCTTCACGGCCGAAACGACGCCAAGTGCGATACCGATGGTTACGACGATCACCATCGTCACCCCGGCGAGCTGGAGTGAATTGAGCAGTTTCGGAATGACCAACTCGGTGATCGGCTGCCCATACTTGATGCTATTCCCGAGGTTCAGCGTGAGCACGCCGTGTAACCAGTCGAGATATTGCACGTACAGCGGGTCGTTGAGCCCTAGTTGTGCCTCAAGTGCATTGACCTTGTCTTCGGTTGCGTACGAGCCTAGGATGGTTCTGGCAACGTTCCCCGGTAGCGCGTTGGCCAGACCGAATATCACCACGGAGACCGCGAACATGGTCGCCAGCAGGTATACGAACCGCTTGACGATGTACTGTTTTGTATTTGACATTATAGGGTGGGTAAGGGGCGGTGGTGACTCAGTTCGAGACGGTCACCTCTTCGAGGAAAATCTCCTGCCCGCCGACGTGGTGGTTGTAGTTGTTTACGCTCTGGCGGACGGCACCGAGGCGGTTCTCGAAGTACGGGACGATGAACGGACCCTGCTCTTGCATCAGCCGCTGGGCCTCCATGTACAGCTCGGCCCGTTCCTCGTCGTCTTCGGCCGCTTTGGCACCCCGGAGGGCGTCTCGGAACTCTTGGTTCTCCCAGTTTATTCCGTAGTACGCTCCGCCCGGCAGCGATACAACTGACATTGTGTTGTACACTGTCGGGTTCATGAAGTAGTAGACGACGTAGAACGGCTCTTGGGCCTCTACCTGGGAAAGGAACGTCTCCCACGGCGTCCGCTCGATTTCGACCTCGATTCCGATGTCACTGAGATACTCCTGAACAAGGACAGCGGTCTGTGGAATCTGTGGCCTGACTGGTGGGGCATGCAGCGGGAATTCCAGCTCGATACCGTCGCCGTATCCGGCTTCTTCCATCAGCGCGTTCGCCTCTTCGAGCTTCTGTCCCGGGCCATACATTTGTGGCAGGTCGGCGTAGTTGTTGCTCGCGGGCCCGATGGGATTGTCCTGACCTAAGACGCCCCGTCCCTTACCGACGTTGCTCAGTATCGCCTCTTTGTCTATCGCGTACTTGATGGCCTGCCGAACGCGGTTGTCACCGAACGGTTCGGTCTGAGCGTCCATGGTAATGGAGTAGTACGATCCGCCAGGCTGTGACAGAGCATTAACACTACTGATCGATTCGAGCCGATCCATCTGACCGGGTGGTGCGGTGTAGATTATGTCTATAGAACCGTTCTGTATTGCGGTCGTCCGGGAGTTCGCGTCCGGAAGCACGTCGAGGTACACTGTGTCCAGAAGCGGGAGAGAGTTGCCTGAGTCGTCGGTGAGGTAGTACTCGTCATTGGCCTCCATCTCGAACGTTTCGCCGGTTTGATAGTCGACGATATTGAACGGTCCAGATCCGTAGTCTTCGTTCGATATTGATTCAAAATCGTCCTCGATGACCTGCTTCGGCAACACGTTGCCAAAGCCCCGCGAGAGGTACGCCGGATAGTTCGCGGTCGGATTTTGCAGATTAAACGTGACCCTGAAGTCATCGACTGCCTCAACAGACTCTATCCCGCCGAACTCGTCCATCCCAGCGGCACCCGTATCCGGGTCATCCATCTTTTCAAACGTCGCCTGAACGTCTTCTGCAGTGACCGTCTGGTCGATCTTATTGAACGTCGCGTCCTCCCTGAGAGTGAGCGTCCAGGCGGTCAGGTCGTCGTTCGACTCCGCCTCAGTGGCCAAGTCAGGAACAATACTCATGTCCGGACCGAGACGATACAGCGCAGAGTATGCAAGACTAGAATAGACATATTCGACACCTTTGGTCATAAACATCGGATTCAGTTCCGTTGGACCAGCACTCAGTCCGACGCGGATCTCCGAACCAGAACTCACCGAGGAGCCCGAACCAGAACTCTGCGAGGAGCCCGAACCAGGACCCTCCGAGGAGCCCGAACAGCCCGCGAGACCGACCGCTCCTAATAGGCCGAGGTTGCTCAATATCGTTCTACGTTTCATGTTGGGTTTATTAACCACGGAGATCCATCTCTCCAGATAGAATTTATAACTTGTGTACTAAGCACTGAGTAGACCTATTATACGATCTTATTCTGCCATATACTAATATAAGAAAAAGATATAGTAGATTTATCGCTTAGAACTAAATTTAATATATTTTGTTACCTGAAACATCAGTTATGTCCAAATAATCAGGATTTGGAAGAAGTATTCGAAAAGCAATAGTGATTTATCGGTTGAAGTATTGAATGAATAATATAAACTCGTACAATATCTGGCAGCCCAATAGTTAGCCATATTCCCGTATTAAGCTGGCACCACGGCGGGCGGTCAGAAACGCGAAAAACGGTGTCGAGAGGACTCCGACCTATCAGAGTCCGTTCGGTTCGACGGACTGCTCGAACGCGTGACCCGCCTGCAGGACAGTGGCATCGTCGAACTGGTCACCGACGAACATCAATCCGACCGGGAGGCCATTTGACGTGCCCGCCGGGACGGAGAGGGCCGGGTGACCGGTCACGTCGAACGGAGCGGTGTTCGGGAGCATATTCAGCGCCCGGTCGACGACCTCCATCCGTGAGAGGTCGCTCCGGTACTCGTGGGCCGTCTGTGGGGTCGTCGGCATCGCAAGTACGTCCACGTCTGCCAGGGCCGAATCGTAGCGGCTTGCGAGCTCCTGGCTGAGGTTCTGTGCCTTGGCGTAGTAGTGGCTGTTGTACGTATCCGAAAGGTACTGTCCGGTAATCAGCGTTAGTTTTACTGTCGTCAGATAGTCGTCCGCGCGGGATCTACGGGCACGGGCAAACGCCTCCATGAACTGCGTGTCGTAGTGGCCATTCGCGTTGTAACCGACCCCCTCGGCCTCAACCGTCGCCATCGTCCCCTCAGTGGCGATAGCGTTCCAGATCGGCAGCCCGTCCAGATGCATCGGGATGGACACTTCTTGTACGTCAGCCCCCGCCGCCTCGAAGGACGCTAACGCGTTCCGAACGGTCGAATCGACCCCGGGTTCACTCTGATCGTGGCCGAACCCTTCCTCTACGACGCCAACGGTGATATCCGCCGCTGAACCGTCGAGCGCGTCGGTATAATTGTCTGTCGGCACATTGCCCTGACGGGGGTCTCCCGGATCTTTGCCGGCGATAACTTCGAGAACACGGGCACAGTCGGAGACGGAACGCGTCATCGGTCCGGTGTGGTCGAACGACCGCCCTAGCCCGGCGATACCCGTGTACGGGACGAGGCTATGGGTAGGTTTGTGGCCGACACCGCCGCTCCAAGCGGCCGGGATGCGAACCGACCCGCCCTGGTCGCCCCCCATGGCGACGTCGACGTCCTCGTTTACCACGGCCGCGATCGAACCGCTTGAAGAGCCGCCGGCGATGTAGTCGGGATCGTGCGGATTCCGTACGGGCCCCGTTGCGGAGAGCTCGCCACTGCCGGAAAACGCCATGTCCTCCATATTGAGCTTGCCGGTTATCGTCGCGCCGGCGTCAAGAAGCCGAGTCACTACCGTCGCATCTGTCTCGGGGACGTACCCTTCGAACAGCTTCGAGCCACAGGTCATCTCGACACCGGCCAGCGAGATGTTATCTTTGAGGCCCACATCGTACTCCGCTAGTGGGCCGGATTCGGCCCCTTTCACCTCGCACTTTCTGACGAATGCGTTGAGCGGATCCTCTTCGATATCGGGTTTGTATCCGGGGTCACGGTTCGTGTATTCGAGCGCGGGATCGGTCACCGAGAGTTCGTCAAGCCTTTCATATCCCGCTAGGGTCGCAGCTATCAGTTCTTCGAAGTCCTGGACTTCCTCGTCTGTAAGATCCATGTAGTGTTCCGCCGCCAGTTCGCGGATCTCTTCTGGCGTAGGTGGCTGGATGTTGGGTGGTACCTTCGACATGCCATCTTTTTAAAAAAAAGGAGCGTTAATAAATTCACCCATCAACGCAAAATATACCAATTGGAGTCGGATTAAGACTTGTATTTGTGACTTATTTCAGCAATAATATGATAAATACTAAACTATCGAGATGCTGTCGCGGACGACATCCGTCGAAAGGGACGACAGCGTAGCCGATGGGTCAGGCGGCGTCAAGCCGAGTGAACCCGACACGTCTGGCAGCCAGAAGCGTCACCAAGACGAGGAGACTAAACAGCACCGCAGTGCCACCGAGAGTGATCCGGATAGCGAGTTCGCCGCCAATAGTTCCCGACAGGCTCGTGATAATAATCCCCATCAACACGGGACTGAAGACGATCCCTACCCGCCCGAACGTCTCAGCTATCCCGACAGCAGTGCCGCGTACCGATGTCGGTGCCATGTCAGTGACGATACTGCGATACAGCGGGTTTATTAGTCCCTGTCCGAGTCCGGTCATCGTTCCAGCGAGCCACAGCCCGGGGAGCGAACTGGATCCGGCAACGATGGCGATTCCGACTCCATGTAAGACGTTCGCAATAAGGAGCGGTACGATGCGACTTCCGAGGGCCTCCGCCAGACGCCCCGCCTGCGTTGAGGAGGTCATATACACCACGCTCGTAAGCATCACTACGAGGCCGGTCTGGGCGGGGCCGCCGTCGACGAAACTGACTATAAAGGAGATGTAGACGGCGAAGCCGATATAGATGAACGATGCGAACGTCATCCCCAATAAGATAAGCGTCGCGAAGCCGTTCGAAAAGAACAGTGCGACGGTCGATCTGTACGCTCGAAGTTCTTCGAAGGCGTTGGCGTGACTGTACTCCACTGTGACGGTCTCATCGAAGTGTCGATACAGTAGCGGTACGACTGCAAGTGCGATGAAAGACAACAAGAACGGGAGCCCCCAGAACACGGTCACAAGGACGCCTGCCACGACCGGAAAGACAGTTTCTGCGAGCCCCGTCGACGCGAACCGGAGTCCCTGTGCCGTCGTCTCCTCGGATTGCCCGTAGGCGTCACCAATACTGGTCAAGATGACGGGCACCAAGATGGCGTACCCCACTCCTTGAACCAGTCGTAACAGGAGGATGATGCCGAAATCAGTGGTAAACGGAATGAGTCCACCGCCGAACCCGTGTATTATCAGACCGAATAGGAGCAAGCGTTTCCGGCCGACCAGATCGGAGGCCACACCGACGATAGGGATTACCAATAGACTCGGGAAGGCAAAGACCGTGACGATGAGTCCGATAGAGCCCTCCGTGGCCTGAAGCGGGACGACCAGCGAGCTGAGGACGGGTGATATCGGTGCGAATCCCAGAGCCGTGACGAGGTTAGTCAGTAGTAGGAGGCGTAAGTTGGTATCTTCGAGTATCTCCGAGTTTCCACCGATGAGGTATGCCGCAACAGTGTGTCGTTTCTGTAATAAACTGTCCATCATGCATCTGCACCCAGCGAGACACCTGAGGGAAGCGAGTTAGAGAACAACGTCAAAGAATCCTATTGATAGTATATATAACTTCTGAAATATCCAACACTCCAAAATGTTTGTATAATTATTGATCGAATTTATGCATTTTTGTGTGTTTATGATGGCTTCGAGGAGGGGGAGACGCAGTACATTCAGAGTGGCATAGCAAGCGACCGCTGGCTGAGCAACACGCCGTGAGATTCCCATACCGGCGACGGTTGTATCCAGTTTTCCTATCAGACCGCCAGGCGGTGGTGCAGAAGTCTTCACAGACCTCTACTGCCAGAGTTCTATTTGGGTTCTTCCTCAACTTGATTTTCTGAACCAGAACGAATCTTGGCCAACATACGGTTCAGTGCTACGGCTGGGTCAAGCTGAAACCGGCCGAGTTAGGCCATGAGACCTATTCTGCACCACCGCCAGACCGTCAATGTAAACGGTGGCGGTCAACGAAAATCGACGGAAACAGTATTTGTGACGTTATTTTCCAAAAAAATTAATTATAAAAAGAATATACGTGGTGCGTTAGATGGTACACCCACAATATGCATTCCTTATTAGAAGGTTTTAATTAGGTCTGCCATCAACTACTGCCACGATGGGAAAACACAACATACCAAAAATGAGCGGGATATCGTTCAAGATTGACGAAGGAGACACCTTCGACGTAATCAACCCGGAGGGCGAGCAGATCGCGGATCTGGTCGCGTTCACGCAGGCCGACGACGACGAAAAGTTCTCACAATCGTACACGCGATACCTGAGCAGCCTCCGAGTGTCAGCCGGAGACTCGCTGTATACGACAGAAGGAAACCCGATTCTGACGATCCTCAAAGATGACTGTGGCGTCCACGACCTACTGTACGCACCCTGTAACGAGTGGTTACTCGACCAAGATCGGTACGCGGGGGATGCACCCGGTGGCTGTCGTGAGAACCTCTGGCTGTCGCTCAAACCGAAGGGATTCGACGAAGCGGACATCCCAGACACCCTAAACATCTTTCAGAAGTCGACGGTTTCGGAACAGAAATTTATGAACGTACATCGAAGCCCAGCCGAGCCCGGAGACACCGTCACCTTCGAGGCCGACCAAGACGCGATCATCGCAGTTTCGTCGTGTTCCGCAGCGTCGGAATCTAACGGCGACGAACTCACGGGAATCGATGTCGTGGTGCCCGACGACTCGACAGTCCATGAGGCGTCAGTGCTTGACTGACTCCGGATTCACAGTTTCTGGTCGACGCCACGGAACCCACAGTGGGCGTCGTCCGAGTAACAGAGAGTGCCGACGTCGATGGTAACAGCTGAGGGAACATGCCACACCAATACACGATAACACAGATCAGAGATTTAGATCGGGAGGAAGCACCGAAGTCCGGAACAGCCTACGGCGACCTCACGGCGGAGTTGGGCTGTACTGAGATAGCACTCCGGATATGGTTCCTCGAACCGGGAGATGAGATAACATACCACAGAGAGACCGAGCAAGAGGAGCTGTATTACGTTATCGACGGTCCCGGGCAGATGCGGATAGAAGGAGAGGCTATCGAGGTACCGGAGGACTCTGTGGTTCGAGTGCCCCCGGAATCCGCGAGACAAGTGTTCAACGATTCGCCAGAAGGGATCCACACCTGGTTGATAGCCGGAGCTCCAAAGGACGAGAGCGAGGCCGAGTACATCGAGCTGTGACTGGCAGAGCTGGCTGGTTACAGTAGCAACGGAAATCCAGAGCACAGTAGCAAGGTGGTAACAGTAAACAGGGCCGAGGATATCCAGCGATGGTATCCAGTATCGTGTGGACGAACATTGTGCCTGTCTTGTCATTGAAAGTGCGGTCGAAATTATTACATAAGTATCATTACTACTCTCGATGACTGCCGTTTCTGACCGGTCAGAGCGGCAACGAGGACAATTTACACCATCGCACCAGCGGACTTGCTGCAACAAATTCGCTGCGACCGATTCCGATCCAAACACATTGAGCGGAATCACTCGTGTCAGGCACCGCTGACTCGGTGCTCTTGTCCTCTTCAACTCTACAGCAACTGCTCAGCAGTATCAACAATCTCCTACGGATGAGCGTATATGGATATGCGACTTCGTTACGTGCTTAGAAGTCCACTCACCCTCCACAAGTCAAAATTTATTCAGTTGCTACTACGTCCCGGGAGTGAGGTTGGTGCTATGAACCAGTAAGATGTTTTCCTTCCTCCTCACTTTTTGTCGTTAACTAAAAATTACTTTTATTAGTAAATTCACTGAACTAGAGCAAAATGAACATTATGTGTGAAAAAAGTAGATAATCTATTGATAAAATAATAATCAACACCTAATATCGGAATTATAGTGTAAAAATAAAAATTTGAAAGTTATTGGTAAGATTTTTATCGCTACACAGAATTCAAGATGTATGTCCAATAGTAGCGGAGGCGGTTTTGGTTCGATGATAGCGAACGTGCAGTCATTCCGTGGTACGGAACTTGTCGACCCACTCGAAGACGACCTTGCAGAGCTATCTGCTGACGTGGGCATATTTGGATTCCCGTTCGACAGCACATGTATGAATCGTACGGGCACCAACCAGGGTCCGCAAGGAATTCGTCAAGCGAGTACCAATACCCTCGGTTACCACTACGAATACGACATCAATCTGGACGATACGTACGACATCGTCGACTGCGGTGATGTCGAAGTTGTCCCGGGTAACGCCGGGGAAAGCTTATCCCGTGCCGAGCATCTCCACGGCAGTATCCTCGAAGCCGACATGATTCCGATTATGCTGGGGGGAAATCACACGGTTCCGATTGCTGGATATCGTGGTCTCGGTCAGCATGCAGAGAACCCGGGACTGGTGTTTCTCGATACGCATATCGACACTGCTGAAGAGGTTGCAGGGGAGAAGTACACACACGCCTGTCCGGTCGCTCGGGCTATCGACGAGGCCGGATTCGAACCTTCCAATATCAGTATCATCGGCGCGAGTGGGAATCTCAACCCGGAATACGAGGTTGAGTACGTCAAAGAGAAGAACATTAACCTCTACCCGCTTGACGAGGTCATCGAGCGCGGGCCGATCGCTGTGGCGAACGACGCCGTCACAGCGGCAACGAGAGACACCGACGCGCTGTATCTCGATATCGATGTCGACGTCCTCGATACCGGGTTCGCGCCCGGGACTGGTACCCCGTCCCCGGCTGGGATGACGTCACGCGAGTTGCTACAAGTGCTGGGGGTGGTCGGGAGCGCTGGGATCGATGCGATGAGTATCGTCGAGACGGCCCCAATCTGGGACGACGCGGGCATCACGTCGCAGATTGCTGTCCGAATGATTATGGACACTCTGGCGGCCAACGCTACGGGCGAGGCCAACGGTGTCGGCTCTGGGACGCGGGCCGCGCGACATGGGTATCGGAGCTGACTGGTAGGGAGTAACGCTCCGAACAGTCGGACTGCGTCTTTTTATAAACCAGAGTGATGTGGATAGGGCACAATAAACATTCGACTCTGACGTCGTCTCAGTCGCCACTCCGGGGCCACTCGGTTCGATGGTCGAGAACGCCGAGATCAATGAATTGACCGGTCAGATTGTCAGCGCCCACGAGATGAAGACATTCAAGCCGGTGGATAAAACCTATTCAGCACGCTGGCACGCTGATCGACACACCAGTCCGCTAGCTCGCTGACGGAACCGCTGGCTGGTTCGATATCATCGGCACAAACTATGCGGGAACAGACCATGCGGATCGACCGTACTGACAGCCCTCCGGAACGGCTTGGGACTGTACAAACGAGTCGGTTAGCGAACTTGCCGACTGCCGGCGCTCTGCCGTACGGAGGAAAGACAGCGGGAGCGGTATGCGGGTCACAGGTGCCGTCGCTCGATAAACCGCGAGACGGCCATCGCGGCGAGCATCTGTGTCGAATCAGTTGGATCAAGCCGCGGTGCGACCTCCATCAGGTCAAGCGCACCGATACTCGAGCATTGGCCGAGCCGATCCATGGCGGCCAGCAGCTCAGCGCTGCTTATTCCACCTGGCTCCGGGGTCCCTGTTCCAGGGGCAAACGATGGGTCGACCACGTCGATGTCCACGGTGAGATACACGTGGTCTGTGCCATCGGTTGCATGCTGAATCGCCTCTTCGACACAGGTGATGACGCCCCTCTCACGGACGTCACGGGCATAACTCACGTTGAGTCCATTTTCCTCGACGATATCCGGGAAATCGGCTCGTTCGTACGCCCGGATGCCGATCATCGCATGGTTCTCGTACCCGCCCTGTTCGAGATCATCGATCCTGGCCATCGGCGACCCATGCCAATGTTGACCGTACAGTTCTTCATCGTCCATCGTGTCTGAATGGGCGTCGAGATGGATGAGACCGACATCACCCTCGACAGTGTTCGTAAAGCCTGCGAACGACGGGTACGTGATGTAGTGGTCTCCGCCAAGGACGACCGGAAACGCCCGATCAGCGACGGACTGTACGTAAGCAGCCACGTGGTCACGGGTTCGCTCGACGTCGTTCGGGACTGTCGGTGCATCGCCACAGTCTCTGATGATTATATCATCATAGCTGACATGTCTGTCCGTGTCAACGTTGTGTGCCCCCGCTGGGTGGCCGGCAAACATGTCGATCCAGTTGCTGGCTCTCCGAATCGCCGAGGGACCGTATCTAGTTCCGGGGCGACGAGAAACCGATCCGTCGAAGGGGACGCCGACGAAGCCGACGTCCGTCTCGTCTTTGAGGTCTTCGGGCGCGGCCGTGTCGGCGCCGAAGAACGTCTGTACACCAGCCATTGAGGTCTCTGGGAGACTACTCGTTGGGTGAGTGATGTCGTTGGTCATACCTGTTGTCGCTGAACATTCGCAGTCGGTTCGTCATCCGAACAGCCATCGCGAGGCTGGCTGTCGGACGGGGCTGTCGGGATCCACGGTTTCCGTACCTCCCAGTTCCGTCCGTATCGCCAGGTCGACAGTTCGGATCGGGCGGGCGCTCCACTGGCTCTTTCACCCGCGTTTGTCGATAACTGTCAGTGGTTGTGCTCGTTCTGGATGGAAGCACCGTGAAGTGTGGTGTAGTCGGGGACTTTCAGTCCTATCGAGGTCAGTTCGTCACCGTTCGGTTCACCGGCGGCCGAGCAGGCCGACACCGCGACAATTGCGTCCTGATTTGCTTCGAACTCCACGGCGTCACCGGGATCAGCAGGACTCCGGCCAAGCTCTAGCTCCTGGTCTTCACCTTTCACCATAGATTTCTGGAAAACGTTCAGCGTGTTCGGAACGTCCTCTTCTTCGATACCCTCCGGTTTGGCGGCAAGGTAGAGGTTCTCACGACAACCACCTGGTTCGTCCGGGAAAATATCGGTGAGCATCCACTCGTTGCAGGGCCCGTACATGATGTCGTGGACTCCGGTATCGTCGCTGGTGATCGTCAGAATCGGATTCCCCTCCGTCGTGTACAGTGAATCCCCGGTCGATATCCGAAGCTTGTTGTTCATGTGCCTGGTGTAGGCCTGCGAGTACTTTTCTGAGACGTTGTGCCTGTTGAACGCCACTAGATCGGCAATCTGTTCACCTTCTGGATTTGTCACTTCGAAGCTCTCGCCTTCGTCGATATGGAACGATGCCCCACTCTTCTTCGGGATGGTGTAATCCATCATCTGTCCATACAATAACCGAGTAGGTATATATAACTAACCTTTGAGACATTATTATCAAGTCAACCGTGAAGTAATTATTGGCAGATCACCCGTTTTTAGCCGATTCGGTCTTGTGAAGTATATTGTTGGTGAGTCAGGGAACTGCTCGAACAATCTCTTCCAGTGCCTCTCGACCCGGTTTGCGGAGAATTCGTCACCGAAGTTGGAACGGTCTGAGATACGCTATCAGACTGTCTTTTGAGACGCCTCGGTCGGCGAGAGCCACCGTCGCGCGAGTCGCGCTCGCGGCCTTTCTTCCCGCCAGAGACGTAGAACTCGTCAATCTCGACCGGGCCAACGAGGGAGATGGCTGCGCGTCGAGCGTTCGGGCGAACTGCACGACGCGCCGGTGAAGTGAACGATACGAAACATCAATTTTAGTGTCTAACTGGTGTATACTCGTGTTGAACCGGAGGAACAAGTAGAACGCGAACAAGAACTTGTCGAAGCCGATTACTGGTCTTGTCGTTGAATGTGCGGTCGCATCCTTACCGAGATACTGCTGATACTCCCGATAGGTGCCGTGTTTGATCACTGACTCAGACTGGCAGTGCGGCCAACAGAGACCCTCGCGCCAGCGAACCTGCTCGAGTGGCCAGCGTAACCTCTGGACATCTGTAATGAATGCTTCGATCTAGTCAACAAAGCTGACTTGTTAACTCAACTGGTGAAATATCTCGGTGAAGAACTCTCGAAAGTGGTCTTTGTCCTGGAAGATTTCAGGAGAGATGTCTCGCTTGAGATCTTTTCACAGCGGTTCAATCTGCTCTGTTGAATAGCGATACTTGTGGAGAGAGGTAGATATTGAATCGGTGTGTGAGCGACCCAGACTCGTGATTTCAAAAGCAGTG
>NZ_QMDW01000038.1 GCF_003605635.1 Halonotius pteroides
TGTGATTCTTCCTCTACTCTCCGTGGCATCAGAAGTGTACTTCGCCTCGTATCAGCGTCCTTACCATGTCAGACCGGACTCTTGCTGCCGCCGCCATCGAGAGAGTGGACAACTAGCGAGAGTGAAACCCAATCAGGAGAGTGGGGTAAGATCCACGGGAAACGATGTTTCTCACGGGGAAATTAACGAGAACCGTAGGCAGTGGTGCAGAACTGTTCTCATAGCGTGATGGTTGGGCTAGCGACATCGTTTCCTCGATGGTGATTGGCGAGTGCGACAGCCAATCGCAGGCAAAGAGCGATGAAGACATGAGACTTGACTCGTACTCGGCCTCGGATCGCGGGGTCCCGAGGCCGAGATCCTTGCAGACGCCAATCGCTGTTTCAACTCGCGAGCGTTCTGCATACGTCTCGTTGAGTTGGTGCTGCCAGAGACGAACAGTGTCGCTGTGTTCTTTGATTCGCTCTTCGACGCGATATTCTATGTCTGGTGGATCGTCCGTATTCCGTGGGTTGTACGGCGCTATCGGCACGGCTGACTGCTCTAGCAGCCAGTCGTGCCATCCCAGCATATCGAACTCTGAATCACCGAGGAACCAGCGTGGGGTGTCGACGGCGAGCGCGTCACGCGTGACGCGCATCGCCGTCTCCTCATCGACCTTCTTCGCTGGAGTGAACGCTGCTGCGACCGGAATGTTGTGTGCTGCAGTGACGACACAGCAGCCATACCCGTAGTAATAGTCGTCTTCTGTGAGATCATAGTTCCAGTCAGCGTCCTCGTCACGGTGATCGACCGGAATATCTGTCCCATCGATCCGGAAGAGCTTGCCGAGCGGTACCTGCTCGGCAAGCTCGTGGACTAACGTGATGAAGACATTTTCTGCGACAAAAGCGAAGTCGGTGATGAACCGTGAGAGCGTCCACCGGGACGGTGGGCGCTCGAAGCCACACTGTCGCCAGACATCTTCATTCCGGAGTTCTCGTGCCATTGGCCGCAGTCCGTAGATGTCGTGATAGAAGCAGTGCAGGACACCTTTCAGAAGTTCCGGTGGCTGATGAACCCGTGTTCGCCCCCTCGAATCGGGGGTGAACACGGCATAGTCCATGAGAAACGAGAGGTCAAGCTGTTCAAACAGTGCCGTTGTCTCCGTTTCCAGTGTCTTGAAGACCTGTTCGACTGTATTGTTTTCCGGTAGGACAGAACTGGTCTTCGACACATCAGATTTGTCCTACCGCTCCCTTGTGAGGCCTTCTGCACCACCGCCTTGACTGCGAAGGTAACTCGTTCAGTGAAGCGAGAGATCAGCGTGGCCACATTACGCAGTCTCTCGCTTCAACGCCGTTATTCTGACGACCAAACCCGACGCTGTATAGTGATTAAACACGGCCAGTATACATACACCACTCTGCAAGTGTCCAGCATTGAGTGATTCACACCACCCTGCAAGTGTTCCGTGTGTTTTCACGCCCCAGAAAGGCCAATTATAACGTTACCTATAACGGACTTTTATTGAAGCTACACTATGACTCACCAACAATCTCCGCCACAAGAGCGATTTCCTTTGTTGATCTTTCGCCGGTCAACGCCGGATAACACGGTCACTATACAAACACTGGAGTCCTGCAGTCTTACGACTAACCACAGGTTCATTCATGAGGGATTCAATTAGTAGATCACGGTAGCTCATGAGTAAGACAACACCGCCAACCGATCCACAGCCAGATCCAGCTGATGATTCACGAAGCAATTACGATTATCGGAGCGATGAGATTGAAGAGCCAGAACTTGTCGCTGATCTTGAGGCTCTCGTCGACGGCGATGTCCGCTTTGACAGCTATACCCGCAACTTGTTTGCGACTGACGCCAGCGCGTATCAACAACTCCCAATCGGTGTCGTCGTCCCCGAATCGACAGCCGATGTAAAAGCAGTTATGACCTACTGTGCCGACAATGAGATCCCCGTTTTGCCGCGGGGTGGCGGCACAAGCCTCGCCGGCCAGGCTGTCAACGAAGCGGTCGTTCTCGACTTCAAAAAGCGACTCAACGATATCGTCAAAGTCGACCCCGACGCCCAAACGGTGACCGCCGAACCGGGCATCACGCTGGCCCAACTCAATGACCAACTGTCGGAACATGGCCTCAAATATGCTCCTGACCCGGCATGGGGTGACAAAAGCGTGCTCGGCGGCTGTATTGGAAATAATACCACCGGTGCTCACTCCCTGAAATATGAGAAGGCTGACGGATACCTCGAATCGATCGAGGTCGTCCTCGCCGACGGAACCGTAACTACCTTCGGCTGGATGGACACCGAAGAACTCCATGAGCGCGCTGCCGGAGTCACCGATGATGACGGAATCAAAGAGCAGGTGTATGCGGTCGTATCTGATGTGCTACAAAACAGGCGTGACGCCATCAAGGAAAAATACCCGAATCTGATGCGAAACGTCTCGGGATACAACTTTGATAAACTGCTGGAGGACGCCGACGAGCGCGGGAAAGTGAATGTTGGCCGCTTGTTGGCTGGGAGCGAGGGCACCTTGGGAATCGTCACCGAGGCGACTGTCTCCCTAGAACCTGTCCCCAACGAGACCGCAGTTGTGTTGTTGACCTACGATGACGTGCTTACAGCGATGGAAGATGTTGCTCCAATCCTGGATCACGATCCAGCGGCTGTCGAGGTGATGGACGATGTTTTGCTCGATTTGGCCCGTGAGACCGCCGAGTTCGAATCGGTCGTGGATATTCTTCCAGATAACACTGACTCAACGCTGCTCGTTGAGTTTTATGCCGACTCGGTTACCGACGGCAAACAGAAGATCGCAGACCTACTGGCCGACCGGCTGCCGAGCTACGAACCGGCCGTCGACGCCAACAGCGACAGGATCACAACCGATGAAGCGATCAACGCTACCGACGCGTTAGAAGCATACGACGACGGCCGACAGGCCAAATTCTGGAAAATGCGGAAAGCCGGGCTACCGATTCTGTTGTCACGGACTGGCGATGAGAAACACTGGCCGTTTGTCGAGGATACCGCCGTGCCGGCCGAAAACCTCCCTGAGTATGTCGCCGACATTCAAGAACTGTTTGCGGAGTACGACACGTTTGCGTCCTACTACGCCCACGCCGGGCCGGGGGTTCTGCATATCCGGCCGCTGTTGAATCTCAAATCTGAGGATGGGGTCGAAACGATGTTGGAAATTTCGGATGCTGTCACCGATCTTGTCATCGAGTACGGCGGCTCTGTGTCGGGCGAACACGGCGATGGGCGGGCCAGAACAACGTGGAACAAGAAGCTCTACGATGACGACCTCTGGGAGGCTTTCAGGCGGCTCAAAACGGCGTTTGACCCACAATGGTTGTTGAACCCGGGCAATGTTTGTGGTGACTCAGATCCAACCGAGAATCTCCGATACGATGACGACTACAGCTTTGAGGCCGGCTTTGAGCCGAGCCTCAACTGGGACAATGACAACGGCTTCCAAGGGATGACTGAACTCTGTCACGGGTGTGGCGGCTGTGAAGGCCACCAGGATACAACAGGCGGTGTCATGTGTCCGACCTATCGGGCGACCGAAAACGAAGAGATCACCTCGACACGGGGGCGGGCAAATATGCTCCGGCGGTCAATGAGTGGCGACCTTCCGGACGATGTTTTCGACGACGAGTTCATCCATGAGGTGATGGATCTCTGTATTGGCTGTAAGGGCTGTAAGCGGGACTGCCCGAGTGGCGTCGATATGGCGAAGCTCAAGACCGAGGTCAAACATGAAAAACACCAACGAGAGGGGATTCCACTGCGTGATAAACTGTTTGCCAATGTTGAATCTCTCTACAGTCTTGGGAGCACGTTTGCCCCGCTGTCAAATCTGGCAACAAAACTCCCCGGCAGCAGCCTACTCATGGAGAAAACCCTCGGTATCGCCCGCGAGCGTGACCTGCCTACGTTCAAACGTGGGACACTACAAAAGTGGGCTCGATCGCGGACACCAGCTGTCAGTGAGGCTGAAGCCGAGCGGAAGGCACTACTGATTGCTGATCCCTATACAAACTACACCCAACCCAAGGTCGGCAAGGCCGCGGTTCGGACACTGGAGGCCGCCGGTGTCTATGTTGTGGTCTCGGAGACCGTAACCGACAGCGGTCGGCCAGCTCACTCGAAAGGGATGGTTGATAGCGCGCGTGAAACCGCCGAGGCGAACGTTGCCGAACTCGCCCCGCGTGTTGCTGACGGCTGGGATATCGTGAGCGTCGAACCCAGTGATTCTGTTATGTACCAAGAGGATTATCTGGATCTGCTTTCAGGCGAGGATGTTGCTGCTGTCGCCGACAACACCTACAGTGTCATGGAGTATATTGATACCTTTTGGCTGGACGACGCACTCGACGCCGACGCCGAGGCGACGTTGTCGTACCATGGTCACTGTCATCAGACCGCCGCCAGTCGGGAACACCACGCGGTCGGCGTGCTCCGGCGGACTGGATACGATGTTGATGTACTCGATACCACCTGTTGTGGAATGGCTGGTTCTTTCGGCTATGAGGCCGAGCACTACTCGATGAGTCAGGCGATTGGTCGGATGTTGTTTGATGCGGTCGATGACTCACCGGCAACAGAGGTTGTCGCCCCCGGAACCTCCTGTCGGACACAACTCGCTGACTACGAACAACAGTATGGTAAACCTCCGCACCCGATAGAGAAAGTTGCTGCCGCACTCGACTGACCTGGCACAACTTATATGCCCAACCTGCCGTTTCTGAAAATCAGTGAATGCAACCATCGGTGCTGCTAACAACGGGTAGTGAACTGTTTCGATGTCAACGCCTGGGTAGTCGCCTCGTTGATGTGATGCGTTCACCAGCCCGATGACGGTGTATCCACAGTCAATGAAACACAAGTAAAACGTGTCAACGGCTCAGTTGCACACAGATGGCTGTCGGTTCAGCCTGTGCGATCCTCAAGAGCGGAATCAAGAATCAGCCGTTGTTCACGCCGCTTCACCTCATGTTGGGTATCTCGAACCGCATCGATATTTACGCTGAGTGAGGTGACGCCCGAATCGATCAGCTGTCGGATCATTGTAGTTTTCGACGCTGCCTCACCGCAGATGCTCGTATCGACATCCTTGGCCCGACACACCTCGATAACATCTTTGATGAGTGTCACAACTGAGTCGTGTGTTTCATCAAAGCGGTCGGCGACACGCTCGTTGTTCCGGTCGACGGCGAGAGTATACTGTGTCAGATCGTTTGTGCCAAACGAAACGAAATCGATCGGTCGATCGGTAATTGATTCAACCTGCAACGCGGCGGCAGGCGTCTCGATCATGACACCCCACCGTGTTTTGCTTGTATCGATCCCAACATCCGACATAAGCTGTATGATCGCATCGACATCGTCGGCATCATTAACAAGTGGAAACATAATCTCGACATTGTCGTAGCCAACCTCTCGCAGTCGCTTGAATGCCTCTAGTTGATACCGAAAGACAGTCTCTGTCTCCAGCGACCGCCTGATCCCACGGTGGCCGAGCATTGGATTGTCCTCAACGGGTTCCGATTCGCCACCCTCTAGCTTGCGGAACTCGTCGGTTGGCGCATCCAGCGTCCGAATGCGAACCGGTCTGGCGTAAAACTCGTCGGCAACTGTCTGAATGCCTTCGACGAGTTCGTTGACAAACGCATTTTCACCATGCTCTTCGATATAACTTGTCGGCGTTTGTTCAAGCCCTAAAATCAGGTGCTCCAACCGAAGTAGTCCCACCCCATCAGCACCCGTTGCGGCCCCTCGCTCGGCAGCTTGTGGGAGTGAGACGTTGACCTTGATATCTGTCGCTGTCATCGGTGTGACCGGCGTCTCCGGTCGCAGCGCTTCTATATCATCGGTCTGTTCTTCGGCTGAGTCTGTCTCCGCGCCCGCTGTAATAACGCCTTTCTCGCCGTCGACGGTCACCTCTTGTCCGTCATTCAGGATCTTAGTTGCGTTAGTTGCACCCACAACCGACGGTACACCGAGTTCCCGTGAGACAATCGCTGCGTGGCTCGTCATCCCGCCCTCATCGGTGATAACCGCAGCTGCTCGTTGCATAGCTGGAACCATATCCGGAGTTGTAACGCTTGTAACGAGAATATCATCACCGGTGACACGGTCTGTTTCGTCGATTTGCCTGATAAACCGCACCGTTCCCGCTGCGGTTCCCGGACTCGCCCCGAGGCCTTCAACGAGCACACCGGTCTCGGTGTCAGCCGTCGCGCTGCTGGTAATCGACGTGATCGGCCGTGATTGAAGAATGTATAACTCCCCGTCGTCGATCGCCCACTCAATATCCTGTGGTTCCCTAAAGTAGTCGGTGATCTCTTGTGCTTTCGTCCAGAGGGCCTGTATCTGGTCGTCGGTCAGCGTTCTTACCTCTTGTTTTCCCTCAGCCACCGCAATCAGCTCCGTTTCATCCCCGTTCCATGTGTACTGCTGCCGTTTTGTCGAGAGGTCTGTTGTAATCAGATTACCGGTATCGCCGTCAACAACGAACCGATCTGGTGTGACTTCGCCGGAAACGACCCCCTCACCAAGCCCCCAAGCGGATTCGATCGTCATCTCGTCGTCGCCACTGACAGGATCGTTAGTGAACAGCACGCCACTGATTGTCGCATCGACCATTTCTTGGACAACAACGGCCATCTCGGCGTCCTCGTGAGAGATGTCGTTCCGTTCTCTGTAAACACACGCCCGCTTGGTGAACAACGATGCCCAACACTCCTTGACGCGTTCGATTAAATCGTCACGCTGCACATTCAGATACGTGTCTTGCTGGCCTGCAAACGACGCATCCTCCATGTCTTCTGCTGTGGCCGACGAGCGGACGGCAACCCGGTCATCGTCAGCAAACTCTTCATCGTAGATCCCGAGAATTCGATCCGACACAGCAGTTGGGACTGGCGTGGTCAATATCTCATCTCGCAGCTCAGCTGATTTGGTGTCGATATCACCGGTCGAGAGATATGTGTCCACGTCACCAAGCGCGATCTTTTGAATATGATCTCTGTATGACTGCGTTGTCACGGTAAACCCATTTGGCACATCCGCCCCGGTCTGATGCAATTCATGAAGTGACATCGCTTTACCGCCTGCATTGGAACGGTCATTTTTTTGATCAGTTAGTCGGAGAACGTGCGACATACCTCATGTATTATCATTTAGGTATTTAAAACCGGCGTGGGCACAGTTATCACGACCTCAAAACCCTGTGTGTCGTCGACCTGATTTGACCACCATTTATATATTTAATATGACTTATAAATTATATTTGTCTGCAGAACGGCGGTAAATTAACTGAATTATGAGTCAGAGTACTCTTTTTACCCTGAGGTCAGTAACGGTAGTTGATGCCTACTACTGAGGCGTCACAACAGTTGTATCAAAAGCGTCAGTTACTCACCAGCGAAGCCGATGGGATCGACGGCACATACCGGAGACAGCCGTCCTTAATGCGGCGTCGGGTGGAGAGTCGATGATTCACGTTGGAGTCAACGGCTACGGAACGATCGGAAAGCGGGTTGCGACTGCGGTCGACGCACAGTCGGATATGGCTGTCGTCGGTGTGAGCAAACGCTCACTGGATCACGAGGCGGCGGCGGCGGTCGACCGTGGGTTCAAAATGTATACCCCCGAGACTGGTGCGGAAAACGCGACCGGGGGTTGCGACGTGCCTGTCACGGGCAATACAGAGGCGCTGATCGCCGAGAGCGATGTCGTCGTTGATGCGAGGCCCGCTGGCGTCGGTGCGGCCAACGCATCAACGTATACTTCCACCGACACGGCAGTCGTGTTTCAGGGCGGTGAGGAGTCAACCGTGGCACCGGCGAGTTTCTGTGCCCGAGCCAACTATGAGGAAACGGTCGGTCAGCGATCAACGCGGGTGGTATCGTGTAACACAACAGGACTGGCTCGCCTTCTCTCGCCGCTCAACGAGCAGTTCGGCGTTGAGTCGGTCGACTGTACACTGATCCGCCGTGGTGGTGATCCAACCCAGTCGGATCGGGGGCCGATCAACGATATTTTACCCGACCCCGTGACCGTCCCCTCACACCACGCGTCCGACCTCCAAACCGTGTTGCCCACGATTGAGGTGATGAGCAAGGGTGTGACGGTGCCGGCGACGCTGATGCATCTCCACAGCCTCACGGTGCGTCTGGAGCGCGCGCCGCGTACTGATGCTGTTCGCACCTGTCTGGGTGACGAGCGTCGCGTCGAACTCATCACCAGTGGCTGCGGGCAGGATAGCTGTGCGGATCTGCGGGAGTCAGCCCACGACCGGGGGCGACCGCGCGGCGATGTGTGGGAAAACTGTGTTTGGTCGGACTCACTTTCCGTCGACGGTCGGTCGCTCTCGCTGCTGCAGGCCATTCACCAGCAGGCCGACGTGATACCCGAAAACATCGATGCGATCCGCGCGCTGGCAACAGATACTGACGCCGAGACGAGCCGCCAGCTAACAAACGACGCACTTGGCGTCGGCCTCACCAGTTCGGTAGCCTAACACCCCGGGGTCGCCGTTTTTCACTTTGCCTGATTCCGAAGCGGCTCGTCGGTCTCCAGTCGGTCGACATTCTCAGCGATAATGTCTGCCATCCGGTTCCAGTAGCGTGGCGTATGCCCGGCGTTGTGTGGCGTGATCAGACAGTTGTTGTGGCTCCACAGCGGGTGGTCGTCCGGCAGCGGTTCCGGATCGGTCACATCAAGGGCCGCCCCGCGAAGCTCGTTCGTCTGGAGTGCAGCATGCAACGCGTCAGTGTCGACCACTTGTCCGCGTGCGATGTTGACGACGACGCTATCCGGTGGCAGCCGTTCGAGAGCCGCCGTATCCACTAGCTGTGCGGTTTCCTCGGTTAGCGGACACGCAAGTACGAGATAGTCCGTGCGTGGCAGGATTTCGGGTAGCTCCTCGATCCCGACGACCGTATCGGCATTACCCCCTTTCGATGGTGAGTTGCGAACCCCGATGGTTTCGACGCCGAACGGAGCAAGCCGGTCGATGATCGCGCCGCCGATCGACCCCATCCCCACAACGGTAACTGTCGAGCCGTACAGTTCATCCGTCTGATAGTGGCTCCATGTGCCCGCCTGTGATTGGGCCCAACCATGATCGAGGCCACGTGCAAATGACAACACAGAGGCGAGCACCTGTTCGGCAGCGTTCGGCCCGTGGACGCCGGAGGCGTTGGTCACCTGTACGTCGTTTGCTTCGAACGCGCTGAGCGGTAGATGATCCGTTCCGGCAAAGGTACACGCAAACAGCTCAAGATTCGTCGCTCGGTCGACCGCCTCGGCGTCGATCTCGAAGCCCGTGATGATCCGTGCCGACGGAAGGAGTTCATCGTACTCACCTGGTGTGGCAACCAGTTTGACCGTCTGTGACGACAGCCGCCCATCGAGCGTGTCACGATACTCACGCGCCGACATTCCGTGGATCGTCTGATCAAGAACAGCAATATCTATCGATGTCACATATAGATTTTGTTCCGCGATCGTATAAAAATTCATGATCATTAATGAAAAACTATTACACAGGTGTGCACTATGGTACTGTATGGACAAACCACCAGACAGCTCAGGCGATCACCTATCTGCGACCCAACAGATGGAATTTACTCTGGCGGATGTTCTGGCGGTGTTTGAGCAACGCTCGGATCGGGCCAAACCGCTGACCGCAAGCGACGTGATGGATGCTGCCAACTGTTCTCGTCGCACCGCACACAACAAACTCGGCGAACTGGTGGAGACAGGGGCTCTCGAAACGCGAAAGGTTGGTGCTCGAAGCCGTGTCTGGTGGATCCCGGTGCCCATTGCCACCAACAGTGCAGAGCCGGTGGCGTCGACACAGCGGGGCCCGACAGTCGATACACAGATCGCCAACGCCGAGCTGCCTGGCTCTGGGGAGGTTCTCAAAGCGCGTCGACAGGCCCTTCGGGCGGCCTACGACTACATCAGGGACAACCCTGAGGCGAGCAAGATGGAGGTTCTCACAACGGTCTTCCCTGACAACACTGCCGGCTGCAAAACAGCCGACGAATGGTGGGAGATGATCGAACCCGAGCTAGCCGATCTGCCGAGTGTCGACGTTGAGTTGCAACGTGACCACGTCTGGTACTTTGTCAAGAGATAGTTCCGACGAGCATGAGCGTGTACACAGGCGTAGCCGACCGATCTGTGTGGATCGATCGGGCTGCTGTGCGTGAGATTCCTATGGCGCTGTTGGTAGCATTCCGACGGGGGCAGATCGTCAATGGATAACTCAGATTCAGCGTCGCCGGGCGAAAAAGAGCCGGTGACAGACGGCGATATCTACGCCGATCCGACGGATGCAACCTACCCCACATCGACCTACACGCCGGTCGCCTACGACAATCTTGAGACGGCATCACAGACACCAATACACAACGAAACAGGCGACGACGGGGATTTTAAACGGTCTGACCTCCCAAAGGTGCCAAAACTAAAGTACGTTGTCGGGCCGAGTGCGATCATGCTCGGTGCCTCGCTGGGAAGCGGGGAAACGCTGTTTTGGCCGACGCTCGTCGCCCGGTTTGGCTGGGCGTTGTTTGGCCTGTTTCTGCTGGCGGCGTTTGTGCACTTCGTTGTCAACACCGAGATCCAGCGGTGGACGCTGGCGACAGGCGAAAGCATCTTTCGAGCGATGGAAAGGCTCCACCCAACGGTTCCGCTGGCATTACTGCTCGGTGGGTTTCTCTCACTCGGATGGCCGGGGTGGGCGGCCAGTGCTGACAAGATCGGTGCCGCAGGGCTCTCGCTCGGAACCTACGGCATCCTCGGTGCTGAGATCAATGGCTGGCGACTGCTCGGGATCGCGCTCATGGTGCTCATCTGGCTCACATACCAGATGGCTCCGCTGATGTACAACGTCGTCGAGAAGCTCCAACTCCTGCTTGTGACGGTCTCGATCGGCCTCGCCATCCTGCTGTTTGCTCTTGTCGGGTCAGTCGAAACAGCTCTGTCGGTGCCGACAAATCTGACGCTTTCCGGTGAACAGCTCCAGGTTGAGACTGTCGCGATTCTGCTCGGTGCGTTGGCCTATGCCGGTGCCGGGGGCTATCTCAACCTCTCACAGAGCCTGTGGATTCGCGAAAAGGGGTACGGAATGGGACGGTATCAGGGGCGAATCAAAAACCCATTTGCCGGTGATGATCCCGAGACGGTTCATCGAAACGGGTTTTCGTTCGTGCCCAACCGGGTCAATCTTGAACGCTGGCGTGGGTGGTGGCGGGTGACTCAGTTGGAGCACTTGCTGACCTTCTTTTTCGGGCTTGTGGTCGTCACAACGATTCTCACGCTTGTCATGTTCACGTATGCGGCCGGATCAACCGGGACAGCCGTCGATATCTGGCTGGTTGAGGTCGTCCCTGTGGTGGGGTCAGTTACCAGCATCGTGATCTACGCGCTGTTGTTTTTAGCACTGTTCACAACCGAGTACGCCATCGTTGAGTCGTTTGTCCGGAACAGCTCTGATATCATCTACGAGCTCTACGGGCGGGATGCGGGCTGGAGCCTCTCACAGGTGTTTTGGACGCTGTTAACCGTTTTTTGTGCGTGGGGGATCGTTATTCTTTTTTTGCCACTGTCGGTTGAAAACCCGTTTGGGCTGTTGGTGGTTGGTGCGTCGATGTCCGGGCTGATGATGTGGCCGTACATCCTTGCTGTTCAGTGGGTCAACACGGTACGGTTGCCTGAACATACGATGCCGGGGTGGGGGCGCATCGTTTCGATGTGGTTTGCTGCCGGCTTTTTCGGCTACTTCAGCGTGCTGTTGACCGGGATCTACCTTTCAACCCAGCTTGGGTGGGGGATTTTTGAAACGGAGGCGATCGTTATCGGGAGCGAGGTCGGCGGTGGGCTTCTGTGGCTCGGATACGGTGTCATCCAGATCGCCGTCATGTATCGCGTGGCGCGGGCAAAGATGGCAGCGGCTGGAACCGTCGACGACGCCAAGCGGGCACGAGGCTGGTTTTCATGACCGACCAAGACTCTGCCAACTCTGGCTCCGCGGCCGTTCACATTCACCTCAGCTTCACGATGCGGGGGGCCCTCCCGCTCCGATTGGTTGACCTGCTGTTTCGGTCGAAGCATCTGCTGCTCGTGGAGTATGGCTATCTGACGCCACTGGATCTCACGGTCGGCTCGCCGTCGCGTCGGGCAGCCGCCCTTGTCGACCACATCAACAGGAGGGGCTGGCAGCCGCGCTTGAAGCCGCCGAAACTGTGGCCAAACTGCCGTACAACGATCTTGAAACGCTTCGGGTGTACGACGGCGGCTGGATCGGGCGCGAGGCGGTCGCGATCGAGCCCTCGACGGGAGACACACAGGTCGTCCGCGTCCACGGCCCCGTTGATGTTGACCGATTTCTCGACGCCGTGCGGTCGGTGTTGTTGGCCTACGCTGTCGACGTCACACGGCGTGAGGGGGTAGCCTTGGAGTTCAATGGGTTGTTGAGTCGACTCAGCCGGTGTTAGGCTGGCCTCGCTGTGGCGAGCAGTTCGATCGGATGTTTCGATGGTCGTTGCAGTAGGTCGTCAAGCTGGTCGAGACAGGAGGTGCCGCTGGCGACGACGGTTCGATCGTCGGTCTCCGGTGTGGTGAACTGCGATGTGAGCTCCTCACCGACGGCCATGCTGACATCGTAGTAGTCCTTCTTGTAACCGAAGCTTCCGGCCATCCCACAGCACTCAACGTCCGAGGTCACCACATCGTAGCCGAGATCCTCCAACACCGCCTCGGTGTACCGATCGACGCCGAGGGTTCGCTGCTGGCAGTGGCTGTGGTAAGCGATTTCTTCGCCGTCACCCGCCGACAGTGCCGTCTCGTCGGCCCCGTTTGCTAGGAGCCCATAGAGATACTCGAAGATCTCGTAGCTGTTGTCGGCAAGCTGTGTGTGGCTCTCGGCGTCAAGGAGCTTTTCGTACTCCCGCTGGAACAGGGCGTGATCGCTGGGCTCGATTACGACCACGTCACGGCCAGCCGAGATGTGTGGCGTGAGGTTTGCGGCGACCGCCTCCGCGTGTGTCTGGGCTGTCGAGATCATCCCCTGTGACAGTGGAGCGCGACCGCTGGCACGCACATCTGCCAGCCGCACCGCAACGTCGAGTGCCTCAAGCACACGCACCGCAGCCTTTCCGCGGTCAACCTGCACATGGTTTGTGTAGACATCGGCAAAGAGCACGATTTCGCGTTCAGGATCAGCGACAGACGGTCGGTCTGCCATCCAGTCTCGGAGCGTCTCCCGCTGGAACGATGGTAGTTCCCGTCGTTGATCGATCCCCGCAACACGCTCCATCACCTGCCGGGAGAGACGGTTGTTGGCGAGCCAGTTTGAGATAGGTGCTGTCGCGCTGCCAAGCCGGGCAAGCGTCGAGAAGTTCCCAAACAGCCGCTTGCCGAGATCAAGCCCAGCCGGCTCGGCATCCGGGGTGAGCCCGTCGACAAGCCAGTCAAGTTCGGCGTCGGTGCCACGGTTGATCCGGTCGCGGACGACCGTGTTGATCCATGGGATATCGATCCCAACCGGACAGGCGTTGACACACCGCGAACAGCCGGTACAGAGGTCGTTGAACTTCCCGGCGGTGTCGAGGCCCTCAACACCGGCCTCCCAGCCGGTTGCGATCCCACCGGAGTAGGTCTCGCCGCCGAATGCGTGGCCACCCACCTGCTGGAAGTTGGCACAAGAGTTCGAACACGCCGAACAACGGATACAGTACAGCGTTTCGCGGAGCTCGTCGTCGTCACGCATCGCCATCCGTCCGTTGTCGATCAGCACGAGATGGAACGCCCGATCGTCGGCTGAGCCGAGTGTATCGGTATCGAAATCAAGTGTTGGCGAATCGACCGGCGGCGTGAGCAGCGAGATGTAGGAGGTGATGTCTTGGCCGGTTCCCGAGCGGCCGATCAGCTCGATAAACGGGTGGAGATCCTCGACGGTCGGAATCACCTTTTCGACGCCCGCAACGGCGATATGGGTGTCAGTGGCGGTGATTGTTTTGCGGGCGTTACCCTCGCTTGTGACGAGTGCCATCGTCCCTGAATCGGCGGTCACAAAGTTTGCGCCCGTGACGCCGACATCGGCCGCCGTGATCATCTCGGCCAGCTTTTCGCGGGCGAACATCGTGAGATCCTCGGCGGTTTCAAGCGACTCGTTGGGGTCGAACTGCTCGGTAAAGAGGTCGGCGATCCCATCCCGGGATTTGTGGATCGCTGGCGCGACAATGTGTGAGGGGGCCTCGTCAGCAACTTGGAGTACCCACTCACCGAGGTCGGTCTCGACAACATCGGTACCGTTGTCGGCCAGCGCCTCGTTGAGTTCGATCTCCTCGCTTGTCATCGATTTGCTCTTGACGACGCGCTCACCGCCGACATCGTCGACAACATCACTGATATACGCGTTTGCGTCGGCGGCGTCGTCGGCAAGATACAGCGTCCCGCCGTTGGCCTCAATCGCATCCCGGAGGTCATCGATGAGTTCGGGAAGTCGCTCGATGGCGTCCTTCTTGATCGCCCGCGCCTCTGTTTTGAGCCCCTCGTAGTCGTCGAGCTTGGCGACGGAGTCGTAGCGACCCTGATTGAACCCCTGTGTGTTGTCGGCGACCGCATCACCCTCTGTTTCGAGGATGTGGTTGATACGCGCTGCTTTGGTTGTATTCGAAGCGTTGTTTGAGCTCATGATTGGACGATGATTGCGTGAACGGTTTTTGGCCCGTGTGCTCCTGTCACCAGCGCGCCCATATCGGCGGTCGCACTGGGGCCGGTTGCGATAATCCCACTCCAGTCGTCAGTGCGGAAGGCGTCACCACGCTCGGCCAGCGCGTCGTCCATTCCCGGAACGATATCGCGTTCACTGAGCACAGCGATATGCTGGTCAGCAAACAGACTGACCGGTTCGATGCCTGCCCGGGTTGTCGGGATCACGAGACTTCCATAGTCGGCCACGCCGAGTGTCGCCTCAGTAACCCCGGTCGCGGCCGCATCCAGCGTTGATGGGGAGAGTGCTTGGTCAACGGTCGGCGGGAGCGACACTCCGTCGATCGCCGGGGAAACACCGACTGCCGGCGTTGTTGCAGCCGACGTGATTGCCGTTTCGGCCTCGTCGGGACGTGTGATTGTCCACGACACACCGAATTCTTCGAGTCGGTCAACGAACTGTTCAGTTGTTGATTTCATGCTATCTGTGGTCATCTGTGTAATTATAACGGTTTTTAATGATAAATGTTGTTCTACTGCTGCCGTGATCACAGCATCGGTCACGCCCGGTGTGACACCGTATCTCGTCTGCTGTTTGTACCTCTCGAAAGCGAAGGCGGTGGGAGTCCGCCTTAGAACCCGGCCGGTACCACGGCAAAGGCAAGAATGAGCGTCAGTATGCCCGTGACCACGCCGTAGTACAATACTGGGATCAACTCAAGACGGATGACGCGTCCCTCCTCACCGATAAGCCCAACCACGGTGAGGGCGGCCACCACATTGTGAATCGCGATGAGGTTGCCGATCGCCCCACCAACCGCCTGTGCAGCGACGATAATCTCAGTCGATCACATCGGGTTAGTTTGAGTGTCTGCTTGGAGAAGATATGCACTCG
>NZ_QMDW01000039.1 GCF_003605635.1 Halonotius pteroides
CAATATGGTTGAAGTGTGGATACATTGTATGATATTGTATGAACGAGTATCTCGCTGTATATTCCGTCTAGTTGTAGTAGGAGTAAGGATTATTACGGGGTAGGCGTATTCGTAACCAATGGGAAAGAACATCTCAGCGAAATTGACCAACAACAACCGGATCACGATTCCTCGTCGGATTCGGGATTACTACGAGTTGCCTGACCCGGATCAAGAGGACGTGTGGATCGAGATCGAGATTCACGGCCTCGACGCTAAGAAGCATCCAGACCACGAGTTCGCAGCTGACCACCTACTAGAAGACGAACACAAATAGATATAAATAGAATACAAATAAAGCGCAAATAGGACTACTGAACTACCATGTTGGCCCCAAAACAGGGGGCCTTCACGGGGACTCCATCCAGTGCAACCGGGCGTGGGAACTTGGTTTGCACTAGATTCCAGAGTGTCCGTGTCTGCTCCTTACGACGCGATTGTAATAGGTGCATCGTCTCAGATAGTATCTCGTTTAAATCCCATATCAGCCGTCTGCATGGCATAGACGGCGATGCTGATTGTCAGGAGTGGAATAGATGAGTATCGACCTCTCAAACGTCTCTGATTCCGATCTTAACTCGCTTCCATCTCCTGATCTTGATACCGAATCCGGCCCCAAACCAGTCGCCCACGGTGGAGGGACTCAGTGTGTATTCAATGACACCAGCCGGGAACGGACTATCTACCGTCAGTTCTTCGACTTGTGGCGGAATAGGATCGGAGATCGAGACAACGAGCCGGGCGTCGTTGCTGAGTTAGATCACCAGGACTACGATTGGCTTGGGTATCCTGAAGCCGGACGGTGGGTTCTAGTGCTGAAGAGTAAGGGTTGGATGGGGGGGACTGGCGAAGGTGAGGATTGGTCGCAGTATTACGAATACAAGCTGCTATTGCGACAACAAGACGAGGACGGAAACCTCAATACTAACGGTAAATCGTGTTCACTCACAATTACCCCCCAACTATCGAAGCTCAATTATAAAGACGGTAATGAGATAACGTATAATCACGGCGAAGGCTCACTGATTGCGTGCGCAACGACGTGGGCTGAGACTAGCGAAGAAATTGAAAGCCGGATGTATGATTTGTTGTTGACTGTTCTCGACGATATCGATGTTTCCCGTCTCAACGCTGATCGTAACGATGACTCACGCCGCATCTGGAAGGGAGAAGTACATCTTCGGCACGACATTGGAAGTAAGCAACCAGTAATTGACACTATTAGCAAAAGCGAGGAACTAATTGCATACGGAGGCCGAAGCGAGACTCAAGCGGGTAAAACCCGGCAACGAGAGGGGTATCTAGAGGCTGTTATTGACGCTGACCGCTGGGATTTGCTCGGGTTTGACGACACCAAATATGACATTGAGCTCAAATGCTATCAGACTGATGGGTGGCATGAATATCCGCGAGATCACCACGCCCGCCACCCCAAGACTGAGGCAGCGTATTCTGGTGTTGATGATGACGAGGAGATGCCACATGTCGATGAATGGGATGATATGATGGCTACACTCCGGTCTGTTGTATCGTCGCATCTACAATGGGCTGGAGTCGGTCGTGAGCAGCTCATAGCCGACGATTACCAATCAGGGTCAGCCCGCCCAGTGTACGATTACAACCACCCTACAAACCGCCGAGAGCAGCTACGAGAGCGGTTCGAGGCCGTTGGCACACAGGTGCGTAAGGAAGCCCTCAGACCCAACACAGAGGCCGTCTACGATATTCTACAGACAATCGCTACCGAGCGGGGTGCGACCTATGACCTGCTCGAAGAACGAACAGGGCTAGCGCGATCTACAGTTCAGTACCATTGCCGTCGATTAGACGAATCAGAAGTGATTGAGAGGATTGGAAACCCTGTATTGGTCGTTTTCCCGTCGCTCGCAGCACTTGATGAGAGTATTGAAGTCCTGCGTGAAGTCAACCCTGATGAGCAGGTTGGCGATATTCTTGACCGGGCTGATGAACGACGAGAGAGGCGTAAGCAACAGCAAGAATCGGATGCAGACAATGATGCCAATACTGCCGCTGAAACCACTGATAGTGATACTGCAGCCGGTTCTGTGAACTCTGACCCCAAGGGTGATAACAGTGACACCCCCGAGGAAACACCCAACTGGCAGCCTCTCAGCGATCTCGACAACATAACCGTTGAGAGGTTGGCAGCTGCGGTGGACAATGGATGGGTTCCTGGTCGCCACATCAAGATGAGGACAGACCTCTACGAGTGGGCTGGGGGTTAGCCCACCGGCGGTAGGCGATAGCAAGTCTCACCAGCGGCGGCACTATCTTAGATCACATAGATTCCAGATGATACGACTGATCTAGGCTGATACTGTCACTTGCTCTATATTTGCTAGACACCACACCCCCAACAGCACCGCAACTGACAGCATCAGCCTAGATCCGCAGATGGGAATCGGCAAATTGCAGCACTCTGCTGTCAATAGTCTACTCGACAAGGTATCTTGCCACCCTCCTTTAGGGGGATAGCCCCTAAGGGGGCAGACAAGTGCGGCCCTCACAGACCGTTCGGGCCTTGCCGCAACCGCGACCGCCACCGCCATTGAATGACCCACTGGCGATGTTGACGATCTCGGTAGATACACTGGTGATGATAATGGTCTACTCGACAAGGTATCTTGTCAGGGAGCTTTAGACGGGGTAAAGACGCCGCTGGCGGCGATTAATTCAGTCTTTTAATACGGTTTGGGTTTCCTGTCCGCTGCAACGGCGGCCCGCTCGCCACCGCCGGTCAACCGTTGCTCGAGTTTCAATCCCGGTTCGGGTTTCCTGTCCGCTGCAACAACGCTCAGGCGAACGCCAGTGATCGATTCATCGAGTTTCAATCCCGGTTCGGGTTTCCTGTCCGCTGCAACTTCGCTGCTTTCGAGAATCGTCGGAAACGCCCCGTGTTTCAATCCCGGTTCGGGTTTCCTGTCCGCTGCAACGTACCAGTGCGAGGGCGACCTGTTTTACTGGCAAATGTTTCAATCCCGGTTCGGGTTTCCTGTCCGCTGCAACAGGGGGGTAGAATCCGCTTAGAGGACTGCTATTACAATATATTGTCCTAAAATTGCTACCGGAATACGTCAACCCATGCTATACACTTCATTTATACCGGTTGACGTAGATCTGCGGCTTCAGTATGAATGCGATTTCTGTTTCCACTCTCTCGGGGAATGGAATGTCCCCCTCAGTATGTGGTGGGATACGCGCTCTTGTGTATCAGGCGGTCGCTCCCTCGCACTGCACGATTTGATGTGGGGTTCTGACTCATCCACATCTCGTGAGGTTCGTGATTTCCGGCTCAGATTCCCATATCCTTGGGAGAGCCAACCCTATTGGTGCGCTACAGGCCATGCAACGGCGGATTTCTGTTCCGCTCTTCTCACCTCCACCGCCGATAAATGGCCTTTATACAGGGCTCCATCCTTCGTGCGGCTTCGCTGGTGGGCACGCTCCGCAATCGTAGAATCAACGATTACGACGAGGTGAAACGACCCCGCTCCGGTGGCAGACATATAGCCTGACCCGGCTTATCGGATTAACACTCACCCAGAATATAAATCCTTGCCAGCTAATCGCACGATCAAAGAATGCCGACTGGTTCGAGTGCGGATCAAGAGACGCTTGAGGCGTTCCGCGCTGGGACGACCACTACCGACATTACCCGGACAATTCGGCTCCGGCTTCGGGGTTCTCAGTGGAAGCACGACCGTATCAGACAGGCAATTAACGACTGGCAGCGGGTAGCACGATATACGGCTGACATACTCCCCTCATTTCCGTCATATCGGTGGAGTAACCGGGATACGCAGCTCCGGCGGGTGGTAACAGAAGAATTTGAGGATGATATCAATATCTATGCTCACGACCGGGATGCAGCCGTGGCAAAAGCGAGGGAGGCGTTCACCTCATGGAACGAGCGTGGGCAACCCGGCGACCGACCACAGGGGCAGTTTGGCGATGCAGATTACTTTCGTGTCTCCACGTCATCAAGCTCAAAGAATCGCCGCCAGATAGTCGAGAATGACCAAGGATACGGCCTCGAAATCTCACTCATCAACGACCGCAGTTTAGACCCATCCTCAATGTGGTTTCACGTCTCTGTTGGTGAGTATCAGCGTGAGTGGCTGGAGAAAGTAACCGCCGGTGACGCCGATCTCGGTGTCGTTGAATTGCGATACGACGATACCGACCAACTCTGGGCGCACGTCTCTGTCTCCGAACCGGTCGAAGTGTATGAACCGGGTGATGTTGAAACGGTGGTCGGCGTGGACTTCGGTGAGCGAGTGCTGTGGGCGGCTGCTGTTGTCGATTCAGATGGTGTTGAGGCTGTTGAGATGGAATCTGGGCGGGAGTTCCGGCATTATCGAGAGCAACTAGATCGACGCCGTGAGCAACTATCAAAACAGGGCGATCTCAAGGGTGTAAGGGAGACACGCGGTGATCGTGAGCGATACACTGAACAAGAGACACATACTGCAACACGACGGATTGTTGACCTTGCTGCCGATCATGCGCCCTGTAAGATACGATTTGAGGACTTGAGTGACTACCGTGAGACAGCTGAGGACGCGATTCATGACTGGCCGCATGGGATGTTGACTGAGCAGCTAGCGTACAAAGCAACTGAAGCCGGGCTACCTGTTGAAGCGATTGATCCGGCACAAACGAGTATCACCTGCCGACAGTGTGGCGAGACAAATCCAGCGTTCCGTGACGGCGATGATTTCGAGTGCTGGGAGTGTGGATATGAGGTTCACGCCGATGTGAACGCGGCCATCAATATCGCTCAGTGGGACTAACACCCACTGGCGATGCCGACGATCTCGATAGATACACTAGTAGGGATAATGGTCTACTTAATGACTTATCTTGTCAGGTCTATTTATACCGGGTGGCGATCAGCGAAGCAGTGACCAATGAAAGTAAACTCCCGCCGGTCGCCACGAGGCTTGCTCCAGCCAAAGTTTGTGTTCGGTCATTTTGCCAAACTCCGTAAATGGCAAGAAGACCACCACTCAGCGAGACTAACCCGAGTCCCAGAATTAGTAGATCATAACGGTGCATAGCCCATCCTGCATCACCCACTCACGAGCTGCCGTGCCTTGCCAATCAACCCGAGTTCGGTCTGATCTTCCTCCTCTTCGTCGGGTGACGGGTCAACCTCAACGACGATCTCGCGCTCACTGAGATTATTGATCGTTTCGCGTTGCTCATCCACAATCCCGCGAAGCCGTTCAATCTCGCTCTGCAAATCGTCCGACTGTTCTCCACGGTCAATCAGATCCCGGACTGCAGCGGCAAACGAGTCGCAGTCATAAGCGTCGTTATCGACCCTCTCTTCACACAATTTGATTTGATCCTCACGTAGTCGGAGGCTTTTCTTTTCCACACTTACCCCTCCGTTGTACTGCGCTTATCTGCGTGATCGGATTGTGCTCGGTTTGTGCTCGGTATCGGGCACGGGGTAATAGTCACATCTGTATCCCCGATATATCGTGTGCGCGGTTCCGAGTACATTCCACATACATCTGAGATGCCGATATTGCACTCATGATCTTTTCTCACGAGGGTCATATTTGTACCTCCTGTGGGGGTTGCCGTGGCAGTGTCTCGTCATAGACACCGAACTTGTAGATATTGTTGAGGTACGGTGCTTCGACGTTGAGAGCCCAGTTACGCCAATCTGAGTGGCTGTATGTATTCTCCCTTGCGGTTGATTCAGACCGCTCAGAGCCGACAACAGCCGACTTGTCAACGTCACCACGGATGTACGCGATCACACCGGTTGGCATCCAGCCGCGATAGACACCGTGATTGTGCTTCATATTGTCAGTAAAGTAATGTCTAAAGTAGTGCATGAATACATTATCTTCGGTATCAGCCCCCTGTTTATACCAATCATATTCAGCGAGTGCCCCGGATGAATCAGTATTATGATCACCAAATTGGCTTCTGATGCTGCTATATGTTAGCCGCTCAAGCCCACCACTACTAGTCGGTTTGGTGAACAATGGAATACGTGTCTTGGTTCGTTTGTGTTCGAGTGGTGGAGATCGCATCATTAAGTATTCAATAATGGCCGTTTTGAGTTCATCGTCAATCGGAATCACACTCCCATCATCGTCTTTTCTCTTGTTCCCTTGTTTCCGTTCTTCACCGTCGATGACAGTTTCTTCGTTGAATGCGGAGTAGATATATACTGAATCAGGCTTGTCGCGCACTTCTGATCGAAGGGATACATCGTACTGATCTAGTATGTGCTGGTAGACTGGGTGAGTCCCGCCTGATCCATCCCCAATGTGTACGCACTGTAAATCTTCATTAAGCAGTTCTCCGATCCTGACTCCCGTTTTCAGCAGACTCAGGATTATAGCCCGCTCAAACGGAGTGTCCAGCCAGTCAAGAAATTCTCTCATTTCGTCCATTTCGATTCGCATTCTATCCGGAGGGGACAAATCAAACTCATCGTCGCTGAAGCCTCTGAGAGCCTGCTGTGCCGGATTATTGGATATAATTCCCTTATCCATCTGTAGGTAATTATAAAAATCAACCAATGTCGTCAAAATCTGATGTCGTGATACATCTGATAGATTTATTTCGCGTGTTCCTTCTGAGCCATTGTGGGGTTCAGTGATCGTGAGGTATCTATCTCCGTTCTTCAGAAAGTCATTAAACTCTACAATTTGAGCGTCACTAGCACTGCAAACGTGGATCTTATCTAACCAATATAGAAATGCCTCAAACTCTCTGAGCCGGGACTCTTGAATTTGAACAAAGCTATTCTGCTTGTTTTGTGCTCGTTTCTCAGAAATGAAGGATTCTATTGGAGCCGATTTGAGTTCGATTTCATCAACACTCGATGTGGTGTCGGCTTCTTTTTTCTCTGCCTCCGAGAATTGAGCGTCACTGATGGAGGACATTATTTTCTAATAAACCCATCTTGCGTGACACTGTACTCAACCTCGCCAGCTTCGCGCAGTTCGGACAGAACCTTTCTGATGACCTTTGTGGAAACTAAATCCTCAACTTCGTCGGGTGATATGGCATCTTCCTCATTAGTCGGCAGACTGCGCTTGATTTGTTCAGCGAATCTATCGTGTTTGGATGCCGATGCCGGATCAGACGGCTCAGTTTGTGACTCCGATGTAGAATCATCTATATCGTCCTCAAGTCGGCTTCGCATCTCACTCACGTCGAAATCTCCACCAGCTGACCAGAGCCGATAGCCAGCCCTGAATCGGGTTCTCACGAATGCAGCAGTATCCATTCCCGCTTCGTCGGCAGCATCTTCGATAAGTTGCTTTTCCGCATCGGAAAGTCCACTCATGGCTATTTTTGTCTGTGTCATTTGTATATCTATGTAGTGTATTGTAGGGCATAAAAGATGGGATAGATCATTACTTTAGTTTTGACTTCAACTACTATTTTTTATATAAATTATCATACTTTGCCGCTGTATGGTGGTTGGGTATATTATATATTATCACTTCAATATGGTTGAAGTGTGGATACATTGTATGATATTGTATGAACGAGTATCTCGCTGTATATTCCGTCTAGTTGTAGTAGGAGTAAGGATTATTACGGGGTAGGCGTATTCGTAACCAATGGGAAAGAACATCTCAGCGAAATTGACCAACAACAACCGGATCACGATTCCTCGTCGGATTCGGGATTACTACGAGTTGCCTGACCCGGATCAAGAGGACGTGTGGATCGAGATCGAGATTCACGGCCTCGACGCTAAGAAGCATCCAGACCACGAGTTCGCAGCTGACCACCTACTAGAAGACGAACACAAATAGATATAAATAGAATACAAATAAAGCGCAAATAGGACTACTGAACTACCATGTTGGCCCCAAAACAGGGGGCCTTCACGGGGACTCCATCCAGTGCAACCGGGCGTGGGAACTTGGTTTGCACTAGATTCCAGAGTGTCCGTGTCTGCTCCTTACGACGCGATTGTAATAGGTGCATCGTCTCAGATAGTATCTCGTTTAAATCCCATATCAGCCGTCTGCATGGCATAGACGGCGATGCTGATTGTCAGGAGTGGAATAGATGAGTATCGACCTCTCAAACGTCTCTGATTCCGATCTTAACTCGCTTCCATCTCCTGATCTTGATACCGAATCCGGCCCCAAACCAGTCGCCCACGGTGGAGGGACTCAGTGTGTATTCAATGACACCAGCCGGGAACGGACTATCTACCGTCAGTTCTTCGACTTGTGGCGGAATAGGATCGGAGATCGAGACAACGAGCCGGGCGTCGTTGCTGAGTTAGATCACCAGGACTACGATTGGCTTGGGTATCCTGAAGCCGGACGGTGGGTTCTAGTGCTGAAGAGTAAGGGTTGGATGGGGGGGACTGGCGAAGGTGAGGATTGGTCGCAGTATTACGAATACAAGCTGCTATTGCGACAACAAGACGAGGACGGAAACCTCAATACTAACGGTAAATCGTGTTCACTCACAATTACCCCCCAACTATCGAAGCTCAATTATAAAGACGGTAATGAGATAACGTATAATCACGGCGAAGGCTCACTGATTGCGTGCGCAACGACGTGGGCTGAGACTAGCGAAGAAATTGAAAGCCGGATGTATGATTTGTTGTTGACTGTTCTCGACGATATCGATGTTTCCCGTCTCAACGCTGATCGTAACGATGACTCACGCCGCATCTGGAAGGGAGAAGTACATCTTCGGCACGACATTGGAAGTAAGCAACCAGTAATTGACACTATTAGCAAAAGCGAGGAACTAATTGCATACGGAGGCCGAAGCGAGACTCAAGCGGGTAAAACCCGGCAACGAGAGGGGTATCTAGAGGCTGTTATTGACGCTGACCGCTGGGATTTGCTCGGGTTTGACGACACCAAATATGACATTGAGCTCAAATGCTATCAGACTGATGGGTGGCATGAATATCCGCGAGATCACCACGCCCGCCACCCCAAGACTGAGGCAGCGTATTCTGGTGTTGATGATGACGAGGAGATGCCACATGTCGATGAATGGGATGATATGATGGCTACACTCCGGTCTGTTGTATCGTCGCATCTACAATGGGCTGGAGTCGGTCGTGAGCAGCTCATAGCCGACGATTACCAATCAGGGTCAGCCCGCCCAGTGTACGATTACAACCACCCTACAAACCGCCGAGAGCAGCTACGAGAGCGGTTCGAGGCCGTTGGCACACAGGTGCGTAAGGAAGCCCTCAGACCCAACACAGAGGCCGTCTACGATATTCTACAGACAATCGCTACCGAGCGGGGTGCGACCTATGACCTGCTCGAAGAACGAACAGGGCTAGCGCGATCTACAGTTCAGTACCATTGCCGTCGATTAGACGAATCAGAAGTGATTGAGAGGATTGGAAACCCTGTATTGGTCGTTTTCCCGTCGCTCGCAGCACTTGATGAGAGTATTGAAGTCCTGCGTGAAGTCAACCCTGATGAGCAGGTTGGCGATATTCTTGACCGGGCTGATGAACGACGAGAGAGGCGTAAGCAACAGCAAGAATCGGATGCAGACAATGATGCCAATACTGCCGCTGAAACCACTGATAGTGATACTGCAGCCGGTTCTGTGAACTCTGACCCCAAGGGTGATAACAGTGACACCCCCGAGGAAACACCCAACTGGCAGCCTCTCAGCGATCTCGACAACATAACCGTTGAGAGGTTGGCAGCTGCGGTGGACAATGGATGGGTTCCTGGTCGCCACATCAAGATGAGGACAGACCTCTACGAGTGGGCTGGGGGTTAGCCCACCGGCGGTAGGCGATAGCAAGTCTCACCAGCGGCGGCACTATCTTAGATCACATAGATTCCAGATGATACGACTGATCTAGGCTGATACTGTCACTTGCTCTATATTTGCTAGACACCACACCCCCAACAGCACCGCAACTGACAGCATCAGCCTAGATCCGCAGATGGGAATCGGCAAATTGCAGCACTCTGCTGTCAATAGTCTACTCGACAAGGTATCTTGCCACCCTCCTTTAGGGGGATAGCCCCTAAGGGGGCAGACAAGTGCGGCCCTCACAGACCGTTCGGGCCTTGCCGCAACCGCGACCGCCACCGCCATTGAATGACCCACTGGCGATGTTGACGATCTCGGTAGATACACTGGTGATGATAATGGTCTACTCGACAAGGTATCTTGTCAGGGAGCTTTAGACGGGGTAAAGACGCCGCTGGCGGCGATTAATTCAGTCTTTTAATACGGTTTGGGTTTCCTGTCCGCTGCAACGGCGGCCCGCTCGCCACCGCCGGTCAACCGTTGCTCGAGTTTCAATCCCGGTTCGGGTTTCCTGTCCGCTGCAACAACGCTCAGGCGAACGCCAGTGATCGATTCATCGAGTTTCAATCCCGGTTCGGGTTTCCTGTCCGCTGCAACTTCGCTGCTTTCGAGAATCGTCGGAAACGCCCCGTGTTTCAATCCCGGTTCGGGTTTCCTGTCCGCTGCAACGTACCAGTGCGAGGGCGACCTGTTTTACTGGCAAATGTTTCAATCCCGGTTCGGGTTTCCTGTCCGCTGCAACAGGGGGGTAGAATCCGCTTAGAGGACTGCTATTACAATATATTGTCCTAAAATTGCTACCGGAATACGTCAACCCATGCTATACACTTCATTTATACCGGTTGACGTAGATCTGCGGCTTCAGTATGAATGCGATTTCTGTTTCCACTCTCTCGGGGAATGGAATGTCCCCCTCAGTATGTGGTGGGATACGCGCTCTTGTGTATCAGGCGGTCGCTCCCTCGCACTGCACGATTTGATGTGGGGTTCTGACTCATCCACATCTCGTGAGGTTCGTGATTTCCGGCTCAGATTCCCATATCCTTGGGAGAGCCAACCCTATTGGTGCGCTACAGGCCATGCAACGGCGGATTTCTGTTCCGCTCTTCTCACCTCCACCGCCGATAAATGGCCTTTATACAGGGCTCCATCCTTCGTGCGGCTTCGCTGGTGGGCACGCTCCGCAATCGTAGAATCAACGATTACGACGAGGTGAAACGACCCCGCTCCGGTGGCAGACATATAGCCTGACCCGGCTTATCGGATTAACACTCACCCAGAATATAAATCCTTGCCAGCTAATCGCACGATCAAAGAATGCCGACTGGTTCGAGTGCGGATCAAGAGACGCTTGAGGCGTTCCGCGCTGGGACGACCACTACCGACATTACCCGGACAATTCGGCTCCGGCTTCGGGGTTCTCAGTGGAAGCACGACCGTATCAGACAGGCAATTAACGACTGGCAGCGGGTAGCACGATATACGGCTGACATACTCCCCTCATTTCCGTCATATCGGTGGAGTAACCGGGATACGCAGCTCCGGCGGGTGGTAACAGAAGAATTTGAGGATGATATCAATATCTATGCTCACGACCGGGATGCAGCCGTGGCAAAAGCGAGGGAGGCGTTCACCTCATGGAACGAGCGTGGGCAACCCGGCGACCGACCACAGGGGCAGTTTGGCGATGCAGATTACTTTCGTGTCTCCACGTCATCAAGCTCAAAGAATCGCCGCCAGATAGTCGAGAATGACCAAGGATACGGCCTCGAAATCTCACTCATCAACGACCGCAGTTTAGACCCATCCTCAATGTGGTTTCACGTCTCTGTTGGTGAGTATCAGCGTGAGTGGCTGGAGAAAGTAACCGCCGGTGACGCCGATCTCGGTGTCGTTGAATTGCGATACGACGATACCGACCAACTCTGGGCGCACGTCTCTGTCTCCGAACCGGTCGAAGTGTATGAACCGGGTGATGTTGAAACGGTGGTCGGCGTGGACTTCGGTGAGCGAGTGCTGTGGGCGGCTGCTGTTGTCGATTCAGATGGTGTTGAGGCTGTTGAGATGGAATCTGGGCGGGAGTTCCGGCATTATCGAGAGCAACTAGATCGACGCCGTGAGCAACTATCAAAACAGGGCGATCTCAAGGGTGTAAGGGAGACACGCGGTGATCGTGAGCGATACACTGAACAAGAGACACATACTGCAACACGACGGATTGTTGACCTTGCTGCCGATCATGCGCCCTGTAAGATACGATTTGAGGACTTGAGTGACTACCGTGAGACAGCTGAGGACGCGATTCATGACTGGCCGCATGGGATGTTGACTGAGCAGCTAGCGTACAAAGCAACTGAAGCCGGGCTACCTGTTGAAGCGATTGATCCGGCACAAACGAGTATCACCTGCCGACAGTGTGGCGAGACAAATCCAGCGTTCCGTGACGGCGATGATTTCGAGTGCTGGGAGTGTGGATATGAGGTTCACGCCGATGTGAACGCGGCCATCAATATCGCTCAGTGGGACTAACACCCACTGGCGATGCCGACGATCTCGATAGATACACTAGTAGGGATAATGGTCTACTTAATGACTTATCTTGTCAGGTCTATTTATACCGGGTGGCGATCAGCGAAGCAGTGACCAATGAAAGTAAACTCCCGCCGGTCGCCACGAGGCTTGCTCCAGCCAAAGTTTGTGTTCGGTCATTTTGCCAAACTCCGTAAATGGCAAGAAGACCACCACTCAGCGAGACTAACCCGAGTCCCAGAATTAGTAGATCATAACGGTGCATAGCCCATCCTGCATCACCCACTCACGAGCTGCCGTGCCTTGCCAATCAACCCGAGTTCGGTCTGATCTTCCTCCTCTTCGTCGGGTGACGGGTCAACCTCAACGACGATCTCGCGCTCACTGAGATTATTGATCGTTTCGCGTTGCTCATCCACAATCCCGCGAAGCCGTTCAATCTCGCTCTGCAAATCGTCCGACTGTTCTCCACGGTCAATCAGATCCCGGACTGCAGCGGCAAACGAGTCGCAGTCATAAGCGTCGTTATCGACCCTCTCTTCACACAATTTGATTTGATCCTCACGTAGTCGGAGGCTTTTCTTTTCCACACTTACCCCTCCGTTGTACTGCGCTTATCTGCGTGATCGGATTGTGCTCGGTTTGTGCTCGGTATCGGGCACGGGGTAATAGTCACATCTGTATCCCCGATATATCGTGTGCGCGGTTCCGAGTACATTCCACATACATCTGAGATGCCGATATTGCACTCATGATCTTTTCTCACGAGGGTCATATTTGTACCTCCTGTGGGGGTTGCCGTGGCAGTGTCTCGTCATAGACACCGAACTTGTAGATATTGTTGAGGTACGGTGCTTCGACGTTGAGAGCCCAGTTACGCCAATCTGAGTGGCTGTATGTATTCTCCCTTGCGGTTGATTCAGACCGCTCAGAGCCGACAACAGCCGACTTGTCAACGTCACCACGGATGTACGCGATCACACCGGTTGGCATCCAGCCGCGATAGACACCGTGATTGTGCTTCATATTGTCAGTAAAGTAATGTCTAAAGTAGTGCATGAATACATTATCTTCGGTATCAGCCCCCTGTTTATACCAATCATATTCAGCGAGTGCCCCGGATGAATCAGTATTATGATCACCAAATTGGCTTCTGATGCTGCTATATGTTAGCCGCTCAAGCCCACCACTACTAGTCGGTTTGGTGAACAATGGAATACGTGTCTTGGTTCGTTTGTGTTCGAGTGGTGGAGATCGCATCATTAAGTATTCAATAATGGCCGTTTTGAGTTCATCGTCAATCGGAATCACACTCCCATCATCGTCTTTTCTCTTGTTCCCTTGTTTCCGTTCTTCACCGTCGATGACAGTTTCTTCGTTGAATGCGGAGTAGATATATACTGAATCAGGCTTGTCGCGCACTTCTGATCGAAGGGATACATCGTACTGATCTAGTATGTGCTGGTAGACTGGGTGAGTCCCGCCTGATCCATCCCCAATGTGTACGCACTGTAAATCTTCATTAAGCAGTTCTCCGATCCTGACTCCCGTTTTCAGCAGACTCAGGATTATAGCCCGCTCAAACGGAGTGTCCAGCCAGTCAAGAAATTCTCTCATTTCGTCCATTTCGATTCGCATTCTATCCGGAGGGGACAAATCAAACTCATCGTCGCTGAAGCCTCTGAGAGCCTGCTGTGCCGGATTATTGGATATAATTCCCTTATCCATCTGTAGGTAATTATAAAAATCAACCAATGTCGTCAAAATCTGATGTCGTGATACATCTGATAGATTTATTTCGCGTGTTCCTTCTGAGCCATTGTGGGGTTCAGTGATCGTGAGGTATCTATCTCCGTTCTTCAGAAAGTCATTAAACTCTACAATTTGAGCGTCACTAGCACTGCAAACGTGGATCTTATCTAACCAATATAGAAATGCCTCAAACTCTCTGAGCCGGGACTCTTGAATTTGAACAAAGCTATTCTGCTTGTTTTGTGCTCGTTTCTCAGAAATGAAGGATTCTATTGGAGCCGATTTGAGTTCGATTTCATCAACACTCGATGTGGTGTCGGCTTCTTTTTTCTCTGCCTCCGAGAATTGAGCGTCACTGATGGAGGACATTATTTTCTAATAAACCCATCTTGCGTGACACTGTACTCAACCTCGCCAGCTTCGCGCAGTTCGGACAGAACCTTTCTGATGACCTTTGTGGAAACTAAATCCTCAACTTCGTCGGGTGATATGGCATCTTCCTCATTAGTCGGCAGACTGCGCTTGATTTGTTCAGCGAATCTATCGTGTTTGGATGCCGATGCCGGATCAGACGGCTCAGTTTGTGACTCCGATGTAGAATCATCTATATCGTCCTCAAGTCGGCTTCGCATCTCACTCACGTCGAAATCTCCACCAGCTGACCAGAGCCGATAGCCAGCCCTGAATCGGGTTCTCACGAATGCAGCAGTATCCATTCCCGCTTCGTCGGCAGCATCTTCGATAAGTTGCTTTTCCGCATCGGAAAGTCCACTCATGGCTATTTTTGTCTGTGTCATTTGTATATCTATGTAGTGTATTGTAGGGCATAAAAGATGGGATAGATCATTACTTTAGTTTTGACTTCAACTACTATTTTTTATATAAATTATCATACTTTGCCGCTGTATGGTGGTTGGGTATATTATATATTATCACTTCAATATGGTAAAAATGGCATCTTGTAGCATAAATACCGCAAAAAAGCTGAAAACT